>NZ_ABIC01000021.1 GCF_000172075.1 Shewanella benthica KT99
CGTTTACCTTTTCTCTTTCCCCCAACGAAGGCATCATCAATTTCAATGAGACCTGAAAGCCTATATAGACTGTCTCTATGACCCATTGCCGTTCTCAACTTGCTCAATATTAAGCGTGCCGTTCGCCAATTAACCTCAATGAGTTTACTGAGTCTCAATGCTGAAATGCTGCCTTTATCTGAGCCGAGAAAGTAGATGGCCCAAAACCACTTCGCTAAGGGAATACGGCTACCATGGAATACAGTATCTGCGGTGACAGATGTTTGTTTATGACACTGACTACATTCATAGACATCACGAGTAGTGAGCTGATAACTATGCTCACAACTGCACCTAGGACAAATAAAACCAGTAGGCCATCTGATGTGCTTTAGGTGGTTTAAACAATCAATTTCAGAACCAAACTGGCGTTGCCATTCAAAAAAACTAGCTTCAGGCGTTTTCATCGTCAATCTCACTTCTAGTCGTGATTTATACAATAAGAATAGACTGAAACTGACTCATATGCAGAGGCATGTATAAAAATGAGTTCTTCGCCGCCTTGAGAATACTTGCTCAAGAGCGAATAACTTTCGATGACTTGAGGGCGTCGAGAACCGGCGGCATGGGACAGATTCAGTTTACACCCAGTAGGTACCTTGACTATGCGCAAGATGGTAACGGGGATGGCGACAAAGACATCTGGAATGATACCTTAGATGCTATGGCCTCTACCGCAGGTTTTCTCAAAAAAACAGGTTGAAATCGTCAACAGACATGGGGCCGACAAGTGAGAGTTCCCCAAGAATTTGATGCCGAACTTGCTTCATTATCGGTGAAGAAAACCTTTTCACAGTGGTCAAGTCTGGGGCTCACTCGCTTCGATGGCAGTGCATTACCGGCTCGGGACGATATGTCAGTGTCTCTCATCATGCCAGACGGTCCCTCGGGCCGAAAATACCTGATTTATGACAACTACCGTTCACTATTGGCGTGGAATAGCTCAGACTATTTCGCCATCTCTGTGACTTATCTATCTGAAAGATTGAAATATCCTCCTCTCAAATAACTCTCAACCTTAAGTATTACTAAGATAGACCTCTCCTGCAGAGACCCGTGAGCTTCAATGAGTTCACTAACTAGTGTAAAATAGTCTGCGAAAGTTGTCTTTTTTATAGAATAGAATAATGGAATTTTGGAAAGAAAAAACCTTAGCCCAGATGAATACTTCAGAGTGGGAGTCTTTGTGTGACGGCTGTGGTAAGTGTTGCTTGAATAAAATTATCGATGATGATACCGAAGAGCTCTATTACACCAATGTGGCGTGTAAGTTACTCGATAGCCATGAAAGCCATTGTAGTCACTATTCAACCCGATTCGACTATGTGCCTTCGTGCACTCAAGTGACCATGGAAAATGTCGCCGAATTAACCTGGTTACCGGACAGCTGTGCCTATCGGCGTTTATATTTAGGTCAGTCATTACCAAGTTGGCATCCACTCATCACGGGCTCCAAAACAGAGATGCATCAACATGGCATGTCGACACAAGATAAAGTGATCTGTGAGACTAAAGTTAAATATATGGAAGATTATATTGTGCTCTGGCCGTTGAGAGATCTGAATTAGTCGACTAATTTCACCGGATATAGAAAACAAAACAACGCCCGGATAGGGCGTTGTTTTGATATAATTATCTATAATCGGCGATGAATCCTTGTCTTGGCTTGTTGGCCGATAGAGCCGGGATAACGAAGAGGAGTAGGGTCATCAGGTAAGCAGCGAAAGCCCCAATCATATATTGTCCCATAGTGACTCCCATCATTTCCCAAGGAACATCACTGCACATACCCGTAGGAAGGAAGATTTCAGGCATCCACTCATGGAGCGGCATCCAAGCAGGAAATTCAGGTAAGAAAGAGCAAGTCGCAAATGGAGATGGGTTGGTTTGCATATCGACTAGTTCAAGTGCTAGTTTTAAGCCCCAAGCGGCACTGACCCCCCAGCCAAAAAAAGCTATTAGCCGAGCAAAACGATTCTTATGGCCGACGATGCCAATTAAGCCCGCGGCCAAAATGCCAAAAATAGCGAGTCTCTGGTAGATGCACATCACACAAGGATCTAATTTCATCACATATTGAAACAAGATGGCGCATAACTCGAGCCCCAACGCCGTGCCTGCCAGAATAACCCAGGCAAGACGGGATTGAGCGAATCTAGTCATAGAGTTCAAATTATATTCTCCGTAATATTTATACTGCAGGCTAGGCCCTAGCCAAATGATGGATAAACCATATCGTACAGTGGTAAATGAGCCAATGAAAAACGCCCATGTAGGGCGTTTATAAGACTGAATTAGCGGGTAAAAGTTCAGTGTTTGTATTAATGGCCCGTCACTGCACCCATAGCTTCTTTCGCCGAATGGTGAATGAGTATGCCTGAGTCATAGAAGTACTGAGTCATGTACTCGAGTGCGCCGAACTGAATGGCTAACACACCCACTATGGATAACACTATGGTGTATGGCAAAGCCATCCATACCATGCGCCCGTATGAGAGACGTACAAGTGGCGCGATTGCCGAGGTCAACAAGAATAGGAAGGCTGCCTGACCGTTCGGTGTCGCAACTGATGGCAAGTTAGTCCCCGTGTTCACGGCGACGGCTAATAGGTCGAATTGGTCGCGGGTTATCTGTCCGCTGAGCAGAACGGTCTTGAGCTCGTTAATATAGACGGTGCCGACAAAGACATTATCGCTAACCATAGAGAGTAAGCCGTTGGCGATGTAGAAAATCACCAACTGAGTGTTGCCTTCGTAACTCAGTGCCCATTGAATTACAGGTGCGAACAGCTGTTGATCGATAATGACACCTACGATGGCAAAGAATACCGCCAATAGGGCGGTAAAAGGCAGGGCTTCTTCGAATGCCTTACCCAGCGCATGTTCATTGGTGATACCATTGAAAGCCGTTGCCAGTATGATGACAGATAGGCCTATTAAGCCCACTGAGGCTAAGTGTAGGGCTAAGCCCAGTACCAACCAGACGCCGATGAGAGCCTGAATTATCAGTTTCATCTTGTCATGTTTAGTACGATGTTCATCTTGATAGGCATCGTAATCGGACAGTATCTTATGTACCGCTTCTGGCAGTTGCACGCCGTAGCTGAAGACCTTAAATTTCTCTACCAGGTAACAGGTCGCTATGCCAGCAATAAAGACGGGCACAGTGACGGGTGCCATACGTATGGCAAATTCGGCGAATTGCCAGTTTGCTTGTGCGGCTATGATTAAGTTTTGTGGCTCTCCAACCATAGTACAGACACCACCGAGCGCGGTACCCACGCCGGCATGCATCAATAAATTACGTAGGAAACCACGGAAGTTTTCTAACTCCTCTTCACACAATTGGTTATTGCTTTCATTGGTATGATCATGATCATCTGCGAAGGATTTGCCCGACGCTACCTTGTGGTAGATGGAGTAGAAACCTATGGCAACGGCAATGATTACCGCGATGACGGTTAATGCATCGAGGAAGGCCGATAAGGAAGCGGACGCTAAACAGAACATCAAGGAAACGGCGACTTTAGAGCGTACCTTAGTGATCATCTTAGTGAAGGCATATAGGAGTAACTGCTTCATAAAGTAGATGCCGGCGACCATGAAGATCAGTAGCAAGAGCACTTCTAAATTGGCTTCTATCTCATGCATTACCTGGCTCGGTGAGGTCATGCCTATGGCGACTGCCTGAATGGCTAATAAGCCACCAGGCTGTAGAGGATAACATTTTAACGCCATGGCTAAGGTGAATATGAACTCGACAACGAGTAACCAACCAGCCACAAAGGGGTTAATATAGAAAATTATTGGATTTATTATTAAAAAAGATATAATCGCGATTTTGAACCACTTAGGTGAATTCCCCAAGAAGTTGTCAATAAACGCCTGACGCATTGTCACAGGCATAGCACCCTCTCAAATTGATATATATGATTGATAGTAAAAAACGACAGTTTATTTGAATCGCCTCAGTTTAGCGTAAAGAAAGCATTAATTTAATACCTTAGTTACATCTAATGCTTAAAAATAGCTTAAAAATTAGATCTAAATGGTAAAAATATCCCAAAGTCGTGAGCTGGAGGGGGATTTTGTGTCTTTTTGAGAGAGGAAACTTTGATCTTGGCCAGTATTATTTCATATAAGGTTTCCATTTTTTCACGCTCTGGTATGATCAGTACTCAACATAACACGAACTAGAGTGGGAAAAGTAACCTGATGACAATTGCCCCAAAATCTCCTTTAACTTCAAAAAATTCGGGTATCATTGAGGCTAAAGGACCGGCGAGCTTTGCTGAAAAATACATTGTCCGATCGATTTGGGAAGATAAGTTCCCTCCAGGTACCATCTTGCCTGCAGAGCGTGAGCTTTCTGAATTAATCGGCGTTACACGAACTACACTCAGAGAAGTGCTGCAGCGACTGGCCAGAGATGGCTGGCTGACGATTCAACATGGTAAGCCGACTCGAGTCAACGATATTTGGGAATCGTCAGGCCTCAATGTACTTGAGACCATTGCGGATCTTAATCCTGCCGGCGAACCTGTACTATTAGAGCAACTACTCTCGGCTCGAACTAATATCAGTGCCATCTATTTCAAGGGCGCGGTTCGTCATAATCCCGATAAAGTGCTGGAAGCATTGAAGCAGATCTCAAGTTTAGATGATGATCCTCAGGCTTATGTCGATTTTGATTATCAGTTGCATCATACCTTAGCGTTCAACTCTGGAAATCCACTTTATGTATTGATCCTTAATGGATTTAAGGGCCTTTATAGTCGAGTCGGTAAAGATTATTTTACCATCCCTAAAGCGCGTGAACTCGCGTTTGAGTTTTATGAAGGGCTCAGACAACTTGCCGCAGAGAAGAATCACAGCGCGATACCGGCTTTGATGCGCAGTTATGGTATCAATAGTGGTAAGGTGTGGCAGAAATTTAAAAATAACCAAAGTCAAAATACGGAAAATGGATAGTCGGTCTTCTGTTAGTTGAATTATCGCTCATGTCGTTAAACTGACGGTAGACAGGTCTTAGGACCTGTGTCAGTGTTAACCTCCTACTTGTATTTTAAGAATGTCCATGGGTCTCTGTGTTGCGTTTGCAATGAGTATACAGTACCCACATCATTTTTAATTTGAGCAAGGATGTTGAGTGCACGGCTAGCGCATTTTAATCCCTGACTCTAACAGGGTTGAGCGATACTCGTCGTCCAACCCTGCCATCTTCTTTTTAGCCACTATACTCGCGCGTTTTGTCTGGTCTTGCTTGAACAAGGTCATTGCTATTTTTCTCATCACATTAAAAGCAAGCGGACCTCGGCCTTTACGGATCCGTGATTCATCTTCTCTGAATGTCATATCTAACACCCAATGCATACTTTCTACTTGCCAGTGATTTCGCACAGAAGATAACGCCTGCTCTGCATTTAAATCTAATGAGCTAATGTACCAACGTGTTTCAGTGGTCTCTTTACCTGTCGTTTTTTCATGTCCGTCTGATGTCACTTTGATAATGCTTTTTAAGCCAACCCACTGATATTTATTATTTAACCAACTTTTACTAACCAGCACTTGCTGACAACGTCTTGTTTCAATTCGCCCGTGACCGCTGTCTATGGTCGTATGTTCATCAAAATTATCGGCTGTAAAACCTTCACGCTGGCACTTGTGCCACCAAGCTTCTAATTTACCCTGTAGACCAGAATGATGACCTTTAAGCGCTAGAATATAATCAGCCTTTTGCTTAACGATTAGCTTTGCTATCTCTTTTTGACATCCCATAGCATCGAGCGTGATGATGCTGACAACTCCAGGCGCTCACAGTATGAAGTGCAGTTTTGCCGTCAATGGCAATGACATCGCAACCAGTACCTTCTAGGAGAGAAGAAATCCAAGCTTGAAAAGCTTTCTCTATTTCATCCGTTTTTAATCGGCAGATAACACGGGCAATAGTGTCATACCGAGGAATACCTGCTTTAAAAGGACGATACTGACGAAGCCAATCAAGCTTTAGATGTCCAAAGTTTTCAATGTCTTCCCATCCTTCAGAGCCTGACATAACCGCACTTATAGCGAGTAAAATAATATCTAATAAGTTATGTTTTTTACAACGCTCAATACGGGGATCCGCAATCGAATCAAAATGTTTTAAAAAGTAGCAGTCATTAACATCACCAAAAAAGAGTATTTGGTGATCTGATCGCTACTTGAGCATAAAGTTCAATTTATAATGATCTTGCCGTGTGATGTTGAGTGCATCAAGTTAAAAACTTATAGCTATAATAAGTGATATCTGGTATTATACCCCTCTGTTTCAACGAGAAGCTATCCTCATAATTTCTAAGCTGCGTTCTCATAACTTACTCTCAAAGATTGGGATACGGCTAGCTAAACCAATGAAAGTCCTCGCTTAACAGTTTTCTATATTGTATTAATTATCTATTCATTAAATTAGTTGATGAGATCTGTGATCCATTGCCTTAAGCGATCCTTCGAATAATTTATAAAAATCATGATATATTATATACTTGTCTTTATTTTAATGTAGTGGAGAAAAAATCAATAATGAACAATTATCTTTTATTTACACCCGGTCCTGTTAATGTGGCAAATAGTGTCAGATTGGCAGTCGCTAAAGAAGATATTTGTCATCGAGAAGTTGAGTTTGACCAGTTGTTACAAAGTATTGAAACTAAATTACTCAAAATATTTGAGCTTAAACAAGCTGATTATAGAGCTGTGGTTATTACTGGTTCAGGCACAGCAGCAAACGAATCAATGCTTTCATCCGTAGTGGGTGATAAGAATATTCTCATTATCACTAACGGTGAGTTTGGTGAACGCTTAGTCGATATTTCTACTATCCATAATAAAAACACCTACAGGTTGGATTTTCCCTGGGGAGAAGTGTTCGATATGGACAAAATATCGGACTATCTTAAATGTAATAACATTGATGTAATCGCTATGGTTCATCATGAAACGAGCTCAGGTATGTTAAATCCAATTGAAAAAATTGGGGCCTTGGCTAAGAAACATAATGCCTTATTTATTGTTGATGGGGTTAGCTCTGCTGGGGCTGAAAGAATAGATATGGAAAAGTGCCATATCGATTTCTTTTCAAGTTCAAGTTCCAAAGCTATTGGTTCGTATTCCGGCCTCTCCTTTATCTTGGGGAAAGTACAAGAGTTTGAAAAATTAAAAGAACTTCCAGTTAAAACTATGTATCTTAATTTATACAAGTTTTATTATTTCATTAAGACGCTCTCTCAAACTCCCAATACACCTGCGGTGCATCTGTTTTTTGCCTTAGAGCAAGCTTTAATTAATTTTCTCGATGAAGGTGTTATTAATCGTTATGCCACATTAAAAAATAGAGCTAAACGATTAAGACAAGGCATGTCTAATTTAGGTTTGAAATTTTTAATTGCTGAAAAAGATATGTGTTCGGTATTAACCACGGTTCACATACCTGAACATATAGATGTTGGGAATTTCCGCCAAAAATTACGTGAAAAATCTATAATTATTTATGAAGGTAAAGGTTGCTTTAAGAATAAGGTGTTTCAAGTTGGTAATATTGGAGAGTTGTCAGATGATGATATTCAGTATTTTCTATCGTCTTTGAGCAATATATTAGCCAGTTTTAATATGACAGAGAAAAGTGATATTCAACTAACTTCCGCTGCTCATGTTAGCTCATTGGTTGAACAATTATCTCCGACGCAGCTCTCTATTGCATAAGTCTTATGAAGTCTAAATTTTCCCGTTTATGGGCAACTAAAACGAAAGACGATGAATGGTGGTCATCATTTGTCACTTCGCCGTTAGCAATTGTTCTTAATTATATGGTTATTGATTTTAAATGGTTAACGCCAAATAAAATTACCCTTATTTCTTTTATTACTGCGATTATTGCCACTGTTTTTATTGTGCTTGGAGGCTATCAAAATTTTATTATTGCCGCTGTTTTGATCCACTTAAGTCATGTGTTTGATTGTATGGACGGGCAGATGGCGCGTTATCGAAAAACGACTTCTGTGGTCGGTTGCTATTATGATAAACTTACCGACGAAATTCAGGTAGCACTTTGGTTTGGGGCTGTCGGCTATGCAGCCTATGTTCAATCTCAACAAGTCTTACCCCTTGTTCTGGCTTTTATCGGCGTAGCGTCATACTCCTTTAGGGGATATGTAAAATATGTAGCTTTTTACACACAAGTGAGCCAAAACAGTCACTATTTAAAAGGACTAGCTCAACAAGAGTCTAAGACTGACAAAGAGGATGTGGCTGGCCTTGGCTTTGGATTACGGGCAAACTTACGCTGGTTAATTGGCGAGCAGTACAAGATCATTTATGTTAATGAGGGTGTATTCATTTTTATGCTATCGTTAGCCTTAATACTTGATAGCTTAATTCCTATGTTATGGATCTTTGCTCTTAGTCAATTTCTTCTTGCCCTTGGGCGTGCTTGGCGTAAATGCCGAGAAATTGAAAAAATTGATAATTAGTGATCTGACTATGCTGTAAATCCTTTAATCAAGATAAAGAGGCTAAAAGTGTTTTAGCCTCAACATCACTTATTTTTAGAATTGAATTTATCGCTATTGTTAATTTAAAATATTATTTGAGAACTCAGCATGCCACCAGTAGAAACCATGAATAACCAACAGCCACGACCAAGCATATTATCTTTTGCTAAAGACTTACCCAATATTTGTTCGTTAATGGGTCTGTTCTCGGCACTATTAGCCATATATTTTGCCTTTTTATCTTTGTACCCAGCAGCAATGATTGCCTTGATTGTTGCAGTCTTTCTAGATTGGAGTGATGGCATTATTGCCAGGAAAATGCAAGGGAGGACCAAAGAGCAAAGCCAGTTCGGCGGTCAACTCGATTCCTTAATTGATATTGTTAGTTTTGGTATTTGCCCCGCAATATTATTATTGAGTTATGGCGATTTTAGCCCGTGGTTTTTCCCCGGTGCCTTTATTATTGTTGCCGCAGGTGTTTTACGTTTGAGTTACTTCAATGTTTTTGGTTTAGATGGGGAGTCAACTTATCAAGGTATGGCCATTGATAATAATGCTATCATTCTGGTCTTTATTTTTCTCTTTGATGGTTTACTTGAACCTGGTCTATTTGTCTACCTGCTATATGGGAGTATTGTTACAATAGCATTTCTTAATGTAGCACCGATTAGAACACCAAAACTGAGTGGTGGTTGGTATTATGTGCTTATCGCTTATGCCATTATAATATCGCTATTTTACGGTTGTAAAATAATGTCTATTAATGGTTAAATATTTATTCTATATCTAGATTAAACTTTTTTTACAAAAATACATAGTATTAAAAGTCATAAACGCTTTTAGTTGAAAATCAATAATTTTGAGTGCTGAAATGAAAGACCAAATTAAAAAAACAAAAATTAAAGCCATCATCTTGGCCGCTGGCGTCGGTTCCAGGATTAGACCTTTGACTGATAATTGTCCAAAGAGTTTATTGAAAATAGGAGACCATACTATTTTGGAAATGATGGTTTCACATCTTCAATCTTGTGGAATTAATGACGTGGTTTTTGTGTTAGGTTATTTGCAAGATCAAATAAAAAATTATGTTAAGTCCAACTTTCCTGACTTAAATGCACAATTTGTTACTAATGAACGATATGAGGTAACAAACACAGGTTATTCTTTAATGCTGACAGAACCTTTCGTTAAAGATTGTGATTTTATAAAATTTGATGCCGATGTTGTCTTTGATCAAGAAATTCTGCGTAAATTGATAGTGAGCGATTATTCTAATTGCCTTTGCATTGATAAAGATATTAATCTTGATGCTGAAGAAATCAAGGTGATTGTTGATGAACAGAATAAGGTACTAAAAGCCAGTAAAGAAGTCGCGCCTCAAGATGCCATCGGTGAGTCAATTGGTATTGAAAAAATTAGCAAAGCAACAGGAAAACTTTTATTCACTGAATTAAAGTTAATGATGAATGATCCAGACAATCATCAAGCATATTATGAAGCGGCTTATGAGCGATTGATTGAGAAAAATGTTATTTTTAATACCCTAGATATTACTGGGCTAAAGTGGACTGAAATTGATACACAAGCTGATTTTTCTTTAGCAAAGAGTATTTTTTGCAATTAAATTTAACTTAAAATTGTGAATAGATTGTAGTCATGAATCTATGAATAATTAGAAGTATTTTCCAAACAGCTAGCTAAAAGTATCAAGTTTGAAACTGATTTTCTGTATATATCCCACTTTCTTCGTTTTGAGTGGGATTTTTCTCTTAATTCTGCGACACTAGACTTGTAAGTTGGGCCTAGATTCCAAGGATAATGAACACGTCCAAGTGTCTTTATTCGGATGAACACCTTAATACAAATAAATCTAATCTATATCAAAATTATAATAGATATCTAATGACTGCTCTATGCTGCCCGATACTGTCTCCAAATAGAGCTGTGATAATAAGTAATACCTGACAGTCATCTCATAACCAGGATTAAAGACGCCGTAACCATATTTGACCATCAGATCTTTGCCGATGAAACCGCTGATAGCCATACGGCCGTCATCATTTGCATCGAGTTGAACATTTGAAAATCCAAGTTTTTCAATTAATCCGGTTGCCGAATCGCCGATGTTATTCATTGCACCCCCTCCGATCTGCTTACTCAAGGTTAGCGCCGCACCCAACATCAAACCACTGTTCTGTTCATTATCATTGCTATGAAATCCTGTGCCCTTGATGATGTAAGAGAGTATTTCTGCTTGTTCCTTGGTAGGGCTAGAGAATAAGGTGACAATGGGCTTGAGTGGTGTGCCTGTTATTCTGACTCCGGCCAAGACATCTTCATCTTTGATCTCTCTTACCGCCTCGATATTAAGATTGGGCACCTCCATTGGGCCAATAAATTGGACTTCACCGGCTTTAATATCTAAGGTTTGACCCATGAATTTATATTTACCGTCTACAACGCGTATATCACCGTAGAGTAATGCCGGCTTAAAGGCTTGTTGTTTTAGCTCTAACACGCCTGTCAGCTTACCTCTGAGGCCCATGCCATCAATTTTTAGCTTATCTGCTAGCTTGATTTTTATGTCAGATGTGAGAGCCAGGGGAGTTTGATTGATCTCCCCGGTGGATAGACTGTCGTTAAAAACCACATCTTTAGAAACCTCTACCCCTCCTGCGGGTAACTGTACTATTTTGATATGGCCTGATGGCACCTCGATTATGCCTTTTATATTGAAACTATCTTTAGTGAAAGTGAAGTTAAGATCGGGTGAGACATTGATGATGGCCAGAGGAGGCTGAATGATAACTAAGTTATTACCGTTAATTTGGATATTGCCATTGAGCGCACCTGTGCTCCAGTCTATATGGCCTATCAGCTTAGCCTGACCCTGTCCCATTTTCCAGGTACCATCGAGTAGGGCACGTTGACCCGATAGGGACACCGCAAACTGAATATCTTCAAATAGTGTTGGGTTCGCTGTGGCTAGGAGCTCACCATTTTCCAGTAGTAGTTGACCGGAAACATCGGGGTGATCTAATGTGCCCGTTATTTGCAACTCACTGGATATATTACCCTGTATAACTTCCAGTTGAGGTAAAAACTCTGCCAAGGCATTCAAGTTTATCTTATGTAATTTTGTATAACCCGATAGCGTTCGGTCTGGGGTCACCGCTATGTCTAGCCGTCCTTCCCAGCTAGCGATGTTATGTGAATCGAAGCGTAATTGCGTTGATAATCTCTTCTCATCTAGTGATGCGTGCAGTGCGAGTGTTTTATAATCTATATCCACATCGCGCTTGTTATTCTTTAGGCTGACATGGCCTGGTTCGAAATCAAGACTCAAGGATCCCTGAGGTTTAGTATCTTTGGCCCATATCAGATGTGAAGATAAATTTGCCGGCGCTTGCCATATCAAGTTGTCGGGCAATAGCGGCGCTAATATGGCGCCTATGTCTCCCTGGAATGTGATACTGGCATCACCATTGGCGCCCAGCTCGGCTTGGTCATCCAGACACAGTTTGCCATCGATGTTGAGCCAACAAAAGGTGCTGAGCAAACCTGTCTGGCTTAGGTTGTCCCAAGATACATTAAAAGGCGCTTGCAGATCCCAGTCACCTAAGATAGAACTCAGGCTTAACCTTCTGACCTCGGCGACTAACTTTTCGGTTTTGCTGTTGAACTTCGAGTATATTTGCGTATCGAGTCTATGCTCTCCCGATGTCTGTAGCTCCAGTTTTTGATTCTGCTCGTTTCCCTTAATACTCAGTGTGATTGAGTCTAGTTTCTGTGTGTTATATTTGAATTTTCCTGTACTGATTTTTAGGGCAAACTCTTGATTATCCAGCGGACGATAGAAACCTTTAACCTGAGCTTGTTCTAGCTTGAAATGCTCAAATTGCAGATCCAACGCCTTGGCTGAGATTCTGACTTCAGGGTGGTCACTCTCTCCCGACACATTCATCTTAGCCTTGATGTTGCCAGAGGCATCTGGGTGCCAGAGGTTAAGATCGGGAATATCGAGTAAGGCATTGACTGACCAGTATTCGTCGGCGGTGCCTGAAATGGTCAAAATGGATTGTAAGGCGCTCAGTTTTAAGCTGTCGGCACTGAGGTGGAGTTTATCATCCAAGCTGAGATCGCCAATGAGATGAAAAGGGTATCCTTGAATTTCACCGGTTAAATCAGCTTGAGAGATAGCGACTCGCCATTGTTTTTTCTCAAGCTTACCTCGGGTGTTAAACCTGCCACTGATGAAGCTTTCCGGTAACGGATTTTCAAGGGGTAATGCCAGCTGCTCCATATCAAAATCTATGGCATCGATAGCCGCATCCCAGCTGATGCCGTCTGTGTAACTAACATGGCCAGAAATTTCGATGTCACCGAGTTTCCCTCTTGCTCTAAAATGATTGACTTCGACCTCAGACCCGCTATGTGTCAGCTGAGTATCGACAGCCAAAATGGGGTGGTAAGGGCTGTTAATGTGTGCTGAGAACGTCAGGTTTTGCAGGTCAAGATCACCTTCACTCTCAAGGTCGACGGACTGGGCTGAATAGGTATTTGTGTCTAAGGGCCAACCAATTTGGTTAGATGTGAGAGAAAGATGATAAGCCAGTTTAGGGTCGGACAGTGCAATATCGCCAGTCAGTGAATAGTCGATATGGCCATTGCCGCTCGATTCTACCTTGAGTCGATTAAAGCCTCCAGATAATGCTAAAGTGGCATGCTGCTGTCCTAGTCCCGGTATCTCATCGACATGCCCGGCATCTATAACTGCAATAAAATCCATCGGGTAATCGTCGATGAGGGATATCTCGCCCTCAAGTTCGACCTTACCATAGGTGTGTTCTAGCTTAAGTTTCTCGATATGGATGAGGAAACTGTGATAACTGGCTTCAAAGTCAATCTGGGAGAAGAGGTCGTCTCTCTGCCCAAGCCTTAGATGACTGTTGGTGAGGGAAACGCGTTCGGCAAATACAGGAATAGGCATAAAGACCTGAGGTAAGTCTGCCATGGCCCAAGTGTTATCTTGGTCTATGTCTATTTGTGAATGTTTATCTGAATCGTTTGATAATGGAATGTCGACCAGCAGATCTTCAGAGGTTAAATAATTCACTCTGATACCTGTTGACTGCCATTGCGCTCTTGTTTGTAGACGCGATACATTGAAATGCATATCATCGACCCTGACTCTGACATTAGCCAAGTCAGCCTTAGTCAGATCGATGCCGAAAGCCAGGGTGAACTCTGCATTGATTTCATCCCGTTCCTTGTGCTCTTTTATATCAGTATCTATTTCGACAATGACTCTCGACGCTAACAGTTCATCAACACAAAGCTGTTTGCGCAGCAGGCACAAGGGGTGCCAATCTAAGGTTAAGTCATCCACCTCTACCGCAACTCCCGGCATCTGCCAACGGACATCTGTGACCTCCAGCCTGTTATTGATGGCACCGCCGACATAGGTGATCTGCAGATCGGGCACTAGAGTATCTGCCAAAAAAACAGTGAACCGGCTACCGATATGGGTGCCAATTAAGAGTGCAAATGTGATCAGAAAACCCAGTGGGATATAGATTAAGGCGCGCGAAACCAGCTTGAAACTTCGCCAAAGCGTGTATTGATACCCTGTTTTTTTCTGTGGTTTTGTACGGATTGATTTTTTGGGCTGCACTGGCTCATTGATGATCATGTCATTTGATTCTTGGGTCATAGCTCTGCCCCCATAGTCAAATGGATGCGCCATGGTCTGTCTACCGTATCAGTCTCTTTGAGGCCTACACCGAGATCCAGCTTGATGGGTCCGATAGGCGATATCCAATGTAATCCGCCGCCAACAGAGACTATGGGCTCTATTTGGTTGACATCGAATGCATTACCCGCGTCGATAAAGGTGCCAACACGCCAAGTTGGCGTCACGTAATACTGATACTCGAGACTTCCCACCATCAGGTAACGTCCACCGACAACTTCTCTGGCTTCATCGCCATCACTGTTTGTGTAGTCTAGGTAAGGTCCCAACTCCTGATAGCTGTAGCCCCTGATGCTCTGGTCACCACCGGCAAAATAGCGCAATGACGGCGGAATAAGTGCTAAATCAGCATCATCGGCTAAGTTAACGCCTAGGTCTAACCGAGCCACAATTCTATGTTTATCGAAAAAGGTTTCAATCCATTTATACTTAGTCTGTATACGTGTAAGCTGAATCGCTGAGCCTAAATTAGGGTTTGCATACTCGATGCTGTAATACTGAAAAAATCCAGACTTGGGATCTAAGGTGTTGTCGCCACGGGTTGTCTTAGATATGTTGGTGCCAAAGAGCAAAAATTCAGGTGAGTAATCAATATCAGACTGGGTGTAGAATTCTTTCATCGCTTCAAGCGAATAACCTAATATCCAGTTATTAGAGAGCCTTTGCTGGCGTATCACGGCTATTAAGCCTTTACTCGCCTCGAGTTCACCGGTATTGGTGAACTTGTTATCATCGGGATGGTAAACCTGAGTCACACCGTATTTATCCCTGAGCATACCGAAACGGATTTTTAGTTGATCATCCAGAGGATGGGTCAATGGGATAGTGTAAGTCGTCAGATATTTGGGTCTATCCGGGGACCATTCTAAATTGGTTTCTTGGGAATGGCCGTAGCTGTTTATCTGTGGTGTTCGCCAGTTTATGCTGACTCTCGGCTCGACGGCGCTGTCTGTGGTATTGCCTATATCAACACCTAAACCTAACTCTATCGAGTGACTCGGCTTGGGGCTCAACTCAACCTTGATAGGCACATCTAGCCCTATCGCTTTATCAACCTGAGGCAATACTTTGATATTAGAAAAATAACTGGTGTCTAATAACTCCCGGTTTAACCTAGATAAACTTCCTGTGCTGTAGGGCGATTTTTTTTCAAATGGAATTAAGGTGTCTAGAAATCCATCTTGTAAGCTATGGCCTGCAAAATTGACCTCTCCCATATGGTACCTGGGTCCTGAATCATAGTGCAGGGTGATCTTGGCAGTGTTGACATCACGGTTAACTTCGATGGAAGACTGCACATAATTCCCATCAAAATAGCCTCTGGCCAATGCGAGGGTGATCAACTGATATTTCATCAGTTCGTACTTGCCGTGATTGAGAATATCTCCAGGTTTGATGGCAATCTTGTCGAGCCATTGCAGGATAAACGCGTCTTCGAGGATCTCACCGTCAAAATGTAAGTCAATCCATTCGATGCGCGTGGGCTCTCCAGGGGTCACATCTAATGATAGAACCCAAGGTGAATCAGGGCTGGTTTGCACATCTTGTACTATCTCTCCATGGTAATAACCCAGAGAATTCAATGCTGCGATCACATTATCTTCGGCATTAAAGATAAAAGCCCGTCGCTGAACTTCTGAGCTTGGTAAAGTCCCTAAATGGGCTTCAATGTTGCGGCTTAGGGAGTCATTGGCACCGGTGATTTTTAACATTAGAAAACTATTTGCCATGACAGGAAATGCGCTGAGCAGGCTGCTCAATAAAATGATGCTCAATGGCCATAAGCGGAAAGAAGATAATTGCAAAAAATCGGGCTCTATTCAGTGAGTAAAGAAGGCTGAGTATATTGTCACTATATAATTAATTTCTAGCAAGCTTATGATTGTAATTAGCACTAAAAATGGTTACAAAGAGTGCAAATAAAAAATAAAGGCCCTAAAAGTGAAAAATATAAACAAAATACTCGCCATTATGCTGGCGATTTCAAGCGTGTCGAGTTCAACAGCCTGGGCTGATGATAAGCCATTTGCTATCGCGATTCATGGGGGAGCCGGGACGATTAAGCCAAGCGACTTCACCCCAGAGAAAGAGCAGGCATACCGCGACAAGTTAACGCAAGCGGTCGATGCTGGTTATGCCGTGTTGGACAAGGGTGGCTCGAGTCTGGATGCGGTCACGACAGCCATTAATGTGTTGGAGAACTCGCCATTTTTTAATGCGGGTATAGGAGCCGTCTACACTCATAATGAACAACATGAGATGGATGCTTCCATCATGGACGGTCAAACCATGAATGCCGGCGCCGTCGCTGGGGTTAAACATATCAAAAACCCGATAGATTTGGCGCGTCTGGTCATGGATAAATCTGTTCATGTGATGCTCTATGGTGAAGGGGCCGAGGAGTTTGCCTTGACTCAAGGTGTAACACTTGTAGCAAATGAAACATTCGATACTCCCCATAGATACGAGTCATTGCAGCGTGCAAAAGCAAAAATGGAGCAAGCCAAACTCGACAACAAAGATTATCTTGTTGCACATAGTGAGCTAGATACTGAATATAAGGTGGGTACTGTAGGTGCCGTCGCCCTCGATAAGCAAGGTAATATCAGCGCGGGTACTTCTACTGGGGGCATGACCAATAAGCGTTATGGGCGTATCGGCGACTCGCCAATCATAGGGGCTGGCACTTATGCCGAAAATGGCGTGTGCGCCGTATCGGCGACGGGCCATGGTGAATACTTTATTCGCTATCATGTGGCGGGAGATATTTGCGCCAAAGTTAAATATCAGCATAAATCAATCATCCAGGCGGCAGATGAGGTCATCAATCAACGTCTTATTACCGCAGGCGGTACGGGGGGAGTCATTGCGATAGATCAACGTGGCAATATCGCTACGCCATTTAATACCGAAGGCATGTACCGTGCGACCCGTAAGCGTGGTGAAGAGGCGCAAGTGATGATCTGGCGAGATAATTAATACACCACAAGCCCCATGGATCACACCTCAAGCCCCAATGGATTGCACTGGGGCTTAGTCACTTTAGCGTGTGAAATTAACGGTGTTTCTTCCATAACATATAGGCTGCAACAATGAATATTGCGGCGACAATGGGGAGCAGGTCTTGAAGATGATGGAATAAACCTATTCCATTGTGGCCAGAATGAGCCCAAGCCATTGATGGCATGGCGACTAGTGCCATCATAGATAATACTGTCTTCATAGGTAACTCCATTTTGTTTATTGTCGGTTTAATTTTATTTTGTGATGACTCAATATTTTGATAAAACTATTCTGTCTCGAGTTCCAATTGCATCAATAACATCTCTTCACCCTCGGTAAGCCGGGTGTTGAAACTCTTGCACTCTGGACAGATAAGATTTCTCTCTTCCAGTTGAGTCAAGGCGTCGCAATCACTGCAGTGGATCACCAGCGGCTGGATCTGCATCTCGAGTTCGGCATTGTTGCAAATGCCATCGAGTTTAAAGGTTTCAAATGCCGTCTTGAGCAGTTCTGGTTCGACACCACTCATGACGCCAATCTTTATTACCACTCGAGCAATGCTGTAAGCCTTGTTTTCGAGGGCATGTTGTTCACACTGTGCGATCAGGGCGCCGACGATAGAATACTCATGCATGGCGGTAGTCCCCGCGTATTTGATTGGCAAGGCAGTGACGATAGAACTCTCTATCTGATGCATGGCTGGTAGCTCCCATGTATTTGATTGGCAAGGCAGTGACGATAGAAGTGTCTATTTGATGCATGATTAACAGATCCTTGGCAGTAGTTCACCCTGAGGGAGATCGAGATAGCGATGACTTCCCCAAGGCGTTTCGATAACGACTTTCCCAAGGTGCTCATCGGTCACAGTGCCTATGATGACGGCATTCTCGCAGTGACCGTAGCGCTGCATTATCTCTAACGCTCCCGCGGCGATCTCCTGGGGGAGTGCGATGATAAACGTCCCTTCGTTGGCTAGGTCATGGGCCTCAAACCCATAGAGTTCACACAAACCTGTCACTTCATCACTGATAGGGATGGCTGATTCTTCAACCTTAATGCCGACATTCGAGGCGAGGGCCCACTCATTGAGGACTGCGGCTAACCCACCTCGTGTTGCATCGCGCATGGCATGGATGTCGATATTTGCCGCGATTAGCTGCTCGACCACCGGCCATAAATTGGCGCAATCACTGGTGAGCTCAGACTCGAGAGAAAGCGCCTCTCTGGCCATCAAGATAGCGGCGCCATGACGTCCTATGTCTCGTGAGACTATGATGGCATCACCTTGCTGAATGTTCTTGACCGAGATCCCCTTGAGCAACACACGTCCCACACCGGAAGTATTAATGAACACACCATCGGCGCAGCCTCTAGGCACCACCTTGGTATCTCCGCAGACGATGCGCGTGCCACTCTTGGCCAGTTCCTGGCGCATACTCGCGGCGATAGTTTTCAGTTTAGCTATCTCAAAACCCTCCTCGATGATGAAGCTACAACTCAGGTATTGCGGCTCTGCGCCCATCATTGCCAGATCGTTAACCGTTCCTGCGATAGCCAGTTTGCCGATATCGCCGCCGGCGAAGAAGATAGGGGAGACGGTAAACGAATCTGTGGTAAACGCCGTCTCACCGGAGAGGTTGAGCAGTGCCGCATCCTCTTCGCTGTTTAAGATCGAATTATGAAATTCACTGAAGAAAACATCCTGGATCAGGGCATTCATCTCTTTACCACCGCCACCATGACTAAGTTGCACGTATTTACTCTTCATTTTATTCGACATGGTTAAACTCCGTTGTAGCGGTAATAAGCGTTACAGGCACCTTCAGAGCTGACCATACAGCTGCCCAGTGGTGATTCAGGGCTGCAACCTCGTCCGAACACTCTGCAATCTTTAGGGTTGGCGAGTCCGCGCAGGATATCACCACACTGACAGGCCTTATGGTCGTCGATCTCTTTGACCGGCAACCTGTCGGCGTATATGAGTTCAGCATCTCGGTGGGCATATTGAGCTCTCAGTTTCAGGGCGGAGTTTGGCAGCGGGCCGAGTCCACGCCAGCGGAAATCACCTCTTATGTCGAAAAAATGCTTGTTCTTCTCCTGTGCGGTAAGGTTGCCCTCTTCGGTCACTGCTCGGCTATATTGCACATCGAGCTCGGCAATGCCTTGGGCTTTTTGTTTGGCAATTCTTAGGATGGACTCCATGACATCGACAGGTTCGAACCCAGATATCACGACCGGTGTATGGTATTTTTCAACCACAGGGCGGTAGACCTTAGCACCCGTTATCACGCTAACGTGAGCCGGGCCGATAAATGCGTTAACCGTCGCCCTTGGATCCGCCATGACCGCATCGATTGCCGGTGGCACTAATACATGGTTGATGTGGAACAGCAGGTTATTGATATTTCTCTTTTCTGCCTGTTCGACTAGTACCGCCGTCATAGGGGTAGATGTTTCGAAGCCGATAGCGAAGAAGATAACGGTTTTATCCGGGTTCTCGGTGGCGATAGCCAGGGTATCGAGGGGATCGTAAATCGGACGAATATCGCACCCTTTCGCCCTGAACTCGGCAAGGCTGCCCATCGAACCCGGCACCCTGATCATGTCGCCTAATGTGACGAGAATGACATTAGCTTGACTGGCAAGTGTCGTGGCATGATCGATACGCTCTTTAGGCATAATACACACAGGGCATCCGGGCCCATGAATGAATTTGATGTTCTCAGGTAAGAGCTGATTCAAGCCATACTTCATGATGGTGTGAGTGTGACCGCCGCACACTTCCATGATATTAATCGGCTCTGAACATTTTCTCGCTTCTATGGCGATCATCTCAGCCAGTTTAGCGATGGTTTTAGGGTCTCTAAATCCTTGATAAAGTGATTTCAGTGCTAACATTCAATTACTCCGCTGCCGCCATTTTTTCGACTATTTCCTGGTAAAGCTCGATGCTCTGTAATGCATCGAATTTATCGATTTTATTCATGACGAATCCGATGTGGATCAACACATAATCACCCATTTCTAGGGGCTCAGACATCAGGTGTGAGCTGACTTTTCTCCGCACCCCCATGGTTTCAACGGTGACGCTTTGCTCCTCTTGGTGAAGCTCAACGACCTGGGAAGGAATCGATAGACACATGGTTACGCTCCTTTTAGGTGAGTATTGAACCAATGAGCAAGCTGAGTCATCGACTCGCCATCCTTAATTGAGACCTCAAGAACCTCAACGTTAGGATTGAGCTTGTTAACTTGTGCGCGGATCTCGGCGACACTGAAATCAAAATGGGGTAGTAGGTCGCACTTGGTGATCAAGACAAGATCGGCGCGGCGGAACATGACCGGATACTTCTCAACTTTATCATCGCCTTCAGGAACCGATATCATGACGACATTGAGGTGAGCTCCCACATCATAAGATGCCGGGCAGACGAGGTTTCCGACGTTTTCAACGAAGCAGATATCGAGATCTTTCAGTTCAACATGATGCAGGGCACCATGGACCATAAAGGCATCGAGGTGACAAGCCGAGCCGGTCTGGATCTGATAGGCGTCTATCCCCTTGGCTTTTAGCCTGTCTGCATCTCGCGACGTTTCCAAATCGCCTTCGATAACGGCATATTTAAGCTCAGTATATTCATGGAGATGTTCAAGCAAGCTTGTTTTACCACTGCCCGGGCTACTCATTAAATTAAAGGCTGTGACGCCATTGGCTGCAAAATGTTCTCTATTATGGGCGGCTTCAATATCATTTTTATCGAGTATTTTGTGGATAACCGCTAAGGTTTTCTTATCATTCAGTTGGGGATTACTATGTAGATCGCCGTGAGTGTGATGGTCATGATTATGGGAGTGCTCGTCATGGGAGGGGCGAGTCAGTGAACAGCCGCAATCTTTACACATTGTTGTACTCCATTTTTAGTCCTGATGATAAATACTGTCTGAAAAAGTGAAACTGTCTTTAATTCCCATCAGGTCAGTTATTGATTCTTGTTGTTTGGGCGTTATTTTTGATGCAAGCTATACCAGAGCTGACCGAGTGCAATACCGCCATCGTTAATCGGAACATGCTGGGGCATTAAACGTTGACTCGCCTGCTGCTTAAGCTTTGATATACATAGCTCAGACAGATAGCGGTTTTGAAAGACACCACCAGATAACACCACGGGTAGATATGTATGTTGTTTTGCAAGAGTGGTGACGGCATCGCTGAGGCTATGCATAAATCCACGCGCAATCGCACCGACTCTGTGTTCGGTTAATGGCTCTCGAGTTGCGCTGCATACTAACTGCCTGAACAGGGTATCGAGATGCCACATGCCATCGATAACAGGCAGTGTGTAACAACACGCTTCAGTTGCTATCGAATCGTCGAGTCGGTTTGCTGCCGCTTCGAGTAACATACCGGCCTGGCCCTCAAACTGTGTTTTCTCTATCAAACCGAGTAACACCGCGACCGCATCGAAAATACGACCGACGGAAGAGGTTTCGATACAGCAACTCTTGCTGAGCCATAACTTATGCAGGTTCTCTATGAATCTGGGGGAGGTTTTAGTCAAGATGGCCAAGGGGAGTGCGAGGATTTCATCCAGGGAATATTGCTGAAACAGGATGGCCAGCAGCAAACGCTTCGGATCCTTAATTGCCTGCTCTCCACCTATGAGCATAAAGGGTTTTATGTGGCAGACTCGCTCGAAACCATTCACATCGGCGATGAGTGCCTCGCCCCCCCATAAAGACTGATCGTCACCCAGGCCGGTGCCATCGAAGCTAAAACCGAGTACCTTATCCTTAACCTGATTGACGGCCATGACACTGAGTATATGAGCATGATGATGCTGTACCGTTAACTGTTTAACCCCCTCGTGTTGACAGGCAAACAGCTGCGCCCATTTAGAGGGGGCATAGTCAGGATGTTTATCCGTTATGACGGTTTTAGGGTTAAATTGATAAAGGCGTTGAAAGGTGGCCAATGTATCTTCGAAGTAGCTTTGGGCTTCTAAACTAAACAGATCGCCGATATGAGGGCTTAGCACCATCTTGCCTTCGAACCCGAAGGCGATGCTATTTTTTTGTTGTGCCCCCACCGCGAGGTGATGCGAGGCACAACCTGCTGGATTGTGTATGCTCAATGGCGCGAAACCACGGGCCAGACGTAACACTTGAACCTCATCTGCGACGCATTGAATGACACTGTCATCACAGGCGTTGATGATGGGGCGGTTGTGATCCAAAATTGAATCTACCACATCAGCAAGCTGAGCGATGATCTCATTAGCATCGCAAATTATCGGTTCGCCACTGCGATTAGCACTGGTAGCCACTATGGGGGTGTCGAGCGCTTTGAGAAGCAGAGAATGCAGCGGCGTGTAGGGTAAAAAAACTCCCAATTTATCGATGCCGGGCGCGACTGCCGGGCTTAAATTGAGCGTATTGGAGCGGTTCTTATTCATGATGGTGATGGGTCTTTCCAGTGCACAGAGCTGATCCCATTCAAATTGCGAACCTGTCACGATAGATTTTGCCATCTCGAGGCCACTCACCATGACGGCTAATGGTTTACTCGGGCGTCTCTTTCGCTCCCTCAACCGCTCGACGGCATCATGATTAGTCGCATCGCAGACCAAGTGGAAGCCGCCGAGTCCTTTGATGGCAATGATCTCTCCCTTCGACAATCGCTCGACAGTCTCTGTTAATGCCGCGTCTTTTTCTGCCAGGAGTTCACCCTCTCGAGAGAGTAAGGACAGCTGAGGCCCGCACTGCGGGCAGCTGACGGGTTGAGCATGGTAACGCCTGTCTAATGGATCGAGATAGGATGCCTCACAACTGGAACACATGGAAAAACTTGCCATTGATGTGTGTTTTCTGTCATAGGGTAAGGCTTTTATCAGTGTGTATCTGGGCCCACAATTAGTGCAGTTAGTAAACGGGTAGCGGTAATGACGGTTAACGGGGTCGTTAATCTCATCCAAACAGGTGCTGCAACAACTCTTATCCGGGGAAATCGCTACAACCGCAGTTACGTTGTCATCGCTGGCCACTATGATGAAATCCTGGCAATCCTGAAGCCGTTGCACTTGCGTTGATCTTAGGGTGTCGATGCGAGCGAGCGGGGGGGGAGAGGCATCAAAATGCGCAATAAAACGGTCTATATTGCGTCGTTCCCCCTGAACTTCAATGGTGACTCCCTGGCCGTTGTTGAGCACGAACCCGCTGAGGTTTTCGTCCCGGGCATGGCGATAGACGAAAGGCCGGAAACCGACCCCCTGAACGATACCTGTGACAAGGATTTCGACCCTTACAGCCGAGTCCGGCAGTAAGGAAGAGAGAGGCTTGTTTTCTCTGGTTTCAATCATAGGCTATTGTCTTCGCTTTTTAAGATAAAGCCCGCCGACGGCGAGGTTGTTACCATCGAGATCCAGTTTATGATTGATTTTTAGAGGGAAATTTTTACCCAGTCGTAGAGATAACCTTTGAGTCAGCACTTCGTTGGCAAACTCACTGCCTGCCAATACGACCGAACTGATCCCAATATTGAGATCCAGATGTTCAATCCAGTTCGCCAGAAAGTCGGCCAGAGAATCCTGCATACCAAATGCCAATTTGTATGAGTCTCTATCATCGGCTAAGCGGAAACTGATCAGTGACCCCAGTGTTTTGCACCAGTTAAGGCTTCTATGGGCTTCACCTTTAGTCAGGGGGTAATCGATTCGAGGCGAATTAGACCCTCTGTGAGCCATGGCGCAACCGATTAAGGCATCGGATAGTGCATCTTTAGTCAAGGTCTTGGTTGGAAGCCCGAGGATCACCGCCGCAATAGCCCAAAGGCTCTGCAGATTATCCGTTGGCGTGGCTAATTTCAGATCCAGCAGTCTGAGATAATCATCGGGATATTTCTGTTTAAACTTGTTAACCACGTCACGTTGAGGGCTCTGCTCCAGGTGATGGTAGATGTCATAGCCTATGCTAGGAAGCGTTGGCAGAGAGAAGAATAACTCAGCGTTTTGAGCTCGGTCTAGAGTCACAATCTGGCCAGTCTGCTGCTGACTGAAGTAGATCACAGCGCTGTTTTTACCCTGACCACTCTCAAGATTTCCTGCGTGAAGGGCGCAGAGCCCGGCGTCACTTCTTTTGTCATCAGTTCCATCGGTATCCGACTGAGTACAGCTAATCAGCCCCTTTTTCCACCTCGCGACTATGCCGTTGAAACTCGCTTCGTCGTGCAGAGGCTCCGGGGCATTATCTAAAACGACTAGGGGGTCATTATTGTCGGTTTCACTGGATATTGTACTCCATGCAGATTGGATCCAAACCATGGGTTTACTGAGGTGGTCGCCATGAAAATAGACCCAATCGATCCCTTTCTGCCTTAATATTTCACACAGAACGACCATGGCACGGTTATAGGCAAAGCAGAGATCGTAAAGTGGCGCATCAAGTTTTGGGTGTGCGTTAACCGGGCGGGCGGTGATTAACGGTTTTTCGATACTCGACAGGGCTAAGATGTGATGATCTTTCAGGTGAAACTGGGCGTTAAGTGTATTGGGGTTACAGATAAGCAGCTTATCCCGGCCCGTATGACTTAAAGGCGAAAGACTCAAGGTGATGGGATCTTTGTTTGGAAGTTGAGCTTCGCCATCTCTTAGTAGAGTCTCGGCAATTGATACAAGATCGGTATAGGAGAGACCAAAGTGCGCTTTATGAAGACGGCTTGCCCCATGGCAGCAATCGCACTTTAAGGAGATATCGCCAAACAGTGGGGATTGATTATCACCGAATTTTGGCAGACATTGCTGACAGAATTCCTGCTCTACCTTGGCATCGGGTAATAGTTGATGGCTCCCCATACGAGAATCGATCAAAGAGATGCGTGAATCTGTTAACCACACTGAGATAAGGAAATCTTGCGCAATCGCATCAGCGAGGGATTCAAGCTGCTTTAGCTCACCCTTAGCCTCGATAAAATAGACCTGCTTTTGATAACCTACCGTAATGTCTAGCTGGTCATGATTAAGGTATTGATTACATAAGTGTGCATAGAGGGGAACCTGCCTCGAGCAGGTAAATTCAAACCTAATATTCTTCATTATAATTAACACCGCGTTTGTATGACTCGGGGATTAAGGTGTTGATATCTGTTTCGTTGATGCGTTTGCAGCTGAAATCAAGCCGATTAAGATGCGCTAAAAGTGTTTTTTCCATCAAGGGAACTGCAGCTTCTACCAAGGGGGTTAAGCCTAAGGTCATAGGCTCGAGTACGGTTGGGGTGACACCTAAGATATAGGTTTTAGGACGATCGCCGACCATATCCATCATGTTCAATGTTTGCAGCATTTCGACTTCGTGAGCACTGCCTTGCCAGTCGATTTCTGCCGGAGCCTTATCGAAATCGAAAAAATAGACTTGCCCGGGTTGGACATCTTTTGCGTTGACTGTATCGACCACAATCAAGTAGTCATATTGACAGATAATCGGGATTAACGCCTGAGCGAGTGTGCCACCATCTGTAATATCCAACTGGTCCTTTTCGTGGCTGAACGTATAATTTTCAGCGATATAATTGACGAAATGTACACCGATACCTTCATCCGCGTACAGGACATTGCCAATGCCTAGGAGTAATACCTTCATTCAAACCGCACCTTGTTGTTAGTGACTATCATCATGGCTTAGTGTTTATTGTGGTAATCATAACCAGAGATAATGGAATCTACAGAGTTATGCTTGAACCTGATGCCCGACCATATGGCCATATAAACATGGACAAGAACAAAGATGATAAACACCCAAGTCATATAGTGGTGCCAAATTCTGATCTGTGCCAGACCCCCCATTTGTGCGGTGATCCAGGCTGCACCATCCCACATCATGCCAGCCATTCCCAGGTGATAGACATTGGCGTACAGTACCAGGCCAGTGATACAGATGAGCAGGGCCATTAGGGATATGACCACGTAGGTCGTAAACTGTAATGGTCCATAGACACCCGCTTTATTAAGGTGTCCCATCCACAGGTAAGATTTTAAGTTTTTAACCCAGCTACTTACACTCGATACATCGCGAAAAGATCGACGTTCTATGTCGCTCTTGCCGAAGAAAAAGAGGTAAAAGCGCACTAGGGTGATGGCGGTTAACGCGAAGCCAAACACTAAGTGAGCAAAGCGGATATAGCTCTGAACCTGAATGTCGTTAGTTTCAGGCGCCACTAAAAATGGCCAAGATATATAAAATCCTGTGATAACCAGAACGAGTATCGATAGCGCACGCAGCCAGTGAAAAATCCGGATCGCAGGACTGAAGATTAAGTCTCTAGTATGGGTCGCAGAATGATTCATTTTGCTTTCCCTCCCTTAGTGATTATTGGCCGTTGGCATCGATACGGAACTCACCCAACTCTTGTCCCTTAAAGTCCATAACGTGTACAGAACAAGCCATACAAGGGTCAAATGAGTGAATGATTCGTATGACTTCCAGTGGTTTAGTTGGATCTTCCAACTTCAGACCAATCAAAGCGGCTTCATAAGGACCCATCTTGCCGTTGGCATCGACTGGACCTGCGTTCCAGGTTGTCGGTACGACGGCTTGATAGTTCTCTACCAGACCGCCTTTGATGCGTATCCAGTGACTTAGCACGCCTCGAGGCGCTTCTATCATCGAGTGTCCAAGGTACTCCTGACTCGAATCCATGACAGGTTTAACGTAGGTAGACTCATCAGATTGCATGTTAACCAGCATGGCATCGAACGTCTTCAGACCCTCTTCGGCAACAATCACCGTCTGTAACATACGCGCCGCAGTGCGGCCTAAGGTCGTGAACAGGGCTTCTATCGGTAAACCTGTGGCTTCAAGCAGGCCATTGACCGAGTCAACCACAACCTTGCTTTAGCGTAACTCACGAGCAAACATGCAAGTGGTCCCACTTCCATCGGTTCACCGTCGTAGCGCGGTGATTTAACCCAAGAGTATTTACCGTCGCCATCGAGCGTCGGCAGCTTACCGTAGACGGTGTCACGTTCAACAAACCCCGTGTAGTCAGGGATCGTTGTGCCGTCATAGGGATGCTGTGCGCCGTCGGCTTTGTACCAAGCGTGGGTCACGTCTTCCTTGATGAGATCTGGGTCGATGTCGGTCACACCGGCAAGATCACCATTCATGATCACACCCTGATCAAACATGTACTCACCATCGGCTAACACGAAGTCATTGGTTGCCATGAAGTTCATCACGTTTACGCCCCCGAGTACGCTTGGCTCATTACCAAATGCTGCCGCAGCCATAATGATATCGGCTTTATAGGCACGATGAATGAAGTCAGTCACGATGGCGTGTTTCTGCTTCCACTCCTGCAGACGTGCGGGGCTCAACATATCTCGAACCGAAGTCACACCACCAACAACCAAAGATTGTGGATGAGGAGACTTACCACCGAAGATAGCCAACATCTCAGCCGCGACACGTTGCACTTCCAGTGCCTTGAGGTAGTGAGATAGGACGATCAGGTTTTGCTCAGGGGTAAACTTGTAAGTGCTGTTACCCCAATACGCGTTAGCGAATGGGCCAAGCTTACCGGTTGCAACGAAACCTTTGATGCGCTCTTGTACGGCTCGTAGATCACCTTCACCGGCAGCAATAGGCTTATCGGTATATTGAAGTGCTTCTTGCGCCGCCACTGCCGGATCGGCACTGAGCGCAGAGATGATATCTACCCAGTCCAGACCATGGAGGTGATAGAAGTGAACGATATGGTCATGCATATACAGTGATGTTTGCATCAAGGAACGCAGGAATTTAGCGTTAAGTGGAATTTTAGTCCCTAACGCATTTTCCACGGCTTCAATACCACAGCGATAATGAGAGTAGGTACAAACACCACAAATTCTCTGTACGATCAGGCCGACATCCATAGGGCTCCGGCCCTTGAGAATGACTTCGATGCCACGCCATAGCGTAGAAGATGACCAAGCTTTGGTAATGACATTGTTTTCGTCGACTTCGACTTCGACACGTAAGTGACCCTCAATACGGGTAATAGGATCGATAACGACACGCTTACTCATTGATTAGTCCTCCAGTGGCTTGGCGAAAATGCTGGTAACGGCATGGGCGCCAATACCCACAGCAGTTGCTCCAAGAATAACGGCACCTACGGTGTCCGCAGTTGCATCAAACCCATGGAGGAGTTGTCTGCCTAGTGGCTTCTCAAAGTCAGCCATGTCATCCCAGAAATTAGGCTCTGAGCAGCCCATGCAACCATGTCCAGCCAGTACCGGCCAACTGGTATGGTGGTTAAATCTTTCGGTAGGACAGTTGTTGTAGGTATAAGGACCCTTACAACCCAGCTTATAGAGGCAGTAACCGTCTTTAGCACCTTGATCACCAAACTCTTCGACGAACTCACCGGCATCGAAACGGCCGCGACGTTCACAGTTGTCGTGTACACGAGCACCGTAAGCCCATTTAGGACGGTTGAACATGTCGAGTGCGGGAAGTTTGCCAAACATGATGAAATACATCAGGGTTCCGACAATGTTCTTCTCACTTGGAGGACAACCACCCAAGTTAATCACTGTCTTGTCGACAACTTCATGTACGCCTTTTGCACCGGTTGGGTTAGGCGAAGCGGCTTGAACACCACCGAAAGCTGCACAGGTACCCACTGAAATAATGGCCGCAGCGCCTTCGGCTGCATGCTTGATGATTTCAAGCCCCGTGTGCCCCTTACAACCTATGGTCAGATAAGCACCGTTGTTTGCCGTAGGAACAGCGCCTTCCACCGCAAGAAGATATTGGCCTTTGTAGGCCTCCATTGCGTGTTCTAGGTTCTCTTCAGCTTGCCAGCCAGAGGCTGCCATCAAGGTTTCATGGTATTCCAATGAAATATGATCGAAGATCAGAGAATCCAGATTAGGGGTGTCGGTTCTTATTAAAGACTCAGAACAACCTGTGCACTCGGCCATATGTAGCCAGATTAACGGTACTCTATCGGCAAGTTCCGCGGCTTGTGCGACAAGCGTGCTGAATGGCAGGGGAAGTGCAAGCATCGCTGTTACAGATGCGCTCCACTTTATGAAGTCACGGCGAGAGATGTCATGCTGTTTCATTTTGCTAGTTAATGACTGTCCGTCTCGGGAGTTAAGTTGGCGCAGCATATCCAAACGCGCCTGTCCCTGTCGATATAGGGCTGCATGTGTGTCCATGTTAAACCTTTATTATTGTAGGGTGGTTTATTTTTGCTCACTTTTCACAAATGAGTCTATGCCTAAAAAAATGAAAAAAAGTTGACATGCATCAAGTTTTAATTAACTTCAACAAAAAGTGGTGACTTCTATGTTTATCAACATGAAGTTGATCGTCATTTATGACGAAAGTGGGTCAATTTGTCGTAGTGTTGCTGTTTTGAATGGTCACATCACATTTTTGATGCCGCCAATTTTTATTGAGGTAGGCTATTGAATGTATTGACGTAATAGGCTAGGCGATGTGGTGGTAATTTGAATGTTAACGATGCATATTCTCACAATACTGTCTTTATCAATGATTAATTCTTGCTCAACTTACTAATCTATAGGTATATTGATAAAAGTGCATATAAAGCCAATGGGTACAAAAATAGGGGAACAATATGGATTCTATTAAAGTGAGTGAACATATGGATCGTCAACCTGTGTTACTGACACCAGATATGCCATTGGTGACAGCAGTTGATGCACTGTTAGAGAGGAAGAAGTTAGGTGCCCCCGTTGTTGATGAGCAAGGCAAATTAGTGGGATTTTTATCTCAACAAGATTGTATGTCTGTGATGCTCAAGAGCAGCTATCATTGTGATTTAGTCGCAAGGGTAAAAGATTGCATGAGTGCAGAGGTGCTCAGTGTTACACCTGAACACAGCGTGTTGCAGCTTGCAGAGCAGATGCTGGGCTCTAAACCTAAGGTCTACCCAGTGGTCGATAATGGCAAGGTCATCGGCACCATCAATCGAACCAATGTGCTCAATGCGATCAACATCTATATGCAGCAGTGTTATCTGGCACCGGTCTAAGCTTTGATTAATAGATGTCATTAATGAGTTGACTCGTTAGCAATGGTTTTATTTGCCTAGCTTCGAATGAAGCTAGGTTAAATTTTGCTTTGGTTCATTTGGTTTTGGTCGTTACTTTTTGTCATTCCGGCAGATCTTTTTAGCTGGAATCCAGTGATCTTTGCTGTTGTAATAGGTCATTGAAGATCATAACTTCCATGTTTAACCGCCAGTTCGGCAAAATATGTCCATATACAAATGCCAGTTCAGCTTCCATGCTTCTCGTTCATGAGCTCATGGCTTGCCATATTCACCCAGCCTCTCGTTCGAAGCGTATCACTTCATGATACCTTACCCTGAAATCGAAGCTCGCCGCCGCATCTACACTGAGTTATTCAAAAGAAGGCTATTTATTTATTTAACCTTACCTGTAAACAATTTGAAATCATGAGACCTACCTAATTCGCTACGACTCCTTTATCTTATGGATTCGCCGGTTATTTTTTCAATCTCAAGCTTAAATTTACTCTGACCCCATTTCTTGATTTCTTGCAGACTCAAAACAGGCTATGATCTAGCTTCGTTGCGCCTTATGCACAGTCTTTGTCTGGTGCGACGCGGCTCGTTATTAATCATTTTACAATTTAAATTAGGCAGTACCATGGCTATCAGAATTAAACTTAAACCTGGCCGCGAACGTTCATTAGAGCGACGCCATCCTTGGATATTTTCCAACGGTATTCACAACGTCAATGGCGGGAAACCTGCACCGGGTGATACCGTTGATGTGGTGGCACACGATGGGCATTGGCTCGGACGCGGTGCCTGGTCGCCAGAATCTCAGATCCAGGTGAGGATATGGACCTTCGATAAAGAAGAAGCCATCGATGCCGATTTCTTTGCTAGACGCATACGAAGAGCGCAAGCGGGTCGTGATGCGTTGATCCGCGAGCAAGGCCTTACCGGTTATCGTTTGATCGCCGCCGAATCTGACGGCTTGCCTGGGATAACGGTTGACCGCTATGCCAATGTACTCGTATGTCAGCTATTGAGTACTGGGGCTGAAAAGTGGCGTGATACTCTCGTCGAGCAACTCGTCATTCAGTACCCTGACTGCGCTATCTATGAGCGTTCCGATGTCAATTCGAGAAAGAAAGAGGGCTTAGTTCCGGTTGTGGGACTGCTACATGGCGAGTTACCGCCTATGCCGGTGATTATCGAAGAAAACGGCATTAAGATCGCAGTCGATGTTGTCAATGGACACAAGACGGGGTTCTACCTGGATCAGCGCGATAACCGCACCATGGCGGCTCGTTTCGTCAAAGATAAATCCGTACTTAACTGCTTCTGTTACACCGGAACCTTTGGCTTGTATGCCGCTAAGGCTGGGGCTGCTAGCATTGAAAATGTCGATGTATCGGCACGAGCGCTGCAAACAGCCCGTGATAATATGTCCATTAACGGCTTTAACGATGACCATGTTAATTATCTCGAAGCTGACGTATTTAAGCTATTGCGCCTGTATCGAGAAGAGGGCAAGACCTTCGATGTTATCATATTAGATCCGCCTAAGTTTGCCGACAATAAATCGCAGCTTAATGGCGCATGTCGCGGTTATAAAGACATTAATATGATTGCTATGCAGTTGCTTAATCCCGGTGGGATACTGCTGACGTTCTCCTGTTCTGGCTTAATGCAATCGGATCTGTTTCAGAAGGTTGTTGCCGATGCGGCGCTAGATGCCAAGCGTGAAGTGCAGTTCATTGAACGTATGCACCAAGCCAGCGACCATCCCATCAGTAGTGCATTCCCCGAAGGTTATTATCTTAAAGGACTCGTTGCCAGAGTTTGGTAGTTAGAGTTTGAGCATCAGTATTTGGTGGCCAGAAATGAAATAACATGGCTACCCAGCATTCTGGTGCTTGCTTGGTGGAGGGCTTAAGGGGACGTCATAGTATTGAGGTTCCCATGGCCTTCCACGTTGCTTAGGTCCCATGGAACCGCCGGTTAGTTTTTCAATCTCAAGCTTAAATTTACTCTGCCTCCATTTCTTTACGCCGGTTAGTTTTTCAACCTAAAGCTTAAATTTACTCTGAACCAATGATCCACAATTGCTTTACTGAATTGATAGGTGATCTAATCTTGTTGACTCATAACCTTTTCATCTGCCGACGGTATTAATGCTCTAAGTAGTACAGCCAACGGCTACACATTGGTAGTGTGTCACAAACAATTCGATAACCTATAACCAAGACACCCAGGATTGTCAGATGAAAATCCCTTGACTAAGCTTAAGTCAGAGTTGTTGAGGAGGGTTTGTTATGCCAACACCAAGAAAAACGTTAGTCAGTTTAGTACTTTTTATTTAACAAGAAGCCTATATTATCACTGCGTATCTCGTTGTGTTAGAAAGGTATTTTTGTGCGGAGTCGATCATCACACTGGCCAATCTTATGAGCATAGATGTGATTGGGTTGAAAGTCGACTACTGGAGCTGGCACCCGTGTTTGCCATTGATATTTGTGCTTACGTCCTCTTGATTCGCAAAGATGGGAGTAATCATTTACATCTAGTGTTAAAGATTATCTGCAACTTGTTGATGATACTGGACGAATAGTCAGAGCCGACAAGCTAGGCTCTATGGGTCAAGAGTCGGCTAAGATGTTAAATAGACTTAATATCCCGCAAGAAAACAGGATAAAAATGACCACAGAGTTTACCAAGATTTTTAAAGTGCCCGTGGGTAACACCCAAGAGTTAACGGCCTATTGTGAACACCTTGACCGCAAGCGCCGGCAAGGTGCAGCCAACTGTCATCGATGGCTAGATAGCGCTTAATCAAGACCCAGAGATAGCCATTTTAAATTATTATATCCAAGCATAACCAAACCGCTGTTTGGTTCTTCTGATGTCTTATTTTCAAGGAAATAGTCGAAATTTTACTCATAACAGAATATTTGAGTATTGTTTGGAGTAGCAAGTGGGTGGATTGATACAGCAATGAATTTATCAGGCAATCTGACTCTAGTAGGTATAGGCCATCGAACAGAAAATAATCTTGGATGTCTCGGTTATAATAAATTCTTTATGAGTATCTAATACCTATGAAAATTATGCTATGTTTTCTCATGCTAGCCTCCGGTTACAATATTGTATGCTTAGCAATACAGTATGGCTCTGGTGCACAATTTAACTATTTTGGACTAACCCACGGACTTGGAGGCTAATACCTCGTGGGAGTCGTTATGTCTAGCCAAATGGCAGCCATAGACAAGTATCGGAGCTTGAAAGCCTATGCCCAAAGATAAAACATGAATGTCACAACGGAAAAAGGCCCAGGGGTAAATAAAGCAATTGCCTCACAACACCTCAAACATTTTCTCGCTGCATTCGTACTTGTAAGCTTGGCCGCTGGCCTGTGGGTATGGCTGCTACAAACGTTTGAGTCAGAACTCGTCTGGCTGATATTCTATCCTGCGGTGATTGCCGTTGCGCTCTATGCGGGACTTTACGCCGGGTTGCTGGCAACCGTGCTTGCCTGTCTCGCGGTCACATTTCTGTGGCCGCTATTTGTTACTCACCCTTTTATTGAGAATCGCTTTGACCTTCTGGATATGGCCATTTTCGCCGTCACCTGCAGTTTTATCTCGTACCTTGTCGAAGCCGTACATCGTCTTTAAAAGGCACTCAAACAGGCCGAATCAGTATCGAAGGCCAGCACCAAAAGTGAGCAATTCATCAGATCCATCATTGATGACATGCCCAATATGATCGGCTATTGGGATAGTGACCTACTCTGCCGCTATGCTAACAATGCCTACAGTGAGTGGTTCGGGAAGTCGCCTGAGGACATTATCGGTATCACGTTCCGGGATCTGGCGGGCGAGCACCTGTTTACCTTGAATGAGCCCTATATTCGCCGAGTCCTGGCCGGTGAACCGCAACGCTTTGAGCAGACTCTGAACAAAGCCAATGGAAACGTAGGTCATATCATCGGGCACTATATCCCCGATTTCGATGCCGATGGTACTGTCAAAGGATTTGCGATTCAGGCCAGCGAGGTGACGGTTCTCAAGGAAACGGAGGCGAAACTCAAACTGGCCGCATGCGTCTTTGAGAACACGCTCGATGGTGTCCTGATCACCGATGCCAATGGGAATATCTTATCGGTTAACCCGGCCTTCACCGAGATAACCGGCTATGTGGCTGAGGAGGCCGTCGGACAAACCCCTCGCATTCTTCAATCTAACCGGCACGACCAGGCATTTTATGCCTCCATGTGGAATGAAATAAAAACTAAGGGTCGGTGGAATGGCGAGATATGGAACCGTCGTAAAGACGGGGACCTTTACCTGGAACGCATGACCATTAGCATGGTTCGCGCCACGGACGGCGAACCTGTTCGCTATGTATCAGTATTCAGCGACATTACTGCTCTTTGGCGTAAAGATGAACACATAAAGCACTTGGCTTTTCACGATGCCTTGACCGACTTGCCAAATCGTACCTTGCTGATGGAGCGGATAAACCAAAAACTTATCAATTCCAATCGTGAACAGTGCAATCTGGCGCTGATGTTTCTCGACCTTGACGGATTCAAGCTCGTCAACGACCAGTTTGGCCACAACGTCGGGGACGAGCTGTTAAAGGAGGTAGCGAAAAGGCTCCTGGCACTGGTGCGCAAGTCAGATACTGTGGCCCGCGTGGGCGGCGACGAGTTCATATTTATCCTCAACAATCCGAAAGGAAAAGACGAAATTACGTATGTCGCTAACCGTGTTGTCAGTTCGATTAATGAGCCTATGGATATTCTCGGTGAAGTGCTCCAGATAGGAACATCCGTTGGCATGCCATGTTCCCCGCTGACGGACGTACATTAGTTGATTTAATCAAGAATGCTGACATGGCAATGTATGTCGCCAAAGGCTAGGGTAGGAATAATATTAGTTTTTTCTCGCCTGAAAATGATTTCACAAAGACGTGAGAACAAAAATAGAGACCAAAAATAGAGACAGCCATAGTAAATGGCATAATGTTTAACCACCTACTAGACCAAAAATAGAGACAGCCATAGTAAATGGCATAATGTTTAACCACCTACTAAGCTTTAGATATTGGTTAAAAGTAGGGGTTAACTATGCCACGCCCAAGAAGAACTCAAATTAGTATCGAAGACACGTCTTGGTACCATTGCTGTAGTCGGGTAACTCGGAGAGCCCTCCTCTTTGGAGATGATAAGCTCACAGGGAAAAATTATAATCATAGACGAAACTGGGTAGAAAATCAGTTGCTTAAGCTGGGTGGGATATTTTCAATAGATGTCGCAGCCTATGCAGTGATGTCGAATCATCTGCATGTGGTGCTTAACATTGACATTTTTCAAGCAAATAGTTGGACCGATATAGAGGTGGTAGAGCATTGGCATCAACTGTTTAAAGGGACTGATATAACTCGGAAATTTGTAAAATGTGAGATAATTGAAAGCCATGAAATCAACGCCCTCAAACATTCAATAGCCTTATATCGTAGCCGATTAAGTGACATAAGTTGGTTTATGCGCTGTCTCAATGAGCCAATCGCGAGGATGGCGAATAAAGAGGATAACTGCACAGGACATTTCTGGGAAGGGCGATTTAAAAGCCAAGCTTTACTCGATGAAGCGGCTGTACTGGCCTGTATGGCTTATGTAGAACTCAATCCCATACGCGCAAAAATGGCTAAAACACCAGAAACCTCAGATTACACCAGCCTTCAAATGAGAGTAAAGGCTGCTTTAAAAGGCCAACAGCCGGCAAAGCTACTGCCCTTTATTGGGGATGAGCGGCTCAATCAACCGAAAGGTATCAACTTTGCTCTGAAAGACTATCTCGAACTTGTTGATGAAACAGGCAGGATAATCCGTGATGACAAGCGTGGGGCTATTTCTTCAAGTGCATCTAAGATATTAACTAGACTCAATATGTCAGCAGATAACTGGATAAAAATCACCTCTGATTTCGGTAAGCTATTCCATGGTCCAGTAGGTACCTTGCAAGAGCTGACGAGTTATTGTGAACACCTTGAGAAGCGGCGACGGCACTTTTCTAAGTGTTGTCAGTATCTAGAAACTAGCCGATAACTCAGCTCAATTAACCTACTCCCCCCGTTTTTCCTCCTCAATAATTTGAGGTGACAAGCTCTGCCTACAAATCGCTACTTTGTTTAAAATCCATCTATTTTGTTGAGTTACACAGGTTTTATGTTGATGTTATCGGGAATATTTAACTTTTATATCTAGCGCGAGTTGAAAGCTTGATTCTGTATCGTTAAGTTGCTAATTAGTTAATGGCTGGCTTTGTTTTGATTAGTTAATGGCTGGCTTTGTTTTGGGCTTTGTTTTGATAAAATTCAACCAAGGCGAATTTTCTACTTTCTATTTTTGGCTAAGATCTTATCGCTTAAAGGTCACGGCCTCTGTTTCCGCTAAATGGATCTCTGTCGTCGCTAATTGAGTCTGTGACAATAATCTTCCGTGACGAATTGAATATTGCACTGGCACCTGACGCCTAACCGCATCGAATCCATTGTCGGCGGGTAAGATAAGTAAACTTCCTGGCTTACCTTCCTCTAGCCCGTAATGAGATATGATATTCATGGTGCGGGCCGAATTATGACTGATTAAAGCCAGAGACTGGTTTATCTGCTCATAGCCCATGATTTGACACACATGCAATCCCATATGCAGCACCTGCAACATGTTGGCCGTACCCAGCGGATACCAAGGGTCGAAGATATCGTCGTGACCGAAGCAGACATTGATGTCGGCAGCCAACATCTCCTTGACCCGAGTGATCCCACGGCGTTTCGGATAGTCATCGAAGCGCCCCTGAAGATGAATATTCACCAAAGGGTTGGCGATGAAATTAATACCAGACATCTTCAGCAGCCTGAAAAGCCGCGATGCATAGGCACCATTATAAGAGTGCATGGCTGTGGTATGGCTGGCGGTGACTCTGTGGCCCATATCAAACTTGTGGGCTAAGGCTGCAAGGGTTTCCACGAAACGAGATTGTTCATCGTCTATCTCGTCACAATGCACATCGATGAGGCGATCATATTTGTGTGCTAGCTCGAACACGAAGTGCAGAGACTCGACGCCATATTCCCGGTCCCGGGTAAACTCGAAATGGGGGATGGCGCCAATGACATCGGCGCCAAGTTTGACGGCTTCTTCCATAAGCGCCTTACCGTTGGGGTAGGAGAGTATGCCTTCCTGAGGAAAGGCGACAATTTGAATATCGACCCAAGCTTTCATCTCCTCTTTCACTTCGAGCATGGCCCTGAGTGCAATAAGCGTCGGATCCGATACATCCACATGGGTGCGGACATGCTGTATACCGTTGGCTATCTGCCATTTTAATGTCTGCTTAGCCCGTGTTTTTACATCTTGGATAGACAAGTTTTTTTTGCGTTCTGACCAACGTTCGATGCCTTCAAACAGGGTGCCCTTTTACTTTGAACAAGGAATTCCAACTCGGCTCTCCCGCAGTTTGAGTGGTATCGAGATGAACATGAGGTTCGCAGGGCGATGGCCATTCCGCCTTCACCATCAATCACCTTAACGAACTGATCATTTGCCGTGATGGCCTCTGACATGGCAGTGAAGCAGGTAAACTCACCATTTTCAATGACGTCTGATGCAGACTCTGTCTCCCCTAGAGGGTGACATTGTTAATCAGCAGGTTATTGGTGTTTTTCATTGGTGATCTCTCATGTTGGATCAGAATTTTACATTAAGCGTTTTAGCGGCGAATCTAAAACAAGCTAGCATATCGTCCCGATAAATATGGCATTTATCGGGACAGTACCTAAGAGAAAGTGAACGGCGCGAGGCCTATAGCAACAGCTAATATAGCCGCAAATTTCCATTCCAATAATTTTACCTGCATTTAAACCTTACTCTTGCTGGTTTAATAGACGTTTTTGGTTAATTTTCCGTACCAATAAGAATCGTTACTTGCTAGGATCGTTTTTTTGCTTCGAGTAATGGGATCTGACTTGAGTTCGCAACTACATCCGCTATCTAACAATTATCTAAAACTGTGTTATCAGGCCGATGCCTCGAGGATCAGGCGTCGTCTCTTCAGGCTCAATAAAGAAGTTGATTCGGATCAGAAGCGGGTAAATCTGGACAAGCTCGAAGCTCAGGCCGTTGCAGCATTCGACAAGGTTGAGCGACGCCGTCAGGCCCGTCCCGAGATCACCTATCCCGAAAACCTGCCTATTTCTCAGAAGCGAGATGAGATAGCCAGGGCGATTGCCGGCAATCAAGTGGTCATCATCGCGGGTGAAACTGGCTCGGGTAAGACGACTCAGCTGCCAAAAATCTGTCTGGAGTTAGGCTTAGGTTGCCGTGGCCTCATAGCCCATACCCAGCCTAGGCGTCTAGCGGCGCGGAGCGTTGCCAGTCGTATCGCCGATGAACTCAATAGTCCACTCGGTGAGGTTGTCGGCTTTAAAGTTCGCTTTGCCGATGCCATCAATCAAGATTCTTACATCAAGTTGATGACCGACGGTATTTTGTTGGCTGAGCTGACTCATGATAAGTTTCTCGATCAATATGACACCATCATCATAGATGAGGCCCATGAGCGAAGCCTGAATATCGATTTTATCTTAGGCTATCTCAAGAATGTATTAAAAAAACGCCCAGATTTGAAGGTGATCATCACCTCGGCGACCATAGATCTGGATAAATTTTCCAAACATTTCGACGATGCCCCCGTTATTCAAGTCTCGGGGCGGACCTATGAGGTTGAGACTCGCTATCGACCCCTAGTGCGTGATGCGGGAGAGGATCTGGATCTCACCGAAGGTATATTCGAAGCCGTGGATGAACTGGTTGCCGAAGGGCCCGGTGACATTCTGATCTTTATGAACGGTGAGCGTGAGATCCGTGATGTGGCGGATCAACTCAATCGCCGTCAGTACCGAGATACCGAGATCTTGCCCCTCTATGCGCGCCTGTCATACGGCGAGCAGTCTAAGGTGTTTAAGAGCCATATTGGCCGTAGAATAGTGCTGGCGACTAACGTTGCCGAGACATCGCTGACGGTCCCCGGCATTCGTTACGTCATCGATCCTGGTACTGCCAGGATCAGTCGTTATAGTTACCGCACTAAGGTGCAACGTCTGCCCATCGAGCCCATCTCACAAGCCAGCGCTAATCAGCGTCAGGGACGTTGTGGTCGTGTCGCCGCGGGTATTTGTATCCGTTTATTCGACGAGGATGATTTCAATAACAGACCCGAGTTTACCGATCCTGAGATTTTAAGGACTAACCTAGCCTCGGTTATTCTCAAGATGCTCTCAGTAGGGCTTGGCGACATAGAAGCGTTTCCTTTCCTGCAGCCGCCGGACTCTCGATATATCCGAGATGGATTCCTGTTACTGGAAGAGTTAGAAGCGGTAAAAAATTCACAAGGGCGCTTAACCCTGACGACACTGGGCAAGCAACTTGCGCATATTCCCGTGGATCCGCGTCTGGCCCGTATGGTTATCGCGGCGAACACTAATGGTTGCCTGCACGAAGCCTTAGTGATCACCTCTGCATTGTCGATTCAAGATCCAAGGGAACGTCCCATGGATAAGAAGCAGGCGGCCGATGAGGCACATAAGAAGCACAGCGATAAGGACTCAGATTTTGTCTCCTTCGTGAATCTGTGGGATCACCTCAAGCAGCAACAAAAATCCCTTTCCAGTAGTCAGTTTAGAAAGCAGTGTAAGAAAGAGTTCCTTGCCTACCTGAGGGTGCGTGAGTGGCAAGATCTCTATGCCCAGATGAGACAAGCCGTGCATGATTTAAAGTGGCGTCTCAACAGCGAGCCTGCCGATTATGAGTTACTGCACAAGTCTCTGCTCACGGGTCTATTGAGTCATGTTGGTTTTAAAGACAAAGATAATGAATATTTAGGCGCCCGTAACCGTAAATTCTTCGTGTTTCCAGGATCGCCTCTGGCGCGTAAGGGGCCGAAGTGGATCATGGCGGCTGAGCTCACCGAGACTTCACGTCTGTTTGCCCGCTGCTGCGCCAAAATTCAACCTGAGTGGATAGAGCCTTTGGCCGGACACTTGATCAAGAAAAACTATCTTGAGCCACATTTTGAGGCGAAGCAGGGCAGTGTGGTGGCCCTTGAAAATCAAATACTCTATGGACTGATGATAGTTAACCGCCGCAAGACGCAATACGGCCCGGTTAATCCACTGGAGGCGCGTGAGATTTTTATTCGCAGCGCCTTGGCCGATGGTGAGCTGAGAACTAATGAAGCCTTCTTCATCAAGAACCGTAACTTGCTCAAAGAGGTCGAGAACTTAGAACATAAATCACGCCGCCGCGACATATTAGTGGATGAGCAGGTGTTGGTGGATTTCTATGAGCCCAGAATTCCCGAGGGGATCTATAACGCGCCTAAGTTCTTTAGCTGGTGGAATGTTGAGCGTAGTAAAACCCCAGATCTATTAGATTTCGAACGTGAGCAATTGATGCAGCGAGGAGATGATCACATCTCGGCGTTGGATTTCCCCGATTTTTGGCATCAAGCTAATCTTAAACTCTGCTTGAGCTATCATTTCGAGCCGTCCGCCGAGGATGATGGCGTGGCCGTACATATTCCTGTGGCCCTGCTCAATCAGATAGAAGATGTCGATTTCGACTGGCAGGTCCCCGGACTGAGAGAGGAAAAGTGCATCGCCCTGATCCGCGCTCTGCCTAAGAGTCTCAGGCGTAATTTCGTCCCGGCGCCCGATTATGCTAATGCCTGTATGCAGGCGATGAAGCCCTTCGAGATGAGTTTCATCGATGCAATGTGTAAGCAGTTGCTGCGCATGAGTGGCGTTCGTGTCAGCATCGATGACTTCGATCTTAGCCAACTGCCTAAGCATCTGTTGATGAATTTCAAGGTGGAGGATGACAATGGCAAGTTAGTGGCTCAAGCTCGAGATATTGAGCAGCTCAAAGCCAGCCTTCAAGGCCAGGTGACTCAAGCCATTCGCCAGGTAGCCGATTCTGGTATCGAAAAAACCGAGTTGACCCAGTGGTCCTTCGGCGACCTGCCAAAAGCATTTAAACAGAAGAAAGGCAACTTCGAGGTCAAGGCGTTCCCCGCATTGGTGGACGATAAATCTAGCGTATCTATCAAATTATTTGATGATGAAAATGAGGCCGTTCGTTCCCATCAACTGGGTCTGCAGCGCTTGTTGTTAATCAGCATTCCTTCACCGGTAAAGCATCTGCAGAAGACCTTACCTAACAAGGCTAAGCTGGCCATGTATTTTAACCCCTTCGGTCAAATACATATCTTGTTGGATGATATCTTATCGGCGTCTGTGCAGCAGTTACTCGATGAGAAGGAACTGGATGTACGCTGTGAGTCCGATTTTGAACAGGCTAAAGATTGGGTGAGACAAGAACTTAATCCCACGGCGGTTAAGATAGCTCTCAGAGTCGAAGAGATATTGACGCTTTATCAAAAGGTGAAGAAGCGATTGAAGGGCAAGATAAGCCTGGATATAGCCTTCGCCATGAGTGATATCAAGAATCAGCTGGATAAACTCGTGTTCAAAGGCTTTGTCGAGGCTTGTGGTTGGAAACGTTTACCCGACATGGTGAGGTATCTTAAAGCCGTCGATAATCGCTTAGACAAGTTGCCTGTCGATCCCAATCGTGACCGCTTGCATATGCATAGTATTGCTAATGTGCAGCAGGAGCTGGAGTGTCAGTTAGTTAAAGTGCCCAGATCTGTGGCTATCCCAGAGAGGCTACTTGAGGCAAGGTGGATGATAGAGGAGTATCGTGTCTCCTGTTTTGCTCAGGTATTGGGTACGGCTTATCCTATCTCTGAGAAACGTATCTTGAATCAAATAAAGCAAAGTTAACTTCTCATACCAATCGGTATTTCAAAAAATTAATTATTGCAAGCACTGGCCAGATGGTCGGTGCTTTTTTTGTGTCGCCCATCTACCCCTTAAGTTATACTTGTCGTATTTCATTAACATCTCGGCCTGATCTTTATACGCTTGTAACTCATTGTTTAGACTATGCTGAATAGTCATAGCTGATGATCTTGCTGTTTGCCAATCTGTAAAGGTAATTAACTTAGTTGATCCATCATTTATTTTGTTAAAAATGATGATCTAGATCAAGCTATTTAGTCTTTACCAAATTGTGGGTATACAGTTTAGGCATACATTGGGATTATGATCGACAGTAAGAAAGAACTTGATAAAACATAACGTTAATTACCACCAAATCTTGAGTCATTGTTATTGACTCGCCTTGCGAAGGGTCACAACCCTAAGTTGGAGTGCTTATGAGTTCCATTTCAGTGTTTTTCCCCCAGATATAAATAAGGAACGCCCACATGTTGTTACCTGAGGTGCATATCTCAAGCCTAATTGTCCAGGTTAGCCCTGAACATTTAGATGAAACTAAAAAAAGAATTGAAGCGTTTGATGAAGCCGAAATTTATGGCGTTAGTGAAGTCGGAAAAATTGTTGTAGTCCTAGAGACTCAAAAAGAAGGCTTTATTACCGATGTTATTGAAAAAATAAATAATATGCCAGGCGTGCTTGGTGCCAGTATGGTTTATCACCAAATTGATAGTGGAACCGATAGCGATACCAATAATAATAACCTAGCCCCTGATAATAGCTATAGTGTTAGCGAGGAACAAGTATGAAAATGTCTAGACGTGATTTTATCAAAGCCAATGCTGCGGCATCAGCTGCAGCGCTTGCAGGGATCACTCTTCCAGCCACTGCAACGAATTTAATTGCATCGAGTGAAGAGTCAAAAATTCATTGGGATAAAGCACCTTGTCGTTTCTGTGGTACAGGTTGCTCGGTACTTGTTGGGACTCAAGATGGTAAAGTCGTTGCGACTCAAGGCGATCCAGAATCTCCTGTAAACAAAGGGCTTAACTGTATTAAAGGCTATTTCCTTTCTAAAATCATGTACGGCTCAGACAGACTAACTCAGCCGCTGTTACGTCAAACTAATGGAAAATTTGATAAAAATGGTGATTTTGCGCCGGTAAGTTGGGATCAAGCCTTCGATATCATGGCTGAAAAGTGGAAAGCGGCTTTAAAAGAGAAAGGGCCTACCAGTGTGGGTATGTTTGGTTCTGGCCAGTGGACCATAATGGAAGGTTACGCCGCTTCTAAGATGATGAAAGCGGGTTTCCGCTCTAACAACATAGATCCTAATGCGCGTCACTGTATGGCTTCAGCCGTTGGTGGCTTTATGCGTAGCTTTGGTATCGATGAGCCAATGGGTTGTTACGATGATTTTGAACATGCCGATGCCTTTGTTCTGTGGGGCTCGAACATGGCTGAGATGCATCCTGTTTTATGGTCTCGCATCACTGATAGACGCTTAAGTTATCCTCATGTGAAAGTGCACGTATTATCAACCTATTACCATCGTTCATTTGAACTTGCTGATAAAGGCTATATCTTTAAGCCGCAAACAGATCTGGTAATAGCCAACTTTATTGCTAACTACATCATTGAAAACGATGCCGTGAATTGGGACTTTGTTAATAAACATACCCATTTCAAGCAAGCCACTACCGATATTGGTTATGGTTTAAGGGATGAGCATCCCCTGCAGAAAAAGGCAGCTAACCCCAATGTAGGTAAAATACATTCGATTGATTTTGAACAGTATAAAAAATCAGTAGCACCCTATACGCTTGAAAAAACCGCTGAAATGACTGGTCTAAGTGAAGATGAACTGATCACACTCGCTAAGCAGTTTGCCGATCCTAAGATTAAGGTGATGTCACTTTGGACTATGGGGATGAACCAACATACCCGTGGTGTTTGGATGAACTCTTTGGTTTATAACATTCATCTCTTAGTCGGAAAAATATCCACACCAGGTAATGGTCCATTTTCATTAACAGGCCAACCATCGGCGTGTGGTACAGCACGTGAGGTGGGAACTTTCTCTCATCGTTTACCCGCAGATATGGTGGTAACCAACCCCGAGCATCGAAAGCGTGCTGAGCAGCTATGGAAAATTCCAGAAGGCACTATTCCACCTAAGCCGGGATTCCATGCAGTAGAGCAAGACCGTAAATTAAATGATGGTGTGCTTAATGCTTACTGGACAATGTGTAACAACAACATGCAGGCCGGTCCTAACATCAATGGAGAGCGCTTACCAGGCTACCGTAATCCGAAAAACTTTATTGTCTGTTCAGACCCATATCCAACGGTAACTGCACAAGCTGCCGACTTGATCTTACCGACTTCCATGTGGGTAGAAAAAGAGGGTGCTTACGGTAATGCTGAGCGTCGTACTCAGGTTTGGTATCAGCAGGTTAAAGCGCCGGGTGAATCGAAATCCGATCTATGGCAGATTATGGAATTTGCCAAACGCTTCAAAATTGAAGAGGTGTGGACCGAAGAGCTGATCGCTAAGATGCCAGAAGTACGTGGTAAGAATATGTATGAAGTGCTATTTGAAAACGGCCAAGTGAACAAGTTCCCATTATCAGAAGCGCAAGCGCTCAATGATGATGCCCAAGACCAAGGTTACTATGTCCAAAAAGGTCTATTTGAAGAGTACGCAAGCTTTGGACGTGGACATGGCCATGATTTAGCACCATACGAACGCTACCATAAAGAGCGCGGTTTACGCTGGCCTGTCGTCGATGGCAAAGAGACAAAATGGCGCTTTAAAGAGGGTTCAGATCCCTATGTTGGCAAAGGTAAAGGATTTGAATTCTATGGCAAGCCAGATGGCAAAGCATGGATAATCTCGGCCCCTTATGAGGCACCACCAGAGTCTCCAGATGAAGAGTTTCCTCTATGGTTATGTACTGGTCGTGTACTTGAACATTGGCATACGGGAACCATGACACGTCGCGTACCTGAGCTTTATAAGGCCGTTCCTGATGCGCTTTGTTACATGCATCCAGATGATGCTAAGTCTCATGGTGTGCGTCGTGGTGATGAAGTGTTAATGAGTAACAAACGGGGTGAAATTCGTGTGCGTGTCGAGACTCGAGGGCGTAACCGTCCACCAAAAGGCTTGGTGTTTGTGCCTTTCTTCGATGCACGTATTTTGATTAATAAACTCATTTTAGATGCAACCGATCCGCTATCTAAGCAGACAGACTATAAAAAGTGTCCTATTAAAATCACTAAAATAGGATAGGCAAGGTTATGATGAAAAAATTAATTTTAATAACGTTGAGCATGACTTTTACTCTGATCAGTGGTTTTGCCGTCAGTCAGGATCGTGGTATCGGTGGTGTCGAATCTTTGCGCGGCAATGTTGAGTTAGAAGTCACCAGAGCGGCAGATCCTTTGAAGAAAGTGCCGCGAGATCAGCTGGATATTGAAAGCAGTTATGTCTTTCAGCCACCACTGATCCCGCATCACATTAGGAGCTATGAAATATCACTCAATGCTAACAAATGCTTATCATGCCATAGCTGGACAAAAGCCAAGCAGATGGGCGCCACTAAAATCAGTGTGACTCACTTTACTAATCGAAACGATGAAGTGTTGGCTGATGTTTCTCCTAGACGATACTTTTGCCTGCAGTGCCACGTGACACAAGCAGATGCTAAACCGTTAGTGGGTAACTCCTTCGAACGTGTTAAATCACTGCAATAACAAAATAGGCAGGTAATAATATGAAATGGATTATTAACGCCTTAAAAGGCTTCTGGACCATATTGAGGCGGCCCAGTAAAGCCGCCGTAGGTATCGTTCTATTTATGGGCTTTGCCGGTGGACTCATGTTCTGGGGTGCATTTAACACAGGTATGGAAGCGACAAACACTGAAGAGTTTTGCTCTGGATGTCACGCCCCGATTGTGGCGGAAATTCGAGATACTATTCACTACGCTAACCGCTCTGGTGTTCGTGCTATCTGTTCAGATTGTCACGTACCTCATGCTTGGACGGATAAAATCATACGTAAAGTTCAGGCTTCTAAAGAGCTGTTTGCGTTTTTTATTACTAAAACCATTAATACACCAGAGAGGTTCAAAGAACGACGAGCTCATTTAGCCGAAAGGGAGTGGGCAAGGATGAAAAAGAACGACTCTTTAGAGTGTCGTAACTGTCATAACTTTGAATTTATGGACTTCTCCGAGCAGAGCCCACGGAGTGTCAGGCAGCACTCTACTGCGCTTGCGAGTGGTGAAAAGACCTGTGTGGACTGCCATAAAGGTATCGCCCATAGATTGCCAGATATGCACAAAGTTGAAGGTTGGAATTAAGGAGCCATTATGAGTACATTAGAGAATGTTATATGGCATGTCCTTGGCTACAGCGCCATACCTGTTATTATACTAGGTGGTTTTTCGGTCGTTGCTGTTGCCTCTATTTGGATCCTCTCCAAAACAGCAGATAAGTAAAGAGGCTTGTTCTAGTCGGCCAAGAGTAAGGCGACTTAAACCGATTGGCATTTAACAATAATGATGCAATAAAACCTAAAAGCCTGACTTTAATATTAAAGTCAGGCTTTTTTATGCGTTGTGCTTCTACTTTGAACAAAAATGGACTTACCGCCAGATCATAAAATATGCCTAGTTTCTAGAGCCCTAGTTTCCTAGAGTCCCAGAGCCTAGATCGGATGAATTTTCTGCACCGACTCTATGATCATCTCTCTGAGCCAGCGATGACTGGGATCTAAGTCAAAATGCCTGTGCCATAGCAAAACGTAGGTCCCTGGCACGAGCTTGGTGGGCACCGGCAGTGTGATTAACTGATAATGTCCCAACATCTCTTTGGCATATTTGGCGGGGGAGCAAAGAATGAGATCGCTCTTTTCACAGAGCTGCATGGCACTATTAAAGTCGGTGAGATTAATGGCGATATCTCGTTTCCGATGCTGTATCTGCAGCACATCGTCTAATAGCCATTGGGCGATGCCGCCAAAGGTCACTTGCAGGTGACGATACTTAAGAAACGTGTCTAAATTCCACTCTTCTTTTAGTAAGGGGTGGTCTTTTCTTACCAGACACACCGAGTGATCTCGAGTCAGCTCGGTATAGTTAAGCTCTTCGGGCAGGTTTTTTATGTGTAAAAGAGAGCGTTCATCCCATTCTCGGCATGTTATCCCCATGTCGGTTTCACAGCGCAAAAGTTTATCCATGCTCTGACTGTGCCAGGTTTTACTGTCGATACTGACTTTCGGTGCCTGTTTGAGCAGTTTCGGCATAAAGTAGGGGTAGGTGAGTGAGTAAGCCGTCTCAACCAATTCGATACGAAATTTTCTTCGGCTCATAGAGGGATCAAATTCGCTGGGTCTGGTTAGCTGTTCGACTTGATTGAGGACTCGCCTCAATTCCGGTGCCAGTTGCTTGGCCTTAGGCGTCGGCCTCAGGCCATAGGCGGTGCGCTCAAACAGTCTATCGTCGAAGGTTTCTCTGAGCTTTGCAAGCTGTTTGCTCACCGCCGATTGACTCAGGTGTAGACGCGTCGCCGCAGCGGTGACGCTTTGCTCTTCGAGTAATACTTCAAGTACCGTGAGTAAGTTAAAATCAAAATTTTTCAATCGGCTACCGCCATTAAGAGGATAAATGTTTCCGAGTCATCGAAATGCTTGTGCTTGGCTTAGTATGATGTGGCCGGAGCGAATAATTAAGTTTTTTTATTGAGTTGCTGCGTTATGTTGTGGCTGAGGTAATCACTGAAATCATCACCATGGTGTTGTAACATCTTGGGGAACATGGAGATGGGAGTGAGCCCTGGGAAGGTATTAATTTCATTGAGGAGAATTTCATTGTTCTCGGTAAGGAAGAAGTCGATACGAGACAGGTGACTGAGTTTCATTCCCTTGAATACCTTGACAGCATATTCACGGATTCTCAGGCTGACACTCTCACTGATATCGGCAACCACCTTGGTTTCGGCTTGACTGTTCTCGGCGTACTTTTCATCGAAACTATAAAAGGTATTTGTCGCACAGATGATCTCACCTGGTTGAGTCGCGATAATCTCGCCATCTTTCTCATATACGGCCACTTCCAGCTCCCTGGCCTCAATGGTCTTCTCGACAATGACATAGGGCGAATAGGTGAAAGCTTGTTGCAAATACTCGGTTAATTCCTCTTGGCTGTCTACACGGTAACAACCAACAGATGATCCTTGTGACGCGGCCTTGATGAATATCGAGCCCCAAGAGGCTAAAGCCTGCTGAGCTTGATTGATGGCGTCATCGTTAAAGTCATTGAGGAAAATATAGGGGGTATTGGGGATCCCAAGCGCCGAGAACCACATCTTGGCGGTGATCTTGTTGAAGCAATTACGGCTCGCTTCTGAATCGCAACCGAAATAGGGCAAGTTGATCAGCTCGAAATAGGATTGAATGTCACCGGTTTCTCCCGGATAACCGTGGATGCAGGGAATGACGTAATCCACCGGCCAGCACGCCTTATTGTCATCATCGAAACGTATCTGTTTACGATTGGTTAGCTCACAGAGTTCACCGTCACTGGTTCGATAATGGCCCTGAGCGTCGAGCTCGACTTTTAATACGTTTATATGGGCTAGTTTGGCCAGTGATGTTTCAAAAAACTTGGCTGACATCAGTGAGATCGCGTGTTCATCCCCACCGCCACCACATATTAACAGTAGATTTGTTTGGCTCATTGTCTCTCCATATCCTAACAGTTTTATCGATTGCAGGCTCACTATGACGCTATGGTTATTTATTGCAACCACTGACACCAAACTTCGGCATTGAGTGGTGATTTTCTATGCTGAGTCGATGTATCTACACTCGAATATCAGCCCCCGCAACTTTATACTCGTCATTGCGGCAATTCAATACTCACTATTCCAGCATCTTAATACTCGTCTTTCCCGCAATGCTTGTGGGCGGGAATCCAGCCCCTTTGGTGATTCTTCGAATGAAGCTTGATGATATTTTCTGATTTAGCGTTTGGCTGAGTTGATATTGGGGAGTGGGTTTGAAGCTCGTTTCTCCATGGTTAAATGTCTGTTCGACATTCTTTCTCTCGTTCAAAGAGTTTCATTTCATGAAACCTCACCCTGAAATCGCAGCTCACAGTCGCATCTACACTTGGTGGTTTACAAGAATATTTGACCTTATTGCTTCGACCCCTTTGTTCAAGATTTAACAATGGGTGTCTTAGTTATTAGTGTCTTAGTTATTAGTGTATTCGACCTTAGGTTTGAGCTTAGTGATCACAGGTAACCTGCTGGCTCAGTTGAAGCCAGAGACCCTGTTTCTTTATCACAAGCTTAAAACGGTGATAAAGAAACAGCAGTCAGACCTTAAATCTCGCTGAGATAACTTATTTCATTTTGTTTAAGCCGTTGATTAAGTGTCGATAGCTGGTTTGATAATCCAGGTAATCAAGTGGGATAGGGCTAAGGCTGCCATTGTGTTCCAGCACCAAAGAGGGAAAGCCTTGAATGGGCAGTGCCCGAACCTGGTGGATTTCTGTCATCAAGTGATGGTTTATCGTCTCGCTACTCAGTTGCAGGGCAAACTCTTTGGGGTCTATGTCTAAGTTTATGGATGCGGCAATTGATATTAGGGTGGTGAGATCCGATGGGTTCATGGCTTTCAGGTAGTAGGCCTGCTGAATGCCATCAAGCATGGCTTGTTCCAGACCTTGCTCCCGTGCGATCAAGGTGGCACGGCACGCCGGATAGGTCGAGCGCCTGGGCTGGCATTGGCGCCAAAAGTCGAAATTAAACTCGGTGCCAAGCTCAAGGGCTATCTTATGCCAGGTCTGCTCGAGAAAGGCTTTCATCTCATCTGGCATAGGCAGATCTGAATCAGGGGCCAGACCGCCGAGACGATATTCGACGCTTATTTCTGACTCTTTTAGTGCTGCCCTGAGCTTATTCCAGGTTGGGGCATAGCCCCAGCACCAACTGCACATAGGATCGTAAACGTAATAGAGTGTTGGTTTGCGGTTATTGTTTATTTGCATATTGTCTACTGCCATAGTCGCCTCGCCAGTCCAGATGAGCGCTTGGTTGCCTGTAGGCTAGCCTGCTCGAAGACGGTTTGACTCCCCAGACAGGTAAACTGATGCTTGGCTCGGGTGATGGCCGTATACACCAGCTCCTTGGTGAGTAGTTGTTTCTGCGCCTGGCTTGGCCAGAGGGGGAGCACCATGGCCACCTTGCTAAACTCACTGCCTTGACTCTTATGCACCGTCATAGCAAAACAAGTATCGTGGCTCGGCAATCGAGCCGGGAGTACCTTCAAGATGCTGCCATCGGCCTGGATAAAATGGGCCATCAAGCGAGGGGCTGCGCCCGTCGCTTGTTGGTGGGCGCTATCGGGTAAGATGAGGCCGATATCACCGTTAAACAGGCCTAAGTTATAATCATTACTCTGTATGATGACGGGGCGTCCCGGGTAGAACTCGTGTTCCGGTGAGATTAACTTGGCCTGTTTCAAGGCATCTCTCACTCCCTGATTGATGCCATCGACGCCGTACTCGCCTGCGCGCATGGCGCACAATATCCGGAACTCGTTGTAACACTCTATGATATCCAGAGGATCGCTTTGCGGGTCTTTAGCCATCTCCAGATAAGCCCTGTAGTGGCTCACCGACTGAGTCAATAACTGCTCGAGTCCGGCATTTCCTGTGGGTGTTTTCTGATGCTCAATCCAATGCAGCTCATCGTATCCTGATTGCCACACCTCCATGATGCGTGACTTGTCAGAGTTATTCACCGCAGTCGCCAGCTGGCCGATCCCCGCATCCCCCTTAAATCTATGGCTGTGCATCAACATGCATAAACTGTCACCTATGCCTGGGGATGCGCTGATAAAGCCACTTAAATCATTGCCTGTTAACTGAGATAAACGTGTGGCATAGGCAGCCGAGTAACGCATCTGCCATTTTGCCGATTGGTTTTTGTCTGCCTTGAGTCCGGCGCAAATGTCGGCGAGCACGGCGCCGGCCTCGACTGAGGCCAGTTGATCCTGATCGCCCAGCAAGATAAGCCTGGCGTGGCTAGGCAGGGCCGACAGCAACTTGTGCATCATGGGCAGGTCGACCATAGAAGCTTCATCGACCACTAATAGATCCAGCCTGAGAGGATTATCCTTGTGGTGGCGAAATTGAGGCGAGTTGGGGATCACGCCGAGTAACCTGTGCAGGGTCGATGCTTCCTCGGGGACCCGACTTAAGCTATTCATATCGATTGTGTCGGCGAAGGGGGCCAGTTCAGCCTTTAATCGTACCTTAGAGGCCTTGATTGACTCACTGAGTCTGGCGGCCGCCTTACCTGTTGGCGCAACCAGTTTGATGGTCAAGTCGGCTTCTTGGGTCATTAGAAACAGGAGTTTGGTGACTGTGGTGGTTTTTCCCGTGCCCGGCCCGCCGGTGATCACCGCCAGGCGTTTGGTGAAGGCGGTCGCCGTGGCTATCTTCTGCCAATCATACACAGGTGAGTCTGTGGCCGCATTTTTTTGGGGATTGTGGGGAAACAGCTTGTTCAAGGTCTCCTGCGTCGCAGTGGGTAGTTCTTGGATCTCATCTTCGGCAAGGTGTCTAAGCTTGTCTGCTACCTGAGTCTCAAATTGATAATAGCGCTGCAGATAGAGGGAGCCCTGATCTAATACCAGAGGCGTCGAACTGTTCTCCGGTAAGCTGTCTTGGGGCACGCTATCTTGAGGCACCCCAATCGCGCCGAACTGACTCAATAAGGCCATAAGCTCATCGTGACTGCAGGTGATTTTACACTGGGCAGTCTGCTCATTCATGGGGTTATCCAGCAAGATCTGCGCTATGGGCAAACAGGTGTGTTGCTGGGAAAGCTGATGACTGAGTAGGGCACATATGAGTAGAAATAATTCATTGTGAGACTCACTGTGCTGGTCAAGCTGTTGTCGATGAAACTCGGCTAGCTCGAGTGCAAAATGACGATCCAGTGGTGTGATGAGCCGCTCGTTTTCCCATGATTTAAGCAGGGTCTTTATCGGTTGCTTTGACTGGATCATTATTTAACTTCCATCTGATTATTATCCATTGCCGGCTGCCCCGGGGATTTGTGCGCCATATCATCCACCGATGGTGTTTGTTCACTATCAAATAGTGCGTCTAGTGCCTGGATAAGCGCTTTAGGCGGCTTATCATAGAAGATCCCTGACATGGGAGAATCCACCGACATGCCCCGCAGGAAGAGGTAATAACTGCCACCAATATGCTGGTCGTAATCGTAATTTGGCATTCTCAAGCCTAGGTATCTGTGCAGGGCTAAGGTATAGATGATGTACTGCAAGTCGTATCTGTGGCTACGAATGGCGCCAGCCATAGCGTCGACACCATAATGAGCAAAATCATCACCCAGATGGTTCGATTTGTAATCGGCGATATAAAATTGCCCTTTATGCTCGAAGGTCAGATCGATAAATCCTTTAAGCATCCCCTTGAGGGATTCAAAATTGAGCCCGGCGCTGTAACCATAACGTTCGAGCAGCTCATTGAGTTCATCTGCCTTAAGCTGGTTAATGGGCAGATAAAACTCCATCTCCACTAACTTTTGACTCGGGGTTAGCTGAGCTAATGTCAGCGAGCCATCTTGAGTCAGGGGCGCAGCGAGAATATCCAGATACCAGGCATTGAGTATGCTAAACCAAGACTCATCTATGCCGTATTTCTCCATGGCGGCGGGCAAGTGCTCTGGCAGCTGCGCCTCGGCCAAGGTGAAATCAATCAGCTCCAGCACTAAGTGCATAAAGCTACCGGCATTGGCACCACGCTCGAAGGTAAATCGAGAAGGGCTTGGGTCCACCACATCCTGGATTATCTCAAGCTCGGGGAAACTTTCATCATCGGCACCGGGGGCAACACGCTCATGGGGCAAGTCTTTGACTAACCCCGAGTAACTGCCCACACGCCATGGGGTATAAAGTTTACGTTTAAGCGTTTTCGGCGCTAAGGTGCGTTTTTCATCGGTGACTTTTTCTAAGGCTAGTGTCGACACATCAGCTTGCACTTCGCTGACACTGATGGCATCACAGATCAACGCTTGAGCCTGGGTTTGAATGCGAGCAAAATCACAGGCCTTATCTTCTATTCCCAGCAGGTAGCCAATGCCGGTCTCATGGAGTTGACTGGTGATCCCGGCTTTTTTAGTGAAGCGGCTATGGTTGGCGATATAGAGGTAGCATTGATAAACCGGGCGCGTGATGGCGACATATAACAAGCGCAGATCTTCGGCTAAGTTTTCCCGTTTATGACGCTCCCAGCCTTCATCTGTCTGCTCTATGTCCCATATGAGCCGGTTATTATCATGGTAAAGCATGGGGGCCGGCTTACGGCGATTATCCCGGGCCAGACTGACAAAGGGGATAAAGCACACGGGATATTCGAGTCCCTTACTCTTATGTATGGTGACGATTTGCACTAGGTTCTGTTCACTCGCGAGCCTGAGCTGGGCCTCTTCGTTGCCATTGTTGGCGATAAGGGCTTGCTCGTACCAGTTGACCAGGGCGCTAATGCCGTCCAGTTCGGTGGCTTTTTGCTGTAGAAGCTCGGCTAAGTGCCTGAAATCGGTCAGACGTCGCTCGCCATCTTCACCTTGGAGCAGACGCGAGATAAGCTGAGTCTCATTGGCCAGACTGAGCAGGGCGGGCATGATCCCGCGCCTTAGCCAGTTGTGATGCAGACTATCAAATTGCTCCAGCAAGTCTTGCCTCACCATCTCATCTTGGTTGAATCCATGAATTGATGCGGCGTTATAACCCAGTAAAGAGGTGGCCAGGGCAGAGCGCAGTGCTCGCTCATCTTTAGGCGTGGCTAAGGCGTGCAACACCAAAGCCAATTCCCGGGCCTCTAAGGTATTAAATACGCTGTCGCGGCTTAAGAATACCGAGCCGATTTGACGCTGAGATAATGACTCACGCATTACCCCAGCTTCGTTTCGGTCGCGCACCAGCACGGCGATATCTTGGGCTTTGAGCGCCTTACCACTGATGCTACATTGGCCCTGTTGAGATTCCGTCAGCAAGCGGGTTATTTCTGCGGCGGCGTCTTCGGCCAAACGTTTTCTGGCGCTGGCCTTGTTGAGTCCCTTATCCGGGTCTTCACTCAGCAGCTTTATCTTCAGCGCCGAGGTGTCTCCATTTTGTTCTATGAATATTTTCTTATCGGCGAAGGGGGACGGCTGCACCGACTCGAACACAATGGCCTTATTGATAAATGGATCGTCTCGATTCTCAAACAGGGCGTTGACCGACAAGACCATGTTGCGGCTGGAGCGGTAGTTGGTGCCTAGGCTATAGTGCTGTTTGGTTTGTTCGCGCGCCTGAATATAGGTGTGAATATCGGCACCCCTGAAGGCATAAATGGCCTGTTTGGGATCGCCAATCATCAAGAGGCTCACCTCTTTGGATGTTGGCTTGCTTTGGTTATTATCGGTGTTATCGCTGTTATCGCTGTTATCGGTGTTTTGGTCTGCCGTTGAGGTCAATTCTGCTTGATAGATACGATTGAAAATAGCGAACTGCAGGGGATCGGTATCTTGAAACTCATCGATAAGGGCCACGGGAAAGCGTTTGGCTATCAGGTTAGCCAGGCTGAGCTTATCCTCATGCACATCTGTGCTATCCGGCCGCAGGGCTTGCTCCAGAGTGAGTAATAAATCGTCCGGCGTCATCAAGTTACGCTCAGACTTTTGCTGGGCAAAACGCTTGGATATGCCGTCTCTGGCGCAATAGAGAAAGCTTGGAATGAAATCTTTGATGAGTAGACAGAGTCGCTCGATATGATCCAGCACCGGGGCTTGCTCCGGCGTCGGGACTTCGCCGCCTTTATTGAGCTTAAGTCCGCCCAGAGAAAGACTCTCCATCACCTTCATCGGTGGCAGACTCATGCTGTACTTACACCAGTTGTCCATGGCATCGAGCATGATGGCCAACTTGGGGTAAGCGTCAGGCTTCTTACCGAAACGCACGCCATTGAGGGGCAGTGAATGCAGTAAGGTCTCTATCGCTTCACGTTCTCTGGGCCAGATGAGTTTGAGTCGGCTCATGCTCTGTGTGAGCGTGCCCTGGAGCTTGTTAAAGTCTTCGGGCTGTGGATGGGCATTGGCCTGACTCGCACCGAGCAGTGGTTTGAGTTGTTTAGACAGGGCATCGGGGTCGGCAAACTTTTTCTGAATAATTTCCGCCAGGCATCCGGGTAACGGATAACAGTGTTCCCGCCAAAAATCGCGCACCGCATGGTGCAGAAACTCGCTATCATCCAGCGTGAATTCTGATTCGAATAGCAGAGATGACTCGAAAGCCATGTCGGCCAAAATTCGCTGACAAAATCCATGAATGGTAAAGATAGAGGCTTCATCCAGGGACTTGAGTGCCAGATCCAGACGTTTAAGGGCCAAGGGGCGCTCAGACTCTGGCGTGGCACTGTGCAGAGACGCCAGCAGTTCATCACCCGTATCTATGCCGATAAAGTGGCGATAAGCCAGTTGGATCTTGTTGCGAATACGATCCCTAAGCTCGCCGGTGGCCGCATTGGTGAAGGTCACCACCAATATTTGCTGACAGGTGAGGGGCTTGACGATGCCGTGACCGAGTAACAGGCGCACATACAGGCCGGCGATGGTATAGGTTTTGCCTGTGCCCGCACTGGCTTCGATAAGGCGACTGCCCCCGAAAGGCAAGGTGAGGGTATCTAAGGGCTGAGACTGCTTAGGCTCTATAACCGGGATTGTCGGACTGCTTGCTGAAGGAGTTGAGGACATTATTTATCTCCTTGGCTTGTCATGGTTCCGCCTTCGACGAAACTGGCAAGCTCACCGAGTTTATCCTTGTGATACAAGCTAAGCATGGGGCTAAGTAGCGTCATGGCAATGTGTCCGAATTCTTCTTCTGAAAAATCATCAGGGAAACTAAACAAGCGTTGATAGTGAGGCTCCATGGCTTCACCTAACTGACTCTGCTCATCGAGCCACTGACTCTGGGCTTCGAGTAATTTGTCACTATGATCGCCCTCGGCTTCAACATAGGCGAGGGCGGTTCTAGGCATAAACATCAAGGGGTGGGCTTGTCCCGACTGGAAGTAAGCTAACCACAGACTCAGTTGAGCCTTAGCTTGCTCAGGTGCCACGGGATGAAAAGCATGGAAATGACCGATATCTAACAGGTAGCTGATGTGTGGCAGCGTGTTAGTCACTTTATTGGAGCCCATGGCGCAAATACACAGATGCCTGATGTAGAGGCGGATCAGGTCTCGTCCATTGGCAGTGCCGGGGCGGTAGTTCACCAGGCCCTTGGCGCAGAGGTCATCGATGCGTCCGACTAAGTTCATCGGTTCATTTAAGCCATCGGCTTGGGTGAAGTTAAGTGCTATATCCATGGAACGCTGGTTATCGCCCTGAAGATAGACGGCGCGACCGATCAAGGGTCGAATGTCATGCAGGTATTTATTGAGCAAGAGATCATCGAAGGGCTGAAGCGGCAGCTCACCGCTGGCTTTTAATCGCTGTAGTAGCACCTCATCCGGGGCCTCTAGTTTCTGAGATATGGCGTTATCCAGTAGACTTGCCTGGAGTTTGTAGCGCTCCAGTGGACTGAGGCTAAATGGCTCATCGTTATCGTCGGCCTGAATATTCAGGCTTAAATCCACCTTGAGGGTTCGATTGAAGAAGTACTGGGCCGGGTTTCTGAAGAAACGGATAAGGGCCGAGACTTCAAGCTCATTATCATCTAAGACATCGGTTAGCTGGCTGACATCTATGGCTTGGGTTATCTTGAGCCCAGCATCGATAAAGCGCTTTGCCTGCTTAACCCCATCATCTTCGCCTGTTTGACTCGGACACCACTGCGCCGAGTAACTCTGCTTTAGTCGATGATCTGCAGCGTCTTCTGGCGCTTGGCTTAGATAGAGGCGTTCATCGAAAGGTTGCAAGGGTTGCTCGATTAACAATTGCTGGTGGATGGCCTTCTCTATGGCGGGGATATCAGGCTCATCAGCACTTTCTTGGGTGAGCGCATCTGGCTCAAGATCTTTTGGTTTAAAGTGCTCTGATTTAAAGCTTTCTGGCAGATAACACAGCTGACAATATTCTACTAACTCAGACACTAGCATAGAGGGAATGCGTTCAGAATTATCCCGTTCGCTGTGGCCGATATAACTGATGTAGAGCTGCTCTCTGGCCGAGAGGATCGCCTCTAAAAACAGGTATCTGTCATCCAAGCGGCGAGAGCGGTCGCCTTTTCGCGGTCCAAATTGAGCCACAAGATCGAAGCCTACCGGGTGTTGAACCCTAGGGTAGACGCCATCATTCATGCCGACCAGACACACCACCTTAAAAGGAATGGAGCGCATGGGCATCAAGGTACAAAAATTGACGCTACCGGCCAGATATCTCTGGCCGACACGGGATTCACTCAAGGTGCTATTAAACCAATTTTGCAGCACTTGGGTATTGAGCGGCGTTACCTGTCCGGCCTCTAAGAGCTCAGTTTTTAACTTGTTTATCGCTTCGCGTATGGCTTGTAGCTGAGGTAACTCTTCATCGTCGACCTCATAAAAATCATCAACAAGTTGGGCGAGTTGCCCCATGCGCTCTTCTATTGAGCTGGTTTGTCCGAGCAGTGCTTGATAGTCATCTAAGGTCTCAATAAAGTTGAGTAACTTGCCCAGGGCCTGAGCCGATTGGCCCTCGATACCTTTGACTAATAAGGTGTCTTGGTAGAGGGCGGCATCATCACTGAAGGCGTAGCCCAAGATGAGACGCTTGATGCCAAAAGCCCAAGAGTTTTTATCGAATGCCGGCAGAGACTGAGCGGCGCGGCTAGTTTCATCTCGGCCCCAACGCACACCCGCTTGCTCGAGCCAGTGGCGGATCAAGGTCAGCGCCTCGTCATCTAAGTCGAAACGTCTGAGTACGGCCGGGACCTCTAAAATGCCTAAGATATCGGTTAACCCAAAGCGGCTTTGGTTGATGGACAGTATATGTAAGAAGCTGTTGATCAGCGGTGATTCTTGGGCCGCGCCTCTGTCGGCAATGGCGTAAGGAATATAATGCGCGCCGTGTTTAGCCGAAAACACGGCGTCTATGTAAGGGGCGTAAGCGGCGACATCGGGCAACATGATAACGATATCACGGGCAAGCAATGGCTCGTCTGGATCATCGGGTGTGCGGGAGAGCATATCCAGCAGATGGTCATGCAAGGTCTCAATTTCCCGTAGCGGGCTGTGACAGCTGCGCAGGGTCAAGGAGTCATCGGTTTTAGCCAGAATACGTCGTCCATCGAGCGTCAGGTACAAGGAGGCATCCGGGCCTAAGCTTCTACCTCGGGTACTGAGTTCGAGAATGTCATGTTGAATGCCGCTCAATAGGCTGTCGACGCCTGGGTCTTGGTAACACTCGAAGTTAAAGTTGGCGTGCTCTTCGGGAAGCTCGAGGATAAGATCCAGCAGTTCGCGGCCCATCTTGCCATTGTTGGCCAGCAGGGGATTGCCCACCTCGAGTTTATCTTCCCAGTCTTGTTCAAGCTTTTGTTTATCGGCATATTCCAGCGCCATACGGGCGCGCAGACGCGGATCGACGATATCGCCCCAATAATGCTGACAGGGACTCAAGTTCAGCATGATCACATCGATGCGCTTGGCCAGATGATAGAGTACATCCAATGTCTGCGGCGCCATGGAGGATATTCCGAACACGAATAAACGTCTTGGCAGCCCATCGAGTGAGGTATCGGGATTGTCCAGGGCATCGAACAAGGATTGATGCAGGTTGGCCCTGTGGTATTGGCTCTTGTTTAGGTGTTGGTTATTAAATTCAATCAGGGCACGCCATAATATCGGCTGCCAGGCCTGAGCCTGGGATAATTTGTCACCCCTTGGTGGGAGTGTGGGCTCATGGGCCTCCCAGGCGGCAATCCAATCCGGGCGGTAAACTAGGTATTGATCGAAGATATCGGCTATCTGGCCGCACAGCTGAAACAGTTTCAGTGGATTGTCTTGTTCTGATAGGTCTTGCTCTGACTGGTCTTGCCCAGATGTAAGATAATTTTTTAGTGGGGCAAACTCCTGGTCGCTCAAGAGTGTAGGCAGTAGCTCCATCAGTTTCCAGGTCATGGAAGGTTTTGTGAAGGCGTTTTCCTTGGGCACGTCGGGCAATAATATGTGGCACAGTTGCCAGATGAAGCTCGAGGGCAGGGGAAACTCCAGCGCCGCGGCTATCTTGTTTTTCTTGGCTATTTCCAGTCTCAGCCAGGTCGACATCCCCGGGCTTTGGACTAGCACATGCTCTGGCATTAACACAGGCATGTCGGCAATGGGAGTCTGTAACTCCAAGGCGAGCTGTGCTGACAGGGCTTCCATTCGATTAGACTGAACAAGATAGAGCATGAAGTTTCCTAGGAAAGTGCCTTATACCGATTGGTATTAAATACGTGAAGGAACCCCATGACAATCATATAAAATAGGCAAGTGTATGCGAGACTCCGAAGACCAAAACTATTCTATGTGATTGAATTTATTTGTCCAACGAAAGGCTAGATAAATGGCGGTAACTGCTGCTTTAGTGTTTTATGAGCCTTGTTCTAGACTGCAAATATTTTTATCCCCTATATGTTTTAAAATAGGGTTTAAAAATGATGTCCTCTAGGTTATGCTAAATAAGTTAATCGTTTTTCTCGTTGAGGTTATGTTGAATATAGGTAAAGGGATCATCTTGATGTTGATGCTACTGACATTTGTCGGTCAGGCATACGCGTCTGTGATCATGCCTTACTCTATGTCCATGGGCATGACTCAAAACTCCATATCTCAACACACTATGGAGATGAGCCAGGATTCGATGCAAGACCCTGATTCGGCACATTCCGGCATGTCTCACATCATGACAAACGATGAGCAACAAGACTGTTGTAAGAGTGTATGTAATTGCGCTATGGGTTCTTGTTTCTCAGTGGCTTTAACCATGGCACTGCCTGGATTAGACATAACAACACACCCTCTACTTAAGATGAGTGTGTTCAAGATGACAACCCTCAATCAATACCCTTCTTCGCTTTACCGTCCTCCAATACTCGCCTGATAAGGCATAGATCCGTTTAAAATTTACGGTCTTAATCCTTTTGCTGCTCACTGCGTCGCACATGGTGAATTCTGTTAAGAATCTCAAATTCGCCCGACGTTAACTCAGTTCTAAGCCTGAAATCTGCTTGAACCCTTAGGTTAACTTTTAATCTTGTGGGTGATAATTCTACAGATTTATTGTTTTCAGGCTGCGTATATTCGGAGGCCCTATGGCTTCAAAAAACACCTTAGCAGAAAACGCTTTATCAGAGACTAAGAGCTCAAGACTCATGCCTTCAAAAGAGGGGCGTATAAGCAAGAAGCTCATGTTGATTCCCCTCCTCATGGCCACAGGTCTACTGGGAGCCGGAGCCGTTAATTACATGGGCAGGGAAGCCTTATCAGGCAATGTCACTGCCAGTAAAGACGCAGCGATAACGGCTCAGGTTCATTCTTTGGCAGTGTATAAAGATCCAAATTGCGGCTGCTGCGGTAAGTGGATCGATTATATGGATAACCATGGATTCGATGCTAAAGCCCATGACACTGAGCAGCTGAGCTCGCTCAAACAAGCCAAGGGTATCCCCGCCAATGTTCAGTCTTGCCACACCGCGATATCTAGCCAAGGTTTCGTGTTTGAAGGCCATATTCCCGCAACATATGTTCATCAGTTTCTAAACGATACTCCGCCAGGGGCTATCGGTTTGGCCGTCCCTGCTATGCCGGTCGGTAGCCCGGGAATGGAGTACGGTGACCAATTCAGGCCTTATCAGGTTTTACTGCTTAATAAAGATGGCAGTCGCAGTGTCTATGGTGAAGTTAACTCACTAGAGGAGTCAGTATTATGAATAAAATGCTTAAATCGTCTCAATTAATGGTGCCTGGAAGCTTGGTCAAGGCACCTGGAGCGCTATCTCGTCGCCGATTCGTCATGGGCGCGGCGAGTGCCATGATGCTGGCCAGCCTGCCTTTCACCCAGAGCGTGTTAGCCGCGTCGTTACGCAAAGGCTTAACGACGCTCAGTGGTAAAGTGTTCGATCTTAGTATCGATTATCAAACCGTTAATTTCACCGGCACCCATGTTCGTGCCACTGTAGTTAATCAAAGTATCCCCGGGCCTCTACTTCGTTGGAAAGAGGGGGAATCGGTAACCCTTAGGGTCAAAAACAACCTGGATGTGTCCAGTTCGATTCACTGGCACGGCATTATCCTGCCGACCAATATGGATGGTGTTCCCGGGATCAGTTTCGAGGGCATAGCGCCCGGAGAGACATTCGAATATAACTTTACTGTTGGCCAGAGCGGAACGTATTGGTATCACAGTCATTCAGGCTTCCAGGAACAAACTGGCATGTACGGCGCTATTGTCATCGATCCTAAGGATGCCGATCCCGTGGCATACGATCGGGAATACGTGGTGATGTTGTCAGACTGGTCAGACGAAGAGCCTGAGTCCATCTATGCCAAGCTCAAGAAACAGTCCGATTATTATAACTTTCGTGAGCGCACCTTAGTCGATCTCTTCGATGACATCTCAGCTAATGGTTTAGTTAACACCTGGAATGCGCGTTCTATGTGGAACAAGGGGCGAATGAGTGACAGGGATATTTCGGATGTGACCGGGTATACCTATACCTATCTGATGAATGGCAATACTCCGGAGAAGGGCTGGCAAGGGCTGTTTCGCCAAGGGGAAAGAGTGAGGCTCAGATTCATTAATAGCGCGGCCATGACCATTTTCGATGTGCGTATCCCGGGTCTGAAGATGACGGTGGTGGCCAGTGATGGTCAGAATATTCAGCCTGTGAGCGTCGATGAGTTCCGTATCGGTGTCGCCGAAACCTATGATGTGATTGTCGAGCCTGAAGTTGACAATGCTTATTGTATCTTCGCTCAGAGCATAGACCGCACCGGTTTCACCTATGGCAGTTTGACTTCAGATCAGGCCCTTACTCCCCTCATTCCTCCCATGGATCCCGTTGCCGTGTTAGCACACAGAGACATGGGCATGAACATGGAAGGCATGGACCACGGCTCGATGGATATGGCCGGGAATGGTGACAAAGCCATGAACATGGAAGGTATGGATCATAGTGCTATGCAGATGGACACGGACGCGGACAAAGCCATGGACATGAAGGGTATGGATCATAGTTCGATGCAGATGGGCACAGACGCGGACAAAGCCATGGACATGAACGGTATGGATCATAGTGCCATGCAGATGGCCAGTGCTACGGGTTTGGGGTTAGCCGGGTATGGCAGTAACAATGAAATTAAGCATGTTTCCAGTGAATTCGGTCCTCAGGTCGATATGCGGGCGGCGAGCCCCCGCAGTGGCTTGAGCGATCCGGGAATCGGGCTCAGGGATCATCAAAGCTTATACAAGCGAAAAGTACTCACCTATGCAGATATCAAGGGCCTGACTCCTACGCGGGATAAAAGGCAGCCTAGCCGGGAGATCCAGCTGCATCTCACCGGCAACATGAGCCGTTACATGTGGTCGGTAAACGGCATCAAGTTCGCCGATGCCGCTCCACTGGAACTTGAATTTGGTGAGCGAGTGCGTATCACCTTAGTCAACGATACTATGATGACCCATCCCATGCATTTGCATGGGATGTGGAGTGAATTGGAAACGGGTGATCCCGATTTTATTCCCCGTAAGCATACCGTGATAGTGCAACCGGGCTCGAGCATCAGTTATCTGGTGACAGCCGATGCGTTAGGTGGTTGGGCATATCATTGTCATCTGCTGTTCCATATGCCGGGCATGTTCAGAAAAGTCCAAGTTAACAACGCATAACTATAAGCTCAAGTAAAAGCTCAAGTAATAGCTCAAACAAGGGAATAAATATGGAGTCGCAAATGAATACCAATCCGCTAAATCGCTATCCCTTTATCGCCATCGCTCTGGTCGCCCTGGTTAGTTTGGCGAGTGTCGACATGGCCTATGGCGCAGAAACTGACGATCCCTTGTTGACCAAGGTGATGATCGATGAATTTGAGAACGATCTCAGCAGTAATAGTACCACCAGCTGGGGAGCACAGGCCTGGATTGGCTATGACCTCAATAAATTTTGGATTAAGACTGAGGGGGAATACTCGGGCGGAGATGTTATCGACGCCGAAGTTCAGGCCCTCTATAGCCGGGCCATCGCTCCCTATTGGGACTTGCAGATGGGGCTGAGACGGGATTTGAAACCGTCTCCTTCCCGTGATTGGGCTGTGCTGGGAATTCAGGGGCTCGCACCCTATTTCTTTGAAATAGATGCGGCGCTTTATGTGGGAAAGGAGGGGAGAACGGCGGTGAGTTTCAGTAGTGAGTATGAACTCTTGATCACCCAAAAGCTCATCTTAACCCCTGAGATTGAGATGAACTTCTACGGACAAAATGATCCCGATGTCGGTATCGGATCCGGTTTGTCAGATTTTGGCGCAGGCTTGAGATTACGCTATGAAATAGTCAGGGAGTTTGCGCCTTATATCGGGGTCAATTGGAGTAAGAAGTTTGGTAATACGGCGGATTATGCGAGGGATGAGGGAGAGGAAGATAGCGAGACTCAATTCGTTGTTGGTTTCAGATCTTGGTTCTGAGTCCGGTTTTTAGCACCCATATAGCAGAAGGGGGAATCGAGATCTGAAAGGAAAATAAGCTGCAAGAGTAAATCGACATTGGAATGATAAATCTAATAGTTACATAGTAAAAAACAAATTAATCAAGATATTAAACAATATAAATTGAAGGGGTCAAAATGAAACTAATCAAGACAATCGCAATATCTGCCACCATGATCTTTAGTTCTGCCGCGTTGGCGCATTCCGGGCTGGTTAAATCGAGCCCCGCTAAGAATGAGATGCAGCAAGGCTCGCCCCAAGCGCTGGCGCTGACATTTAGCAGTCCGGTACGCCTGGTTAAATTGAGCCTCAAGGATGGTACCGGTAATGATATCAAATTTGGTTTCAAGCCAAACATGCAGAGCTCAAAGCAATTCTCCCTAGACTTGCCTCAATTGGCCCCCTCAAGTTACTCGGTTAGCTGGATGATCATGGGCGAAGATGCCCATAAAATGAAAGGCAAATTCGGCTTCATGGTCCATGAAGTGATGGTAAATACCACTGAGCACGATCATGCCAGCCATTCCCATGACTGATGCATTCATGGCGCTAAGCCTGTTCGATATACTCGGCATCATGACTAAATGGCTCATCTATATTGGCGTGGCGTCGAGTCTGGGCGGCTTCTTGATGATGTTAATGAATGTCGGCTCGACAATCAGGAAACAGCAAATAGATTCAAGTACAGCAACAGCTTGTGACGACTTATCTGGCTACATGAGGAAGGGGGCCATGATCGGACTCTTGGCCGTCACTATAAACTTCTTCATTCAGGTAGCTTCGTTTGCCGAGACGGGTCTTTCGGGGATGTGGGATCCTCTGATGACAGAAATCCTCTGGCAGAGCTCTGTCGGGGGATCCGTATCTTGGCGTATTGCTGGTTTTGTGCTGGTTTTGCTCGCCACATTCATGCCAGTTAAGAAGACGGGACTCCCTCGACATAGCGCATTGGGTCTGCTCTTAGTGGCTACGTTTTGTTTGGCATATTCATTCACCTTGATAGGTCACAGTGCCGATATGGATGACTTAGGTAAGTGGCTGGTGGCTCTTCATGTTGTCACCATCGGTGCCTGGATTGGCTCACTGATCCCCTTGTGGACCAAGTGTGGCCGCTTAGAAGCGCAATCACTCAAGAGTGTCATGGACTTGTTTGGCAAGCTAGCCATATTTATCGTCGCTGTTGTGGTGATCACGGGACTGATATTGCTAAGCCTCTTGTTTCAAAGTCCTGGCGAGTTTATCGATACGGGTTATGGAAGAGCCATTTTGACTAAGCTTTTCATCATTTCGGCGATTCTGGCGATAGCGGCACTGCACAAGTTTAGCTTGGTGCCTAATCTTGTTGATAACGGACTGGAATCTGGCTCGTTAGCAGTGAAACTGAGCTCAAAACCAAAACAAGGCGAGGCGAACTCAGTAGGCATGTTGCAGCGTTCAATTGGGGTCGAGATCCTTATCGCTGCACTGATTTTAACCACAACCGCTGTGCTGTCCAGTGTGTTGGGGCCACAGAGTCTAGCTTAGCAGGGCTTTATCCTGCGACGTAGATATATTCATTTTGATACTGGCTACTGCATAGACTCAATGATTGAGTCTATGCAGACATGTTCTGATAAGACATATGTTTGTTGTGCGCTGAATCTATGCGTACTAGTGTCTTGTTAGAGCCTGATCAGTTTAAGCTGCAACTGCCGGGATAATCGAATAAATAGCTTAGTGGTGCTTTTTCTGCCACTGGGCGTTAATGTTCGATATTTAAGCGCGATGTAATACTGAGTCAATAGAGAGAAATCTTTAGCTATCACAGGTAGCTGGCTCTCTACACTATGGCAAAAATCTATCGGGCCCTGCTCGAGCCGTCTGGACACGCCTTTCTTATCTAATAACCGACAGACTCTTAAATAAGCCGATGATATTTTGTCTTTATCTGGGCTGAAACGCAATAATCCGGCACTGTATGCTATGACTAACATGATAAGAGCCAAGCTTGAGAGCATGAAAAAGGCTAACTTCTCTGTGGTGATCTTCCCCAGTAACTTATGTAACACCTGCTCTTGTTTATTCGAATCGAAGCCTAATACCCAGACACTCCAATAGAAATCTATGCTGGCTAATGTTTGCCTCAGTTCATTGAGAAGGGGATAGTCTCTGAGTCTAAGTGTGCTGAAGGGACTGTCGATAAAATAGCTGTCTCCTCCTTGAAAATAGCCATCGAAACCTTCGAGTATTCTCTCTGGGGCTATCATAGAGGTGGGATCGAGTCTTATCCAGCCTCTGTTCTCTAACCAGACTTCCACCCAGGCATGGGCCATATATTGATAGATGCTGAAATATTGGGCTTGTTTATTCCATTCGCCGCCCTGATAGCCTGTTACCATTCTTGCTGGTATTCCGCTAGCGCGAGCCATTACGGTTAATGCACTGGCATAATGAACACAAAATCCGGCCTTGTTTTCTAATAAGAAATCATCAATTTGCTGTGGACCTACAGGCGGTGGCGTCAGGGTATAAAAATAGGCTTGCTCGGTGAAGTAATTCATCATGGCATTGAGTCTCTTCACCGGATTTGGGTAGCGCCCTGCAAAACTCTTGGCTAATTTGTGGGTTCTGGGGTTACTCAGCTCAGGGAGCCGTAAATTAATATTCCTGACATTATCTGTGAGTGTTATATCCATGGGCACAGAGGGGAAAGATTTGACACTGTATCGAAACGTTTGTGTGAGGCTCTTGGTGGAATAGAGGCGGTAGTCTGGCAGTTGGATAATGTCAGCGGTATCGCTGAATGCGACGTCCAGGCCGAAGAGCCAGTGTTGGTTACTCTTCTGTGCAATAACAGAGTAATTTAGCCAAGGTCCAGTGGCCGCAGGCATGCTCGATGATGCTAAATTATTTGCTTCCGAGGTTTTAATGCTTTCGTTTTGTGTCCAGGTCTGACCGTCGTAATCTTCTAAGACCAGCGCCCGCCAATAAAGTTGATGATTGCTGGGAGGAGTGCCGTCAAACTTGACTCGAAATGCGAGAGCCGCAGAGCGTGTCAGCCTGCCTATTTCACCGAAACTGACTTCATCAGAGAGACCTGTTTGTGCCGTTTTCATTTGCGGCATCAACCACAGGGGAGGTAAACGAGGAAATACCAGGAAGAGCAGGGCGGCTAAGGGCAAGCTTTGTATGATGAGGATAAAGCCTATTCTGGCTGTTTCATAGAGCTTCACATCTTCCCGGTAGAGGCTCACTAACACACAAGTGTTAATCGCGGCAATGACGATTAACAGGGTAGAGAAGTAGAACGATTGCTGCCCGAGTAAGGTGATCGCGATAAGTATGTAGCCGACAATGACCACAATTCTGACATCACGCCGGTCTCTCGTCTCTATATATTTGAGTGAATAGCCTAAAATCAGCAAGTTGATTAAGCCGTTGAGTAAGCCAATTTTTGATGTGACCAGAGCTAGAGTCAATGCCGATGCCAGGGCGAGGCTTGTGACCAGCACACGAGGAGGTTTAGCTACTTTTCCCATAAAAATGCCGTAGCGCCATACTAGGCAGATGCCGCAGATGGCCATGGTCCATGGAGTCAACTTGTCATAGAGTGGCAGCAGTATCACGGCATTGATGATGAGTAACCAAAGTAGGCTGTGCCGGGATATGATCTCCTGTTGCTGCGACGGCTTCATTTTATCTGCTCCTCTCTCTCGGGCAGCAGCGCTATGCTTTGTTGACACACAATACGATGGCCCTCGCCATCCGCGGGAGGTATTTTATGTTGGCCTATGACTAGCCCGAATATATGCCCGCGTTCACTGAGTTTATCGATGGACCAAGTCAATTTACTGATCCTCTCCTCGATATCTGGAGAAGTTAGATTATCTAAAGTGAGCCAGAGGGGTTGTCCTTGGGGTTGCTGAAATTCCTTACTCAGCATGCCACGTCCCTGTGCCAGTTGTTTCCATGCGACCTGTTTCAATGACTCTCCGGGAATATGTTGCCTGAGGCCTTTAAACTCATCGACTCCCTGAACATGTATGCCCCGGTCTAAAGTGTGGCTTATATCGTCCGTTGCTAAAGAAGACAGCTCTGATTGTGATTCGATGGGACTGGCAAAGACGATCAATTGATTATCAAGATCGATATGTGACCAGGCTCTGCATAATCCAAGCGGGTATCTCGACTCTATTTTCAAGCGTCCAGGAAACATTCTGCCTCGGCTAAGATTGTTAAATTGCAGCAGAGAAACTTGTGGTTCCTCTTTAATCACTTTGAGCACATTGACCTGGTTATTGGCATAGGAAAGCAATACTTCAAATTGAACTTGTTTAGATGACAACTTTATTGGAAATATCAGTGTATCCCCAGCATAGGCTTGAGGCGGAGAAGATGAACTCAGTGACAGCCCTGCAAGGTTTTTATAACTGTAGATGATGCAGGTATTGAATAGGCTTACCAGTAAAAAACTCAATCCTATAATCAAGTTGTTTTGATAATTAGTGCCGAGTATAAACAAGAGCAAGATCAGACTGATCCACAATAGGCCGAAGCCCGTAGGGAGAATGAAGATACTTTTATGGGCTAATGTGACCTGTTTCGATGGCGGCAGCCTACGTGCTAACCAGGAACGCCACCAGAGCGAAGGTCTCCAGGGTTTTGTAGTCTTAGTGGAATTAGCCCGATTCATCATTATGCTAAGTTACAGTATAGGGTTGACGTTGCTGAGAATTTTTTGAGAAAGGGCGGCTCCCTGCTGATGACTACTGCTGCGGATCCTATGCTCGGCTACCGATGAGAACACAGCCTGTACATCTTCGGGGACAAGGTAGCTGCGTCCATTGAGAAAAGCCCAGGCTTTAGAGGCTTGGAGCAGTGCCTTGCTCGCACGTGGTGACAGGCCAAATCCCTCATTCTGGACGCGGGAGGCAGCGACGAGTGCGAGCACATAATTAAGTAAGGCATCGGAAGCGGTAATTTTGCCAACATCTTGCTGTAACTGAACCAGTTCGATTTGGGATATGCACTGGGGAAGAACCAGAAGCTGGGGCGACTGGTCATGTCCTTTGAGCATTTCGAGTTCGGCTGCTGCGTTTGGATAACCAATGGATAGGCGCATCATAAAGCGATCGAGCTGAGATTCTGGCAGTGGAAATGTGCCTGATTGCTCACTGGGGTTTTGCGTCGCTATCACAAAAAACGGACTGGGCAGCGGGTGAGTGATGCCATCGACGGTGATCTGACTTTCGGCCATGGCCTCGAGTAGTGCACTCTGTGTCTTGGGACTGGCACGGTTGATTTCATCCGCTAGCACCATCTGTTTGAAGATTGGCCCAGGATGAAAGATAAACTGAGCTTGCTCCTTATCGAAAATAGAGACACCTAGAATATCGGCGGGTAACATATCACTGGTAAATTGTATCCGCTGATAACTGAGTCCCAGACTCTGGGCGATACCATGGGATAGACTGGTTTTCCCCATGCCGGGAAGATCTTCGATCAGCAGGTGTCCTTTGGCGAGAATACAGGCAAGTGCCAGTTTTATCTGTTCTGGTTTGCCTAATAGAACACGCCCAAGCTGAGTGATAATATCTGAAATTGTCTGTTTGGACATTGAATTCTCTTTACTGGCATTATGGCATTACTATGCGACAAATTAGATTCTCGATCCAGTTTCTTGATTCTAACTCTAAGTCTCTAAGTCTAGGTCATTTCGTTACCCTTGCATGAACTCTAACAGAGATGCCTGATGATGAAGATGATCGAAGACGATATTGGGCGGGGTGTGACGGCCATCGAGATCGGTAAATCTAGACAGGGCTTCATAGCCATAGATAGACGAGTCCGAGGTGTTGATCAGCGGTTGATATTCTGCGCCCAGGTAAAGATTATCCAGTGATATCATTAAGTCGATCTTAGTATCATTATGTTAATGATAATTATTCACAATAAAGGCTGGCTGTCTAAGCTTTTTACCTGAAACTGAGTTCGAATGAGCTAATTTTCATCACACTGGTGAAATCTGCACGTTTTTTAACTCCCAAGGAGCTGAGACACAGGTATTATTGTATTAAGTAACTCGAAAGAATCTTAGTTATGTTTGCTGAGTAGACTGTTAATTACCTATTGATTAATATTTAAAATCCAGTTCTTTAGCCGAAAATAGTTCGGGCTGCTTACCTTGTTTGATTTGGTAGATGACTCGATAGCTAAGCACTGCCTGTACATACTCACGGGTCTCGGTGAAAGGGATAGCTTCGATGAAGGCGACAACATCGAGTTCTCCATTGGTTTTCTTTAACCAACGCTTAACCCTATGGGGACCGGCATTATAAGCCGCTGTGGCTAACACACGATTATTATTGAACCGCTTTAATAGGGAAGCATAGTAAGCACTGCCGAGGCGAATGTTTATCTCATTAATGTACAGACTAGGTGTGCCCTTGTATTTGACTCCAGCTTTCCTGGCTGCCTCTTTTGCGGTCGCAGGCATGAGCTGCATCAGGCCTCTGGCTCCGGCCCCCGAGGTTGCGTAAGGGTAAAAAGCACTCTCTCTTCTGGCTATAGCCCTGAGTTCATCGATATTGACCTTCTGCTTCTTGCTGGCGGTCACGAAAGCTTGCTCGGCAGCATAGGGGAAACGTAATCTCATGTCGTTCCACAGTTTGCCTTGTATGCTGGCCTGAACACCGAGAGCGTGCCATTTATTCTCCAATGCAAATATTGCATACTCTTTTTGCATTGCTCGGCTGTGTCGGCCCAGCATCTGAACCCACTCAGATCTGGCATCAATAGTCTTATCTATTGCCAGTAGTTCTATCACGCGCGCCAAGGCTTTATCGTCGAAGATTTTTTGTCTCAGAGCCGGGTCAGTGACGGTGTCAAGGTGCTCGAGTTGATATTCACTGTTGAGCTCGAGTGCCGCGGCATAACCATAAAAATTTCTATGCTTGCTCAAGTTCGCTAATCTGTTGTTAGAGTGGTTATCGACAATATCTGAGCTCGGAGCAGGAGAGGCTTGAGTCGAGATGATTTCATCGACCCTGGACTGCCAATACTGCCATCTGGGTTTAGTTTTTTTCTGTTCACTTAGCTGGGGCAAATAGGCAATAAGGCTAGCGAAGTCAGCCTCTCTGATGGCCCACCTCAGTCGCAACTCCACCAGATCATCACTGTCTAGTAGTGGCAACATGGTATCGACGAATGGTTTTAGCCGATCTTCCTGTCTGATGATGGCGCATTTGACGAAGTAGCGGCTGAGTTTTCTACCTTGATAATCACTAAATCT
>NZ_ABIC01000020.1 GCF_000172075.1 Shewanella benthica KT99
GCTTCTTTTTAGTGGCTGGAGTAAGATTAAGTCTACTCCAGAGTTTTAGCCTCTATAGTCGAGCTAAATGCGACTCTAGGGGCGATATATTAGTCCCTTTGGCGACAAAACCTCGCATGTCCTTCGGCAATTTAGCCAGGACCTCTAAGGCTTGATGCTGCAGTTCGAACTGACCGAAAATACACGCTCCGGTTCCAGTCATTCTAGACGGCGCGTATTCTATCAGCCAGCCCAAGGTGTTGGCAACTTGAGGGTAGCGTTTAACGACGAAATCTTGGCAATCATTTTTCCATGGGGCACTCATCAAGGAGTCTATGTCTAACTTAGGAGTGTCGCGGGTAAGTTGTGGATCTTGGAACACAGCTGCAGTGGAAACATGTACATCGGGTATAAGGATTAAGTACCAATATTCTTTCGGTGAAACTGGGATTAGTTTTTCGCCGACACCTTCGGCAAATGCAGATAAACCATTAATAAAAACAGGTACATCGGCACCAAGAACTAAGCCTAACTTCATCAGTTTCTCCTTAGATAATTGCGTGTCCCAGAGTGCATTCAATGCCACTAAAGTGGTGGCAGCATCGGACGAGCCACCACCTATTCCTCCGCCCATTGGTAAACGTTTATCAAGCCAAATTTCCGCGCCTTTTTGGCCATTACAAAATTTCTGCAATGATTTTGCGGCTAAGAGAATTAAGTTATCGCAATCTGCGACAGCGTTACTCATATTCGAATGTAAGGTTAAATCTGATGATTGGGTTACTCTAAAGTCTAAATAATCACAATAATCGACAAATTGAAACAGAGTTTGTAGTTCATGGTAGCCATCTTTACGCTGATTATTGATGTGTAAAAAAAGGTTGAGTTTTGCCGGAGCGGGCCAACCTAGTGATAAATATGTGTCTTTCATCTAGCGTGTGCTCGCATTAATTGGTGTGTTTTTTTAATCTTATTTGTCGTTGGATCTCTATCAGCGAGAGCTTGCCATTCATTAACCTGTATTTTGAGTCGCAGGTCGACTCGCTTTAATTGCAATAATCTGGGGATCTGAGCACCACTCTGATGTTGCCATTTGAGGAACTCGACCTGCCAAGGAGGAGACTCTAATGGCGTAAATAAGCTTACTGGCCTATTCTTTTCGTCAAATGAGCTGACTTCATCATCCGGGGAAACTTGGCCCGTTATCCATAGCGGTAAAGCGTTGACTGGGATAGACCAGCCTGTGACCTTGGTTAGCAATTGCTGAGCATCATGGTGCTCATATGTTTTTCCATCAACCTCTAAGCGTGTCATGCCATGTTCAGTGATTAAGGACAAAACGGTCGTGCCAAGCATAGTGGTGAGTTTGAGTTCACTTTTTGTCTGGGTGTGCAGCCAGTATAAATTAGTGCTGAAACTATCCTTGGGTGTTTTGACAGCAAGCTTGCCTCGCATCTCCCAAGCATGGGCTTGAGATACTTTATCGACTTGTATTGGGACTAAGTTCGTTGCAGTCGTGGTACATGCCGATAGTAAACTTAGGCTTAGGATCACCAAAAGAAGAGGTGTTTTTGTGATATAGCTCAAATTATTCATCTATTGCTGATAGTGAGGCTCTCTATGATACGAAGGCTTGTTAAGAATACCAGACCTAAATGCGAAATTCACTGTATGTCTCGTCGCACTTAGGTATCAAACCACGGCAAGATCATTATAAATTGAACTTTATGCTCAAGTAGCGATCAGATCACCAAATACTCTTTTTTGGTGATGTTAATGACTGCTACTTTTTTAAAACATTTTGATTCGATTGCGGATCCCCGTATTGAGCGTTGTAAAAAACATAACTTATTAGAGATTATTTTACTCGCTATAAGTGCGGTTATGTCAGGCTCTGAAGGATGGGAAGACATTGAAAACTTTGGACATCTAAAGCTTGATTGGCTTCGTCAGTATCGTCCTTTTAAAGCAGGTATTCCTCGGCATGACACTATTGCCCGTGTTATCTGCCGATTAAAAGCGGATGAAATAGAGATAGCAAAGCTAATCGTTAAGCAAAAGGCTGACTATATTCTAGCGCTTAAAGGTCATCATTCTGGTCTACAGGGTGAATTGAAACAAGACGTTGTCAGCAAGTGCTGGTTAGTAAAAGTTGGTTAAATAATAAATATCAGTGGGTTGGCTTAAAAAGCATTATCAAAGTGACATCAGACGTACATGAAAAAACGACAGGTAAAGAGACCACTGAAACACGGATCCGTAAAGGCCGAGGTCCGCTTGCTTTTAATGTGATGAGAAAAATAGCAATGACTGTGTTCAAGCAAGACCAGACAAAACGCGCGAGTATAGTGGCTAAAAAGAAGATGGCAGGGTTGGACGACGAGTATCGCTCAACCCTGTTAGAGTCAGGGATTAAAATGCGCTAGCCGTGGGTATCAAACTAAGCTAACCATTATTCTTTGCCGTGAAAACAGGTAACTTAAATTGGATAAATGGATAAGAACTGAGATTATTATTCGGTTTTGTTAAGCATATTCTGTTTTTAGTTCATTCAATTAAGTAGAATGTCCGACAATAAATTAGATGCCAAGAGATCAAAACGAGTCAGATGAGCCTTTTAGCGATCGGTATTAATCACAAAACAGCCACGGTTGACCTGCGTGAAAAGGTCGCGTTTTCACCAGATAAAATTCATGAAGCCATGAAGAGTCTGGCGAAGCATAGCAAGACCGGTGAAGCTGTGATAATTTCAACCTGTAACCGCACTGAGTTGTATACCAATACCGCAGATGAAGCGGAGGTCGTGCGTTGGCTGGAAGAGTATCACCAACTTTCCCACGAGGAGGTTGAGTCGTGCCTATACAAATTCCATGGTCAAGCCGTGGTGCAGCACTTGATGCGTGTCTCATCGGGATTAGATTCACTGATCCTTGGTGAGCCGCAAATCTTAGGTCAAGTAAAGCAATCTTTTACTAAGGCAAGAGAAGCTGGAACTGTCGCTATCACTATGGACCGCATGTTTCAGAATACTTTCTCGGTAGCCAAGAGAGTCAGAACTGAAACCGAGATCGGTGCCGCAGCTGTGTCAGTGGCATTTGCAGCCGTTAGCATGGCTAAGCATATTTTCTCTGCACTTAGCGCGACAAAAGTCCTGCTAATCGGTGCCGGTGAAACCATTGAACTGGTTGCTAGGCACTTAAAAGATAACGGTGTTGATTCTATGGTGGTGGCAAACCGTACACTCTCACGTGCCGAAGGTATGTGTGAGGAGTTCGGTGCGACGGCTATCACACTCGAGCAGATCCCTGATTTTCTCCCTCAGGCCGATATCGTGATATCATCTACCGCGAGTCCATTACCGATACTCGGTAAAGGCATGGTAGAAAAAGCGCTGAAGCAGCGTCGTCATCAGCCTATGTTATTGGTTGATATCGCAGTTCCTCGTGATATTGAAGCCGAGGTGGCCGACCTTGACGATGCTTTCCTCTACACAGTGGATGACCTGCAAAGCATCATAGAACAGAATATGGCCTCAAGAAGAGAGGCTGCCGAGCAAGCTGAGATAATTGCAGAAGAAGAGTCACATCTTTTCATGGAGTGGGTCCGCTCATTAGAGTCGGTAGACAGCATCCGTGAGTATCGCAGCCAAAGTATGGCGATAAAAGATGAGTTAGTTGAGCGAGCGATCAAAAAATTAGCCCAAGGTGGAGATAGCGAACAACTGCTACTCGAACTCGCCAATAAGTTAACCAATAAATTGATTCATGCACCAACTCGAGCCTTGACTGCTGCTAGCCGTCAAGGCGATCTTAATCGCATAGGCCAGCTCAGAACTGCGCTCGGATTAGATAAAAACTAAGGTTAACGTTTTAATGAAGGATAGTGTTATCCGCAAGCTTGAAGGCTTGCTTGAGCGTAATGAAGAAGTATTGGCTCTGTTGAGCGATCCAGGCATTATTGCAGATCAGACGCGCTTTCGTGCGCTCTCGAAAGAATATTCGCAGCTTGAAGATGTCGTTGCCGCATTCAAAGGCTTTCAGCAAGCGACTGAAGATCTAGACGCCGCGAAAGAGATGTTGAGCGAAAATGATCCTGAGATCAAACAGATGGCTCAGGAGGAGATGAAAGAAGCTAAGTCTCTCATCAAGAAGCTTGAAGATGAGCTGCAGATCTTGCTGCTGCCAAAAGATCCTAACGATGACAACAATGCTTTCGTTGAAATTCGTGCCGGCGCGGGTGGCGATGAAGCCGCTATTTTTGCCGGTGATCTATACCGCATGTACAGTCGATATTTCGAATCTAATCGTTGGCAGACAGAGATAATGAATGCTAACGAGGGAGAGCATGGTGGCTTTAAAGAGATCATCATTAAAGTTTCCGGTGAAGGTGTATATGGCAGACTTAAGTTTGAGTCTGGTGGACACAGAGTCCAGCGCGTGCCAGAAACAGAATCTCAAGGCCGTGTTCATACCTCTGCTTGTACTGTTGCAGTCCTTGTCGAAGTACCGGAAGCCGAGGCGATTAAGATAAATCCGGCAGACTTGAAGGTGGATACGTTCCGCGCTTCGGGTGCAGGTGGACAACACGTCAACAAAACTGATTCAGCAATCCGTCTTACTCACATACCATCGGGTATTGTGGTTGAGTGCCAAGATCAACGTTCACAACATAAGAACCGTGCACAGGCCATGAGCGTGCTCACAGCCCGTATTCAAGCGGTTGAAGATGAGAAGCGTCGTAGCGTCGAAGAGACCACACGCCGTAACTTAGTCGGTAGTGGCGATCGATCCGAGCGTATTCGTACCTATAACTATCCCCAGGGACGCGTCAGCGATCATCGAATCAACCTGACTCTCTATCGTCTCAATGAGATCATGGAAGGTGAATTGGATGTGTTGATCGTTCCCTTGATGCAAGAAAATCAAGCCGATATGTTAGCGGCCTTGTCTGAAGGGTGATCCTTTGGATCTCTCTCCACTTAACACGCTTGAATTAAGCATCAAACTAAGGAAATCCCTTGCACTTGACTCTAGCTGGAGCCCTAGATTGGGCTTCACCCCAATTGGTCGATGTCTCAGATACACCTAAGCTTGATGCAGAGGTGATGTTACTACACATCATTCATCAACAGCGTGGTTACTTGTATACCTGGCCCGATGAACGTCTAACATCGGATCAGGTTGTCGATTACACCAAGATGGTCCAACGCCGTGTGCTGGGTACACCCATCGCACACATTGTTGGTGAAAGAGAGTTTTGGTCTCTGCCTTTCATGGTTAATCCTACGACACTTATTCCGCGTCCCGACACAGAAATTCTGGTAGAAACCGCGTTAAATCTGCCACTGGCAGAAAATGCTCAGGTGTTGGATTTAGGTACAGGAACCGGCGCTATTGCACTCTCCTTGGCTTATGAGAAAAAAGAGTGGCAGATCACTGCTGTCGATAAGATCATTGAGGCGGTGGCACTGGCAAAAGCGAATCGAGAGCATCTCAAGCTGCAACAGGTTGAGATCATCCAGAGTGACTGGTTTGATTCGGTAACCTGTTATGACTTTAATCTCATCGTCTCCAATCCGCCATATATCGATGAGACCGATGCGCATCTGGATCAAGGGGATGTCAGGTTTGAGCCTCAGAGTGCACTGACTGCGGGTGAAGCGGGCTTTGCCGATCTTTATTATATTGCAGCGAGTGCTCGAGACTATTTAGCCCCCGGCGGCTATCTTCTACTGGAACATGGCTATCAGCAAGCCATGCCGCTGAGGAAAAAGATGATTGAGCTTGGCTACGAGAACGTCGCAACCGTTCGAGATTTTGGTAGTAATGACAGATGTACCTTAGGCCGATACCCAAGATAACTCCTAGGGCTTCGAATGAAGCCTGATGACATTCTGGTTTAGCTTCTAGCTGAGTTGGTATTGGGAAATGAGTGTTAACTTTTACCTTCATGGTTATCTAACGCTTCCCAGCGGGGGATGTGCAGATGCTTCTGCGAACCGCCGCAAGCACTTCCCTGTGGGCTCTGCCAAAACATCCTTGTTTTGGAAGCTCGCAGCCACATATATGGACCCATCCCTCGTTAGCACAATTATTCAGTCTTTTTTGAGATATCAGAATTTCCCATAAGAAATCTATTGATAAAAACATCAAATATCACGTAATTATCGTTACATATTTTTGTACGGTTTAAACATCGCTTCTAGCATGGGTTGCTATATACCTGCAATAAGTGCCGATTGAATTAAAGTGCCAAAATCTTATGGGTGTCCACTTATCGCGGTTGCATAAAACCAATCCGCATGGCATTTTAATAGCAGATAAATCTACATCTTACGTGCTAACTGGCGCTCATGTTGTCAGAGATTTTATGTGGTGAAATGACTTCTTTTTATGCTGGGTGGCTCGATTAATCGCCCAAGATAACTCCTAGGGCTTCGAATGAAGCCTGATGACATTCTGATTTAGCTTCTAGCTATTTTGTTGTTGGATAGTATTTTGAAGGCCATAACTTCATGGTTACCTACCGCCTGGCCGGCGAGGCATGTGCAGATGCTTCTGCGAGACGCCGCAAGCACATCAGTGTGGGCTCTGCGATTTCATCCTTGAAATCGAAGCTCGCAGCCGTATCTACACTGGCTGATTTTTTCTCTTCGATTAGGCTTTGCTGTTAACCGTAACCTCGGAACTTACTAAATAACTTTTGCCCCAAAGCTTGTTAGTCTTTGAGATCGTCATATTTCCGTTTTCATGATTTGACTTACTTATACTCATGCAAGTCATTTAACAGCTTTTAAATGTGGGCCAACATACTTCTTATAAGCCTTAAGCGATGCTTCACTGTTGCCAATGATATGAGAGTTAGCACGATTGCTTGATTCCAGCACTGCTTATTAAACCAAGTAAGAGCAATCTATTATCATTTTTGAGTAACTTACGCGAACTCATCAAAAAGCACGCAACTATTCCAGTAAACGATCTCATTAAGATTTTGAATCCGAAGCTGAGAGGATGGGCGAATTATTATCGTCATTGGGTGGCAAAGCGAACTTTCGATTATGTAGTCCATCAACTTTTCTGGTTGTTATGGCGATGGGCGGTAAGGCGTCACCTAACGAAAAGCAAAGACTGGGTACGTCGAAAATACTACATGAATCGCATAGGTGGGTGGCAATTCCACGGCTGGCAGAAAATCGCCAACATGGACTGCCATTTTAATCTGGTTCAGATAGCTCAAACGCCGATAAAGAGACATGTGAAAATCAGGAGTGCTGCTACGCCATTCGATCCTCAATATCTAGCCTATTTGGTTAAGAGGAAACCGAAAAAGCAAAGTCGTAATTCTTGGTTCGAACCGGCTCTGGCTGCAATGTAATGTAGGTAGCTGGGTAACGTAACACGCCTTAGTGGAGGCTTGAGCCCAGTGCAGTGAAAGTTGCACGCTGGGTTCTTAGGAGGGCGGCACTTGGCAACAAGTGCCGCCTATCCGACAGAAACGTGTTACTAACCAGTAAAACTCAAATCGGAGAGGCAAATACTTAGGTGTGAACGCGGCTGTGACCTTCCGTGACATGGAGGTCACGGCAGAGCCCACAGGGACCGTGCTTGCGGCGGGTCACAGAAGTGTTTGCACATTTAGCGAGCCGCAGGCTATAAATACCGATGAAGCCATGCTTACCAGATACTAACCAAATACCGAACTAGCCCAATGAAGCAATCAAAAAAGAGATTTGAAAATTGTTATCCGACAAGTAAAACTCATCGATAATGTGAAAATTAGCACAAGGCTGATCGGGATATTGGTGATGGGGAGGGGGATCGGGTACACTACCGCCTTTGTCAGCCTAATAAGAGTTTTAAATGGAAACCCTAACCAGTTTTTATCCTGCTATTAAGCACGTTCATTTGACCTTCGTTGCCGCTAGTGTATTGTTTTTTTTAGTGCGTTTCGTGCTTCATATGCGTCAGTCACCTATCATGGATAAGAAGCTGATGAAAATCGCTCCCCATGTCATCGATACATTACTGTTATTATCTGGTTTGACCTTGTGTTTCGTCATTCAGCAATATCCCTTCATCGACCCTTGGATCACCGAGAAGTTAGGCGCTGTTGTGGCATATATCCTTTTAGCTACTATTTCTTTAAAGGCTAACAAAGGAAAGCTATTCAAGGTGTTTGCCGCTTTCGGCGCGATTGCTTGGGTGGTATATGCCGGTAAGATAGCCATTTTTAAGCAAGCGGTGCTAATGGTCTAATGACGACACTGACTCTGAAAGACAGTATTCAATTGCCGGAAATGGCATTTGAAATTTCACAGCATCTGGGCTTCTCAAAACTCGAATCAGCCAAATGGGCTTGGTTAGAGATTGCGGGCTCAGTCTTGAGTCATTATGTAGTGGATCGTCATGAGAGATTAGAGGGTCTTTTACATTGGTTTTATCAAGATTTAGGTTTTTGCGCCCGCGAATCCTATTTTAGCGTCGAAGCTGCTGATTTAGGGGCTTGTGTCATCACACGTCAGGGAAATAGCACGACTTTGGCCACAGTGTTGATGTTGCTTGCAAAGCAACTCGATCTAGAACTAGAGCCTCTGCTACTGCCTGGTACCACTGTGCTATGTAGCCGAATCGATGACAAGATCCGTTATATCGATCCGTTAACCGGTGATGACTTAACACGACATGAACTTCACGTGTTAGTGCGGGGAGAACTGGGTAATAGCGTAGGCTTTAAATCGAGTTATCTTAAGCCTGTAAGCTCGAAGCGTCTGGTCTCCAGAATGATACACGAGCTTAAAGCCGGTAGTATCATCTCACATCAGTTTGAGCCAGCGATGGAGTGTTGTAATTTACTGCTGCAATGGCATTCAGATGATCTTAATCTTAATCGAGAACGTGCTTTTATCGCGCAACAGCTAGGTTGTATCAGTGTGGCCGCTGCGGACCTTAAACACTTTGTCGATAACAGCCCGCACGACCCTATGATTGAACTGGTTAAGATGCAACTCAAAGAGCTCAAGGGTAAACAAGAAGTTTATCATTAACATGTGTCTAAATTCGCTGGCTGTTACGCTTCAGAGGGCTCATCGATAAGCAGTTTTCAATAAATACCGAGTGGCAGGCAAGGATTCCGGTCACTCTCATTTAGCTCTATATCGCCTGTATCGAGCCGTTAAACTAATCAAAAGCAAGAAATACTAAAGCTAATAATAAAAAATTATAATAACAATAATGCTATCGAAGGGAGATAATACAGCATGAGTAGCACAGCCATAGTGACAAATGATGCCACGGCCTTGGGTCTGTTGACGGCGATTTTAGGTTTCGTTTTTTATACCAGTAACAGTAAACATCCTTTCTGGACCAAGTTTTACAAATATATCCCCGCACTGCTGATGTGCTATTTCCTTCCCTCATTGCTTAACACTTTTAACGTCATCGATGGCAACACCTCGCAGCTTTACTTCGTGGCATCAAGATACCTACTTCCGGCTTGTTTAGTCTTATTGATCTTAAGCGTCGATCTTAAAGCCATCATCTCCCTAGGTCCAAAGGCCATTATCATGTTCCTGACCGGCACTGTGGGAATTGTGATCGGTGGACCTATCGCCTTGCTTATCATTTCAGCCGTACATCCGGAAATTTTGGGAGTCACTGGGCCCGAAGCCGTTTGGCGTGGCATGACGACCTTAGCCGGAAGCTGGATCGGTGGTGGCGCGAATCAGGCTGCGATGAAAGAGATCTATGAGGCCGGTGGCGATATCTTCTCCATCATGGTGACTGTCGATGTGATTGTCGCCAATATCTGGATGGCCATATTGCTGTTTATGGCTTCTAAGGCCAAGCAGATCGATGCCTGGACGGGAGCTGATACTAGGGCAATCGAAGAGTTGAAAGACAAGGTAGAAAAGTACCACGCCGAAAACTCCCGTATTCCCAGTCTAAACGACCTGATGTTGATCGTGGCGGTTGGTTTTGGTGTCACGGGTCTAGCTCACATGTTTGCCGATTTCCTTGGACCCTTCTTCGAGGCTAATTACCCCTGGACCCGAGATTACAGTTTAACGTCTAAATTCTTCTGGTTGATAGTCACAGTAACGACTATTGGCCTGGCCATGTCATTCAGTCCTGTACGCCATTTGGAGGCTGCCGGTGCTTCAAAAGTTGCTTCTGTGTTCCTGTATATTCTAGTGGCAACTATCGGCTTGCATATGGATGTATCCAAGCTGGCAGATCCGGATAACTTATGGTATTTCGCCATCGGCATCATCTGGATGTTAGTTCATGCTAGCTTTATGCTCATTGTGGCTAAGCTGATTAAGGCGCCACTGTTTTATATGGCGGTGGGCAGTCAGGCTAATGTGGGCGGCGCGGCCTCTGCGCCTGTGGTCGCCGCAGCATTCCATCCTGCATTAGCGCCTGTTGGTGTACTACTTGCGGTATTAGGCTATGCTGTGGGTACATATATGGCATGGATGTGTGGACAGCTATTACAGATAATTTCATCCCAAGGCCTATAAGCTGTGTGAAGGTCTATACATATAGCCTGGATGTGTGGATAGTTATTACAGATAATTTCATCCCAAGGCCTATAAGCTGTGTGAAGGTCTATACATATAGCCTAGATGTGTGGATAGTTATTACAGATAATTTCATCCCAAGGCCTATAAGCTTCAAACACAGCATGCAGCTAAATGTTTTATTGGTTAACGCTAAGGCAATTGCCTTGGCCTTTTAGAGAGAAGTATTGATGAGTAATAAAGTCATAGTTCTAGGTGATATCGAGATTGCAAACGATAAACCTTTCGTGTTATTCGGTGGCATGAATGTGCTCGAATCTCGTGATTTAGCGATGAAGATCGCTGAAACATATGCCGAAGTGACGCAGAAGTTAGGTATTCCTTATGTTTTTAAAGCCTCATTCGATAAGGCTAATCGCTCGTCGATAAATTCATATCGTGGCCCGGGTATGGAAGAGGGGCTGAAGATCTTTCAGGAGATTAAGCAAACTTTTAATCTGCCTTTGATCACCGATGTGCATGAGATACACCAGTGTGCACCAGTGGCGGAAGTGGTCGATATCATTCAGTTACCCGCTTTTTTAGCGCGTCAAACTGATCTTGTGGTTGCCATGGCAAAAACCGGCGCCATCATCAATGTGAAGAAGCCGCAGTTCTTAGCGCCTCATGAGATGCGTCATATCATCACTAAGTTCAATGAAGCCGGTAATGATAATATTATTCTGTGTGAACGGGGCTCTAGTTTCGGTTATAACAACCTAGTCGTCGATATGCTTGGCATGGATGAAATGAAGCAATCTGGCTACCCTGTTATTTTCGATGTCACTCATGCTCTTCAGCGTCCTGGTGGGCGAACCGACAGTGCTGGTGGTCGCCGCGCTCAGGCAACTGAGCTTGCAAGAAGTGGCATGGCCTTAGGTTTGGCTGGTCTGTTCATCGAAGCACATCCGGATCCTGATAATGCCAAATGCGATGGCCCATGTGCCTTGCCATTGGATCAGTTAGAAAACTACCTGACTCAGATGAAAGCTGTGGACGATTTGGTCAAGTCATTCGATGCCATAGATACCAGCAAGTAAGCTGCTTCTTTGTCATGCTAAGCCTCGGTCATCTGGTCGGGGCTTTTTTATGCTGTTGGCTTTGTTACTCGCTAGGATAACCATATGAGCGATAAGCGTACCCAGTGTGGCTCCGGCAAGCAAGTCACCAAGAAAATGATAATTTTGTCCAAGCTGCCCGATGAACACTCCTAGCATACAGGCTAACCAAACGGGTCGAAGACGCGGGAAGTGATACCAAAATACTGTGGCTAGAGAGAAGGTAAATAATGCATGGCCAGATGGAAACGAGTTGTAGGCAATACCCTGAGTAAAGGGATGAAAAGCCTCAACGCCATCATTAATCCATGATGGGTTGTCATTGACCCAGGTCTCTGGCCAGGTACGACCGAAAGCCATCTTGGCAGATACTCTCACTAAGCTGGCTAAGACAATCGTGGCGATAAGATTAATGATGAGTGAACTGAAACGTTCGCGGCTGCGCTTAATTAACACGCCTATAATGAAAACTGCCGCGATGACTTCGAGCACAGTCGGGATCTGGCTTAGCAATTTAAGGAATGTGCCTGAATAGCCATGGGCATGCATGGCATCCGCAATGGGACGATCGCAGAAATTAATACTGATAATAATCAAAGCCAGCATAAAGCCGTAGCCAAGTAACGCCATCAGTACTCGATTCGATTCAAGTAAGGAGATATTTTTCATTGTCTTGCCGCAATGTTGAGAGTTTTCTCAGAAGATAGCCGACTAATTTACCTCTTTGTGTGCCCAATTGCATCAAGGCTTTGCTTAAGGGCTAAGAGACTGGCATGTTGAAGTAAAAATAGCGGTTAACTTTTTGGTTTTTTCTTCTTTTTCATTGCGATGGCTATGCACAAGGCGGCACCGCCCCAAGTAATGCACAGGGCTAAAGTCATCATGATAATGGCGCCAGTTGTCATAAAACGTCCTCCTTGTCAGATGTGAACAGGTTAATGATTAATGAGATCACCAGCATGGTAGCGATTAGCCCCCAGCCCAAGATAAGTTGATCTTCGATTGGGTAGCCACCATAACCATCGGTGACGGTATTGATCAGGTTTTTCACTAAGATGATGGCGAGCATGGCGGGGCTGACAAAGCGTAAACACAAGTCGAACCATCTACCCAAAGTAAACTCAGATAAGCGATTGGCATAATCCCTGATGTCGGCAATTTTAAACAACCAGGCAAGTATGATGAGTTCGACAAAACAGCTAAAGAGCAGGGCAACATTATTAATAAAGTAATCTACAAGGTCGAGAAGCAGTAAACCGCCGTTGGTTGCAAAAGCCATTGAGGCGAGGAAGCCAGTACCGCAGACCAATAATGTAGCCTTTTTACGGGCCAGGTTTAGCTTGTCCATCACTGCCGATGTGACTGCTTCGATGATAGATATGTGGGAGCTTAACCCGGCAACCACTAATGCGAGAAAGAAGAGTGGCCCAAATATGTAAGGGAGGGGGAGTAAATTGATGGCAGCCGGAATGGTGACGAAGGCGAGTCCCACGCCAGAGGAAACGACCTCGGTCAGTTCCTTGCCTTGCTCCTGTGCCATATAACCCAAGACAGCAAAAATCATGATCCCCGACATGATTGAGAAGCCACAATTAATTAACACTGTCATGAAGGCATTGTTGCTTATGTCTGATTTCTCAGGTAAGTAGCTAGAATAAGCCAGCATGATGGCAAAGCCGACGCTGAGAGTGAAAAATATCTGTCCGTAGGCGGCGGACCAGACCTTAGCATCGAAAATTCTACTGAAATCTGGTTCAAACAGATAATTTAAGCCTTCCAGAGCTCCGGGTAGCATGATAATGCGTCCAATAAGGGTCAGCACCATGATGAAAAGTAACGGCATCATGATCTTGCTGGCTCGCTCTATTCCGCCTCTGACCCCGGTGAAGATGGCAAGCGAGGTAATAGACCAGGCAATGGCCATGGGGATCGCGATATGCAACTGAAACTGACCTAGCCTGGTGGGTGAGTTGTCTTCTAACTGTAAATACTCTTTGAAGAAGAAGGCATTGGTATCGGCCCCCCAACTCTGGGTGAACGAAAAACCGAGAAATGATATCGCCCAGCCTATGATGGCAACATAATAGATGGCGATAATGGCGGCGATAAAAACCTGAAACCAACCTAACCACTCTAGTCTTAGTCCATAACTCTGCCCTAGCTTGGCAAAGACCTTAGGGGCTGCGCCTCTTAGCTTATGGCCCAGGCTAAACTCCATGATCATAAAGGGGATACCGGCAGATATCATGGCAAACAGGTAGGGGATAAAGAATGCACCACCGCCATTTTCATAGGCCATATAGGGGAATCGCCAGATATTCCCCAGACCGATGGCGGAGCCCACGGCGGCGAGAATAAAGCCAACTCGCGAGTTCCATTGCTCTCTTTGCATAAACTAATCCATTGTTTTCAGTCTACTGCTCGATGACCTAATAGTAGACTTAAAAATGAATTACTGCCTTTCGATAGTCGTTTTCAGTTGCTCTGTAGGAAAATAATTGGTCGAAGAATAGGATCAAACTAGGTAGTTAGCTTCGATTGCTTTTATGCGGTTTAGCAGTGAAAGGTTGACCTTGGCAGTTAACCCATGTTCCTTGGCTCTTTCGACTATGTAACCGTTGATACTGTCTATCTCAGTTCGACGTTTATTCGCTACATCTTGATGCATCGAAGAGAAGTTAGCGCTGGTGAGTTCGATAACACTGTACACTCGGTTGGTGAGTGCTAACTCGTTCAATTCAACCCCAGTGGCCATAGCAACGTCCACCAGTTCAGTGACTATATCGCAGATCTCTTGCTCGTATTGAGGTGCTGCTAGGGCTCCATTCGGACAGTCTTCTATTGCTGTAAGCGGGTTTATTGCCGCATTGATAGCCAGTTTCTGCCACAGAAACGGCAAAATGGGCTCGCACCACTCACTGCTGGGAATTGCCCCCAGCAGTATCTGCTTCAGAGCCGATGGCATCAGTGGACCACTGAAGTGGCCTATCTGGGTGATTCCTGTGCCAGTTTGTTTGAGCCGCCAAGTGCCTTGTCTGAATGCGCCCTGAGAGGTCGTTGCTAAACTCAAACCTCTGCCTTGGAGCAAAGGCTCAACCTCAAGATGAGGACCTAAGCCGTTGTGAAGCAGCAGTATATGACAGCTTAGCGGAAGCTGTGATATGACTGCTTTTAATGCATCTTTGACCTGATAGGACTTTACACAGACGATGAGTAACTGAGTCTTGCCTGGTAGTAGGCACTTACTTTCATGTGTGCCTGAGGACGTTATACAATGGAGTGCCGCTGTGGACTGTGTCTCTTGACCGTCTAAATGGGTCAGGGTGAGCACTTGTTTCTCTTGGGTCTTGCCCCGGGTAATAAAATAGGGGGAGAGTTGGGCATTTACCAGCTGATGATAAATCAACTGTCCGATGGCGCCAGCGCCAAGGATGGCAATCGATGGATTATACATAAGTGTCCTTGCCGAGTTTAGGGCCATGATTAGCGCTAATTAAAGACTAGCGATTACGCTAGATTAGCTATTTTCCAGGTTAAGGGGATTCGGTGATCTTAGTGGCACGAAAGTAACGCCGATAACTCCAAAGGCAGAAGTAGAAGAGAGCAATACCTGCCATGTCGGCGATAAAGTCGGCTACTGATGCGCTGCGATAGGGTAGCCTTGCCTGAACGAGTTCAATGAAGACGGCATAAATCGACAGCGTCGCTGTAAGCAGATACCACTTGGGCTTAAATGCTAAATATGTCAGTAGAGATAAGCAGAAGAAGCTACCAAGATGGCCTACTTTATCCATATTTGCAAAAAGCTGAGGATAATGCGGCCTGGAAAATACCAGGTAACTGATGACTATCAATGCTATGACCAAGATAAGCCTAAAAATATGTCGTTTAGAGATCAAAATTTCTTATGTGTCTGGTGGTTTTTTTTATCATAAAAAAATGGCGAGCCCTTGTCACTATTAAACTATCGTTTCTAGGGGTTATTAAGCAGAATTAATATGCCGATGAAAGGAGTCAGCCTGATTATATAACCTAAATACGGTAAACTAGTGCCACTAAAATATGCTAACAGGATACTCGAAATGCCATCAATGGATATAGTTTCTGAAGTCGACGAAGTTGAACTACGTAATGCGGTCGATAACTCGGTACGTGAACTTAAGAGTCGTTTCGACTTTCGCGGCAAAGAAGCGAGCATCGAATATAAAGATCATATCGTGACGCTATCTGCTGAAGATGACTTTCAGTGCCAACAATTGATCGATATTTTGCGCATGCAGATGAGTAAGCGTAACGTTGATCCGGCATCTATGGATGTCGATGATAAAGCGGTTCACAGCGGAAAAACCTTCTCATTGAAAGTTAAATTCAAAGAAGGCATCGAAACTTTAATTGCTAAGAAGTTAGTGAAGATGATAAAAGACAGTAAGATTAAAGTTCAATCTTCAATTCAAGGTGATTCGGTTCGTGTCACGGGTAAGAAGCGTGACGATCTGCAGGCCGTGATGGCGTTGGCTCGCGAAGCAGACTTAGGTCAACCATTTCAGTTTAATAACTTCCGAGATTAATTTTTTCTTCGAAAAAATTAAGATAAAAGACGCTTAAAGAACAGCATATTAAGCGTCTTTTTTATTTTTAGATGAAAGTGAAATAGCAACAGCCAAGGCTAAGTCTTAGTCACCGAAGCTTCATTTGATGCGTCTGTCATGCCGTCATTAATCTTATTCAGCTCGTCATGGCGAGTACGTTTATCGACAATAAACACCAGCAGTAGAACAGGAAAGCCGATAAGGCTGGCGGCAATGAAGAAGTTCACATAACCGAAGCTATCGACATAGACTCCGGAGAATCCGGCGATGAACTTAGGGAAAAGTAACATGATGGATGAGAGCAGGGCGTATTGAGTCGCACTGTATCCCGTGCTCGTTAAGCTGGATAGATAGGCGATGAAGGCTGCAGTGGCAATGCCTGCACTGAAATTATCGATGGAAATTGCTAAGGTTAAAAATGGCACGTTATAGCCTATTACAGCTTGCCAGGCGAAGAGTAGGTTAGTCACAGCCACCAACAAGGCGCCGATGAAGAGTATCTTCATGGTGCCATATCTGACGATCAATAAACCGCCAAACCCAGCACCGACTAGCGTCATGATCAGGCCATAAACTTTACTGATTGTCGCTATCTCGGTCTTAGTGAAGCCCATATCAACATAGAATACATTTGCCATGATCCCCATGACGATATCTGAGATGCGGTAACAGGATATCAGCAATAAGATCAGTATGGCGTTGCGCCCATAGCGCTTGAAAAAATCCATAAATGGCAACACGCTGGCCGTGTATAGCCAAGATAAGGTATTGGCGATAACCTTAGGGTAGCGTTGCTTCAACTCTTGCATGATGAGCAGCTCTTGCTCGTTGGCCTGCTTAACCTCTACGTCAGGCTCTTTACAAAATAGTGTGGTCAGAATGCCGACGGACATTAGGCCAGCCATGATCATATAAGCCATCTGCCAGGACAATAGGTTGTATTCATCGTTACCTGGGGTGACCCAAGCTGCAATGGTCAATGCGCCCGCGGTGGCAATGATCATCGCACTGCGATAGCCCACTTGATATGCCGCCGCGAGAGCGGCCTGCATCTTCTCTGGTGCAGATTCGATTCTAAAGGCATCGATGACGATATCTTGGGTGGCGGAGGCAAAGGCGACCATGAGGGCAAACAGTGCCAGCCTCTCAAGATCTTTGACTGGATCACTGCAAGACATGCCTAAAATGGCTCCCACCAAGAGTATTTGAGCAAATAGCATCCAGCCTCGTCTGCGACCGAGTAGCCTGGTGAAGATGGGCAGAGAGAGTCTGTCTACTAAGGGGGACCAGGCCCACTTGAATCCGTAGGCGAGGGCAATCCAGCTGAAATATCCGATGGTTGTTCTGTCTATGCCGGACTCTCTTAACCAGAATGACAGTGTCGAGAACACCAACATCAAGGGTAGGCCGGCGGAAAAACCGAGCAAAAGCAGGACTAAGACACGTTTGTGGCAGTAAATTGAGAAAGCGTCTTTGACTTGGTCAAGCATGGAAGAGACTGAAGATGACATAGGGAGACTTAAGAGATACTAATCGACCTAGCTTAATACCAAATAGTTCAAATGACTAGCTTAAGTCGGCACAAAAAAAGCCCAAACGTTAAGGTCCAGGCTTTGGGTTTACGTTTGTTCTGCTCTTAGAATAAAGATAAAGAGCGTTAGGAGTTAGGTCTGATACCAATGCAGTTATTTGGCACTTGGCCACCAAGATTAAGATAATCACAACATTCATCAATTTGCTTACGCAGGTATTGATTGCCGCGGATCATCCAATCGGGCCATTTGTCAAAAGCATGCAGTAGATGCCAGAACACTCTCTCCGTATCTGACTGCGCGTCACCCTGATGATTGAACTGTTGCCACTCTTCTAGGGTGTCCCATAGATATAACTGGACCTCATTAAAATCGAGCTGATCACTCAGAAACGCTTTTCCATATTGGGCCAGCTGGGGCGCTTTATTATCGATGAACTCAGTTGGGGTCATCAAATCGCCTCCTTATTACAACGTAATCAGTATAGGACTAAAAATTAAATCTTGAACAATATTTGTGAAAAATATTGAACGTTTTTGAATTAAATTCATTTTTGGCTATTTTTTAGTTACTTATTTCGATGCTGATTAAGTTTTAATATCTATTTAGGCGCTATTTTCGAGGTAACAGCGTCGCTTTCTTTAAAATGATGTCTTCAACAGGAAAGTCAGGCCAGTCTAACTTATTGTTGTGCTCTGTCGCCACGGCAGCCATTGCAACAAGCACCTCTTCACCTTGGGTGACTTCACCAAAGACGGCATAGCCCCAACGTCTCGATGACGGGTCTAAGCGATCATTATCTGCAACATTGAAATAGAATTGGCTGGTGGCCGAGTGAGGATCATTATCCCTTGCCATGGCGATAGTGCCGAAGCTGTTGGATAACCCATTACCCGATTCGTTAACGATAGGGGCATCATAGGGCTTCTCTTCCTGTTTAAGGTCGAGTCCACCGCCTTGAACCACAAAGTTGGCGATGACACGATGGAACAGGGTGTTGTTGTAATGACCCTTAACCACATAAGTGAGAAAGTTATCCACTGTGATAGGGGCTCTAGTTCTGTCCAGTTCCACCACAATTTTTCCCATGCTGGTGTCGAGCTCAACTTGAGGGTAAAGAGTATTAGGTTGAATATCTATGGCTAAGGCCATGGAGCTTAGACTCATGCTCAAGCCGAGCATCAATAATGTGCTTATTCTACGGAACATAGGGCTTCTCTGTTTAGTTCAAAATTATTCTGCAACTGGCTTAGCGCAGATTATTGTTGGATAAATTGATTGAGCTCAGGGTCGTTGAGTATCTCGCCGCTGAGTTGGCCGAGTAATTTATTCATCTCAAGCTCTAAAGTGGCAAAATCTGCACTAAAGGGGCCCGATAATCTGCCCCGAGCCGAGTAACGCTTGGTCAACTCCTGGTTACTATTTTTGACGATAACATTAATGATGATATTGCTCTTGGCCTCGAAACCGAAGGTCGATTCAGTCACATCGGTGAGCAGCTGCTCTAACTGTATCTGCATACGCTTGACCGAGCTTGGATCTATTTGATAACCCGCTTGGGTAAATCCTTCACGAAAGACACGATCAATCTGCTTTCTTGGGGCCTCTGAAGGACTGACTAGTTTGGCCGCATCGTCACCATTGTTAAATCTCACGATGAAATTGGCCGAACGAGTATCTATTGTCTCGATGGCAAGTGTCTGATGAGAATTAGTTTGTTTTTGAACATCAGGTACTTGTGGATTCAAGGCGATATGACTCGGAGTTTGGTTGGCACAGGCCGAGAGTAAAACGGATGCGGTGAACAATAAAATGAGACGTTTCATGTGCTGATTTTCTTATTTGAGTATTATCAAAAACTAGGTGGTGTCAGCATACCAGAAATGATTTTGGTTTCCACAGCTAGTCTACTTGCTAAGTCTAAATGAATCTAAGATTTGACTTTAATCTCGAATCCCATCAGGTTAGAGTAAAAGTTCAAATTCTATACAGGATGTATTTAATGGGATTAGCGCAGACTAGCTCCGCTTGGCAAGCTAATAAAATATCAACAATGGCGGCACCGAAGGAACTCATGGATGATCAAGGTAAGCCTATTTTTGGTTATTTTGATGGGTCAGTAGCGGACTTAGCACTAGACAAGTTCGCCTATTTCAATGAGATGGATAAGCCAGTTTCATCCTTGAAGAAGCACTTTCATTTCAAACAGTTTCAATTTGTTAGTCTGGTGACACCTAGATACATCATAGGTGTCGCCATCGCCGATATTCGCTATGTCGGCAGTGCTTTTTGCTATCTCTACGACATCAATCAGAATCAAATAACGGAAACATCTTGGCTCAAACCTCCGGGTGTGGGCTATCAGATGGAGCCTTCTCCACTGACGGGCAGCGCTAAGATCAGCAGCAAAAAAGGCAGCATTGAGTTTAACTTGCGCGAGGGTGTGTGGCATCTGGCTATCTCAACTGAGTCTATCGAGGCCGAACTTGAACTCGAATCACCTCCCTTGAGTCTGCCCATCTCACTCTGTACCCCGACGGGATACAGTGGCTGGACCTATACCCAGAAACATAATGGCTTAAAGCCTAAGGGAAACCTGACCATTCACGATGAGTATCAACCACTCAACCAGGCATTAGCGGGATACGATTTTTCCGCCGGATATATGCGTCGAGAGACGAGCTGGCGTTGGGCGAGCATCAATGCCCATACACCAGATGGGATCATAGGCTTAAACCTCGCCGCGGGTGTGAATGAGACCGGTGCCAGTGAAAATGTATTTTGGATCAATGGCGAGCGGCACCTGCTAGGTCCGGTACATTTCGAGTTTACCCGAGATGCTGGCAGTGCTGAATCTAAGCCCGCAGCGAGTTGGCGTATCTATTCCGATAATGGTCAAATAGATCTGAGTTTTCAGCCCAAAAATTGTCGCTCAGAGAAACTAAACCTCTGGCTGTTAAAGAGTAACTTCAGGCAGTATGTTGGCCACTATTCTGGCCAGATCATAGATAACTTAGGCAACAAGCATACCTTGCACAATGTCATGGGCCTCACCGAAGACCATTTTGCCCGCTGGTAGAGCCGAGTTTAGCTTAAGTATCATCAATGAGTGCACTAGCACTTGGATGCAGAGGTGCTGATTTAATTTGCTGCTGTTTTCACCAACAGTAATAACAATCAGTTTTAGAAAAAATAACAGCAAGGAAGTCTGATGGAATTTAGTACACTGATCGCTCACCCTGAGATGCTGCTTATCATGCTGGCACCTATCTTCTTTATCTGCATCTTGCTGGAATGGTATCTGGGTGATAGGCGGAAGAAATTACCCCATCGCGCCCGATATCATCTCCCCGAGGTCTTGTGTAATTTCGGTCTGGCCGGAATGCATCAAGGGGCAGACATTTTAACGGGTCTGCTAATCGCTAAACTCTATCTGATGTTTTTTGCTTGGCGCTTATTTGATATCGAGATGAATGCCATCAACTTTGTGTTACTCATGATAGCCCAAGATTTTTGTTACTACTGGTTCCATCGTGGCAGCCACAGGATACGTTGGATGTGGGCTGCCCATGTAGCTCATCACAGTTCGGAAAGTATGAATTTCAGTACCGCATTCAGACAATCTCTGATGTACCCCTTAGCGGGAATGTGGGTATTCTGGCTGCCGTTAGTGGTGGTTGGCTTCGATCCAAAATGGGTGGTATTCGTGGTATTGCTCAACTTGGGGCTACAGTTTTTCGTTCATACTCAGGCGGTCAAAACCTTAGGTCCAATCGAGTGGATATTCAATACCCCGTCACATCATAGGGTGCATCATGGCCGTAATCCTCAATATATAGATAAGAACTATGCTGGCGTGTTGATCATCTGGGATCGCATGTTTGGTACTTATGTCAAAGAGGGGAGACGGTGGAGTATGGCATCACTAAACCCATTAACAGCTTCAATCCGCTCATTGTCACTTTCAGTGAATGGAGGTCTATGTTCAGCGAAGCATTTTCACCGGGACTAACGCTAAAGCAAAGGGCAAGGTTACTTTTCTCTCCACCAGAGTAGGGTCACTCTCGAATACTTGCTCCAAGGGGTTATGCAAGGAGTAAATACAGCAATGGCCCAATTGCACTATACTTTACAGAGTGTTAATTGCGATATTTCGAAAGTTTATTAATTTGTAATTTTAGTCATAAAACGAATATGAATTATTTTAAAGGTTTTATATTAGATACTGTTGAAATTGCTAAAGTTTTTATAGTAGAACGTCGGCAGAGAATAGAGCGCAGGAAGCGTCAAAGTATGATGCTGAGTTACTATACAAGACGATTAATAGAGCGAAGAAAAAACAGGCTTGATTTGCAAGTCTAGACTGAATGCAAAAGAAAGGATGCAAATTGATAAAGTCAGCTCTTTAGCTCTGTTGTCAAAGGGGGGGGGATGGAAAAAGTTCGCGTACTCATTGTAGATGACGATCCCGTTTGCTCAAGCCAATTACTGGCTATTTTAGCCGATGACTACCATGTTACGACGGTAAATTCTGGTAATGATGTCATCGCTATGTCAAATTTACTCCGACCAGATATTATTTTTTTAGATGTCATGATGTCCGAAATAAATGGTTATCAAATTTTAAAACGCTTTAAACATAACCTGTTAACACTAAATACTCCTGTAATAATTATAACCGCACTAACCGGGATGCCGGATATAAAATTAGCCCAGCAGTTAGGGGCTGATGGATATTTATGTAAACCGATAACCCTTAGAGCTGCTGTAGAAATAATGGACAAGTATAAACCGTGGCACCCTCGTCGTTGATGAATAGAAGTCAAGCCATTGAGAAACGACTCAATGGCTCTCCTCAAAACCTGCCGCAACAAGACACCTTATAAATACACATTTAAGTCTTATGCGAAATTCACACGCCACAATTTATTTAATCAATACAAAAGGTAACGCTAGTTTCGAACCCTGCTAATTTACACCTGCATGACTTATCATCCTAATCCCTGTAGGCTTTGCCAAAAAGTCCCTTTTGGGAAGCTCGCAGCCACATCTATACTCGCTAATTTACAAGAATAATCATTGTTCGACTTGAGCTTTATTACTTGCCTTTTGTAACTCGTTTTAGACCCAAAATGATAGAAAGTTAGGAGGGATTTATTGCTTGATTCCAGCAGCAATCATGCTGGTTTTCAAGAATTAGATTTTAGTCACGCTCGTTTTACTATTGCAGGTGGAATGCCGACGCAGAAACATATTGCTGATCGTTGGCAAGAGCTCACTGGAATGTCTGTCATAGAAGGTTATGGCTTAACTGAATGTTCCCCAGTGGTCGCTGCAGGTACTCATCAACAACAATCATTTATTTCTTCAATTGGTGTCCCTTTACCCAGCACTGAACTCCGTATCGTTAATGATAAAAATGAACCTTTAGGTCCCAACCAAATTGGTGAAATTCAAATTAGAGGGCCCCAAGTGATGAAAGGCTATTGGCAACAAGAAGCCGAAACCAATACTGTAATGCATGCAGGAGGTTGGTTAAGCTCTGGCGATATAGGAAGAATGGATGACGATGGGCTTTTTTATATTGAAGACCGTAAAAAAGATATGATTCTAGTTTCGGGATTTAATGTTTTTTCAACTGAAATTGAAGAAGTTGCAACACTTCACCCTCACATCATCGAAGCTGCGGCCATTGGCATTCCTGATGACGCCACAGGAGAAAAAGTTAAATTATTTATTGTACGCAAAGGTAATGTGACCGTTGATGAAATAAAAAAACATTGTAGAAAATATCTTACCGGTTATAAAACCCAAGGATAATCGAATTTAGAGATGAATTGCCAAAATCAAATGTTGGGAAGATCTTACGTCGAGAATTGCGAGATTCATAGGCGCTATTACTGACGTCCTAAGGATAACCAACATATTTGGCATAGATATGAGGCGCAGCCGAGCAAATCCGACTAAACCTAGAAGATAAAGGGGTCAGAGCGAATTAGGGGTTTTAGATAAACTAAGATACTTTTTCTAATCAATGTCAGGCTTATTCGACTCAATGATCTAAGCCGTTTCTGTCCAAAAACGAGTGAAGGAATTTTGGTAAACCTTCAATCGAAGAAATAAATAATCTGGTGTGAACGCGGCTGTGACCTTCCGTGACAGGGTGAGGTATCGCGAAGTGATACTCTTCGAACGAGAGGCAGGGTGAATATGGCAAAGCCATAAGCTCATGAACGAGAAGCATGGAAGCTGAACTGGCATTTGTATATGGACATATTTTGCCGAACTGGCCGTTAAACATGGACGTTGTTTGAAACGGCATAGGCTATAGAGACCCATTCCCTAAATAGATAGGGCGCCGTGTCACAGAAGTGTTTGCACTTAAGGTCGTTCATTCACATCCATGTGAGCCCGACATTGGTACATCCTGCACGGCACCGCCGCAGGCTATAGATAAAATGAAGTTATGGTATTTAGCACAAATCCAAATACCAATTCAGCCCAATGAACCCAACCAAAAAGATACTTAACCACTTGTTATCGGACAAGTGGCTAGGATTTGTTATCCGACAGGTGGTTAACGCTTTCCACCATAAAGCCCACTCTGTGGGTGTGGCTCGCTCGGTTGAGAACTATCAACTGCAGTACTGCTCGGCTCTATGTGTTCATCTTCATGTGTCTCGGCTTTCTTGCTGATCTTCTGTGCCTGCAAGATAACAAACTTGCCGTTGGACTCCACAGTGGTGCAGTTTTTAAAGATGCGTTGCAGTTTGACGTGATAAGCCAGATGACGGTTACCTACTACATGCAATATGCCGCCATTTTTCAGTGCGCGCCAAGATTGAAGAAACATCTGCCAGGCGATATGGTCGGTTATGGCTTCGCCTTGATGGAAAGGGGGGTTACACAGAATCAAATCTGGGCGCACGCCTTCGTTTAAGTGAGTTAAACAGTCATCCCAGCCGAAGGTGGCTTGCTCGCCCACTAAACCTTCAGTGTCTAAGTTATTGAGGGCCCAGTTTTGTCTTGCCGACTCGACAGCCATCTCAGAGTCATCGATAAAATGAATATAGGCTTTGGGAAAGACTTGCTTAGCATGTAGGCCCAGTACGCCATTGCCACAACCCAGATCTATGATAGAGGTGAACTCACCCTTAGGCATGTTATCCAGCATGATATGGGCGCCGATATCCAGTTTGTTGGCGGCGAACACATTACTCAGGTTACTGATCTCTAGCTTTAACTCAGGAATCGACCAATTGACACCTTGGGGAAGGGAGCGAACCTTGCCATCACTGACGCAGGTTATTACTCGGGTTTTCTTCCAGGTAAGGCTGGCACTTGCCGGGCCTAAATTTTTGGCAAACACTTCAAGTAGTGACTTGTTGATCGATTTTGCTTTGGCGCCGATGAGTACCTGAGTTCCCTGAGGTAAGATCTGCGATAGTCGGTTAAGCTGGTGAGCGAAATAAGTCAGATTCTTGGGCAGCTTCATCAATACCAGTTCAACTGAACTTGGTAGTGCTTCACGACTATTAATCCACTGAATATTCTCGCTACTGAGTTTATTCTTGGCTAAGTTTTGCAGGGTACCTAACTGGCTGGTTTTGGCGTCAGTTTCTAATAGAAGTGGCCACTGACTGTCGATAGAGAGAAGGCTCGCCGTTAGTGCGCCGAAATTATCATTGATGATAGCCGTGGTGACAGCAGTCTGCTCAATTTCAGTCAGATGCTTGATCAGGTGTTCATCTGCAGCATCCCATGCCTGTAGGTTAGATTCCTGTTCACTCGGATAACGATGTAAATCAAGTTCGATATCTGCTACTGAAAATTGAGTTGTCATAAGTCAAACTGTACCAATAAAATGAGGGCGCGCATTATCGCAGATTTAGCGGTTGAGGTATATATGGTCGATAACTGTCGACAACTCTTGATATTAGCTAATAGCGAGTCGAATGTTCCATTAACCGCTTTAGGTTTATAATAAGTGATGCAACAACAAAGTTTAGACTTAAATAGACTCCTTGGCTCTGACTCTAACTCTGAAGCTAAAGCTAAAACAGAAGTTGAATCGGAGCCGCTACTGGACAGACGATCAGAGCTTCCGTTAACTTGGGTCAAAGGCTATCTCACACCAGCTCAGCAGATGGCCTTACTCAGAGAGGTTCAGGGCTATCCATTCGAGTCTCCCGAAATCGAAGTCTATGGTAAGCGACATCGCATACCCAGATCTCAAGTCTGGTTTGGAGATACGGGCTGCGATACCAAGTATTCGGGCTTGCTGGTCAAGGCGCTTCCCTGGCCTAAATATGCCGACAGACTGAGGCAAAAACTCAAACGGGACTTTAGTCTAGAATCCAACGGCGTCTTGGTTAACCGCTATGTCGATGGTAAGGAGTCTATGGGCTGGCATTGTGATAATGAGCCGGAATTTTCAGTGGGCAGTGATATCGCTTCTATTACGCTGGGTGCGACTCGAGACTTTATCATCAGAGATAAAGTCACTCATGAGAAGCAAACCTTTGCGTTGCAATCGGGTGATCTCTTGATTATGCATTGGCCGATGCAAGACAGGTGGGAGCATGCCTTACCTAAGCGCCTGAAAGCCACCGAACCTAGGATTAATTATACCTTTAGGCGAGTCATAGCAGATTATTTTGGCTAGAATCCTTGATTGTTTTTGACGAGAGTGCCTGATTGTCTTGACTGATAATACCTGCCACTCGACTGGATTTTTATTGTCTCATATCAATCTGTATAAAGTTGTCGTTAATATAAGGCTAGGAGAGTGTGGCAAAGATTGATCTTTTGTGGCTAAGGTATTAACCTGCCGCCATCGCATTTTGCTTGTTTGAGAATATCCCTATGTCAGTAGAGCAACTCATTACCGAAAAACTCACCGCGGCCCTGTCGCCTAGTCACCTGGAAGTGATCAACGAGAGTGACAATCACCATGTGCCTCCGAATTCAGAGTCACATTTTAAGGTCATTATTACCAGTGCGGCTTTCGAGGGTAAACGCCTACTTGGCAGGCATAGATCGGTCAATGAGGCGTTAGCCGATGAGTTCGCTAATGGCTTACATGCCTTATCTATACACACGTTCACTGCCGAAGAGTGGCTTGTAGAGTCAAATGTCCCCGACTCTCCAAATTGTAAAGGCTAGAAGCCCTAGACAATAATGCCTAGAAGCTTAATTTGGGACTCTGATTAGAATGAGTCCCGCAAGGCTTATCGCTTACCGCTTATCGCTTACCGCTTACCGCTTACCGCTTACCGCTTATCGCTTACCGCTTATCGCTTATCGCTTACCGCTTATCGCTTACCGCTTACCGCTTATCGCTTACCGCTTACCGCTTATCGCTTACCGCTTATCGCTTACCGCTTATCGCTTACCGCTTATCGCTTACCGCTTATCGCTTACCGCTTATCGCTTACCGCTTATCGCTTACCTTTATTTCAGCACAAGCTTTTGTTTATCTATCGCAATAATTCTATTATCAATATGTTAAGTGTGTTTTTGATGTTGAGATGGGATGAATCAACTAAAGAAGATAACCTAGCTTATTGGCAGAGGGGTGAGCTGGTGTACCCTGTTTAGTGTATTGATGACACTCGCGGTAGTTCCGGATGAAGTGATGAAAGAGCTCGCTAAGGTCTCTAAGCTGGTAATCAAAGAGCAGTCTGAACAAGATGAAACCATGAAAAAAGTCTATGATGCTTATATGGAGTATCGAGTCGGGGTAAGAAAATACCACCTGATTTCGGAAGATGCTTATAGTAGGTTAAGGCAGTAGCTTTATTTCAGCAGCATCAGAGTTATTAAGCCTTACCCATGCCCTACAAATTTGGAGAGTAGAGATGCCATTATTAGATAGCTTTACCGTCGATCATACTCGCATGCATGCCCCTGCGGTTCGTGTAGCGAAAACCATGAAGACGCCTAGCGGTGATTCCATCACAGTATTCGATCTGCGTTTTTGTGTACCGAACCAAGACATCTTGAGTGAGCGGGGCATACATACCTTAGAGCATCTTTATGCCGGGTTTATGCGTGATCACCTCAATGGCGATGCTGTTGAAATCATCGACATCTCTCCCATGGGCTGTCGTACCGGCTTCTATATGAGCCTGATTGGTACGCCTGGCGAGGCGGAAGTGGCCGAGGCTTGGTTAGCGGCGATGAATGATGTACTCAAAGTCGCCGAACAATCTGAGATCCCTGAGCTTAATGAATACCAATGTGGCACTTATGACATGCACTCTCTGGATCAGGCCAAGGGTATCGCTCGGTCGATAATAGCTGCGGGGATAAGCGTTAACAAGAATGACGAGCTAAAGCTCAGTGATGATATTTTGAAAGGTTTATGATTCAGGAACAGGCATAAAATAAGCGGATTAGCCGCTTATTTTATGCCTGAAATTACTTTTTCGGGCTAATGTCAGCTCGCAAATCTCATTATGGGCGCTCAAATAATAAGCGGTTAGAATGCGCTAAGCTTTGGTAAAATAAATATTAATTAGGCTTCATTTGACAGTTTGACAAAGACAATATCCTTGCTAGGTAAAGGGCTTATTAGAATTAGTAGGCGCTGAATCAAAATAATTCACTAAAATGCGAGCTAAAGCCGAATTTAAAAATTCACAATCCTATTAAAACACCCACATTTTTCATGGCGATAGCGTGATATTTACTGTAAAATGCGCGCGAACAGCGTGATTGCGATCGCATTTTCGTGATAAGTCTGCGCTAGCTCATCGAGGTGGGCTTTGTTTTAAACCTGTCGCACTAAGCAGGAACGCGGCGCATTATCTTTCCTTCATAACGTAGTGCTTGTGGATATGATTACAATAAAGAAAGGATTGGACCTACCTATAGCAGGCGGGCCAGAGCAAGTAGTCCATGATGGCCCAGCCATCAAACGTGTAGCTACTTTGGGTGAAGAGTATATTGGCTTACGCCCCACGATGAAAATCAAAGTGGGTGATAAAGTTAAAAAAGGTCAGGTTATCTTTGAAGATAAAAAGAACCTTGGTGTTAAATATACGGCTTTAGCCAGTGGCACAATTTCAGAAGTTAACCGGGGCGCACAACGCGTTCTGCAATCAGTCGTCATAGATATTGAAGGGGAAGAGAGTGTCTCCTTTGCTAAATATGGTGCAGCAGAATTAGCGTCGTTGGATTCGCAGCTAGTTAGAGACAACCTTATTGAATCAGGGTTGTGGACAGCATTGAGAACTCGTCCTTTCAGTAAAGCCCCAGCAGTAGATTCTACAGCTGCCGGCATCTTCGTTACCGCGATAGATACTCAACCTCTTGCAGCAGACCCTGAAGTGGTTATCGGTACGCAAAAAGCTGATTTTGAGAATGGACTTAAGGTTCTGTCAAGATTGACTCAAGGTAAAGTATTTGTGTGTAAAGCGCCTGGAGCCGATATTCCAGCCGCCAATGCTCAAGTCGAGGAGTTTGCAGGTAAACATCCTGCGGGTCTGGTCGGTACACATATACACTTCCTACTACCCGCATCGGTTAACAGAACGGTTTGGCATGTGGGTTACCAAGATGTCATCGCTATTGGTCAGCTATTTACTACCGGTGAATTAAACACTCAACGTGTGGTAGCCATAGCGGGTCCTAAGGCGAGTAAGCCAAGATTAGTTCGTACTCAACTCGGTGCTTCTTTTACAGAATTAACTGCAAATGAAACCTTAGAAGGTGATGTTCGTGTCGTATCTGGCTCAGTTTTGAGCGGAAGAACTGCGATTGGGCCTCACGCTTATCTGGGGCGTTTCCATCTGCAGGTATCTATGCTTGAAGAAGGCAGAGAGCAGGAATTTATCGGTTGGGCTATGCCTGGCAGTGATAAGTTTTCTATCACTCGTTCTTTCTTAGGTCATCTATCACCTTCACGTCTGTTTAATATGACGACGAGTACCGGTGGTTCTGACAGAGCTATGGTGCCAATCGGTAACTATGAGCGTGTGATGCCTCTGGATATTCTTCCGACTATGTTATTGCGTGACTTAGTGTCAGGCGATAACGATGGTGCCGTTACCTTGGGCGCCTTGGAATTGGATGAAGAAGATTTGGCATTGTGTACTGTCGTATGTCCGGGTAAGTATGACTATGCGACCTACCTACGTGACTGTCTAGATACGATCGTGAGGGAAGGCTAATGGGTTTGAAACAGTTTTTCGATAAAATTGAGCCGCATTTTGAGAAGGGCGGTAAACTCGAGAAGGGCTATGCACTTTTCGAAGCAATATATACGGGTCTGTATACTCCGGGTCACGTTAACAAGGGTGCAACCCATGTGCGTGATAATTTAGACCTGAAGCGTATGATGATCTTGGTGTGGGCCTGTGTGTTTCCTGCCATGTTTGTTGGTATGTTTAACGTAGGCCTGCAAGCTCAAGACGCGATAGCTGCTGGTTTCTCTACACCAGATGTTTGGCAGGTTAGCTTGTTCGGCATATTTGGTACTGAGCTTAATGCAAGTTCAGGATGGCCCGCCCTTATGTGGTATGGCGCCTGTTTCTTCTTGCCTATCTATGCGGTAACATTCGCCGTTGGTGGTATCTGGGAAGTCTTGTTTGCATCGGTACGCGGTCATGAGATTAACGAAGGTTTCTTCGTCACCTCAATTCTGTTTGCATTGACTCTGCCAGCTACAATTCCTCTGTGGATGGTAGCACTGGGTATTACTTTCGGTGTGGTCGTTGCAAAAGAGATCTTCGGTGGTACGGGGCGTAACTTCCTTAACCCCGCACTGGCTGGTCGCGCCTTCCTATTCTTCGCTTATCCGCTTAGCATGTCCGGTGATACCTCTTGGGTAGCTGCAGACGGTTACTCAGGTGCTACTGCCTTGAGTCAAGCGGCTCAAGGCACATTAGAATATGGATTAAACCAGAATTGGTGGGATGCTTTCCTAGGTTTCATTCCGGGGTCTATTGGTGAAGTGTCTACCCTTGCTCTCTTGTTGGGTGGCGCGGTTATCATATACGCACGTATAGCATCATGGCGCATCGTTGCCGGTGTGATGGCGGGCATGATTGCCGTCTCTTACCTGTTGAACTTCATCGGTAGTGACACTAACCCAATGTTTGCGATGCCTTGGTACTGGCACCTAGTTTTAGGTGGTTTTGCTTTCGGTATGATGTTTATGGCGACTGATCCTGTGTCGGCTTCATTCACTAACTCGGCAAAATGGGCTTACGGGATCTTGATTGGTGCTATGGCGGTGTTTATCCGTGTCATTAACCCAGCGTTCCCTGAAGGCATGATGTTGGCTATCTTATTCGCCAACCTGTTTGCTCCACTATTTGACCATTTTGTCGTTCAGGCAAATATCAAGCGGAGGATTGCACGTGGCTAGTAACAAAGATTCCTTTGGCAGAACCCTCTTTGTCGTTGTTGGCTTATGTTTCATCTGTTCAGTCTTCGTATCGACTGCAGCTGTACTGTTAAGGCCACTTCAGATTGAGAATAAACTGCTGGATAAGCAAAAGTACATTCTTGAAGCCGCAGGCATTATTGATACTAAGTCTGCACCTGTTTCTAAGCTAGACGTACAGCTTAAGTACAAGAAGTTCGTTGTGGCTAAGCTTGTGGATTTAAAGACCGGTGAATGGGTCGAAGGTGATGCAGATTTGTTCGATGCTGATAAAGTGTCTCGCGATCCGGCTAATGCCTTCATTCCTAAGCATGATATCGCCTTGGTTAAGCGTGTCGCCAATACTGCCGTTGTCTATATCGTCAATGATGAACAAGGTGAACCTAAGACGCTTATTTTGCCTATTAAGGGTTATGGCCTCTGGTCTACCATGTATGCATTTCTGGCCATAGAGCCTGACATGAATACCATTCAGAGTCTGGTTTACTACTCATTCACAGGTTCGGGTGAGACTCCGGGTCTGGGTGGTGAAGTTCAGAATCCTATCTGGATGGCTAAATGGCATGGTAAGAAGCTCTATGACGCACAAGGTGATTTAGCGATTAAGGTCACCAAGAACCCAGTTGTTGCGGCTTCTGTCCACGGTGTCGATGCACTATCTGGTGCAACCTTGACCAGTAATGGTGTGCAAAACTCACTCGATTTTTGGTTGGGTGAAGAAGGATTTGCTCATTTTATTGAGAAAGTCCGTAAAGGAGGACTGAGCTAATGGCTAACGCTAAAGAATTAAAGCAGGTTCTGTCTGGACCGATAGTGGCGAATAACCCTATTGCTCTGCAAGTACTCGGTGTATGTAGCGCTCTGGCTGTAACCAGTAAGATGGAAACTGCACTGGTGATGACCATCGCTTTGACTGCAGTAACGGCATTTTCAAACTTGTTCATCTCTATGCTGCGTAATCACATCCCAAGCAGTGTGCGTATCATCGTGCAGATGACTATCATTGCTTCTTTGGTAATCGTGGTCGATCAGGTACTGCAGGCTTATGCCTATGACGTATCTAAGCAATTGTCGGTTTTCGTTGGTCTTATCATTACTAACTGTATTGTGATGGGGCGCGCCGAAGCTTATGCGATGAAGACACCACCTATGATGAGCTTTATGGATGGTATTGGTAACGGTTTAGGTTATGGTGTGATCTTATTGGGTGTTGGCTTTATACGTGAGCTATTTGGTAATGGTTCACTATTTGGTATCGAGATCTTAGCAAAGATTTCTGATGGTGGTTGGTATCAGCCTAACGGTCTGCTATTGCTACCGCCGAGTGCATTCTTCCTGATCGCAGCAATGATCTGGATCATTCGCATTTATAAGCCTGATCAAGTAGAAGCAAAAGGGTAAGCGCGATGGAACATTATATAAGTCTATTAATTCGTTCTATTTTTATTGAGAACATGGCGCTGTCCTTCTTCCTGGGAATGTGTACATTCCTGGCTGTATCGAAGAAAGTGACTACTGCTATGGGACTGGGTGTTGCGGTTATTGTGGTACTGGCAATTTCAGTACCCGTTAACCAGATCATCTATCAGGGGCTTTTAGCACCAGGTGCTCTGGATTGGGCCGGTGCGCCGGATGCCGATCTGAGCTTCTTGAAGTTCATCACCTTCATCGGTGTGATCGCGGCGCTAGTACAGATCTTAGAAATGGTGTTGGATAAGTTTTTCCCGCCGTTATATAACGCTCTGGGCATCTTCCTACCTCTTATCACAGTGAACTGTGCAATTTTTGGTGCGGTATCTTTTATGGTCGAACGTGACTATGACCTCACTGAGAGTTTCGTGTTTGGTGTCGGTTCGGGTATCGGTTGGGCATTGGCTATCGTCTTGTTAGCGGGTATCCGCGAGAAGATGAAATACTCTGATGTACCGGATGGGCTGCGTGGCTTAGGTATCACCTTCGTGACTGCGGGTCTGATGGCGCTTGGTTTCATGTCGTTTTCTGGTGTGTCCCTATAAACAGGGCCCATTGGGTTCCTGTTTCGGACTGTTAAGGATAAGTTAATGGATATTCTTAAATCTACTCCACTCGAGGTTTACCTCGGTGTGAGTATGTTTACTGCTATCGTCTTAGGTTTGGTACTGATCATCTTGTTTGCCAAGTCAAAGCTGGTAAATACCGGTGACATTACAATTAGTATCAATGATGATCTTGAGAAAAGCATCAAACTGCCTGCAGGTGGCAAACTACTAGGTGCATTGGCCGAGAGCGGTATTTTCGTCTCTAGTGCATGTGGTGGTGGTGGTACTTGTGGTCAGTGTAAAGTACACATTAAATCAGGTGGTGGTGATATTTTGCCAACTGAATTGGATCATATCAGCAAAGGTGAGGCTCGTGAGGGCTGTCGTTTATCTTGTCAGGTAAGCGTTAAAACCGATATGGATATCGTGCTCGAAGAAGAGATCTTTGGTGTTAAAAAGTGGGAATGTACCGTTATCTCTAACGATAACAAAGCCACTTTTATTAAAGAGCTTAAGCTTCAAATACCTGGCGGCGAATCGGTTCCGTTCCGTGCCGGTGGTTATATTCAAATTGAAGCGCCTGTACACCATGTTAAATATGCAGATTTCGAAATTCCTGCACAATACCGTGGTGACTGGGAGCACTTTGGCTTCTTCAAGCTAGAGTCTAAAGTAGAAGATGAAACTATTCGTGCATACTCCATGGCGAACTATCCTGAAGAGGCGGGTATCATCCTGTTGAACGTGCGTATTGCCACACCTCCGCCACGTAACCTAACTCTGCCTTGCGGTAAGATGTCTTCGTACATCTTCAGCTTGAAAGAGGGTGATAAGGTGACTATCTCAGGTCCGTTTGGTGAGTTCTTCGCTAAAGAAACTGACAACGAGATGATCTTTGTCGGTGGTGGTGCGGGTATGGCGCCTATGCGCTCTCATATCTTCGATCAGCTTAAGCGTCTTAAGACAGACCGCAAGATAAGTTTCTGGTACGGTGCTCGCTCTAAGCGTGAAATGTTCTATGTCGAAGACTTCGATGGCCTAGCGTCTGAAAACGAAAACTTCGATTGGCATGTTGCACTGTCAGATCCTCAACCTGAGGATAACTGGGAAGGCAAGACTGGCTTCATTCATAATGTACTGTTTGAAAGCTACTTGCGTGACCATGAAGCGCCGGAAGATTGTGAATTCTACATGTGTGGCCCGCCAATGATGAACGCGGCCGTTATCGGTATGCTGAAAGATCTTGGTGTCGAAGATGAAAACATCCTTCTGGATGACTTCGGCGGCTAATCACATCTGCTGCCAGTCGGTGTTAAATGCTTGAATCTTGAGATAGCTGTCATTTGAGCTTGAAACAGACAGTGAGGAATACCGCCTCACTGTCTTTAATCAAGCATAGAATAGATCATAAGTTTTATAGTGATAAGGATTTAGGTCAAAATGAACAAGACCTTAGTAAACTGGTTAGCCCTTGTATGGCTAGCCTTTTTTGTTTCTGGGTGCAGTCAACCTGCACAACTAATTTCACTTTCTGGCAATACCATGGGTACGACATATCACATTAAAGTGGTACCCAATGAGCAGATCCCGGAAGTCAACTTACTTCAGGCTGAAATTGATCTCGCATTAGAGAAGGTCAATGATCAGATGTCTACTTATCGACCTAACTCTGAGCTGTCGCGCTTCAACACCATGAATCATGAACAGACGGTGACGGTGTCGTTGGACACGGCTTTTGTTATTGCCGAGGGAATACATCTCTATGATGTGACGGACGGCGCCTTAGATATCACCTTAGGTCCTCTAGTGAACCTATGGGGTTTTGGACCCGATAAGCGACCGACTAGCATACCTTCCGCAGCAGTGATCGCTGCAGCTAAGGCAAAAACAGGGATGCAATATCTTCACCTGGATGGCAATAAGTTAACTAAGACTAATCCAGATTTATATGTGGACCTTTCATCGATCGCCAAGGGCTATGGCGTCGATGTCGTTGCTGTAATACTCGATAGATATCATGTATCAGGTTATTTGGTTGAAATTGGCGGTGAGCTCAGTGTATTTGGCAATAAGATGGATGGCTCGCCCTGGCGCGTCGCTATCGAGCAGCCTGAAATTGGTGAGCGTGACGTACAGCAGGTGATTGAACCTGGTGATATGGCGATGGCAACTTCCGGTGATTATCGTAATTACTATGAAGAAGAGGGACGACAGTTCTCTCATCTTATCGATCCCAGAGATGGCTATCCAATCGATCATAGATTAGCTTCTGTGACTGTACTGCATAAGCAGTCTATGGTGGCCGATGGTTACGCGACGGCCATGATGGTATTAGGCACACAGAAGTCTCTGGCCTTGGCTAAGCAAGAAAACTTAGCCATCATGCTGATTGAGAAAAAAGATAGCGGCTTTAAAGTATTTTACAGTGATGCTTTTAAACCTTATGTGAATCAGTAAATATTTAAAATATGCAGGTTAAGCTTTAAAGACTATTTCAGGCGATAGATCAGAACTCGAGTTTATCCTTAGGTTTCATAAGAGATCTGATGATATAATTGCCTCAGCCATTTGGAGTATTTGATGAGTACATTTATCGCAACATTTGTTGTGTTACTGCTGTTTTTTCTGTTGATGTCTATTGGTTATCTTGTTAAACGAACTGCGGTTGCAGGCAGTTGTGGTGGCTTAGGGGGGTTAGGGATAGATAAAGCGTGCGATTGCGATGATCCTTGTGACAATCGTAAAGCTAAAATGGCCGCCGAAGATGACAGACGTGAAAAACTCGCCAAAGACCGCATCATCTAGCCACAACTGAAAGGTATCTTGAACTCAAGATGCCTTTTTTTATACCTGTCTGGTATTAGTTTATATTTCACTCGAAAACTGACACTCGCTAAAAGAATGTAAACAAGAATGATTTTCATTATTAAACTATTGAAAAGTAACAATAATTGCATTTATTTCTTTTCTGTAATAGTCTCTGTGACTTGATTTAGATCAAGTTTCATAATTAAGGGACGCAGAGATGAAAGGTCAACCTCAGGTACTCGCTCAGCTCAATAACATACTCACCTTCGAACTGACGGCTATAAATCAGTATTTTCTCCATGCTCGCATGCATAAAAACTGGGGCTTCGAAGAACTGAATCATAAGTCATATAAGAAATCTATCCAGGATATGAAGCATGCCGATAAGTTAATTGAGCGTGTGCTGTTTCTCGAAGGCTTACCAAATCTGCAGCAACTGCAAAAACTCAGGATTGGTGAGCACTGCAAAGAGATGCTCAGTTGTGATAAGACCATGATTGAGGAGCAAATCTTGGCGCTTAGGATCGCCATCGAGATTTGTGAGTCCCAGAGAGACTATGTCAGTCGTGATCTATTCGCAGATCTGCTCGAAGATGAAGAGGAGCACTTAGACTGGATCGAATCTCAGCAAGAGTTGATCTCATTAACCGGTACGCAGAATTACCTGCAGTCAAAAATCAACAAATAAGAGGCTATCAGATGAAAGGCAACCAAGAGGTTATCGATACACTCAATCAGCTGCTGACGGGCGAGTTATCGGCAATGGATCAGTACTTCGTTCATGGTCTAATGTATGAAGACTGGGGGCTAAATGAGCTGCATACGCGAATCTCCCATGAGTCAGATGATGAGAGAGTTCATGCTGGTAAGTTAGTGCAGCGTATTTTATTTCTCGAGGGCACTCCCGACGTTGCCAGTCGTGAGCCGTTAAATATTGGTAAGAATACTCAGGAAATGCTGCAAAATGATCTCAATTACGAGTATCAAGTCGCCGATAATCTGCGTAAGGCCATTGCTTTATGCGAACAGAAGCAAGATTATCAGACTCGTGAGATCTTAGTGGTCTTGTTAGAGGAGACTGAATCGGATCATATGTATTGGTTAGAGAAGCAGCTAGGACTCATAGGCCGAGTCGGTCTGCAAAACTATCTTCAGTCTATGATGTAATACCCATTCCCTTTTGAGACAATGCCACACAGAAGTAGAAGTCCTGAGAAGCTTACGTAGTGCGGCTGATGTTTAAAGCAAAGGGAAAAACACTTTATGCTGCGCAAGCCTCGCGGACACAAGACTCGACCGTTAATATTCAGCAGTTTAAGATCTAGCAGTGTGAACCTGGGTGCTAGGCCCAGGCATAAGAAAGTAACCAAACTGCCAATCACCCAAATGCCAGTCATATATTGACTGGCATTTTTTGTTTACTGTTTTACTTGTAATGGTTTTATTTTAGCTTTCAGGTGAACCTATCAACATAGGTACCTCCCAGATAAACATTGTTACCATATGGTAAAAGTAATTTACTTATAAGTAGGATTATCATTTTAATCTTAAGGGATATACTTATCCCATATTCAAAAGACACTGTGTTAGGAATTAGATTTAGCATCTTTCCCTGGTATAGGTCCCATGATTTAACCCATTATATTTTGGAGCTAAAATGACAGCACAAACAATCAAATCGAAAGCCGCGGTAGCTTGGGCAGTGGGCCAACCTCTGTCTATGGAAATTGTCGATGTTATGCCACCACAAAAAGGTGAAGTGCGCATCAAGATGGTCGCAACCGGCGTATGTCATACCGATGCATTCACACTATCGGGTGATGATCCTGAGGGGATTTTCCCTTGTATTCTAGGTCACGAAGGTGGCGGCATCGTCGAGTCTATCGGTGAAGACGTGACCAGTGTACAGGTCGGCGATCATGTTATTCCACTTTATACCCCTGAGTGTGGTGAGTGTAAGTTCTGTAAATCCGGTAAGACAAACCTGTGTCAGAAAATCCGTGAGACTCAAGGTAAAGGCTTGATGCCAGATGGCACCACTCGTTTCTCCAAAGACGGTAAAGACATCTTCCATTACATGGGTACATCTACTTTTTCTGAGTACACAGTCCTACCTGAGATCTCTCTGGCTAAGGTCAACCCTGAGGCGCCGTTAGAAGAAGTGTGCTTGTTAGGCTGTGGTGTAACAACTGGCATAGGCGCGGTGATGAATACGGCTAAGGTTGAAGAGGGCGCAACCGTTGCTATCTTCGGTATGGGCGGTATTGGTCTGTCTGCCGTTATTGGTGCGACTATGGCAAAAGCCGGCCGCATCATAGTTATCGATATCAACGAGAGTAAGTTTGCCCTGGCTCGTAAGCTTGGTGCTACCGATTTTATCAACCCTAAAGATTATGATAAGCCGATACAGGATGTCATCGTTGAGCTTACAGATGGTGGCGTTGACTACTCCTTCGAGTGTATCGGCAACGTCGACGTGATGCGCTCGGCGCTCGAGTGCTGTCATAAGGGATGGGGCGAGTCTGTGGTTATCGGTGTCGCTGGTGCAGGTCAGGAGATCTCAACCCGACCATTCCAGCTTGTGACTGGTCGTGTGTGGAAAGGTTCTGCGTTCGGTGGTGTTAAAGGTCGCTCTGAGTTACCTGACTATGTTGAACGTTACTTGGCTGGTGAGTTTAACTTAAGTGACTTCATCACTCATACCATGGGTCTTGAACAGGTCAATGAAGCGTTCGACCTTATGCATGAAGGCAAGAGCATTCGTAGTGTGATCCACTTCGATAAATAGTCACTTTGACAAATAGTCATTTTGATAAATGCTCTCGAAGCGGTAATAAGGATAAATAATGACAATAGAAAATCTCAGTAGTAATAAGATATTCGGTGGTTGGAACAAGCAATATAGTCACCAATCCACGAGCTTAAACTGTGCTATGCGTTTCGCCATCTACCTGCCACCACAAGCATCGAATGGTCAGAAAGTACCGGTACTTTATTGGTTATCTGGTTTGACTTGTAGTGATGAAAACTTCATGCACAAAGCGGGCGCCCAACGTTTGGCGGCGATGCTTGGCATCGCTATCGTTGCGCCGGATACCAGTCCCCGTGGCAGTGACGTTGCCGACGATGAGGGCTACGACTTAGGTCAAGGTGCCGGTTTTTATGTCAATGCGACTCAGGCGCCGTGGAACAAGCATTACCAGATGTATGACTACATAGTCCATGAGTTACCCGCCTTGGTTGAGTCCATGTTCCCGGTGACCGATAAGCGTTCTATTGCCGGGCACTCAATGGGCGGACATGGCGCCTTAGTCATCGCTCTGAGAAACACTGCTGCCTACCAGTCCGTTTCGGCTTTTAGTCCTATCAGCAATCCGATTAATTGCCCTTGGGGCAAGAAAGCCTTTAGCGCTTACTTGGGCCGGGACACATCGGCTTGGTCCGACTATGATGCCAGTACCCTAATGCGTAACGCCTCTGAGGTGGATGGAGCATCATTTGTGCCTGCTCTAGTCAGCCAAGGGGAAGCGGATAACTTCTTAACCGAGCAGCTAAAACCTGGGACGCTGCAAGCTGCAGCCAAGGCGAGTGGCTATCCTCTAGTGCTTGAAAGCCATGAAGGTTATGATCACAGCTACTTCTTTATTGCCAGTTTCATCGAGCAGCATCTGAGATTCCATGCAGAACACTTGAATGTTAGCTAAACCTAGATAGTTTTTTGCTTTGATAATGCCATTGGGTTACATGCCTCTGCATATGAGTCAGTTTCAGTCTATTCTTATTGTATAAATCACGACTAGAAGTGAGATTGACGATGAAAACGCCTGAAGCTAGTTTTTTTGAATGGCAACGCCAGTTTGGTTCTGAAATTGATTGTTTAAACCACCTTCCCTTAACCTTCCCTTAGCGAAGTGGTTTTGGGCCATCTACTTTCTCGGCTCAGATAAAGGCAGCATTTCAGCATTGAGGCTCAGTAAACTCATTGAGGTTAATTGGCGAACGGCACGCTTAATATTGAGCAAGTTGAGAACGGCAATGGGTCATAGAGACAGTCTATATAGGCTTTCAGGTCTCATTGAAATTGATGATGCCTTCGTTGGGGGAAAGAGAAAGGGTAAACGCGGACGTGGAGCCGCAGGGAAAACGCCTGTGTTAATTGCTGTTGAAAGCAAAGTGAAACGCGCGGGATTTATCGCTATGCAGGCCGTCGACAGTGTTTGTCATGAAGCCGTTAACGATTTTGTTGCTAGGCACTTAAATGCACAGCAAGAAGTTCATATTGACGGACTAGCCGCTTTGAATATCATAGATAACACTCAACAGCATGAAGCTAGGGTTACACCGAGTGAGTTGGTCGATGAATGGTTGCCTTGGGTTCATATTGCAATAGGTAACTTAAAAGCCTTTTTACTCGGCACATTTCATGGAGTTTCGGGAAAATACCTTCAAGCATACCTTAGTGAGTTCTGTTATCGGTTTAACCGAAGAAAAATGGAAAAAGAAATCCCTAATAGGCGGTTAAATCTGGCAATAATTCATGCGCCGGTACATTCGTACTGAGTGAGGTACATAAGCATGTTGGGTTAACGACTCGATGGCATTTTTGTTTATTTCTTGCTCTTTTGGCGTTCACTTCTGGTACAAATCCTCTCCTTTGGTCTCATTTTTGTTGGATACTGTTTTTATATACAGTATAGTGATGTGAGAGGGTTTCTTGTCTAGAGAGTGTTTTGAAAACGGCTTTGAAGAAAATTATTCATATCGATATGGACTGCTATTTTGCCGCGGTCGAGATGCGCGACTTTCCTGAGTTAAGGGGCAAGCCCATAGCCGTGGGGGGGCGCAGTGATCGCCGTGGAGTTATCAGCACCTGTAACTATGAGGCGCGGGTCTTCGGTGTCCGTTCGGCCATGGCCTCAGGCTATGCGCTAAAACTCTGTCCCGATCTGGTATTGGTGCCTGGCCGCATGTCAGTCTACAAAGAGGTCTCGATGCAGATCCGTGAAGTTTTTGCCCACTATACCGACCTGATTGAGCCCCTCTCTCTGGATGAGGCTTATCTGGATGTCACCGATTGCACTCAATGTCAGGGTTCGGCGACCTTAATAGCAGCAGCCATCAGGCAGGAGATCTTCGAGGTCACAGGCCTTACGGCTTCTGCAGGGATTGCGCCGGTTAAATTTCTTGCCAAGGTCGCCTCAGATCTGAATAAACCCAACGGACAATATGTGATTACCCCGGATATGATCTCCCCTTTCGTGAAAAGCTTACCCCTGACTAAGATCCCTGGTGTGGGCAAGGTGACGGGCAAGAAGCTTGAGGATATCGGCCTTAAAACCTGCGGCGATCTGCAGGATTATCCTAAATTGGCCCTGATCGAGCGTTTCGGGAAATTTGGGACTGTCTTGATTGAACGGGCTCAGGGGATAGATGAACGTAGCATCTATCCACACAGGGAGCGTAAATCTGTGGGGGTCGAGACGACGCTGGCGAAGGATATCTATACTCTGGATCAGTGTCATGGGGTGATGCCTCAGCTTATTCAGGAGTTGGCGGCGCGCATGACACGTAGCGCCAAAGATCGCAGCATCAATAAGCAAGTGGTTAAGCTTAAATTTAGTGATTTTAAACAGACCACCATAGAGCATAGAGCCGATGAAATGTCGGTGAAGCTATTCTACGGTCTGCTCGCACAAGCGTTGGATCGTCAGCAGGGGAGAGGCATTCGTTTATTAGGTGTGTCGGTCGGCTTAGCGAGTCAGTCGGCGGTTAACACCAGAGCGGCAGACAATGAAGTGAGAGAGTTGCAGATGGACTTAGGATTTTAAAAGAACGTTTTTTAAAAGAAGGATTATAAAAGAAGTAGTTAGGTGCTAGTGTCAAGGGTTTTAAGACGTAACTAGGTGCTAGATTCGAACTCCTTAGATACTAGCACCTAGGAACTCGACATCTTGTTTAATCTTTCTCTGGAATGCGTTGCAGAACCGCTAACAGCAGCTTGTAGTACAGGCCTACAGTCTCTATGAGTACCTTCTCATCAGGACTATGTGGGTAGCGGATAGTCGGACCAATCGATACCATGTCCATCTCAGGATAAGGCTTCTTAAACAGACCACACTCAAGACCCGCATGGATCACCATGATCACCGGCTTCTTGTTGTAGATGTCGTCATAGGTTTCACGCACCAGGGCCATCACAGGTGAGCTGTTATCTGGCTTCCATCCTGGGTAAGCACCGCCGAATGCTATCTTGACGCCGGCTAAGTTTGTCAGTGAGGTTAATACGCTCTCAATTTCTTCACGACCTGAATCTATCAGTGAGCGAATTAAGCAGAGAATTTCAACGCTCTGTGTTGCTGTGCTGATGACGCTGACATTTAATGAAGTCTCAGTCACACCTTCAACCTCATCACTCATGCGGATCACGCCATTTGGACACGCATTGAGTAGGTTAATCAGCATATTCTGAGTATCTTCACTCATGACTTGTTTGGCCGCAGACGCTTCGGCTAGTTCGAGTACCATATCGGGATCGGCAATGGCTAGCTCTGCCCTTATAAGCGTCTGAAACTTTTCAATTTCAGTCTCGAGTTGAGCGATATCTTCAGCGGGTAGCATAAAGCTGACACTGGCTTCACGGGGGATAGCGTTACGCAGAGAACCACCGGTGAAGTTAGTTAATTTCAGTGCCAAGTCATCGGTATAATTAAACAGGAAACGGGCCAGCAGCTTGTTGGCATTACCACGTCCAAGATGTATGTTCACACCCGAATGACCGCCTTTTAAACCCGATAGGGTCAAGGTGTATGTCGAGTCGCTCGACTCTGGGGCTTGCCACACCATAGGCACACTGATCTGGGCGTCGACACCTCCGGCACAACCCATGTAGATCTCGCCTTCTTGCTCAGAATCTGTGTTAATTAGGATCTCGGCATCCAGATAACCGGCTTCCAGGCCAAAAGCACCCGTCATACCAGCCTCTTCATCTATGGTTAACAGCACTTCCAATGGTCCGTGGGGAATATCATCCGAGCCTAAAACAGCTAATGCCGACGCCATGCCAATGCCATTGTCAGAACCCAGAGTCGTACCCTGAGCCTTAACCCAATCACCATCCACGTAGGGAATAATAGGATCTGTCTCAAAGTCATGGATCTTATCTGAATTCTTCTGTGGCACCATGTCGATATGGGCCTGCAGGACCACTGTCTTACGGTTTTCCATGCCCGGAGTGGCAGGTTTCTTGATGATGAGGTTACCGACTTTATCTTCAACAACTGCAAGTTGCTTGTCTCTAGCCCAAGCTTGAATATGCTCGCTGAGCGCTTGTTCATGCTTAGAAGGATGCGGGATCGCACAGATCTGATCGAACCACTGCCAGAGTGCTTGAGGTTGTAGTTGGCTTATTGCTGTCACGGATAATTCCTCTTTAGAATACGACTTGGAGGCTAAATTTAACCGCATTCTATCACAGCTAAACGCCAAGGTTATCAGGCCAGGATGTTGCTTATGTAAAGGTTGATATACAAAGTTTCCAGCAATATTTTATAAGCACTTGGCATCGGCTTAACTTCGGTTATTATTACTAGCCAATAAATGCATTATAAAGTGCGTAAAATTATAAAATATGTGTTCTGTAATGACTCATTTAAAACAAGGTTTTATCTGTGACTTATAGAATCTAATGATACGATCTCACAAGCAGAAGGATGGTTCATGGCTCAGGTTAATTTTGTTGATGTACTCGATGATGATGCGATCTTCGAAGGCAGTGGTTGGGATGCTCTGGTTGTCATAGCCACAGATATCAGTAAATCTGGTTTTGACGAGGTGACATTGCTGGCGGAGCACGGCGCTAAGGTCGACCAACGCGTAGGACAATCTCCGACGCTATTGTTTGCCCCAGGACTCGCTGGTGGCCGTTTGATCATCTCACCGGTGAAGAACAGTCAGGATGATTTTGAAGATGTGCGTATCTTTGCCGATGCGGCGAGAGCGGGCATTAAGCTAGCCAAAGATGCCGGTGCTATTCGTCCTTTATTGGTTGTTGCTGGTGACAGTGATGAGCGCTATCAATTTTCTACCCAAGTTGCCGCCTTATCCTGTGGTCAGGAGTTGTGGCAAACTCTGGAGAGACGTGAAGTCAGTGGTGATACACCAGCATTCGAGGCCATAGGCCTGTTTAATTCGACCCAAGCTAGCCAGAGCCTGAATGCCATAGAGGCGGGAAGAAACTTGGCCAGAGATTTATGTGGCACAGAGCCGGAGCGTATGTCTGCAGCAGCCTTTGCCGATTACTGTGTTGCTGCCTATCAAGATTCAGGCCTCAAGGTTGATGTTGTGGAAGATAGAGATGTATTAGAGCGTGATTATCCTTTGCTCAGCGCTGTAGGTCGCTCCTCATTTGCGGTTGCCAGACATCAACCCCGTGTGGTTAAACTCGAGTATGTTGGCAGCGGTGAGATAGAACATACTTACTTCTATGCGGGTAAAGGCGTTATCTATGATACTGGCGGCGCCGATATCAAGGTTGCCGGTGGTATGGCAGGCATGAGCCGGGACAAGGGTGGCGCGGCGGCAGTCGCTGGCCTGATGAAGACATTATCTATGCTTAAGCCAAAGGGCATTCGTGTGGTTGCCGAACTTGGCTTGGTGCGTAATAGCATAGGCTGCGAAGCCTTCGTTACCGATGAGATCATCACAAGTCATGCCGGCATTCGAGTCAGAATTGGCAATACCGATGCGGAAGGACGTCTGATACTGGCAGATCTGCTGTCACATCTGAGGATCAAAGCAGAAAAATCTGTTAAGCCAGAGTTGTTTTCGGTGGCGACATTAACCGGCCATGTGGTGCGCTGCTTCGGCGGATATACTGCCACCGTAGAAAATGCGGTGGCCAAGCAGGCGGGCGTGGCTGCCAGTATGGCCAACTTAGGTCTGGCCTGGGGCGAGCCTATCGAGCAGTCTGTGCTGCGGCGTGAAGATTTTGCCAAGATCGTCGACCCATCGGGCGCGGCGGATATACTCTCATCCAATAATGGACCGTCATCGGTAACGGAACGTGGTCATCAGTATCCGGCAGCGTTTCTGTTAGAGGCATCGGGTCTGAGTGCTCATGGCCTTAACTCTAATAAGCCAATGGCCTTCACCCACGTGGACATAGCAGGCAGTGCTACAGAAGGTCATCCGCTCTATGGTAGTCCGACGGCCACGCCGCTGGTGGGTCTATATAAGTATATGACTCAGGAATAATGGGTATCTATTATCGGTAACGGAACGTGGTCATCAGTATCCGGCAGCGTTTCTGTTAGAGGCATCGGGTCTGAGTGCTCATGGCCTTAACTCTAATAAGCCAATGGCCTTCACCCACGTGGACATAGCAGGCAGTGCTACAGAAGGTCATCCGCTCTATGGTAGTCCGACGGCCACGCCGCTGGTGGGTCTATATAAGTATATGACTCAGGAATAATGGGTATCTATTATCGGTAACGGAACGTGGTCATCAGTATCCGGCAGCGTTTCTGTTAGAGGCATCGGGTCTGAGTGCTCATGGCCTTAACTCTAATAAGCCAATGGCCTTCACCCACGTGGACATAGCAGGCAGTGCTACAGAAGGTCATCCGCTCTATGGTAGTCCGACGGCCACGCCGCTGGTGGGTCTATATAAGTATATGACTCAGGAATAATGGGTATCTATTATCGGTAACGGAACGTGGTCATCAGTATCCGGCAGCGTTTCTGTTAGAGGCATCGGGTCTGAGTGCTCATGGCCTTAACTCTAATAAGCCAATGGCCTTACCCACGTGGATATCGCGGGCAGTGCAATCTAAGGCCAGGCGCTTTACGCTAGCTCGACGGCCACACCACTGGCCGGCCTTTTTCAATACATGACTTAGGAATATGTGATGGTTTACGGCTACCCGTACCCATAAACCTACTTATTAATATTTAACGTCGAGTGGCTTATTCTTGTCATCAGTTTTCATTATGTAGCAAAAAATAGGCTTATAGATTTAAAATTCTTCATCTCGTTGTAAAATTACACGCTTTATCGTCGTTTTAGCCTGATCATTAAGTTTTATTAATCTAGATCAAATAACTATTGTAATAAAACTACATTTGTCTATAATAACTCCATTGATTAGGCAAACAGTCTCTTTCAATAAAGTCTATCCAGGAAGGATAATTCTCCAAGGAATCGAGCGACAAGTTGACTTTAACGTGTTTCCTTTGCTTTAAAAGCCTTACCCGCTGGCAACAGGCATGAATGGTTAGAGTAATTTAATTACAACTTTGTTAGGAGTGTTGACTATGCCTTATACTGGAATGCAGTACGTTTATTGGCAAAATACTTGGTTCTGTACCGAGGCTTTGCGTGGCGGCTTGTACCCGATGAGCTTCAAGGGCTAACCCTCCTTGTTGTATCAGTTTTAAGGGCTGACTACCCTGTTATCTACTTCAATATTTTGAATATTGATTGATAACCATCTAGTTACCATCCATCAACCTTAATCCCTTTTGGGATCTTTAGACTCAAGATGTTTGTTGTTAAGCCATTCAATTTAACGTTGAATGTCTGAATGATAAGCCAGTGTAACTGTTAGCGCGGAAACTCTTTCCTTTCGGAACGCTTGAAATTAGTCGTTGCCTGCTCATTGAGCAGGCTTTTTTTCGATATTTTTTAGTGAGCTTCTTTCATACTCAATTTCATACCTGTTCCTGTGACTCACTACTGGTTAATTTTCTGCTGGTTTACTTTTTGTCTCTATTTATAGTCACTATGTTCTTTAATTACGTAAATAGACTGTTTTTTGCTTTATTTAGGCTGAATTGAAATAAATCTTGTAATTTAATTACACATTAGGTATAGTCTCTCTCGTTGGTTAGGCAATGATGCCTTCCACCTCTAAGTCTATCCAGGATGGATAATTCTCCAAGGAATCGAGCGACGAGTTGACTCTGAGGTATCGCGTTTAGATTAACGCCATACCAAGTTTGACTAGAGTATGTATTACAACTTTGTTTAGGAGTATTGATTATGTCTTATACCGGAATGCAACACACTTATTGGCACAGCACTTGGTTTTGTACCGAGGCTTTACGTGGCGGCTTATACCCGATGACTTTTAAGGACTAACCTTCCTTAGACGCTGATCTATAGAGAACAAAAGGGCTGACTGTCCCTGCTATCATCTAAGTTAACCCCTTGTGATAGCAAGCTAGTTACCATCTATCAACCCTTATCCATTTTGGGATGTTATGACTCGAGTTGTATATTGATGATCGTTTTTGAGCGAGTCTATATACCAGTGTAACTGTTAGCGCGGAAACTCTTTCCATTTGGAACACTTGAATTAGTCTTTGCCTGCTCATTGAGCAGGCTTTTTTTTGCCTTTTATTCTACAGTTTGAACAGTTTATGGCGCAAGGTGGCGAATTCAATCCAGTCAACTTCAGCTTGAAGACTTATTGTCTTTCAGTGTTTGCCTTATCAGTGTTTGTCATTTAGCTGGATTTCACTGACTATAAGCCTATTAGGATCACATGTTCCAACACTCATATTCAGGGATTGAGCGTCATGTTAGAAAAACTATTTAAACTCAAAGAGAACCATACATCGTTAAAACAGGAGGCGATGGCGGGGTTAACCACGTTTCTGACCATGGCCTATATTATCTTCGTTAACCCTATGATGCTTGCCGATGCAGGCATGGATCATGGCGCCGTGTTTGTGGCTACATGCCTGGCCGCGGCTATTGGTTGTTTAATCATGGGAATCGTGGCTAATTATCCCATCGCCTTGGCTCCGGGCATGGGTCTCAATGCTTTTTTCACTTATACCGTGGTTGGCGAGATGGGTTACACCTGGGAGACGGCGCTTGGGGCGGTATTCTTATCGGGTATTTGTTTTCTGATCCTCTCTTTGGTGAGAATAAGAGAGTGGATAGTCAACAGTATTCCTATGTCCTTGAGGCTTGGCATCGCCGCGGGTATCGGCTTATTCCTCGCTCTGATTGGTTTGAAAAGCGCCGGGATAGTGGTGGCGAGTCCTACGACTCTAGTGACTATGGGAGATATCACCGCGTTTCCTGCTGTTATGGCGGCATTGGGGTTTTTCTTGATCATCGCCATGGTACAACGGGGAATGAAATCGGCTGTGGTGGTGAGTATTCTGTCTATTACCTTACTTGGATTACTGTTTGGCGACGTGCAATATTCTGGGGTGCTTGCTATGCCTCCCTCCATTATGCCGACTTTCATGAAGATGGATCTTGCCAGTGTGCTTGATATCAGCATGTTATCGGTGGTATTCGCCTTCTTGTTTGTCGACCTGTTTGATACCTCTGGCACCTTAGTCGCCGTGGCCCAGCGAGGCGGATTCCTGGATGATAGGGGACGTCTGCCCAAGCTTAAACGTGCATTAACAGCCGATAGTACGGCCACCATAGCCGGGGCCATGTTAGGAACTTCGACAACGACCAGCTATATGGAGTCAACTGCGGGTGTCAGTGCTGGTGGCCGTACGGGCTTAACCGCTGTGGTGGTTGGTTTTCTTTTCTTACTCTCGCTATTTATCTCACCACTGGCTAGCATGGTGCCAGCCTACGCTACGGCTGGTACTCTGTTTTATGTGGCGATTCTGATGATGTCAGGCCTGATGCATGTGGAGTGGGAAGACTTGACCGAAGCCGCCCCTGTGGTCGTGGTCTGTATCTTGATGCCACTGACCTTTTCGATTGCGACTGGGATAGCCATGGGGTTTATTTCCTACGCGGTGATCAAGTTGATGAGTGGTCGTTATAAAGATCTCAGTGTCGGCGTAGTGGTGTTGGCCGCACTCTTTATCGCAAAATTTATCTATGGCTAATAGGGCGTCAAAGTTGAAATCAAAGTGAATATTGCATATTGGTGATTAAAATTAATTTGAGGTCATACAATGCATGGCCTTTTTTTATGAGTTTTATTCACAATTAAATGCTTTTAATGCTTCTTTTGCCCAGCTGACTACCATTTTCCCTCAGGATTGAGTATAAAGGTAAGTTCGGCTCTTTTTTTATAATGACAATGAATTTAAGTGAGATTGGTTACCGCCGCGTAGTAGTAAAATTGGGAACGAGTGTACTGACATCCGGCAGCAAGCAGCTAGATAAGGCGCACATGGTTGAGTTAGCGAGGCAGATGGCGGCGCTGATGAAAGCGGGCGTCGAAGTCGTCTTGTGTACTTCAGGGGCGATCGCGGCAGGGCGAGAACACTTAGGTTACCCCGAACTCCCCGATACGCTAGCCAATAAACAACTATTAGCGGCTGTGGGGCAGAGTCAGCTTATTCTAGCCTGGTCACAACTGTTCAGCATCTATGGCTTGCACGTGGGCCAGATGCTGCTCACTCGCGCCGATCTTCATGATCGGGAGCGCTACCTCAACGCCAGAGATACACTTAATGCACTGCTCGCTCATGGCATTATCCCCATCATCAATGAGAATGATGCGGTGGCGACCAATGAGATTAAGGTGGGGGATAACGATAACCTCTCGGCTAGAGCGGCGCTGCTTTGTGATGCAGACCTACTTATCTTGTTAACGGATCAGCAGGGCTTATTCGATGCCGACCCCCGCTCAAATCCCAATGCCAAACTTATCAAGCAGGTAGTCAATATCGATGATAGCCTGCGCATGTTAGCCGGTGGCGCCGTGTCTGGTCTGGGAACCGGTGGCATGGCGACAAAACTGCAAGCGGCGGATATTGCCCGTCGGGCAGGTGTCGAAGTGGTTATTGCCTCGGGTCATCATCCAAAGGTGATACAAAAAGCTGTCTGTAAGGAGTCTGTAGGCACTCATTTTACCGCGTTGGAAAATCCGTTGGAGAGCCGTAAGCAGTGGATCTTAGCGGGTCAGGCGACTCAAGGTAAACTGGTGCTCGACCAAGGTGCTGTATTGGCGGTGACGCAGAATGGTCGAAGCTTACTCTCTAAAGGCATAATTGCAGTGCAGGGAGAGTTCGAACGCGGGGCGACTCTGCAGCTTATTGACAGTGACGGTAAAGAATATGCCAGAGGCATGAGCCGTTATAGCGCCAAAGACCTTATTAAGATCGCGGGGGAGCATTCAGATAATATCGAATCTCTGCTCGGCTATGATTATGGCGATGCCATCGTGCATCGTAACGATATGGTCGTTCTTTAAAACGATAATTAATGGATCTTAGCTAGCGGGTCCATCGAAACAATTTAGGATGAAGAGACGTGATAGAGAATAACCTAGTAGATATGCAGGCACTCGGTCAGCAAGCCAAACAGGCAAGTTATGCACTTGCGGGCCTAAATGGTCTGCAAAAAAAGGCTTTGCTCGAAGCCATTGCCGCTAAGTTGAATGAACACAGTGAGGTTATTGTCGCTGCTAACGCCAAAGATGTGGCCGCCGCGAAAGAGAACGGCCTCGATGATGCTATAGTCGATCGTCTGCTACTGGATGAGCCCCGTCTCAAAGCCGTGATTGCCGATATCGATAAGGTGATCAATCTGAGCGATCCCGTGGGTACCGAGCTCGAGAGCCAGCTGCTGGACAATGGTCTGCGTCTATCCCGTCGTCGAGTCCCGCTTGGGGTCATAGGTGTGATCTACGAAGCGCGTCCCAATGTGACCGTCGATATCGCCGTCTTAGCGCTTAAGACGGGCAATGCCGTGATTCTTCGTGGCGGCAAGGAAACCTTGCGGTCGAATCTGGCCCTGAGCGAAGCTATCTGCGAGGCTGTGGTCGAGCAAGGACTCCCCGCCGATGCGGTGCAGCTGATTAAAAGTTCGGATCGTCGTCTGGTATCTGCGCTGCTTAAACTGGATAAATATGTCGATATGATAGTGCCTCGAGGTGGTCCAAATTTGCAGCGTTTATGCGCCGAACAGGCGACGATCCCGGTGATTTTGGGCGGCGTCGGCATCTGCCATCTATACGCCGATAAAGATGCCGATATTGACAAATCTATCCAAGTCATCGCCAATGCTAAGGCGCAGCGTCCTACCGTGTGTAATGCTCTGGATACGGCATTAATCCATCGAGATATCGCTGCTGAGATGTTACCTCAGCTGTACCAGGTACTTGCGGCCTTAGGTGTGAGTTTTTATGGCTGCGATAAGGCCATCACTATTGCAGAAAAGCAAGGACTGACAATCGAGAAGGCCACCGATGAAACGTATGCTCAAGAGTGGTTATCCCTGACCTTAGGCATCAAGGTTGTCGATGATATGGATGGGGCTATAAGTCATATAAGAACTTATTCCAGTGGGCACTCGGAAGGGATATTAACCGATAACATTCACGCCTCGGCAGCGTTTATCAATCAGGTGGACTCGGCAGTAGTTTACGTTAATGCCAGTACCCGCTTCACCGATGGTGGCCAGTTCGGCCTGGGCGCCGAGGTGGCGGTGAGCACCCAGAAACTCCACGCTCGTGGTCCCATGGGACTGGAAGCCTTGACCACCTACAAGTGGATCGGAGTCGGGGAATATACCTCTCGGAGTTGATGGCTTGGAATGAAGCTGGGGCATCCAAGCCCCCCGAAAGCTAGTCTCACATCCACACTGGATTTTTCACAAGATGATTATCTCTAAGAATCAGAGTCTATATGCTGGAATGCTATACATTGTTTCAGCAAGTTAATAAGGTTCTGTTTGTGGTTTATGTCGGCTGGAGGCCGTGTAGTGAAAATTGAAGTGATTAATGGAACTCGCAGAAGTTGAGGCAAAGAAACGGGGCTGCCTTGTTGCCCAGCTCGATACATTGTCTTATCAAGCCCCTGTTTTCTATCAAAAGCTTGGCTTTGAGATTGTGGGAACTGTACCTGCGTTTCCTGGAAGCCCTGAACGGTATTTTCTGCTAGAAAATTATCAGTGAATGGGGAAAAGAGGGTTAATCTTACCCCCATTTGTTCAGGAGTCGGTATTAAAAAATCGGTTATGTATGTTTGTCCGCTGCAAGTTTTTTAATTAGCTCGGCTATCGATGCCATAGATTCCTGTACTGGTCTGGCGGGCGAGATCTTGGTCTTTTTGAATATTCCCGGACAGGCGATACGCCACATATTGACTACGTTCGATACATCTTCCACATTAGAGGCCTCGACTAAGGTCATGCCCCAGAGATCTGGCGTGCTGTCGAATCTGATCACGTCGACATTTTTAGGTGGAAATAGCTCGGCGGCAGCAAGTTTTTCAGCTGCCTGTAGTCGAGACATCGCATCAATCTCTTCATTCAATTCCCAGTATATAAGAAATAACATTTTAGACTCTCCATTGGGGGCTGCACCAATCAAGATAGGCGCAACATAGGATCCATAATTATAGTTGCTGATGGCGATATTTGATTAAATCTAAAACTAGATCTTAATACCAGGCTCATTAAATATCTGCTCAGTTTAGAGCGACTCAGGATTTTTAATTTAAGCCGCATTGATGTAGAAATGGCTATTCACTTTTAAGTCAGTGCAACATCGAAATAGAATGTGGTGAAAAAGTTGGATGGATTGCGCTTAAAATTATTAACCATGAGGCTAATGACTCAGAGAATACCGCCGTTTATTTGTTGAACAGTGCTTTATGGTCAATAAGTCGACATTGCCAGCGTTATTGACTGAATTTCACACCTTGACTGGCGTGATCCGGGTCACGCTTTTGTAACTTGTGCCGATTTGTGATTTCTTGATGAAGTATGTGGAGGTAAACTCCGCTCACGTTAAAACTATGTCAATAATCATGAAGAAATATGTTCCTTTAGCTTGTGTTATATTTTGCAGTCTTGTCTCCTCCTATAGTTTTTCCGCTACTTCTGAAAACTATATTTACTCTTTGAGCTCGCCCCAGACGATCGGCAGCCTATCAGAGCTAAATCAGACTGAAATAGCCCCTGCTGGCGTGCACCTCAACATTAGTTCTACAAAAACATTAATGCTTATGTACCTCACTCAGTACGAATGTACAGGCGCATGAATTATTGCCAGATTTAACCGCCTATTAGGGATTTCTTTTTCCATTTTTCTTCGGTTAAACCGATAACAGAACTCACTAAGGTATTCTTGAAGGTATTTTCCCGAAACTCCATGAAATGTGCCGAGTAAAAAGGCTTTTAAGTTACCTATTGCAATATGAACCCAAGGCAACCATTCATCGACCAACTCACTCGGTGTAACCCTAGCTTCATGCTGTTGAGTGTTATCTATGATATTCAAAGCGGCTAGTCCGTCAGTATGAACTTCTTGCTGTGCATTTAAGTGCCTAGCAACAAAATCGTTAACGGCTTCATGACAAACACTGTCGACGGCCTGCATAGCGATAAATCCCGCGCGTTTCACTTTGCTTTCAACAGCAATTAACACAGGCGTTTACCTTTTCTCTTTCCCCCAACGAAGGCATCATCAATTTCAATGAGACCTGAAAGCCTATATAGACTGTCTCTATGACCCATTGCCGTTCTCAACTTGCTCAATATTAAGCGTGCCGTTCGCCAATTAACCTCAATGAGTTTACTGAGCCTCAATGCTGAAATGCTGCCTTTATCTGAGCCGAGAAAGTAGATGGCCCAAAACCACTTCGCTAAGGGAATACGGCTACCATGGAATACAGTATCTGCGGTGACAGATGTTTGTTTATGACACTGACTACATTCATAGACATCACGAGTAGTGAGCTGATAACTATGCTCACAACTGCACCTAGGACAAATAAAACCAGTAGGCCATCTGATGTGCTTTAGGTGGTTTAAACAATCAATTTCAGAACCAAACTGGCGTTGCCATTCAAAAAAACTAGCTTCAGGCGTTTTCATCGTCAATCTCACTTCTAGTCGTGATTTATACAATAAGAATAGACTGAAACTGACTCATATGCAGAGGCATGTAGACTTAAGTGTTGGCCATGCAGAAATCAGGCATGAAATTTTATATCGCTCAGTGTCATTAGAGTCTGGCGTTGGGGAGGTCTCGGTTGACTTTCCGGGACAGCAAGTAGAGGTTCGCAGACACTTTGTAAGGCAAACTTATCACAATGAAGAGCAAACAGGTTTTGGTCAACTGAATGTCAATGTGTGAGTGGGTCAGGTTGATGTATACCACAAATTTTAGTCAAAAGTGTTTTTTGATTAACAGAGAGCTAAATAGCGTTAATTAACCACACAAAGCTCATCTTTCAGTGGGCTTCATCCTCTCTGGAACTTAAGTTTTAGGCTGATTTCCTGCTGTCTTTTCTTTTCAGCTTATTCAAATGAGGCAGCAGTTGTTGCAATGCCAGTGCCGTTAAGATCAAGGCTAGACCTATATAGGTAGAACTGGCTATCTGTTCTTGTAAAATCCAGGCAATAAAGCCGATAGACATGACGGGGGACATGAAGACTAAGGTGCTGATGCTTGCCGTTCTTTGTGCTTTTTTAAGTGCCACTAACCAGAGTGCGAAGGTGACTCCCATCTCGAACAAGCCGACATAGATACCCGCAGCGAACGCTTGTGAGTTCCAACTGGGCAGTTCCTGAGTCCATAATAGTGTGACTAAAATGAACGGGAAACCCACAAGGAAGCTGAGTAGTAGACTCACGACCGGATCTCCCTTGTTCTTGGTGTTGACTATCCAATACAGAGACCAAAGTACTGTGCTGGTCAGTGCGAGGATGACACCAGTGCCACTCTCGAAGGAAAAATTGGTGAGATTTCCTTGGGTAGCGATAACGAAGACCCCAAAATAGGCGACGATGGCCGCAGTCATGTCACTTTTTGTTAGTTTTTGGGAAAGAAGTGGTACCGACAATAGCGGCATCAAGATGGCCCAAGTGTAGTTAAGGGATAGCGCCTGTTGAGCCGGTAGCAGGTCATAGGCTTTGAAAAGCACCAGATAATAAAGGAAGGGATTGAGTAAACCTGTCTGTAGGTAAAATAGCGGCTTGGCTTTAAATTGCGCTCTTATTAGGTGTATCTTTCCTTGGAACAGCAGAATAATGCCCAGGGCAAAGATAGAGGTGATGGTAGCGACAAACACTAACTGAAGTGGGCTGAAATGGGCGAGTGCCAACTTGAAAGCGGTGGCGACCGTTGACCAAAGGCAGATGGCACCAATGCCATACAGATAGGCCTGATTTGATTGTTTCAATGATTTCACTCTTAACTACAGCAGAGACAACGACACGATTCCCCGGCTGTTTACTTAAGCCAAAGAGAACGCACTCTTGGATTGCATGCATTATACTGTATTTTTTGTGCTGAGTTTGAGTCGAAGATCAAAAAAATGCCCAAGTGGGCAGTTTTTATCTATTTACACTTGTAATCAATGTAAACGGCCCAATATAGAGGTTAAGGCAAGATTATGGGGTCGGTTAGCGCCAAAGTAAAACCTAATATAGCAAGCCATTCGCTGAGATAAAATTATTAAGAACTATTTCTTACTAACTTAATTTCAGGCTTGAAATCGTTTTTACTAACCCCATATCTCCATCAGATAACAAATTTAGCATTCCTTAAGAAAAGATTTCAGGAGCACCCCATGGGTAGAATTATTGGTATCGATTTAGGCACAACAAACTCTTGCGTAGCTGTATTAGACGGCGGCACACCACGTGTATTAGAAAATGCCGAAGGCGAACGTACTACGCCTTCTATTATCGCCTATACTGGCGATGAGATTTTGGTTGGTCAACCTGCAAAGCGCCAGGCTGTGACAAACCCGACTAATACTTTTTACGCCATTAAGCGTCTTATCGGTCGTCGTTTTAAAGATGACGAAGTTCAGCGTGATGTTGACATCATGCCGTTCAATATCATAGCAGCAGATAATGGTGATGCATGGGTTGAAGCTCACGGTAAGAAGATGGCTCCTCCTCAGGTTTCGGCCGAAACCTTGAAGAAAATGAAGAAGACTGCCGAAGATTTCTTAGGTGAAGAAGTCACCGAAGCTGTGATTACCGTTCCTGCATACTTCAACGATTCACAACGTCAAGCGACTAAAGATGCTGGCCGTATCGCCGGTCTTGAAGTTAAGCGTATCATCAACGAACCTACTGCTGCAGCACTGGCTTACGGTATCGATAAGAAGCAAGGCGATAACATAGTTGCCGTATACGACTTAGGTGGCGGTACCTTCGATATCTCTATCATAGAAATAGACAGTGTCGATGGTGAGCAAACCTTCGAAGTACTCGCGACTAATGGTGACACTCACTTAGGTGGTGAAGATTTCGATAACCGTTTGATTAAGTATCTTGCCGATGAGTTCAAGAAGGAGCAAGGTCTAAATCTACGTAACGATCCATTGGCGATGCAGCGTCTTAAAGAAGCAGCAGAGAAAGCAAAAATCGAACTTTCCAGCACCACACAGACTGAAGTTAACCTGCCTTACATCACTGCCGATGCATCAGGTCCTAAGCACTTAGTGGTTAAGATCACGCGTGCCAAGCTTGAGTCTCTGGTTGAAGACCTGATCACTCGTACTCTTGAGCCATTAAAAATTGCTTTAGCCGATGCAGACCTTTCAGTGTCAGATATCAATGAAGTGATTCTTGTTGGTGGCCAGACTCGTATGCCTAAGGTTCGCGCCGAGGTTTCTGAGTTCTTCGGTAAAGAACTTCGTCAAGACGTTAACCCGGACGAAGCGGTTGCTATCGGTGCAGCAGTTCAGGCTGGTGTACTTTCTGGTGAAGTGAAAGATGTACTGCTACTCGACGTTACACCTCTGTCTCTGGGTATTGAGACCATGGGTAGCATGATGACTAAACTTATCGAGAAAAACACCACTATTCCGACTAAGGCACAGCAAACCTTCTCTACTGCCGATGATAACCAGAGTGCAGTGACTATTCACGTACTTCAGGGTGAGCGTAAGCAATCGAGCGGTAACAAGTCTCTGGGTCAATTTAACCTGGAAGGAATTGGTGCAGCGCCACGTGGTCAGCCACAGATTGAAGTTACCTTCGATATCGATGCCGATGGTATATTGCATGTTTCTGCGGCCGATAAGAAAACGGGCAAAGAGCAGAAAATCACCATTAAAGCTTCTTCTGGTCTGAGTGAGGAAGAAGTAGAAGCTATGGTACGTGATGCCGAAGCTCATGCCGATGAAGATGCTAAGTTCGAAGAGTTAGTAACGGCTCGTAACCAGGCCGATGGCATGGTTCATACCACTAAGAAGCAGATAGAAGAAGCGGGTGAAGCACTGCAAAGTGACGATAAAGAGAAGATCGAAGCTGCTATTGCTGCTGTCGACACCGCGGTTCAAGGTAAAGACAAGGAAGCAATTGACAAAGCAATTCAAGAACTGATGGAAGCATCGTCTAAGTTGATGGAAATTGCCCAGGCTAAGGCCCAAGCGGAGCAGGGACAACAAGCACCAGAAGGCGAAGCACAAGCGGCTAAGCCTGACGAAGATGTTGTTGATGCAGAGTTTGAAGAAGTTAAAGAAGACAAGAAGTAATAAAGGCTAACCCCGAGTTATTGAATACGGGCGTTAGGGGAAACTCTAATGCCCGTAGTTGTGATTTGAGCTACAAGATTAGCGACTAGAATAGCTACCACATCAGCAAAGAAAGCGTGAGAATATGTCGAAGCGAGATTATTACGAAGTATTAAGTGTTGGTCGTGAATCCAGCGAACGTGAAATTAAAAAGGCTTATAAGCGTTTAGCCATGAAGTTTCACCCGGATCGCAACCCAGGCGATAAAGCCGCAGAAGCCAATTTCAAAGAGATAAAGGAAGCTTACGAAATCCTTACCGATAGCGATAAGAAGGCAGCCTATGACCAATTCGGCCATGCGGGGGTCGATCCTAATCGTGGCGGTGGCAATGCCGATTTCGGTGATGTTTTCGGTGACAGGTTTGGTGATATCTTCGGTGGTGGCCGTCGTGGTGGCCAACGTCAGGCTGCTCGTGGTAGTGATCTGCGCTACAATCTTGAGCTGTCTTTGGAAGAGGCGGTTAAAGGTCTGACTAAAGAGCTTCGCATTCCCAAGTTGGCAACCTGTGATAGCTGTGATGGCAGCGGCGCTAAGAAAGGCACCTCGCCAACAACCTGTGGTACCTGTCATGGTCAAGGCCAAGTGCAGATGCGCCAAGGCTTCTTCGCGGTGCAGCAAGCTTGTCCTACCTGTCATGGACGTGGCAAGATCATTAAAGATCTTTGTAATAAGTGTCATGGTGAAGGTCGCGTTGAGAAGAGCAAGATCTTGTCGGTTAAGATCCCGGCCGGTGTCGACAATGGCGATCGTATTCGTTTGTCTGGCGAAGGTGAAGCGGGTGAGTATGGTGCTCATCCAGGAGACCTTTACGTGCAGGTGAGCGTTCGTGAACACTCAATCTTCGTTCGTGATGGTAATAATCTCTACTGTGAAGTGCCCATTTCATTCGGTAAAGCCGCACTCGGTGGTGGTATTGAAGTGCCGACACTCGATGGTAAGGTGAACCTTAAGATACCAGCAGAGACGCAAACGGGTCGTATGTTCCGCATGCGTGGTAAGGGCGTCAAGTCTGTACGCAGCCATGCAGTGGGTGATTTGTTGTGTAAGGTGGTCATGGAAACTCCGGTCAAACTTAACGAACGTCAGAAAGAGATGTTACGCGAATTCGACGAGACACTCGCGGATGCTTCTAAGAAGCACAGTCCGAAAGCCGAAGGTTTCTTCGATGGTGTGAAGAAGTTCTTCCAGGACTTGAATACCTAATTTAATTTCAAAGCGCTATCGCTGAAATTAAATTTATAAAACCTCGCTTTGCGAGGTTTTTTTCTTGCGTAAAAAAAACCTCTTTAGCTAAAAGCCCTCCTATTTTGAACATTGGCGTATAACTTAATTGTGATATTTGTGTCTGGAACACTTATGCCACAATCCAAGGATGGTTAATTGTGGTAGTAATGTATGGCTAAAAGTTAACGAAAGTTTGATATAATCTTTTTTAGAACCTAGAACCTAGAACCTAGAACTTGTATTACAAAGGACCATCTTCTGATGAAATCTATACCTGCATTACTCCTTTCGGCCTTTATCTTATCTGGCTGTGCCACTCATCAATCTCCAACAGGCCGTAGTCAGACCTTGCTGTTTTCATCTGAGGAGATTAATCAGATGGGAGACCAATCTTTTGAGCAGATTAAAAAGCAGGAGAGGCTGAGCACAGATAGCAAGCTGGTGACTTATGTAGACTGCGTGGCTAATCGAGTGACTCGAGTCTTACCCGATAAGTCGCTTAAATGGGATGTGGTGGTGTTTGAGTCCGATCAAGTTAACGCGTTCGCTCTGCCTGGTGGACATATCGGTGTCTATACTGGTTTGCTAAACGTTGCTGAAAATGAAGATCAATTGGCCACTGTCATTGGCCATGAGGTGGCTCATGTACTGGCAAATCACAGCAATGAGCAGGTGTCCCGCGCGCAGATGACCGGGCTTGGTATGCAATTGGCTGATGCGGCGCTAGGTGCTGGAGGGGTCAGTAATAAAGACCTGTATATGGCGGCGCTAGGTTTAGGTACTCAGGTCGGCTTTATATTACCCTATGGTCGTGAGCAGGAGAGTGAGGCCGATATCATGGGAGTGGAGTTGATGGCGCGAGCGGGATTTGATCCGAGTCAAAGTATGTTGCTTTGGCAGAATATGGCCAAGGCGGGAGGGGATCAAGGCCCCGAGTTACTGTCTACCCATCCATCTCACAGTCACAGAATCGATGACCTAAGCCAAATGCAGGCGCAAGTTATGCCTCTTTATCTGGCGAGTAAGGACAAAGTAAACAATCGCTGTCAGATTGCAAAATAAACCTGAGCTTATAAAGAACACTTTTTTAGTTTTATGTTAAACTGACGCGCGAAAATTAATTGAATTACTGAGAGTAGAATCATTATGTCTGACAAGTTCACTAGTATTGAAGCGCAAGCAAGTTACGGCGTAGGTCGTCAACTTGGCGAGCAGTTGGCTGCTAATTCGTTCGAAGGTATCGATATCTCAGCCGTTCAGTTAGGCCTTGCCGATGCATTTGAAGGTATAGAGAGCCAAGTTGGCACGGAAGAGCTTCAAACAGCCTTTACTGAGATCAGTCAGCGTATTCAGAAAGTTCAGGAAGCAACTGCCGAAGCGGCAGCTGCCGAAGGTGAAACTTTCCTCAGTGAGAATGCTAAGCGTGATGGCATAGTAACGCTTGGCTCTGGTCTTCAATATGAGATTTTGAATGCAGGCGAGGGTGATAAGCCAAGTCTTGACGCTACGGTTCGTACTCACTATCACGGTACTTTCATCAATGGTGATGTATTCGATAGCTCAGTGGTTCGTGACCAACCTGCCGAGTTCCCAGTGTCAGGTGTGATTGCCGGTTGGACCGAGGCGCTACAACTTATGCCAGTGGGTGCTAAGTGGAGACTTTATGTTCCTCATCACTTGGCATATGGTGAACGTGGTGCGGGGGCTTCTATCCCAGCATACTCCGCATTGATATTTGAAGTCGAATTACTCGACATTCTTTAATTCAAGATCATTTAATGCCTAAGTTAACCCTTAGGCATTTTTTTAGAATATGAATTAACAGTTCCTTTTTTATGACTATAAAAAGGTGAGCTGCCCGTTATATAATTTAGCTAGATAGCATTAGAGGAAGTGATACTATGACTGAACAAGTAAGAGTGGCTATTACTGGCGGCAGTGGCCGCATGGGACGTACTCTTATTGAAGCTGCGCGCATTCAGCCTGCTATCTATCTAGGTGCTGCGATTGAAAGAGCCGGTTCGACTCTGATAGGCGTCGATGCCGGTGAGCTTGCTGGAGTGGGGGCGATGAACGTGCCTATCATAGATTCGCTGGATAAAACCGTCGATGCTTTCGACGTGCTCATCGATTTTACCTCTCCGGAAGCCAGTGTCAACCATGCTGATTGGTGTGCCAGACATGCTAAGGCTATTGTTATAGGCACTACTGGCTTCACCGATGCCCAAAAAGAACAGATCTCAACTTATGCTAAACAGATTCCTATTGTGATGGCACCCAATATGGCTGTTGGGGTTAACCTGATGTGGAAACTTCTGGAGTTGACGGCTAAAGTCATGGGTGATTACACCGATATAGAGATCATCGAGGGGCATCACAGGTACAAGAAAGATGCGCCTTCTGGTACGGCACTCAAGATGGGCGAAGTGATTGCCAAAACTTTAGGCCGTGATCTTAAAAAATGTGCTGTTTACGGTCGTGAAGGCATGATCGGAGAGCGTGATCGAGAAACCATAGGCTTCTCTACCATACGCGCCGGGGATCTCGTTGGTGAGCATACCGTCATGTTTGCCGATATCGGTGAGCGATTGGAGATCACCCATAAGGCAACGAGTCGTATGACATTCGCCAATGGTGCCATGCGAGCATCGGTTTGGTTAGTCAATCAAGATGCCGGTCTCTATGATATGCAGCAGGTATTGGGTCTCAAATAAAGTTTTTAATAAACCGCCAATCAGGCGGTTTTTTTTGCTCTTTAAATACAAATGAGTAGACGGTCACAGCAAGCTTGTGTATAGTCGCATGAATTTGCCGGTTTTTTGTTTTTATTGAAGCTTGGCTCATTACTATAAAATAATAAAGTTGTATTTCAATAGCTTGGCTCTTTATGGAGGTCGCGTTGACAAAGTCTGCCTTACTCGTACTCGAAGATGGAACTGTATTCTCTGGCACTGCAATTGGTGCCGATGGACATGCTGTTGGTGAAGTGGTTTTTAACACTTCCATGACAGGATACCAGGAGATCCTCACAGATCCCTCTTATTCTCGCCAGATCGTAACTCTAACTTATCCTCATATTGGTAATACTGGAACCAATGATGAAGATACAGAATCCGATGCCATCCATGCTTGTGGTCTGATCATCAGAGAACTTTCTCTTATGGCCAGTAATTTTCGTAGTCAGCAATGCTTGGGTGAATATTTAAAAGCTAACAATGTTGTTGGTATTGCAGATATTGATACTCGAAAGTTGACTCGTATTTTACGTGAAAAAGGCGCGCTAGCCGGCTGTATCTTAGTCGGTGAGGATGACATTGCTAAGGCATTAGCCGCAGCGAAAGCGTTTCCTGGTTTAAAAGGCATGGATTTAGCCAAAGAAGTCACCACAGAAAAAGCCTATCAGTGGCGTAGCGGTAGTTGGCGTCTAGTCGGTGGTTTACCCGAAGATAAGCCTGAATCAGAGCTTAAATACAAGGTCGTTGCTTACGACTACGGTGTGAAGCGTAATATCTTACGTATGCTGGTAGATCGTGGTTGTGATGTCACTGTGGTTCCGGCACAGACACCTGCATCTGAAGTGCTGGCGATGAAGCCTGATGGGATATTCCTATCGAATGGCCCAGGTGATCCTGAGCCATGTGATTATGCTATCAAGGCGATTCAGGAGATCCTCAAGACAGAGATCCCTGTGTTTGGTATTTGTCTCGGTCATCAACTGTTGGCTCTCGCCTGCGGTGCTAAAACCCTTAAAATGAAGTTTGGTCATCATGGTGCCAATCATCCGGTGAGTGATCTTGAGCAAGGTAATGTGATGATCACCAGCCAAAACCACGGTTTTGCTGCCGATGAAACGAGTCTACCAGCCAACATCAAGGTGACTCATAAGTCATTGTTTGATGGTTCATTGCAAGGTATACATTTGACAGATAAGCCTGCATTTAGCTTCCAGGGACACCCTGAAGCGAGCCCAGGTCCACATGATGCAGCACCTTTGTTCAATCACTTTATTGAACTTATCGAGCTTTATCGTCAAAACGCCAAGTAATCAGCAGAAGGTTTAAGCAATGCCAAAACGTACAGATATAAAAAGTATTCTTATCCTGGGTGCAGGCCCGATTGTTATCGGTCAGGCATGTGAGTTTGATTACTCCGGTGCCCAGGCGTGTAAAGCGCTACGTGAAGAGGGTTATCGAGTTATTCTGGTTAACTCTAACCCAGCCACTATTATGACAGATCCTGAGATGGCCGATGCGACGTATATCGAGCCAATTCATTGGGAAGTTGTGCGTAATATTATTGCCAAAGAGCGTCCCGATGCGATTCTGCCTACCATGGGCGGCCAAACTGCACTTAACTGTGCGCTGGAGCTTGAAAGCAAGGGCGTGCTTAAAGAATTTAATGTCGAGATGATTGGCGCGACAGCCGATGCCATCGACAAAGCCGAAGACCGTGGCCGTTTCGATAAGGCGATGAAAGCCATTGGCCTCGAGTGTCCACGTGCGGGTTTTGCCCATACGATGGCAGAGGCATTCGCGGTGCAGGAAACTTTGGGTTTCCCGTGTATTATTCGCCCGTCTTTCACCATGGGTGGCAGCGGCGGCGGTATTGCCTATAACATAGAAGAATTCGAAGAGATTTGTACTCAAGGACTGGACCTGTCGCCAACCAGCGAGCTGCTTATTGATGAGTCGCTTATCGGTTGGAAAGAGTACGAGATGGAAGTGGTGCGTGACAAGAACGATAACTGCATCATAGTCTGCTCTATCGAGAACTTCGACGCCATGGGCGTGCACACCGGCGACTCGATCACTGTGGCTCCAGCTCAGACACTGACGGATAAAGAATATCAGTTGATGCGTAATGCTTCTATTGCGGTTCTGCGTGAGATCGGCGTGGAGACGGGCGGTTCTAACGTACAGTTTGGCATCAACCCGAAAGATGGCCGTATGGTTGTCATAGAGATGAACCCAAGAGTCTCACGCTCCTCGGCATTAGCGTCTAAGGCGACGGGCTTTCCGATTGCTAGAATCGCCGCTAAGCTGGCTGTGGGTTACACTCTCGATGAGCTAAAGAATGATATCACAGGCGGTACTACCCCTGCTTCATTCGAGCCTGCCATCGATTATGTGGTGACCAAAATGCCGCGCTTCAACTTCGAGAAGTTTGCCGGTGCAAATGACCGTCTGACCACTCAGATGAAGTCGGTTGGTGAAGTGATGTCCATTGGCCGTACGTTCCAGGAATCACTGCAAAAAGCACTGCGTGGACTCGAAGTCGGCAAGAATGGCCTAGATCCAATTATCGATATCCAAGATGCCGATGCGATGAAAAGAATTCGCCACGAGCTTAAAGAGCCCGGCGCAGACAGGATTTGGTATATTGCCGATGCCTTTCGTGCCGGTCTTTCTCTCGATGATATCTACGAGCTGACTAATGTCGACCCTTGGTTCCTGGTACAGATACAAGATCTGCTGAATTTTGAAGCTCAGGTCAAAGACGTCGGCATGTCGGGTCTGAATGAGGTTTTCTTGCGCCAGCTTAAGCGTAAAGGCTTCTCTGATTTACGTTTGTCGGATCTGCTGGGAGTCACTGAGTCAGAAGTTCGTAAGTTACGTCATAAGCTTGAGATTCATCCTGTGTATAAGCGCGTCGATACTTGTGCCGCTGAGTTCTCAACCGATACCGCTTATATGTACTCTACCTATGAGGAAGAGTGCGAGGCGAATCCATCTAATCGTGACAAGATCATCATCTTAGGCGGCGGACCCAATAGGATTGGCCAGGGAATCGAGTTTGATTATTGTTGTGTGCATGCGGCTATGGCATTGCGTGAAGACGGTTATGAGACCATCATGATCAACTGTAACCCTGAGACTGTATCAACCGATTACGACACGTCCGACAGACTCTATTTTGAATCTGTGACTCTGGAAGATGTGCTCGAGATTGTGCGTATCGAGAAGCCTAAGGGCGTTATCGTGCAATATGGTGGTCAAACACCGCTTAAGTTAGCTCGTGAGCTCGAAGCTGCCGGCGTCCCTATAATCGGTACCAGCCCGGATGCTATTGACCGCGCCGAAGACAGAGAGCGTTTTCAGAAGGCGATTCAGCGTCTGGAGATGAAACAGCCAGAAAACGATACGGTCACTACTGTCGAAAATGCGATTATCTCGGCTGAGCGTATCGGTTATCCGCTAGTGGTTCGTCCATCTTATGTACTCGGTGGTCGTGCGATGGAGATAGTCTACGATGAGCAAGATTTGCGTCGCTACTTCAACGAAGCCGTGAGCGTGTCAAACTCCTCTCCTGTATTGCTTGACCGTTTCTTAGATAATGCCATCGAGATCGATATCGATGCTATCTGTGATGGTGAGACTGTGGTTATTGGCTCTATCATGGAACATATCGAGCAAGCTGGCGTACACTCGGGGGATTCAGGTTGTTCATTACCTCCCTATAGCCTAAGTGAAGATGTGCAGAATCGTATGCGTGATCAGGTGGAGAAACTGGCCATAGAACTCGGGGTTATTGGCTTGATGAATGTGCAGTTTGCCGTGAAGGACGATGAGATCTATATGATCGAAGTAAACCCTCGCGCCGCACGTACTGTACCATTTGTTTCTAAGGCAACTGGCGTACCTTTAGCTAAGATAGCCGCTCGTGTTATGGTGGGTCAAAGCCTCAAGTCGCAAAATTTTACCAAGGAAGTGATTCCACCTTTCTTCTCGGTGAAAGAAGTTGTGTTGCCATTTAACAAGTTCCCGGGTGTCGATCCTATGCTTGGCCCTGAGATGCGCTCTACTGGTGAGGTGATGGGTATAGGTGACACTTTCGCCGAAGCGTATGCTAAGGCGCAACTGGGTGCCACAGCCACAGTGCCTAAGTCCGGTCGTGCCTTGCTATCGGTTCGTGACAGCGATAAGCAGAGGGTAGCGGACTTGGCTTCGAAACTGATTGCACTCGGATATGAAATCGATGCAACCCATGGTACTGCAGTTGTCCTCGGCGAGGCGGGGATTAACCCGCGTCTGGTTAACAAGGTACATGAAGGGCGTCCGCATATTCTTGACCGTATCAAGAATGGTGAATACACCTATATTATTAACACCACCGAAGGTCGTCAGGCGATTGAAGACTCTCGCCAGCTTCGACGCGGTGCATTGCGATACAAGGTAGATTATACCACGACCTTGAATGCTGCATTTGCCACATGTATGGCACATTCCGCCGATGACAGAAGCACTGTGACTTCGATACAAGAGTGGCATAAACGCCTCAAGTAAGACTCGTTAATTAAGAAAAAGGCCGCATCTGCGGCCTTTTTTATTGTTTTAACATCTACAAGCAATATTTTTCTGCCAGAAAGGTCCTTGGCAAGCTTAAGACTTTTACTGAGGCACATGTTAATACCAATCGGTATAAAGGTGTGGTCACTCAGCGAGAGTTTAGCGCTTTGGAGGTAAGGCCATTAATTGCTCCTGCATAAATGACATTCACAACATCCATGTTGCTAGCAACGAGTGAGGAACATAGTTATTCTACGTTTAAGCTCGTTAACGCCGTATCGGAAGTGCTAAAACTCGCCTTTCAGGAGTGTTTTTGGCAGCCTACTTCTGTGTTGAATGAGTTCAAAATGGATCACCATTCTCTCACCCTTTCGCCTTGAATTATGCAGCCAAAAATAACTCTGAGTTGACCTCTTTGTTATACCGATTGGTATAACAGAGAAAGTGGGATAGCATCTGAGGTGATGAACGTATAGAATGAGCTTATTCCCGAATTACTTTACTTTATTGGCCCAGCATGTGCCGATAGAGACTGCTTTTGTTTTAAGGAGACGAAAGAGGATATGAATAAGGTTCCTATGACAGTTGTTGGTGCCGAGCAACTGCGAAAAGAGTTAACGCATCTGAAGTTTGAGCAGCGCCCCAGTATTACTCAGGCGATAGGCACAGCCAGAGAGCTTGGCGATCTTAAAGAGAATGCCGAGTATCATGCTGCGCGTGAAGAACAGGGCATTTGTGAGGCGCGAATTCGTGATATCGAAGGTAAACTGTCGAATGTGCAGATTATCGACGTGACTAAGATGGAGAATAGTGGTCGTATTATTTTCGGTACCACGGTGACTATACTCAATGTCGAGACCGAAGACGAATCGACTTACCGCATTGTGGGTGAAGATGAAGCAAATATTAAAGAGAATTTGATTTCTGTAACTTCACCTATAGCACGAGGTTTGGTAGGCAAGAATCTCGATGATGAGGTGAATATTCAGACCCCAGGTGGCACCACAGATTATGAGATAATTGCTGTAGAGTATATTTAAGCAGATATTTTTGCATCCATTCATTCATTGCTAATGATGGGATACCCAGTGTAATACCGGGAGATGTTAAAAAGCCGCTAATAGCGGCTTTTTTGTTAAATCATATGGAATAGTATGTAACGTTAGCGATGATAAAACAGGCATAAAAAAACGGAGCCAAAGATTAATTTGGCTCCGTTTTCGATAGAAGGTGCTTACTTTGCCTTAGGAATGGCGATTTTCATCTCTTCAGACTGGCGGAAAAGTATAAGTACGTGACCGATAAGCTGTACTTGTACGGCTTGAGTCTCACGAACAATGGCGTCGACAATTGCTTTTTTTAACTCTCTGTCACCCGAGGCAAGTTTCACTTTGATCAGTTCATGGTGAGTGAGTGCATTATCAATTTCCGCCAGTACACCTTCAGTCAGACCATTGGAACCAAGCATCACTACAGGCTTCAAATCATGCGCTAAGCCTTTCAAGTGTTGTTTTTGTTTGGTTGTTAAGTTCATTTATACCAACTTTATGCTGAGTTACTATTGAAAAACGGCTATTCTACCCTTATATACACTTTATGTAACTCTCATTTGTTGCGGATGTTGAATGTCAGGTAAAAAACGAACAGCGAGTTCCTCCCGTTGGTTGCAGGAACATTTTGATGATCACTATGTCAAATTAGCTCAAAAACGGGGATTGCGCTCGCGCGCCGCGTTTAAATTAGAGGAGATCCAGGAGAAAGATAAGTTGATTCGGCCTGGTATGACTGTGGTGGATTTAGGGGCCGCCCCCGGTGGTTGGTCCCAAGTTGCCGTTAAGCTTGTCGGAGACAGAGGGAAAGTTATCGCTTGCGATATTTTAGCTATGGATCCCATAGTTGGTGTAGACTTTCTTCAGGGTGATTTTCGAGAAGAAAAGGTGCTCGATGCCTTGCTTACTCGAGTCGGAGATGGGAAAGTGGATGTGGTCTTGTCTGACATGGCACCGAACATGAGTGGTAGCGGTGGTATCGATCAGCCACGGGCCATGTATCTGGTGGAATTAGCCTTAGACATGTGCCATCAAGTGATGGCTCCAAATGGCTGTTTCGCAGTCAAAGTCTTTCAGGGGGAGGGCTTTGAAGAATACATGAAGTCGGTGAGAGCCGCATTTAAAAAGGTTAAAACACGTAAGCCAGACTCTTCGCGAGCACGTTCGCGAGAAGTCTATCTTGTGGCGACTGGGTACAAGTTGTAGTACCCTAACGTCTGTTATCGCAAGACTGTATGAGGTCTAGTAATTTTGAGTGATATGGCAAAAAATTTAATTCTCTGGGTAGTCATCGCTGTTGTGTTGATGTCTGTATTTCAGGGCTACTCCCCCTCTTCTACCACTGCGTCGAAGATGGATTATTCTGCTTTTTTAGATGATGTTCGTAGTGGTCAGATAAGCACCGTCGAAATCAAGAGCGATCAACGAACGATCGAAGGGACTAAACGTACCGGAGAAAAATTCACGACTATCATGCCCATGTATGATCAAGATCTGATTAACGATCTCGATCGTAAAGGTGTGACTATGAAGGGACAAGAAGCTGAAGAATCCGGGTTCCTGACCCAGATCTTTATCTCTTGGTTCCCTATGTTATTGCTTATCGGGGTATGGATTTTCTTCATGCGTCAGATGCAGGGCGGTGGTGGCAAAGGTGCCATGTCGTTCGGTAAGAGCAAGGCTAAGCTGATGAGTGAAGATCAGATCAAGACCACTTTTGGTGACGTCGCTGGCTGTGACGAAGCGAAAGAGGACGTTAAGGAACTGGTTGATTACCTCAAAGAACCGACAAGATTTGAGAAGTTAGGTGGGCGTATTCCCACTGGTATACTGCTCGTCGGTCCTCCGGGTACGGGTAAGACCTTGCTGGCCAAGGCTATCTCCGGTGAGGCAAAAGTGCCGTTCTTTACCATCTCAGGTTCAGATTTCGTCGAAATGTTTGTTGGTGTCGGTGCTTCTCGAGTGCGTGATATGTTCGAGCAAGCGAAGAAGTCTGCCCCTTGTATCATCTTTATCGATGAGATCGATGCCGTCGGCCGTCAACGTGGCGCTGGTGTCGGTGGTGGTAACGATGAGCGTGAGCAAACATTGAACCAGTTGCTGGTCGAGATGGATGGTTTCGAAGGTAACGAAGGTGTCATCGTCATCGCTGCGACCAACAGACCCGATGTACTCGATTCTGCATTGCTGCGTCCTGGGCGTTTCGACCGTCAGGTGGTTGTTGGTCTTCCCGATGTACGTGGTCGTGAGCAGATACTTAAAGTGCATATGCGTAAAGTGCCTCTGGCCGATGACGTTAAGGCGAGTGTTATCGCTCGTGGTACTCCTGGTTTCTCAGGTGCCGATCTCGCCAACCTGGTGAACGAGGCGGCTCTGTTTGCCGCTCGCGGCAATCGCACTGTCGTCAGCATGGAAGAGTTCGAGAGTGCGAAAGATAAGATCATGATGGGCGCGGAACGTCGCTCCATGGTGATGTCAGAAGAAGAGAAAGCGATGACGGCGTACCATGAAGCTGGTCATGCGATTGTAGGTTGTTTAGTGCCTGAGCATGATCCTGTGCATAAGGTGACTATCATACCTCGTGGCCGCGCCTTAGGCGTGACCTTCTTCCTGCCGGAAGCCGACTCTATCAGTCAGACTCGACGTAAGCTGGAGAGTCAGATCTCGGTGGCATACGGTGGACGTCTCGCCGAAGAGATCATCTATGGCAGTGAAAGGATTTCTACCGGTGCCTCTCAGGACATCAAGTATGCGACTTCGATTGCGCGTAACATGGTGACTCAGTGGGGCTTCTCCGAGAAGCTAGGACCCGTCTTGTACGCAGAAGATGAAAATGAAGTTTTCTTAGGACGTAGCATGGGTAAGACTCAACATATGTCCGATGACACCGCGAGTCTGATAGATGCCGAAGTTAGGCTGCTCATCGATAACAATTTCGATCGTGCTAGGGTATATCTAAATGATAATATTGATATTCTTCATGCGATGAAAGATGCCTTGATGAAATATGAAACCATAGATTCAAGCATGATCGAAGACTTGATGCAGCGTCGTGAAGTCCGTGCTCCGGCCGATTGGGACATGGATGATAATGGTTCTAGCAAGGATGATAAGGATGGAGATTCAGCGAAGGCTGAGGAGGCAAGCTCCACCGAGAGTGAAGAAAAAGCCGACTCTGAAGTGACACCGGATATCAAAGATGCCGATGAGTCTACAGCTAAATAGCTATCATTATTGAATAAAGAAAACCCCGTCATGGGGTTTTCTTGTTTTCGGTATTGGCGATTTGTCCCTTGAGTGTTATACCATTTCCTCATCAATGCGCCTTGAATTGAAAAAACTGAGAGTCTTTGAACTGACCAGATACTTATATGGAATGGTATTATCATTATTGATTTTAATGGAGTTGCTGTGTTTCGAATCGAAAGTGGTCACCGTACACTAGCTTTAGATAAAACCTTGGTCATGGGCATTTTAAATGTCACTCCAGATTCATTTTCCGATGGTGGTGAATTCTCTTCTTTCGACTTAGCCTGTCAGCATATCGATGCCATGGTGTCGCAGGGTGCTAAGATTATCGACATAGGCGGTGAGTCGACTCGCCCCGGTGCGGCCGAGGTTGTTTTAGATGAAGAGCTAGGCAGGGTGTTGCCCTTAGTCGAATATATCGCTAAGCATCATGACGTTTGGATCTCCATCGATACCAGTAAGCCTGAGGTCATGGAGCGAGCCGTTAAAGCCGGGGCGCATCTGATCAATGATGTTCGAGCCTTACAGGCTCCTGGTGCCTTGGAACGCGTAGCCCTACTTGAGGTGCCTGTTTGTCTCATGCATATGCAGGGACAACCGGATACCATGCAAGAAGCACCGAATTATCGGGATATTGTTGCAGATGTTATCGTTTTTTTTGAACGTAGAATCGATGCCTGTATTGCGGCGGGAATTAAACGTCAGCACATATTGTTGGATCCAGGATTCGGATTCGGTAAAACCTTATCGCATAATTATGAGTTACTTAACCGATTAGCTGAGTTTAAGGTGCTGAAATTACCGCTACTGATAGGCTTATCCAGAAAATCTATGCTGGGTGAACTGCTCATGCGTGAGCCTAAAGAACGTTTAGCAGGCAGTCTGGCTGGCGGCTTGATAGCGGCTCAAAGAGGCGCCAATATTTTAAGGGTACATGATGTGGTTGAAACTCTAGATTGTCTAAACGTGTTTCAAGCCAGTAATGATTACCGACACTTGATTTGATTTAGAGCTACTTTAGTCGATCCGGTTAAGAGTATTCTTTTTAGCCAATATTCAGCTTGAGTCAACAATAGATTGTAAATTAGTCCAAATTTTATCCCTAGAAAGGGATGGCAAACGGGGTTGTAAAGTGAAGAAATTGTTTGGAACAGATGGTATACGTGGCAAGGTTGGTGCGGGAAAAATGACACCTGAGCTAGCGTTGAAACTAGGTTGGGCCGCCGGTCGTGTGCTGTCGAGAAGCGGTACGAATAAAGTCATCATAGGTAAAGATACGCGTATTTCAGGCTATCTGTTCGAATCCGCAATGGAAGCGGGTCTATCGGCGGCAGGCTTAAATGTGATGTTGGTGGGGCCCATGCCTACGCCAGCAGTCGCTTATTTAACCCGGACCTTTAGAGCCGAAGCCGGGGTGGTTATCAGTGCATCCCACAACCCCTATTACGACAATGGCATCAAGTTTTTCTCCACAGACGGCAGTAAACTCGCTGATGAGATAGAGCTGGAAATTGAACGTGAGCTGGAAAAACCTTTGGTCTGCGTCGAGTCTCATCTGTTAGGTAAAGTCTCCCGCATCGATGATGCTCCCGGTCGCTATATCGAATACTGTAAAGGTCATTTTCCCGCCGATCAGACGCTTCATGGTTTAAAAATCGTGGTCGATTGTGCCCATGGTGCGACTTATCATATTGCGCCTAATGTCTTCCGTGAGTTAGGTGCCGAGGTGATAGCCATAGGTGTCAAGCCTGATGGCTTAAACATTAACCATGAAGTGGGCGCTACGTCTATGGCTAAAATTTGTGAAACTGTGGTATCCGCAGGAGCCGACCTCGGTATTGCCCTGGATGGTGATGGCGACCGTATCATGATGGTTGATCGCCATGGCCGTGTAGTTGACGGTGATGAGATACTCTATATTCTGGCGTGCGATGCTAAATCAAGAGGCGTGCTTCATGGTGGCGTTGTTGGCACCTTGATGTCTAATCTAGGACTCGAACTGGCTTTAGCCGAACTGGATATTCCATTCTTGCGCTCTAAAGTGGGTGACCGTTACGTGATGCAGCTATTGAAACAGAATGATTGGCGCATCGGTGGCGAGAATTCTGGTCACATTTTGAACTTAGATCATGGCACCACAGGGGATGGTATCGTCGCTGGGATACTGGTGCTTGCCGCGATGAGAAGGCAAAATGCAAGCCTTGAAGACTTGACTGAGAATATCAAGATGTTGCCTCAGGTGCTGGTCAATGTGCGTTTTGAAGGCGAGCATAACCCGTTAGAGTCCAAGGAAGTACTCGACGCTAAATTAGAGGTCGAGACTAAATTGGGTGCGAGAGGCAGAGTGTTACTGAGAAAGTCCGGCACCGAACCCTTGATTCGCGTCATGGTCGAGGGAGATATCGAAGCCGATGTGCTTATGCATGCAAATTATATTGCCGATAAAGTCAGAAACTTAGTTTAGATTTTTCTAATTAGTGAGGGGCATCTATGATGACCCTTTCATGCATAGCACTATTTATACTCACAACGATTAATAAACAGCTTGAGGCGGTTGAAAAAGCAACGCTTCGAGCATTAATCTAAAAAATTAGCGATTTAGCTATTGTAAGTTAACAAGTGGTTCGCTATTATTCACGCCGCTTTCAGAGGAGATGGTAATGGCATTAAGACGTCCGATGGTTGCTGGTAACTGGAAAATGAATGGCAGTGCTGAACTGGCACAAGAGCTATTTAAAAAGTTTGCTACCAAGCTACAAGATGATCA
>NZ_ABIC01000019.1 GCF_000172075.1 Shewanella benthica KT99
ACCAATCTGGAAAATTAACTGGTCATATTCGCCCAATCCCTAGAACACATTTTTGTCACTCTTTCAGCACTCTCGGTGAAAGTGTTCCAGGCTTCACAAACACTATCAACAATGTCTTCATAATTTTTGAAAACTCGATTGGCAAGGCAGTGCTGGCGCATCCAGCTCCACACTTGTTCGATCGAATTAAGCTCAGGTGAATAAGGGGGTAATTTGATGAGGCTGACATTATTGAATTCATCTGCAATGCCATCGGTATGCAGCCAGCACCATCCATAATAACGACTGCATGTCTGTCTGCTTCTGTGACTTCCGAGATCTGTCTCAAGTGCAGGATCATGGCTTCTTTACTCGTCCATGGAACCACTGTTGCTTGGCCTATACCTCTGCTTGGACATACTGAACCAAATAGGTATGAATATGTGCCCCGGTTAATCTACCACCTTGAGCGCTACTTGCTCTTTTTTCTATGTAGTCAGCCAGTTGCGCTCGTTGTTTAGTGCTAATAAATGTGGGTACTACCAGTACGTGGTTTCTCTTGTAAGCCTGCTAGGCCTTCTGTTAAATAGACATGTACCCACTTGTTGACACTGGTTCTACTCACTTTTAAAAATTGAGAAATTTGAGTCCGAGACTTTCCATCTTGAAAGTGAGCGAGTGCAAGTAAGCGCATCTTCATTTGAATGGATGTCTGGCTACGAGCAAGAGCATTGAAATCTGTATTTTTAAAATTATCCATGAATACAAATGAAGAAGATATGATCACAATTAGATCATATTTTTACTTAGAATGGTATAAGGTGGCTTTTTTGTACAGGAAGTACTTATCCTTGAACGCCAAGGATGGCGTAGTATAGATTTTATTTCCCATATCCAATTTCAAGGTAGGCAGGTGGCTTATCCACTTAAGCATGTACGTGCAATGCCTACTCCCGATGTCGCCCCGCCGCTGAGCGGGGTTCCCAGTTCACAGCGACTATGTCGCTTCTCGCTACAAAGCCGTTGAATGCTGCATACTGCAGACTCAAAACATCAGTTTCTTGCCTATGCTCTAGGTATAAAAAAGCCTACTTTTATAAGTAGGCTTGAGTCATTTTTGCGAGAGATTGTTAATCTATCGAGAGTTCTTTGAGCTTGCGGGTGAGGGTATTACGCCCCCAGCCTAGTCGCTTGGCGGCTTCCTGTTTGTGCCCATTGGTATGGGCCAGTGCGGTTTCGAGTAATATGCGCTCGAATGCAGGTTGGACTTCGGTGAGGAGATTATTTTCACCAGCACAGAGTCGCTCATCAATCCAAAGTTTCAATGATTCTTGCCAATTCGATGGATCTGCGGATGATTGATTTCTAGTTTGATTTTGCTCCTTGAGTAACTCAGGAGGGAGATCTTGAGGTAATATCTCCTGTCCCGATGCCATGACCATGAGCCAGCGACAAGTATTTTCCAATTGACGGACATTACCCGGCCAAGGAAGTTCTGAGAGTTTTTCGGCAGTCTCTGCTGTTAGAACTTTAGGTTCGACAGCTATCTCTTTGGCGGCTGATGAAAGAAAATGCCTGGCGAGTTGTGGTATGTCCTCTCTTCGTTGTGACAATGGCGGCAGGTGGATCTTAATTACATTAAGCCTATGATACAGATCTTCCCTGAAGCCTCCATTTTGTACTAACTGCTCTAAATCTTGATGGGTTGCGGCTATTATTCTCACATCGACTTGTATCGGAGAGTGACCGCCGACACGATAGAACTGACCATCGGCTAAGACTCTGAGTAATCGGGTTTGAACATCCAGAGGCATGTCACCAATTTCATCCAGAAAGAGTGTGCCACCATTAGCCTGTTCGAATCTGCCCTGCCTCACTCCAGCGGCACCAGTAAAGGCGCCCTTTTCATGGCCAAAGAGTTCAGATTCGATCAGATCTTTGGGGATGGCTGCCATATTGATGGCGATAAAGGGTTTATTTTTTCGTGGGCTGTGTTTGTGCAGAGCGCTGGCGACGAGTTCTTTACCTGTGCCTGACTGTCCGTTGATGAGTACGCTAATAGAAGATCGTGATAAACGACCTATCGCTCGAAAGACCTCCTGCATAGCCGGTGCTTCACCAATAATTTCAGGGGCTTTAACTTGTATCTCTGCTACCGTATTGATAGTTTGGTCTGTAGAGTGAGTTAATGCTCGTTCGACTAAGGTTACGGCTTCATCGATATCGAATGGTTTAGGTAGGTATTCGAAGGCCCCCGCCTGATATGCACTCACAGCACTATCTAGATCCGAATGAGCGGTCATTATGATGACCGGGATATTAGGATAATGAATTTGAAGCCTCTCTAATAAAGAGAGTCCATCTGTACCTGGCATGCGGATATCGGAGATGATCACCTTAGGCTGTGATAATTCCAGTGCCTCCCATAGAGACTCAGCCGCGGCAAAGCTTGCTGAGGAGATCTTCGCGCCCTTCAATGCTCTTTCTACGACCCAACGAATAGAGCTGTCGTCATCGAGTACCCAAACTTGCTCCGTCATACTGCTCTCCCGTGATGCTATTCAAATTTTATTGGTGTCGTGCTTGTTGTCATCTTTTTACAGCTGTCTTTTATGTGGTCTTTATTGGCAGTAAAATTGTAAACTCGGTTTCTCCAGGCTTCGACTGACAATCTATTCTGCCACCATGCAATCTGGCAAAGTTATGGGATATGGACAAACCTAAGCCTGAGCCTTGAGCCCTACCTGTCACCATAGGATAAAACAAGGTATCCATGAGCTCAGGTTTGATGCCTGGACCATTGTCAATAATAGACAAGGCAATCACGATTTTATGCCTCTGGGTGCCAATAGTGACTTGGTGTTGGGTGCGTGTCTTTATGGTTATATTGCCACCAATACCTTCCAAGGCCTGCACCGCATTTTGCACAATATTAAGCACAGCTTGCTGAAGCTGTTCCGGATCCATATTGATATCTGGAATTGAAGGGTCGTAGTCTTGCTTGAATTGGATGTTTTCCGGTAGCGTCATGGTGACAAGTGTAAGCACTTTTTGAATCACTTGATGAATATTTTGCAATGTATGTTGGCTGGGCTTCTGTGGTCCAAGCAAGCGATCGACCAAATTTCTTAATCTATCGGCCTGCTCGATAATCATATCGGTGAATTCATGTAATTCGGGATCATGTAACTCACGTGAAAGCAGTTGTGCCGCCCCCCTAAGTCCACCTAATGGATTTTTAATTTCGTGTGCTAAATTACGCACTAGATATTGTGCTGCCTGCTGTTGGGCATCGAGAGCCAGTTGCTGATGGATGCGGCGTTGCTGATCTACCTGTCTCAGTTCTAGCAGAGCTAAACCTTGCTCATGCTCCAATGGGGTCAAGGTAATATCCACAATATGATGTTGGTTATCCAATGTCACTAGAGGTGCGGTACTGATGGTTAACCCTTGGTTATCCCTTATTGCATTGCTGAGTATTTGTGTGCTTACGCCTAACACTTGAAAATTATCTGCAAGGGAATGCTCAGTTAAACGATGGGTGCTGACGCCTAATAGCTGCTCCGCAGCGGCATTGGCATAACACAGTCTAAGATCAACATCTATGACCATTACGGCGGTAATAAGGTTGTTTAGCAGGTGTTTTAGATCCATTTGGACTCCAAGCAAATTAGATGCACCATCACAATGCACCATTTTGGTGCGTCGCGCAATACCCTTCACTGAGTTGACTACCCATATAAATAATATAACTATATGAAATCAAAAGATTTATTAGTGGTCGCCTGGTGAAAGTGTAGGTGTTGCCTGACGACGAATGATAGCTCTGTGAAGAAATATCTTTCTTGGTGGTGTTGACGCAAGTTGTTTGCCGTTTTGTGCAACAGCCTTGATAACAAAGCTATGCTCGCCTCTGTCGATATCTTTGAGGCTAAATACAGGGCTGGTTTGTGGGGGGCCGACTATAACGCCATCCATCAGAAGAACCAATACATGTTTGGCCTCTAAATTCGGGGAAATCCGAGCCATAATCGTTATCTTGCCTTGGTTATTCCAAATGGTTTCCTCTTCGTCGGGAGAGGTGATACTCAAGTTATATTGAGTTGATGAATCCTGATCGTCATTGCTAGTTGAAGAATTAGCCTTAAATGCCTGCAATTTTATCTGGTTTTGAGTATTGCTCTTAAACTCGACGGTTTCAGCGTTTTCGATGGGTTTATCCGAATAATGTATCTTGCCGTCTTTATCGACCCACTTATAAACCGTGGCTTGGGTGAAGAGGGTAAAAAACAACAGAAAAATAGTAAGGGAGAAGCGCATAGAAGTTCCTTTGTTACATATTTGTATGCTCTTCAAGATTAGCTTTTTTTCAGTTAAAAATCAGAAGTAAATCATTTTGCGCCTATTCATCCCTATGCAATATCTAAGCTAAAGTCATATGTTCATTTTGATATTTAAAGTGGTCGTTAGCTGGTAAAAATAAAGTACTGACCAGATAGTGCTGACGACGTGATCTGGGATTCATTCGTGTCGTGAGCCTATTACTTTGAATCCGGCTCCCCAAGCTTTGGACTACAATGGTGTGCTACGAAGCTAACTCTTATTGATAGCGCTTGCCATTGAGCCGCTCGATGATCTGTGTCGCATTGAGATCGTGGATCACGTTGATTAAGGTCGCTGGTGCATCGGTAACTGCGCCGATTATCACTAGGATAGGAATGACTTCAATAGGCAGGCCAAGAGTGGTGACAATAAAAATCTCCCCTAAAAATGCGCCACCGGGCACGCCACCTATAACGAAGGCAGACAAAACCGAAATCAAAATCGTGATGGCAAATACATCCGGGGTGAACTCTAAGCCTAGTAGTGAATAGATGAAGACGATTTTAAGTGCGGTGGTCATCGAGGCGCCGCCCTTGTTTAAATTGACCAGTAGCGGTAAACAGATATCGACAATTTCTTCTCTGATCTCCATCTTACCCGCAGCACGGATATTGACCGGAAGGGTGGCCAGCGAAGAGCTGGTGCCCAATGCGGTAACCGAAGGTTCGATAGCATGTTTCCAGAACTGAGCAACCCCCTTAACGCCACCTCCAAGCCAGGCATAGAAAGTGGAGCCTACGGTGAAATAAGCGATGGCAGCGATGAAAAATAGGCCTATAGCGCGGGCAAATGTACCGAGTAGATGTGTATCCTGACTCGCCATAGTCGAGGCAAAGTAGGCGCCTAAGCCTACAGGGGCGGCGACCATAAGAATGGCAACAATCTTCATGATGACAGTATTAAGGCTGTCGAGCATGCGGGAGACTCTTACCCCCATCTTCACCGGATTGACCAATGGCAATACCTGAAATCACCGACATAATAATGAGGGCTAATATATTCGATTTTGAGAGTAAACCGACGAAATCATTAGTGGTAAGCAGTCCTACAAAGTCCATGTTGCCTGGGCCGGTTTCGACGCTCTGATGAAGGTCCAATATGACACCTTGAGCTGGGTCAAAAGCCAGTGCTAACCCGACTATGGACAGTGCGGGAATAATTGCCATTACAATCGATACCAGCAATATAGTGACTAGAATAACACCGAGATTTTTCAAATCTGTCATGCGCGCAATTGATGAGGTCACGCTGATGGCGACGAGTGGCACGATTATCATAAACAGCAAGTTAAGGAAGATTTGCCCTATAGGTTTGAGTCTAAGGGCAAACTCGGGGGCGAAGACTCCGACACAACCACCGATAAGCAGAGCCGACAGTAAAATGATGGACGAGCGATAGGGTTCAAGTTTTTGCCACATACAATAGTCCCATTAATTATGTCAGATCACCGACTTACCGTGAGCTAGAGGCGCCAAACTATATAATACCATTTCATATAAGTATCTGGTCAGTTCAGAGACTTACTCGGAATGGTATAACTCATTGCTCGTGGCTAACGTCCTCTCCTGCCTTCTCTCATCATGCCGTGTTGCCGGGCATTGCGAGAACGATTTAGTCCTTCACGATCTAAGTGACGATTATTCATCTGCTGACTGACATTATTCGGTCTGGCTGGCATAGTCGTAGGCATGCTGATATCTCTATTACTTAAACCTGTATCGATTTGCTGGCGGACCTCTGGCGTGGGAGTCCAACTGCCTCTGTCACGGCTCTGCCATTGCCCCTCGTTATCTCGAGCCAGGTTACCATTCTTGTCGGCAAAGACATTATTGGCACGATCAGCATTATGAGTCGCTTGCTTAAACTTATTATTGAGCTTAGCAGGATCGGCATTACGCTTTCGGTTCTCCGGGTGATTATAGAGGCTATTTCTATTCACTCGATTGCCTGAGATATGGTTATTTTTAACCAGCTTATTGGAGATGTTGGTTCGGTTACCTATGCTGATGCTATTACCAATATTAATGTCACCTGTGTTGATCACCACAGGTCGGCGATAGCCACCACCATAGTAACCGCCGCAGCAGCGACCCGGATAGTAGTGGTTACCCCAGCCTGCATTCCAGCCAACACCTACACTGAAGAAGCCATTACTCCAACTGACGCCGACATTCCATCCAGTCCATGGGTTGTAACCCACATGTAGCCCCCAAGTCGGTGGACGCGGGTAGTAGTATCTACCCCAGTAAGGAGGGTAATACCAGCCAGTGCCGTAGACGGGCACACCGTAGTATGGATAGGACCACATATAACCTGGGGTGTATCCTACGTAAACGATCTCAGGTGTGGAATCATAGATTTCTACATAGGTGGTGTTGTAGACAGGCGAGCTGGGGGGGATCTTGGCTAACTCTTCAGTGGGGATTTTATCCGCGACTTTCCATGGGCCATTTGCCGAGCTGGCGGTGAACCAAACGCCGTTGTCGACCGCGTAATATTGGTCATTAATCTTCAAAACCTGAGTACCGGTGTTAACGGCATAAGCCACCTTAGTACCAGGAATGGATTCGAATTTAGGCTCACCATCATAGGTAACGTTAAGTTTTGCCTCGCTACGTTTAATAGCCGCGGTTTGTGGGATCTGTGCATCTAGCATAGCCTGATCGGCTTCCGATGTGCCGGCGACTGAGACTCTTAAGCCGCCGATATCAGACTCTGGCGGGATATCATTAAAGCTGGCGGGCAGCTTATCGGCGCGGACAAATATCCAGGGACCCGCCTCTTTCTTCGCTTTAAACCAGCGTCCGGAGAGGAGTAGATACATGTCACCAGTCGTTGTCTCTCTTATCCATGCCGTCTCTGTATTACTGACATAAAGTAGCTTGCCTTGAGTTAGGCTCTTCCACTCAGGCTTTCCGTCGGTTGCCACCAGCTCGCTGGGTTCATCGACGGCTATCACAGCCGGAGCCTTGCTAGCCTTAGCGCTTGCTTGCTCGGATGAGGGTATCATCTTCACCAGATCTGCTGGCGGATACTGGGTAATCTGCCAGGGTCCCATTGGCTTATCCGCGACGTACCAGAATGTACCACTGCTGAGATACACCTTGTTAGTCTTAGTATTGCGCGCAACAGCGAAAGGCGTATTTAACGCACGTTCATAGGGGCTGTTTTCTATCTCCCTAAATTGAGGGCGGCCATCATACGAGAGTAAAACGCTGAGCTGCTGACGAAAAAGAATATTTGGGGCATCATTTTTAATCGCTTGTAGGCTTTTCTTTTCTTGTTTGGCATTGGCAAGACTGGCGGATAGTTTGTCCATAGATATCTCGAAGCTGCTTGCAGCCAAAGCTTTCTCTACGACTTGGGTAAACCTTTGTTCGTCAGCTTGTGTCGAATCTGGCCACCTTACTCGGGTGACTCTTACATTTCTGACTGTCGCGCTGTCATTATCGGTATCGATACGTGCACTGAACCAGAACGCTCCGAATATGGGGTCCTCTGTGTCGATAAGCTCGAGTGACATAGCCGCTCGCCCCTGAAGGATATTACCGGAAAGAGATTCGGGTTGCGGTTGGTAAACAACAATAGTCCCTTCCTTGTTAGTGACTTCCTGAGGCCATTCTATGGTGCTGGCGTTGACATTGAATGTCCCTATGGAGAGGAAAGCAATAGCGATGAAGATAAGGCGTAAACAAGTTGAGATTTTGGCAGGCATGACAGTTCCTTCTATCTGAGACTGATCACAAGCTAACATAATTGCTCAATTTAGAAGCTATTTTTATTCTTTTTAGGTAGTGAGATTACTCTCGAGATCCAATGAAGCGGGATGTAGGAATAAAGCTAGTGGCAAGAAAAAGGCCCTAAACAAGATGTTTAGGGCCTTAAAAACTCGCTGTTTAACTTACAGCTATGGATACATCATTGAGATTATAAGCTGTAGTAAAGCTCGAATTCGACAGGGTGAGTGGTTTGATTAACACGCTCGACATCTTCAGTCTTCAGCGTGATATATGAATCGATGAAATCGTTACTGAATACTTCGCCGCGAGTCAGGAATTCACGATCCGCATCCAGACATTCCAGTGCATTCTCAAGTGAAGTTGCCACTGTTGGAATTTCAGCAGCCTCTTCAGGAGGCAGGTCATATAGATCTTTGTCCATGGCTTCACCCGGGTGGATCTTGTTCTGGATACCGTCGAGGCCAGCCATCAGCATAGCCGAGAATGCCAGATATGGGTTAGCCATTGGGTCACCGAATCTTATTTCGATACGACGTCCCTTAGGGCTTGGAACCAAAGGTATACGAATCGAAGCACTGCGGTTAGCCGCAGAGTATGCCAACATTACCGGTGCTTCGAAATGTGGAATTAGGCGCTTGTATGAGTTGGTGGCTGGGTTAGAGAAAGCGTTAATCGCACGTGCATGCTTGATGATGCCACCGATAAAATAGATAGCCAACTCGCTTAATCCGCCGTATTTATCGCCGGCGAATAGGTTGGTGCCATCTTTGGCCAGCGAGATATGCACGTGCATACCGCTACCATTGTCGCCAACGATAGGTTTAGGCATAAAGGTGGCTGTCTTGCCGTAGACATGGGCGACGTTATGAACGACATATTTAAGCACCTGAACTTCGTCGGCCTTGAGCGTTAGTGTGTTGAAGCGAGTCGCGATCTCGTTCTGACCGGCCGTCGCAACTTCATGGTGATGAGCCTCGACAACCTGACCCATCTCCTCGAGGATAAGACACATAGCGCTACGGATATCTTGTGAAGAATCGACCGGAGGCACAGGGAAGTATCCGCCCTTAACGCCGGGTCTGTGGCCCGTGTTACCACCTTCGTAGCTGGTTCCTGAGTTCCAGCTGGCTTCTTCGGCGTCTAGCTTATAGAAACAGCCGGACATATCGGCGCCATATTTAACATCGTCGAACAGGAAAAACTCTGGTTCTGGACCGACCAGGACGGTATCTGCTATACCGGTAGAACGCAGGTACTCTTCGGCTTTCTTGGCGATAGAGCGTGGGTCACGGTTATAACCTGTCATGGTGCCAGGATTGAGAATATCGCAACGTATATTAGCCGTGGTATCTGCGGTGAAAGGATCCAGTACGAAGCTTTCAGGATCTGGCATCAACACCATGTCTGATTCGTTGATTCCCTTCCAACCATTAATAGATGAACCATCGAACATCTTGCCGTCTTCAAAAAAGTCTTCATCGACCTGATGCGCAGGGATTGAGACGTGCTGTTCTTTACCACGGGTATCGGTAAAGCGTAGATCAACAAACTTAACTTCTAATTCTTTGAGTTGTTGTAAAACTGATTCAGCTGACATTCTAAGTCTCCGAGTAGGGTAAAGGCTAAGCCCTTATTTATTTCTAAAATTATATTAGCGCTTCTTATGCGATTCTGACTTTTAATATGCTAGACTCGTGCCAAAAGCGTAAGGTTATGATTTTCAATAAAACAGAAGCGGCATGCTGCCCACAGATATGAAAGTATGCACTATTATGGTGCGTCAACTGGTCGATTTTGGTGCGATCACCATGATGGTGCGAAGGCAGACAAAACATACTATTCATAGCTGACTAAAAAATAATCCTGTGCGAGAGCACTTGGCTAGAGTAGAATGACACGTTTTTTATTGCAACAGCTATTATTAAGGCTGTTACAAATATCCCACTATATTATAGATGGTAAGAGGTTTATCAGTGTTAGAGAATTTACGTAACATCGCCATTATTGCACACGTGGACCATGGTAAAACTACCTTGGTAGACAAGTTGCTGTCGCAGTCTGGAACCCTTCAGACCCGAGGAGAAGCCACTGAGCGGGTGATGGATTCAAACGATATTGAAAAGGAACGTGGAATCACGATTCTTGCCAAGAACACTGCCATCATGTGGAACGATTACCGTATCAACATCGTGGATACTCCAGGTCACGCCGATTTCGGTGGTGAAGTTGAGCGCGTTCTTTCTATGGTTGATTCAGTATTGCTTCTTGTCGATGCCGTTGACGGTCCAATGCCGCAGACTCGCTTTGTAACTAAGAAAGCTTTCGCCCTAGGTCTTAAGCCTATCGTGGTTATCAACAAGATTGACCGCCCTGGCGCGCGTCCTGATTGGGTTATCGATCAAGTCTTCGACCTGTTCGACAACCTAGGCGCTACCGATGATCAGCTAGATTTCCCAATCGTTTATGCTTCTGCATTGAACGGTTATGCTGGTCTGGATCCTGAAGTCTCTGGAGGTGACATGACGCCATTGTTCGAGACTATCGTCGAAAAAGTTGCTGCACCCAATGCTGATGCAGAAGGTGATCTACAGATGCAGATCTCCCAGATCGATCACAACAACTATGTGGGCGTTATCGGTATCGGTCGCATCAAGCGCGGCAGTGTTAAGACTAACCAGCAGGTCACTATCATCAGTGCCGACGGTAAGAAGCGTAACGGTAAAATTGGCCAGGTATTAGGTTACATGGGTCTTGAGCGTAACGAAGTCGAAGTCGGTAATGCCGGTGACATCGTGGCTATCACGGGTCTGGGTCAACTACTTATCTCAGATACTGTCTGTGCTACTACTAACGTAGAGGCATTGGAACCACTGTCTGTCGATGAGCCTACTCTGACTATGACCTTCCAGGTCAACACCTCTCCGTTCGCCGGTAAAGAAGGTAAGTACGTGACTTCACGTAACATCCTTGACCGTCTGCAGCAGGAACTAGTACACAACGTAGCACTACGTGTGGAAGAGACTGAAAGCCCGGATCGTTTCCGTGTTTCTGGTCGTGGTGAGCTTCACCTGTCAATTCTGATCGAAAACATGCGTCGTGAAGGTTACGAGCTAGCCGTTTCTCGTCCAGAAGTTATCGTTAAAGAGATCGATGGCGAGATGTGTGAGCCATTCGAAAACTTGACTGTTGACATTGAAGAGCAGCATCAAGGTTCTGTTATCGAGAAGCTGGGGATCCGTAAAGCTGACATGCGTGACATGCAGTTAGACGGTAAGGGTCGCGTACGTATCGACTTCATCATTCCAAGCCGTGGCTTGATTGGTTTCCAAACTGATTTCATGACAGCGACTTCTGGTTCCGGCCTTATTTACCATTCATTCGACCATTACGGTCCAGTGAAAGGCGGTGATATCGGTCAGCGTGCTCGTGGCGTATTGATCTCTAACGCTACCGGTAAAGCACTGACTTTCGCTCTGTTTAACCTTCAAGCTCGTGGTCGTCTATTTATCGGTCACGCCGCAGAAGTTTATGAAGGTCAGGTTATCGGTCTTCATGCTCGCGCAAATGATTTAACAGTTAACTGTTTGAAAGGTAAGCAGCTGACTAACATGCGTGCATCGGGTACCGATGAGGCGCAAGTACTGACTACGCCAATCACGATGACACTCGAGCAGGCGCTTGAATTTATCGATGATGATGAGTTGGTAGAAGTTACGCCGTTGAACATTCGTGTTCGTAAGCGTTACTTGACCGAGAACGAGCGTAAGCGTCATAACCGTAAGTAATGTATTTGAGTTACTTATGTTAGTCGAAACCTAAGGTTTCGAGTTTCGTAAGAAAAGCCCTGAGCATGAAAATGCTCAGGGCTTTTCTGTATATGGATATACTTATCCCCGGAGTACAGGATGTACTAGGAGGGGATTGTGTTGGCCTCAAATTAGGCCAAGTGGAATTTGGCTGTATTGTTATTTGGCAATGTTGCGAATGCCATTACTTCATGGTTATCTATCACCTGCCGTGGGTGCTGTACAGGATGTACGAATGTCGTGATCACATGGATGTGAATGAACGACCTTAAGTGAAAACACTTCTATGACACGGCGCCCTCTCTATTGACGGAAAGGGTCCCTATAGCCTCTGCGACATCAAATAACCTCCATGTTTAAGAGCCAGTTCGATAAAATATGTCTATATACAAATGCCAGTTCAGCTTTCATGCTTCTCGTTCATGAGCTTACCTGATTACCCACTATCGTCAGCCATTGTTATACTGTAAGTAATCCCAGTTGTGTTTGAGGTGCAAAATGGCCAAAAACAAAGTGCAGTTCCAAAAAGGGTATAGCTTAATTGAGCTATTTAAAAACTACGGCTCAGAAGAACAATGCTCCGCCGCCTTGTTCAACTGGAAGTGGCCACATGGCTTTCAATGCCCGGATTGTGGGTCTTCAAAATACTGCTCGTTAAAAAGCAGAAAACTTTATCAATGCAATCATTGTCACCACCAAACTTCTCTGACCAGCAATACGATTTTTGCCAGTACTAAACTTCCATTGCAAACGTGGTTTATTGCCATCTATCTGATAACACAATCAAAGACTGGTTTATCAGCATTAGCGTTAAAAAGGCAAATTGGCGTTTCGTACAACACTGCCTGGAAAGTAAAGCAAAAAATCATGCAGGTCATGAAGGAACGTGATGATACTAAGCCACTATCTGGCATAGTCCAGCTCGATGATGTGTATTGGGGTGGCGAACAGCATGGAGGTAAACCGGGAAGAGGTTCCAGCAACAAAACACCTTTCGTAGTAGCCATATCGTTGACCGATGATGGCCAGCCATTACACATGAATATGAATGTTGTGAATGGTTTTAAGACCCAAGAAATAAAGAACTGGGCAGATATGCATCTATCAGATGGGTGCACTGTAGTATCGGACGGATTGGCGTGTTTTCGAGCAGTGACAAAGTCCCACTGTGCTCACGTTAGTCTTGTTACTGGAGGAGGGGCGAGTTGTGTAGAGATTGAAGCTTTTCGTTGGGTCAATACAATGATAGGTAATGTTAAAATGTCCCTGCACGGTGCTTACCACTCGATTAGCGCCGAGCATCTACCGCGATATCTTGGCGAGTTTTGTTATCGGTTCAATCGGCGTTTTAATCTAACTGAATTATTGCCACGATTTATGAGTGTGGCAGTTAGAACGCCACCTATGCCATATAGACTGTTAAAGATGGCTGAGCCTCATGGGTAATCAGGTGAGCTTATGGCTTTGCCATATTCACCCTATCTCTCGCTCGGAGAGTTTCATGCTGTGAAATCTCGCCTTGCTGTCGAAGGTCACAGCCGCGTTTGCACTAGAGTATTTACTTCTTCGATTTCAGCTCTACTGGTTTGTAACTTGTTTCTGTCGGATAGGCGACACCTGTTACCCAGCACCCTACATCGCAGCTAAAACAGGTTAGAACCAAGAGTTTCGGCCTTCCTTCACCCGCTTCCGCTTACTTATGTAAGCTTCATATTCGGGGTCGTAAGTCGTAAGGTGTCGTTGCACTCCTCAGGAAGAACACCCTCTCACGATTCAGTTCCCGTCCAATGGACTTCGTTACATTGTCAGACTCGCTGCTTTATTCAGAGTCTTAGGGTTAGGGGATGTATGGCAACCTGACACGTACTAACTCTGGCTGCAACAGCCCTAGTTTGGGGGAAACGACAGACCTTCTGACTGCCAGATTAAGGGCGGAGAATAAAGTTTACACTGACCCCACTTGTTACCACTTGTTAGCGCTTAATCCACAACGGTCATCGAATTCGAGTAGGGTGGTAAATCGATGAGAAAACTGGCGAAATCCGATCACTTAGGGTAAAAATAGAAGATAAAGAGAAAAGATGATTTAGGTGATCGGATTAAGCCGAAATGAGTGATTCGCAATCACGGGAATATGCACATGAATTAGAAGAGTATTTGTTTAAAATGAATAATATAAGATTACATATTAGTCAAAATAATAGTTAGTTTCTTTTTTGGTGATTTGAAGCTACGTCATAAGTTGAATACAAGGATATTTTGATGGGACAAGACGGCTCAGGAAGCACAATTGCAGTAATAATTACTCTTTTAATATTTTTTATACCTCTTCTTTTTGCGTGGCTATCAAAGCGAAAACGCAAAAAAGTTGAAGCTGAGCTTGAGGAAAGTAAGTCAAAGCTAAATGCTGCCGAGAAAAAAGTAGAAGAACTAAATGATAAATATAGCCCTATTATTGATATGGAGTTACATATTCAGCAACTACTTGATGAGGCAAAAGAAGTATCCGCATCGAACATTTTCCAATCAGAGATTATTCTAGGTAAAGCAGAGGCTAAAGCTAAAGAGCTTTCAATTACAAGTTATTCGAAAGCCAAAGACCTGGTTACTGATGCAGAGTTAGAAGTAGTTAATATAAAATCAGAATCTAAAGAATTAAATGCTAAAGCGAACCAAAAGTTAAAGGATATTAAGGACAAAGTAGTTGTTTTAACAAACGAAGCTCATGAAGAAGCAAATCGTATTATTGAGTTAGCAAAAGTTCAGGCACAAGAAATTGCTGGCGATGCATATGATGCTAAGTTAAAAGCAGACTCATATGAATCTGCAATTCGAGCTATGAAAAATACAATTGAAGGATATAAGGATGATTACATCATCCCTAATCATTCAGTATTAGATGACTTAGCGGAAGAGTTCAGTTTTAAAGATGCAGGAGAGCAGTTAAAGCAAGCTCGTAAGCGTGTAAAAGATATGGTTAAGCAAGGGCATGCTGGTGATTGTGACTATGTTGAAACACACAGAAAGACTTACGCAATTCATTTTGCTGTGGATGCATTCAATGGGAAAGTTGATTCAGCATTAGCCAAAGTCAAGCATGATAATTTCGGTAAAATCAAACAAGAAATCACTGATGCTTTTGCTTTGGTAAACCACAACGGGGCACCTTTTAGAAATGCTCGAATTAATCAAACTTTTTTAGATGCTCGTCAAGAAGAATTAAAATGGGCTGTTTCTACACATGAATTACGCCAAATTGAATTGGCAGAACAACGTGAGATAAAGCAACAGATTCGTGAAGAAGAGAAAGCACGAAAAGAAATGGAAAAGGCAATTAAAGAGGCTGAAAAAGAAGAACGTTTGATTCAGAAAGCCTTAGAAAAATCTAGAGCTGAGTTAGCTAATGCCAATGAAGAACAACGCATAGAGTTTGAAGCACAGCTAGCTGAATTAGAAGGTAAATTAGAAGAAGCAGAAGAAAGAGGGCAACGAGCACTATCTATGGCACAGCAGACGCGACGTGGTCATGTTTATGTAATTAGTAATGTTGGTAGCTTTGGTGAGAATGTATTTAAAATTGGTATGACTAGACGATTAGAACCGTTGGATCGAGTGAAAGAGCTTGGTGATGCATCAGTACCATTTTCTTTTGATGTTCATGCCATGTTGTATAGTGAGGATGCACCAGCTCTAGAAAAAGATTTACATCGACGCTTTAATCGCGAATCAGTAAATAAAGTGAATCCGAGAAAAGAATTTTTCCGAACATCTCTAGCTGAAATTAAACAAGTAGTAAATAACCAAGGTATTACTGATGTTCATTGGACAATGAAAGCAGAAGCAGCAGAGTACAGAGAGTCTCTTGCTATTGAAGCCGCACAACAAGAAGAAAATGTGGCTTAATGAACGAAGGGGTCGTAGCGAATTAGGTAGGTCTCATGATTCAAAATTGTTTATAGGTAAGGTTAAATAACCTTCTTTTGAATCACACAGTGTAGATGCGGCTGCGAGCTTCGATGATACGGTGAGGTTTCACGGCGTGAAATTCTTCGAACGAGAGACAGGATGTCGAACTGGCATTTAAACATGGAAGTTGTTTGAAACCGCAGAGCCCACAGGGCCAATTTTGTTCCATACAAAATTTGGCATTTCCTCCATCCCTGGAGGTCAGATGTACTCGAATGATATCTTATCTAAAAGCCAGTTCGGTAAAATATGCCCCTATAAAAATGCCAGTTCGGCATCTAAGCCTCTTGTTCATAAGCACATGGCTACGCTATAGCAGAACCCTCTCGCAATTAAAGAGTGCACTTAAGCACGCTGCAGGCGATAGATAGCAATGAAATTATGACCTTCAATGACATATTTCAACAGCAAAGGACACTGGATTCCGGCTCAAAAGATCTGCCGGAATGACGAAAAGTAAAAACCAAAACAAAATGAACCAAGGTAAAAATGTATTAAGCCTTCATTCGAAGGCTAACAAGCTTTGTGGTAGAGAGCAGAAGTATCTGCATATAAGGTCCTAGAATCTAGGACCTATAAGCTGATTTTTAATGTCCAATCGATTTCAGATGCTGTATCAGATAGATACGATCTTCATCCGGTGTTTGGCTATGCCAAAACCCGCCAACGTAGGCGCCTAATGGGATGAGGAACATGATGAGTAACAGGATTATGGTTAATCCCCTTGCGGATAGCTTAATCCCATTGCGGGTGCTGAAGTGTAGGGCTTCCTTCTTGGGGCAGGCCGATACGCAGCGCATGCAGGCCTGACATTCGTCGGAGCGAATATTCTTCTGCGTGTGAACTGAAATATTGGCCGGGCAGGCGCGGGTACATTTGTCGCAGTTCATTCCCTTAGACTCGATCAGGCAGTGTTGTGTGCTTCTGCGTATCTTAAACGGGCTCAGGAAGCTGATTAAACCTAATAAGGCACCATAAGGGCAGATGTAGCGGCAGAAGCCCTGACGTCGCCACGCAGCGAGACCTAAGATGAAGGCAAAGCAGACTAAGGTCACTAACCCCGGGGTGATGAAGAACAGACCCATCTTGAGATCGGCTATCTTGTGGTAGTTTCCCTCAAGATAGTGCGGAATAGACTGAGGCGGCATGCCGATGATGATGTAGAGCAATGCGGCTAACAGCAGGTATTTGAGCATACGAAGGGGCCAGTCTAACCAGGCTGGTGGTAGCATCTCATTCTTAATGAAGTGTTTTCTTAGCTTATACAAGTATTCCCCCGCGAGCCCCAGGGGGCAGGCCCAACCACAGAAGGCGCGTTTGCATAGCAGTCCAGTCAGCAAGACCACGGCTAACATCACTGCAGCGGCTGGATGAGTCTGATCCCATAGGCCTAGAGTCAGTATGGCCTTGAGTTCTATGCCTCCGGCGATGGGTAAAAAGGCGTCGCCGACATCTGGCCTCATTAGCCAAGGCGTGATGCCAGCTTTTAATAATGCCGTGTTTATCGCAAATTGAACTCCGACTAACAACATAGACAGTGCCAGTAGATGTTGAATTGCATCTCGCAGGCTATTTATCCTCTGTTCACCTCTGGCTAGCTCAGGTTTAAATTTAGTGAGCAGGAAGATTGAAGATGCTGCGATAGCACTCGCGAGCATCAAGGGCCAATACAGTGAGCTTATACAGGCGCCAATAGCCAGGATAATAGTGGTCAAGGCTCCCGATTTTTTTCCACTCCAATAAAGTAAGCTTGCGCTATAGGCGAGTGCAAGCATTAAGGTTAATGATTCTACAAAGGTCATAATGATCTGATATGAGTGACAAGGTGTATCAGTCAGAGGCTTGAGGCGGAAGTAAGTTCTTCACATAACACGCTTTTGTGTATTACCTCTAAATAACAGCGGGTGTTTAGGGCTAGGCTAGGAGCTGTATCACAAACTTATGATTGAGTGGCTTGTGTATATTGATATTTGGGGTAGGGAAGAAAAATCGAGTACGTAACATCGACAAAAAGACCCTGAGCATAGATGCTCAGGGTCTTTTTGTGTTGTTTGATTTTCTAGTTTCTAGTTTCTAGTTTCTAGAACCTAGTTTTCTTCCATGGCGGCAATAAACTTATTCGATGCTTCGATAGACTTATTCATCTCTTTGATCAGGCCTGAAATATCGGTCTTCAGGCTAGCAAACTCACCCTTGATGGCTCCGATCGCTTGGGCATTCAAGTTATGCTTCAGATAAAGCATATTGTCTTTCATTGCGGTTAAAACCGGTGCCATCTTACTTTCGGCGCGCTTCATGGTACGAACTAACTGCTGGTACGAACGCTGAGTCTCACGCAACTTACTCTCACTGCTACGGCGTAGGCTGGCCTTGCTTATTTCACCTATTTCGCTTTGCCATTCATCGAATAGAGCATCGGCTACATCTTCCACTTTTTCGATGCGGTTGCTGACGTCATCGGCTGCATCTTGAGATGATTCATATTCATCCTTGGCCTTGTTGTAAGCCGTCTGCAGATCACCACCATCGTGGTTAATCAGGGCCTGCATCTCGACCAGTGCCGAGCTGAACTGCTTCTGTGCCTCTTGCTGAGACTCTCTGGCATCCTCTATTCGGTCGACCATGATGTCACGCTTGTGATAACCCACTTTCTCCATGGCACCATAATAGGCACTCTGACAGCCCGTCAGGAGTAAGCTGGTGGCCACGATGGCAATTGATATGTATCTGTTCATTTTTGGATTGTCCTTGTCCATAACTGGAAACTGAGTTCGGCCAAATGTAAACGATTAATCGGCTTTGAATCGTGCGGCGTCAATGATGCACCAAAGGTGCAATGGCAACGCGACAATTAAGAATATGCCAAAAGTGAAAGTGGCAATGCCGTATGAAATATATGTAGCGAGACAAAAGATTATTGCAGCGATTATGCGTCCCTGAACGAGTTGTCCTAAGCCTGCGAAAAAAAAGCTGGCGATAGCGGCAATTACGTTGCCTGCCGATCCTGGTTGTGACATCTATTTATTCCTTACACTTGTCAATCTTAGGTTATAAGCTTTATTGTACGAATATACGTATTTAATACCAAGTCTTCAAATCAACAAAATCAAGAGATCGCAGTGATAAATAAGATAGATGGAACACATTTTCGTACCTTGGGGCTAAGCATTTGGCATTTCATGGTACATCTAAAACAGAGATTAGCGGAAGATCAGATCAATATTCGTGCGGGACATTTAGCCTATGTCACCTTATTGTCCTTGGTGCCTATGGTGACAGTGACCATGTCTATGTTGTCAGCTTTTCCTGTGTTTAGCGATATTAGGGGCCAGATAGAAAGCTTTATCTATGATAATTTTCTGCCTGCTGCCGGTGACAGTGTTCAGGTCTATATCAATGAATTTGTCGACAATGCCTCCAAGGGAACGGCAGTGGGTATTGCAGCATTGATGGTCGTGGCGATCATGCTGATATCTAATATAGATAAGTCCCTCAACAGTATTTGGCGCACCACGGAGAAGCGCTCCATAGCGGTGTCATTTTCCATGTATTGGATGGTGTTGACCCTTGGCCCGGTATTGATGGGGGCAAGTCTAGTGGCAACGTCCTATGTGGTGTCACTCAAGGTATTCAGTGGTGCAGATATCTCGGGATTTGTGCCCTTATTAGTTGAGCGTTTACCTCTGTTTTTCTCGGTCGCTACCTTTCTGCTCATCTATATGGTTGTGCCCAATACTAAGGTTAAATTTTTTCACGCACTATTAGGGGCGGTTGCTGCGGCACTATTGTTTGAGTTTGGCAAGAAAGGCTTCGCTTTCTATCTGACTGAGTTCCCAAGCTACGAGGCGATATATGGTGCCTTGGCGGTGATTCCTATCCTGTTTGTTTGGGTGTATCTCTCCTGGATTATCGTTTTGATTGGCGCCGAAATAACGGCGGCCTTGCCTGAATATCTCGATAAGAAATTGCCAGCGTCTTCTGAGTCGTCATCTGCTAAAGATGCGATAAAGACCAACATCTCCTATAGCAGCCATATCTTAGAAGTTGAGCCAGAGAAGAAGGACGAACAAAAAATTGCAGATAAAGCGGCAGAGATATCGACAGAGAAAGTGACCAAGCTATGAGGTCCTTACCCACATTTATTCGCCGAGATTGGCTAGATGTGGGTGATGGCCATCAGCTTCATTTGGCGCAATACGGCGATCCAGCGGGTGTCCCCGTGCTATATCTTCATGGTGGGCCTGGGGCGGGTTGTATGAGTGAAGAATTAGCCCTGTTTGATGGCGATAACTGTCATGTGTTGATGTTAGATCAGCGGGGATCAGGGCGGTCTAAGCCTTTGGGTGAGATAGATAAAAATAATATTTTAGCCTTGCTTAAAGATCTGGAAAAAGTACGCCTATGGCTAGGTATTCAGGCCTGGTGCTTAGTTGGGGGCTCCTTTGGTGCCACCTTAGGCATGCTGTACAGTGGTTTGTATCCTGAAAAAGTGCTGTCTCAGGTATATTGGGGGCTGTTTATCCCCAGTGAGGATGGCACAAATTGGCTGTATTCGAATAAGGGTGCAGCCAACTTGTTCGCTGATGAGTACCTGGCATTTACAGCTCTTGCGCCTTTCTGTTCCCATGTAGATCAGTTATTTGCAACATATCGGCTTGGACTGAAGCATAATGATGCCGATACTCGTCATCATTATATCCGTTCTTGGTTAGTCTGGGAGGCGGCACTTGCTATGCCCACAAATGAGGGGGTTAGCTTAGATGCATTTCTGAGTAAAAGTTTAGCCGAAATAGAACTCCACTTTGCGAGTCATCAATACTTTGGAGCTTATTCATTAATGCGAGAAATATCAGTGGGTATTCAGGCTCCAAGCCGTATATTACAGGGGGAGCTGGATTGGGTCTGCCCCACTCAAATAGTCGAAAAATTCTTAACTCAGTTTGGTAATGACTGCATAAATTACTCTGTGATTAAAAGTGGGTATCATGGATTAGCCGATGATAAGATGTTTCGGGAAGTCGTCTATGCCATACGGGAAATGGCAAACAATATTAAGGAAGTATAGATAAATGAAAAAATTGATTATCGCTGGCTTGGCCATCGCATTGAGTGCCTGTGCGGCGACGGAATCTAATGATGGGGCTGCGACGGCCGTTGTGGCGCCTGAGAGTGTCACTTTAGGCGGCATGACGAATGAAGAAGCGACTAAAACCTTATTCGAGGCATTGATCCATAAGAATTATTTGGCGACTATGGTGAGTCCAAATAGGATTGCCCTGCAGTTTGATGATAACCAGTTTTTGCTGCAGCCAAGCATTAACCCGAATGGTATCGATCGTATCATGATGAATCGTTTCTATGCCGTGCATCCCAAACTGAGAGGCAGCAGAGAACTGCTTATTTTAATCGGTACTCTCAATCATAAGCTGAATTTCGCCAAGTTCACTCTCAGAGAGAATGGCGCCGTGATTCAGGTGCAAGGTGCAGCGACCTTCGTCAACACCATAGAGCTGGAAGAGATCAGAAGATTTATGTTGTGGACCGATGAAGGTCTGCGTCAGGTTGGCCTCTCTCTACCCAAAGGCTCGGAGCAGCTAATCAAGCCGATCCCGGTGATGCAGCAATCTCAGTCTTTGTGATCCATTTAAGTTCCTAGTTCCTAGAATCTAGTACCTAGGAACTTCTCAAATAAGAGTAAATTGAAACGTGATAGCCCTAATTCAACGTGTAAAACAGGCCAAGGTCGATGTCGATGGTGAAACGATCGGTGCAATCGATAAAGGTTTATTGGTACTGCTTGGTGTAGAACGTGAAGATGACACGGCTAAAATGGAAAAGTTAGCCACTAAGGTGATGAACTATCGTGTCTTTTCCGATGAAAATGGCAAGATGAATCTAAATCTGCAACAGGTGGGTGGCTCCTTGCTGGTGGTCTCTCAATTTACTCTGGCGGCGGATACCGGGCGTGGCTTGAGGCCGAGTTTCTCCGGGGCGGGCACGCCGGAGCTGGCAAGAGTTCTATATGAAGAGTTTATCGCATTCTGTCGGTCTAAAGGTGTGGCAACTCAGACCGGTGAGTTTGCTGCCGACATGCAGGTGAGTCTGGTCAATGATGGTCCTGTTACCTTTAACCTTACCGTATAGGCTCTGTTATTTTAGCCAACCCGTCACACTAAGCCTTTGTTGATGATTTTCTACCACCTCATGTTCGATGAGATGACTTTTGAAGATGACAGTTTTGCCAAAAATAGGCTCGACCTCGATGACTTCACCGTCGAGGTGCAGCTTTAGCTCACCACCATCTCCCTGTTGCCAGCTGTCATTCAGATAGGTGATAAAAGAAAATTTTCGATTGGAGTCATTCTTGAAGCGATCTAGGTGTTTCTGGTAAAAGGTCCCTTTCTCATAACAGGCGTAATGAAATTCAAAGTCAGAAATTCCGGTGAAGCAGGTTCGGTTCAGATAGCTATAGAAGGCATGTACAGCTTGATAATAAGCCTGTTCACAGGGAACCTTGGAATGGGTGTCGATCCAGGAGATTTTATCAGAGCGGATAAGATCATTGACTGAACTGTTGGCACCATTGCCGATCTCGGCCCGTTTCAACTCTTCCTCGCTGTGCTTATTGAGGAGTTCGGTTTTCAATTCGAATAAGATCTCTGGTTCGATCAGACCATCGACTACCACATAGTCCTTGGTAGCTAACTCATCTATGATGTGTTCGTAAGTTGCAACTGGAGTCATAATTTCTCTTCTAAAATAAATAAGTTACTCATAGATACGAATAGCCCTGATCAATAACTTTAGCCCTAAGTTCAGGTATACACTTATGGCTAAGCCTTATCTAGTTGTCATTCCATCGTTTAAAAATCAGTGAGGTGTTGATGCCACCGAAGGCGAAGTTGTTACTCATCACATGATCTGTGTCGATATGGCGAATTTCATCTCTGATGTAATCTAACTCGCCGCAAGCGGGATCGATCTCGGTCAGGTTTAGTGTTGGCGCGAACCAGCCTTCATTCATCATCTCTATGCTGACCCAGGCTTCTAGTGCACCGCAGGCACCTAAGGTGTGTCCCGTGTAGCTCTTGAGGGAAGAGATTGGCATGTTAGGACCAAACACTGAACTGGTGGCTTGAGTCTCGGCGATATCGCCTCTATCTGTCGCGGTACCATGGGCGCTGACATAGCCGATGGCATCGGGAGCTAATTTGGCATCTTTCAACGCATGTCTGATGGCGATTTCCATGGTGGTCGCATTGGGCTGAGTCACATGCACACCATCAGAGTTAGTACCGAAGCCGACGATCTCGGCATAGATCTTAGCGCCTCTGGACTGAGCATGTTCCAGCTCTTCGAGCACTAAGGTGCAGGCACCTTCACCGATAACCAGACCGTCACGATTCTTATCGAAGGGGCTGGGACTCAACTCAGGTGTGTCATTCTTGGTGCTGGTGGCAAACAGAGTATCGAAGACGACGGCTTCGGTGGCGCATAGCTCCTCGCCGCCGCCGGCAAGCATCAGGTCTTGCTGACCATATTTTATCGATTCATAGGCATAACCTATTCCCTGACTGCTCGAGGTGCAGGCGCTGCTGGTGGTGTGCATCCGGCCCTTGATACCGAAGAACACGCCTACATTGACAGCGGTAGTGTGGGCCATCATGCGAATGTAGCTGGTGGCGGTGATGCCTGACATGTCGCCATCCTTGAGCATGTCGCCGAAGGCTATGATAGGATCTGTACTGCCTGTCGATGAACCATAGGCTATGCCCATGGCGCCGGAACTGACAACAGGGTCATCGAGTAGGTTTGCATCTATGAGAGCGAGCTCACTGGCTCTGGTTGCCATTAAAGAGACACGTCCCATGGAGCGAACCTGTTTACGCGAGTAGTGTGCCGGTTTTTCGAAATCTGTCACTGGGGCCGCTAGGCGGGTGTTGAGACCATCATATCTGTCCCATTCGTCGAAGCGAACCACGCAGTTTTTCTGCGCTTTTAAATTTCTGGCGATAGTCGGCCAGTCCTGGCCTAGGCTGGATATACCCCCTATGCCGGTGATCACTACACGTCTGGACATTAGATCATGCCTCCGTTGACCGAGATAACTTGCCTGGTGATGTAAGCTGCATCTTCAGACATCAAAAACTTAGCGAGTCCCGCGACTTCAGCAGGTTTGCCCATGCGGCGCATAGGCACGATATCTTTGACCATATCTTTGGGGAAATCTGCCACCATATCTGTCTCTATAAGCCCGGGAGCGATGCAGTTTACGGTGATCTTACGTTTAGCCAGCTCAAGAGACAGGGCCTTAGTCGCGCCTATTATGCCAGCCTTAGAGGCGCTGTAATTGACCTGACCTCTGTTACCAGCGATACCGGATACCGATGCCATAGTGATGATGCGGCCGCCTTGGCGAGTCTGGATCATCGGCATTATGGTGGGATGAATTACATTGTAGAAACCATCTAAGTTGGTATGTACCACCTTGTCCCATTCATTTTCTGTCATGGCGGGAAATGCGGTATCACAATTGATCCCCGCATTGAGTATCACGCCATAATAGGCGCCATGCTGCTCGATATCGGCTGTGATAGCTGCTTTGACTCGCTCGCGATGGGCGATATCAAACTGCAGGCAAGAAACTGAGACACCCAGAGCAATAAGCTCGCGTTTCGTCTGTTCGGCTGCTTCTACATTGCTGTGAAAGTGCAGGGCGATATCGAATCCCGCCGCTGCCAACTGTAAGGCTATGGCTTTCCCTATGCCGCGGCTAGAACCTGTGATCAGTACTCTTCTGTTTTTGTTGTTCATTTTTGCTCTTCCTGCTTGCTCTGTGAGATGTAGGTGTCGACATCCTGAGGCTGAAATACATTCACATTCGCTGTAGCGACTAAGGTTTGCCGATGAAATATCTGGCAGTCGAATACCGCCAGTCCGGACTCCTCTTGGTAGAGCCTGGTGACCCGAGTCTGATAACTTTCCCCCAGCCGGTAGTCTGGTATGTGCATCTGCAGCTTACGTGTGCCAAGCAAGAAACCGACGCAGATAATATCGCCACGTGATTTAGCTTCCACACCGGCGAGGGCGGCAATGCTCTGAGCCATATACTCGATACCCACGTAATTCGGTACCCCCTTGAGCTCTGCATCGAAATAGGGGCTGAGCTCGCCGATATCCACCTGGGTCAACAGGCTGTCGGTTTCATAGCTGATGAGGCGATCGATCAAGATCATAGGATCTCTATGGGGGATCACATCTGCAATCGCCATCTGAGATAGTACTTGGGGTGACATCTTTTTCGGACTCATTATTTATTTTTTTCCTCGCGGATTTCTGGCGAGAATGAGGCTGGCGTTACTGCCGCCGAAGGCGAAGGAGTTGCTCATCAAATAGTTAACTTCTGCACTCTGACCTTGGCTGACTAAGGGAAGTGACGGATCTTGTGGATCTTGAATGCCGTCCCATATCTGCGGCGGTAAAGTCTGTCGGCTGCTCTCTTGGCTCAGTAACAGGTAACAGAATGCAGCCTCTATGGCGCCAGCTGCACCTAAGGTGTGGCCCGTGATTGGCTTGGTGGAGCTACAGGGCGGAGGCGTCGAGCCGAATACCTGCTTAATTGCCCTGCTCTCCATGGCGTCATTTTTCGGTGTCGCCGTGCCATGTAGGTTGATGTAGTCGATGTCTTCAGCAGCCAGATTGGCATCTTCCAGTGCCGACTGGATGGCCGCGATGGCGCCGCGTCCTTCGGGATGTGGCGCAGATATGTGGTGGGCGTCACTGGACTCGCCAATACCCGCTAAGATCACACTGCTGCTGTCGTCAGCTGTTAGCTTTTCCAGGGTAAAAAGGGCTGCGCCTTCACCTATGTTGATACCATCCCGGTTAGCGCTGAAGGGTTGGCAGTGACCCTTAGAGACAGACTCCAGTGAGCTAAAACCGTTAAGGGTTAGCTTGCAAAGACTGTCGCCGCCGCCGACGATCACCAGATCGCACAGATCGGCTTGCAATAGGCGTCTGGCACTGGCGAAGACCTTGGTGCTGGATGAGCAGGCGGTGGATACTGTGTAACAAGGGCCGGAGATGTCGAAGTAGTGACGTAAAAAATCACTGCTGTTACCTAGCTCTTGCTGGGAATACAGATATTGTTCAGGAAAGGCCCCGGTTTGTGATCTTATCTTTAGGGCATCTTCACCTGCGCCGATCCCGGATGTGCTGGTACCTATGACAATAGCTATCCTTTGAGGGCCCCAGTCTGCTATTGCCCGAGTGACTCTGTCGGCAATCTGCTCTGCTGCACACAGGAGTAGCCGATTGTTGCGGCAGTCATATTTGGCTAAATGTTCGGCTATCACAGGCAAGTCGAATGTGACCTCCCCCACTAAGGTCTCGGCATCAGGGATGATATCGGTTCGGTTCTTCATCGCGCCGATATCTCCCTGAGAGAGTCGGGATAATACGCTGGCAGCAGTCTTGCCCAGAGGCGTACACAGGCCTAAGTGTGAGATGGCTATTTTAGTCATTGTCTCTATTTATCTTCATTTTTTGATAATGTGGGCCATGGAAAATAGCGGTGATCTAAATTGGCGTTAGCGTTAACTCAAATTTAGCTGCCGGTATCTGCAGATCTATTTCTGCCTGCCAGGGGTCATCATGACTGTACTCGATATTCACAATACTGTCATTCTGAGTACCAGTGTTTACCTTTATGGTCGCATTGGTCGCGTCAGCATATATTTTTCGGCATCTAGACCCGTCACAATCCCTCGAGGTTAGTCTAGCCCCTTGTAAGTGGGCATTTACCGTCTCTTCAGGCCAATATATCAACTGAATCAGTGCCAGCAGATATTCGGCCTTGAACTCGCTGCCCAATAAAACACTCTGCTCACTGGTGAGCGTGCTGCCGTCATAGATCAAGGTAAACAGTGCCTGACCCAAGGGGGCCAGTCCGACTAAGGTGAGCCCATTGGCGTCAATCTCGACTTGTGTCATCAGTTCATGTTGAGATGAACCGACTCTAATGCCGGCTTTTTGCGTTGCCGAGCGTACCCAAGTCTGATTCTTTTCGTCTAAGGGGATAGGAGCGAGACAATAATTCACCTCTTCGGCCAGTGCTACACAAGTTTGTCTCTGAAAAGTCTGACTGCAGGCAGGCAGCATGAATGCCAACAGGATAGAGGCACTCAGGGCTATCACACTCTTTAGTTTGTGTTTAAGACCGGTAAGCAAGCTCAGTGAAATCATCATGAAACCCTTATCTGCATAATCCGACAATCATGTTTAAGCGGCGCTCGGAGTCACTCACGAAGGGGTTGGTTTCATCCCAGGCGTATCCGGCTAAGATGGAGCAGATCATCTGCTTGATCTTATTATCGGGAGCGTCGAAAAATATGATCTCCTGGAAACGGCCGTCATACCAAGCCTCGACATAGGTTCTAAAGGTATCGACGCCGCGCATAAGGGGCTTAGCGTACTCGGCATCCCAGTCCAACTTTTCACCATTGAGTTGTCTGACGACACATTTAGCCGCCATGGAGGCTGATTGCATAGCGATAGTTACCCCAGAAGAAAAAATCGGGTCGAGAAACTCTCCGGCATTGCCGAGTAAGGCAAATTTGTCGGTGGCTAGGGTGGTGACATTAGCGGAATATCCCTTGAGCAGTGAACATTCCCTTACTACCTCGGCATTGGCTAAGAGTCTGTGTAAGTTTGGCTCCTGTTTTATCATCTCCATGAGTACCGTCTGCAGATCGGCTTCGGTATCCCCTAAGAGATGTGGCTCGGCCACAACGCCTAATGAACACCTGCTGTCACTCAAGGGGATCAACCAGTACCAGATATCTTTATTTTCAGGATGAACACAAATTAGAATTTTCTGCCGATCGAAATGAACATTTTCCTGGGTACTGGGGTCGATATTATCCTCAATATGGGTAAACACGGCGGTGCGGCTCGGTAGGCAAGAGGGCTTCTCTAGCTCCAGTAATCTAGGCAGCACTCGACCAAAACCACTGGCATCGAGGAGGTATTTAGCCTGAATACAATAGTCTTTCCCCTCCCGGTCTCTTATGGTTAGTATCGGGTCTTGAGTCAGGTCTATGGCTTGAACCGATTCACCGAAACGTATCTCTACCCCTTGGGACTCGGCCGTATCTGCCAGTAGTTTGTCGAAACTTGCACGTTCTACCTGAAACGTCGTGCCTGGGCCGCTGGAAAATTTATCGGTGAAATCGAAGTGGGTATATTGGCCCCGAGAACTGAAGGCGGCACCATTCTTAAACTGAAAACCTGCGTTATTAACGGCCTCAAGCATGTTGGCCTCTTCGATGACTCTCATGCAGGCCGGTAATAGGCTCTCACCGATGGAGAAGCGGGGGAAATCTTGTTTCTCTATGACTATGACCCGCTTTCCTTGCTGGTGGAGCAGGCTGGCGGCAATGCTACCCGATGGACCCGCACCGATAATAGCAACGTCGTAACTTGCTTGTATGTCTGGGTTTGAAAGGGGTGCTTGCATCACTTAACAGTCCTTGTAAACGTTTGAATGAAGGGGGAGAGCATAAAGGTGAAACCTATCCCTATCAGTAGGGTCAATCCAAAAAAGTGTATTGCTGGGGTACTGCTAAATGCCAGTAAGCCAAATGCCAGTATCGTAGAGCTAGCCGACATAAACACGGCCATCATGACGCCTCGACTCTGTTGTTTAGATTCGGCGAAGAACACACTGTAATCTACGCCGATACCGAAAACGAGGATCAGCGCCAAAGAATGGAATAGGGTGAGTGAGGCCCCCATTATTCCGAGTGTGGCTAAGGTGAAGATCGCCGATAATGCCGGTACGGCAACGACCAGACAGGCTAATTTTATACTGAAACGGCTGCAAAAAATCAGTGCCGCAGCCAGCATGGCCACAGCCAGCAGTATCAAGGTCAGCTGACGATACTTGCCCATGACCTTAGAGATATCGCCGACCTTATCGACCAGCTGCACATAGGGGGAATCTGCGAAGAAGTGACTGAGTTTATCTATATCTGAGATCCCGCCGAGTAAGACTATGGCACCGAATTCCTCTTGACCACTCGAAGGTACTATCCATAAGGGGGCGAAGAGTTTGCCTGCCGGCGAATTAAAAAAGGAGCCTGCATCGATATAATGCCCCTTGGCTGCCAGATACGCGCGTTTGAGCTTAGGGGCTAGCTCATCATTCAGACCTAGAGTGTCTATAACATGAGTTAGATTCTGCTGATAAATCTCACCCTGAAGGCGATAATTTTTCTCTTGCCTGTCATGGCTAGGGAGATAGTTACTCAGGCTAAATGAGTTACCAATTAACCGTTGATTCACCGCATTGTTTAATCTTGGGGCCAGACTCTCTAAGTGCTGTAGCAAAGCTTGCTCGCTGTCGCCCCTGACTAACAGAAATTGATTATCCGTGCCGCCACTGAGCAGAGCTCTCAAGGTGTTCTCTGGTACTCGTACCTCAGGTGGGCTCTGCTGTAGGTTGCGGATATCATCATCGCTTGTCAGTCTCAGTATGCCAAAGCTGGATACCGATAAGCAGATGATAACGATTAAGCTCAAGCCTTTAGGTGTGATCTTTCCCAGTAGGCTGTTGATTTTTTGTAGATATCGGTCTGCTAATTTGAGTTGCTTGTCGCCTTTGGGCAAGCTGCCTGATGCCAATAGTGGATAGGCAAGTACTAAGGTGATATAAGCCGACATTAACCCGGAAGCGCAGAATACGGCGACCTGTTGCATGCCGGGAAATGGTGTAAAACCTATGCTGGAGTAGGCTAAGACGCTGGTGATAAGAGCCAGAGTGATCGCGGGAAATATGTGTTGGATGACTTGGGCCGCACTGGCATCAGGCTTATTTAAGCGTTCGCAATAGAAGTGAAAACTATAATCGATGGCTATGCCTATCAAGCTGGTGCCGAAGACGAGCGTCAGCAGGTGCAACTCGGAAAACACCCAGGTAGTCATGACGACGGCGACTAACATGCTAGTCGAGATGGTCAGCAAGGCTATGGTCAGTGGCATCAGGGAACGAAATGCCAGCCAGACCAATAGGCATACGCCTATGAGAGAGGCCAGGCCTAAGCTGCTGACTTCACTCTTAGCCAGTTGGGTTGCGGCTGCTGCATGGAAAAGTGCGCCCGCTCTGAGTATCTCTATATCTGTACCTTGTAGCGCTAACCGCTCAAAAGCCTGATTGAGTACCGATATCTGCCGATCTTGCACCTTAGGATTGAAGGCGCTGCCGACCCCTCTTGCCATGACGATGGCAGCCACTTTTCCCTTTGAATCTTCTGCTGGTAGCCTGGCAAGCAAGATACCTTGATGTACTTCCAATGCTTGTTTAGGAGCTAAAGCTTGCAGGTTTTGCGGATAGAGTAGCAGGGGATCATTGGCTAGCAGGCCGCTGGTTGCGTAGCTAAATGCGTTATAGATTTGCTGCTGAGCTTGGCCTATGAGGCTGTCTAGTTTGCCGCTCTCCAGTGTTTGAGCCTGATCTAGGGTTAACAGGCTAAACCTATGGGGGAAATAATAGTTATTGAGAGACTCGGCCTGATCGATGTCGGCGCTCTTTATATCGACAAAGATGCCTTGGCCATGTTCATTGAGCTGTGCCATCACCCCTTTTGCAGCCTGAATAGCTTGTGCCTGATTATCGGCAATAAAACCAAGGTAGATGGAGTTTGAGAGTTGTTCCTCTACCCGCGACAGGGCGATATCTGTGAGGGGATCTTGCTGAACATTTGGCAACATGGCCAAGATATCACTCTGAACTCTAGCGCCACCTTGCCAGAGTGAGCAACCGATAATCACCATGAGGGACATCATGATGAGCCAGATGGAGAATTTAAATTTTGCCGAATATTGGCTCAGCAGGGCGGCGAGCTTATCGATCATGATGCCTGCTTAGGCTTAAGTTCTGGCTCGGTGATGGCTTGAGAAGGCTTGCCTTGTTTCTGAATGAAACCCGGTGAGAGTAGCTCTAACTCAGCTTCTGCCAGGGGACCATTGTTGATCTCCTCGAATTCGATTCTGCTGGTGTCCCCATTAGTGCTTACTAGCGTGAGCGCCGAGATCTGCTCGGTACCTTCTAATATCATCTGCGGGATGGCTTTTAGCATCAAGGGATCTTTGGGGATCAAGCCAAGTGTCCAAGGTGCCAGTGGATCTGCTGCCAACAGGTAAAAGCTAAAGTGCTCATCTAAGGTCTGCAGTTCTCCACCGAGTAGGGCTTTTAGCAAGGTTGGCAAGGTCTGCGCCAGGGCGCCGGCTCCTTGATTACCGTGGGTTTGAGAGACCCGTTGCTTGCCCGAACTATCGATTTGAATTAATGCATCATCCTTGAGTATCAAGGTGGATTTGAAGGGGAACTCTTGACTCCAGACCAGACCCAGTTGGGCATCGAATATAAAACTCCCCTTGCTAATCAAGGGTTTTTTAAGCACCTTGAGACTTCGGTACTGAGTAAACTTTCCCTTGGCATGTTGGCTCAATGCGAGTCTCTTGCTGAGCTTCTCTATCTGTTGATTGTTTACTTTAGATTGAAACAGGGCCGCAAACTTGGCTGTTTGTGCACCGACAACAGATAATTTACTGGTGTTAGCCTGAACTGGGCTGCTGCCCATGAGTGTCAGTAACATCAAAGATAGCAGTAATAGCACCGGAGTTAGTCGCCCTCGAGAGCTGAAATAAACGTCAATCATCGACCGATCCTCTCATTACTTGTTGTGTTAATGCTTTCAGTTTCAGTGCTATCAGTTTCAGCGCTGTCGATTTCAAGACTGGGAATTAGCTGGGCTAGCTTCTGCCTGAATACGGTAGGAGTCACGAAGCACAGCTCATTGTTACTGTCTACGGCGGCTTGGATGGTATAGCCTTTAGTGAGACGTTTATTGGTGGCCAGATCTCTGATTTGGTAGTTGATCTTCATGCGGTTTTCCCACTCGACCAAGGAGGCTATCACCTTCACCCTTTGATCGAAGGTGCTAGGTTGCACATATTTTATCTGTAGATCCACGATTGGCCAGGAATAGCCCGAGGCCAACATTTCACGATAGCCATAGCCAAACAGATCCAACAGCTGACATCTGGCCATCTCGAAATAACGCAGATAGTTACCATGCCAGGTGATCCCCATGGAGTCGACATCATGAAAGGGGATCAAGATCTCCAGCTCTGTGGTTAAGATGGATTTGTTGGACATAGGGGTCATGAACAGACTTCCCACTCACCGGCCTGGATCTTGTCTACCGTTTGTCTAAGCACAGACTCTAGTGGTCTATCTTCGGTTAATAGCTCGAAATCGGCCTTGACCTGGTCTAATGTTTTCGCCAGCGAAGGGGTGAGTGAAGACTGGCATAGCTCATCTTGTGAGATACGTAAATTGATCCCTTGAGTCATGGCCAGCAGGGCCGCAGCCGCGACCTGCTCGGTCAGTTGCAATACCCGCATGCAATCTCGCGCGGCTATGGTGCCCATGCTCACCTTGTCCTGATTATGACATTCGGTGGAGCGGGAAAACACACTGGCTGGCATGGTATTTTTCAGTGCTTCGGCGGTCCAGGCGGATGCGCCTATTTGTACGGCCTTGAAGCCATGGTTGATGGAGCGTCTGGCTCCGGTCGCCGCCGATAAATTAGCGGGAAGACCGTTGTTGAACTTAGGATCCATGACCAGAGTCAATTGACGATCGATAAGATCGGCGATGTTGGCCACTGTGTTCTTCATCGAGTCCATAACGAAGGCGATATGACCGCCGTAGAAGTGACCACCATGAAGTATGTGCTCGCCTTCGGCATCGACAATCGGGTTGTCGTTGGCACTGTTAAGCTCGGTCTCGATAAACTGACGCATGAAGGGCAGCGCATCTTGCATCACACCTATGACATGCGGGGCGCAGCGAATCGAATATCTGTCCTGCAGCCGGTCGGAATTGCGCGGATGCTCATGGTGATTGAGATCGGTGCGGATCCAGGCGGCTATCTGGTTCTGACCCGGATGAGGCTTGGCGGCAAATAAAATTTCGTCGAAGTGGTTCGAGTTACCCTTCAGTGTGAGTGAAGCCATGGCCGTGAGGCGACTGGCCAGGCGACAGAGGTACTGACCCCTGTCGAAGGCGAGGCAGGCGAGTGCTGTCATGACGGCAGTGCCGTTCATCAAGGCTAAGCCCTCTTTGGGGCGTAGCTTCAATGGCGTGATGTTAAGCTTGGCATAGACATCGGCAGTTGGCTGACGTTCGCCTTGGTAGATCACGTCGCGATCACCCACAAGCACGGCGGCAAGATAAGATAAGGGGGTGAGATCGCCACTGGCGCCGACTGAGCCCTCTTCGGGGATCACAGGAATAATATTTAAGTTGAGTAGCATCTCTATGCGCTGCAGCAGCTCATAGCTCACACCCGATTTTCCAATGGCCAGAGAGCTGAGACGGCATGCCATAACGGCTCTGGCCTGTACTGTGCTTAGGATTTCACCGAGTCCACAACCGTGGAAGCGCAAAAGATGTAGAGGCAGTTCGTGGACCAGATCGAGTCCGACTGTGACAGTACAGGAGTCACCATAGCCTGTGGTTACGCCATAGACGACGCCTTCTTCATTGAGCAGGCGGTCAATGAACAGAGCACCCTTCTGGATGTAGGTCTGAAAATCGCCCGTATCTTTTAATTTTACTTTAGCGCCCTTGGCTACAGCCACCACATCTTCCAGGGTTAACGCCCTGTGACCAAATTGAACAATCATGTCCCTTGGATTTGATTGATTATTCTGAGTCATCTATTTATCTGTCCTGTTTTTACCCTGAGAGTTGGCGCGTTGAATATCATCCTTACGCCAAAAATCAAAAAAATTAAACCATTGCAAGGGTTCTCGCCGTGCAAAATATTCGAGTCGTGCACTGTAGTGATTGACGGCTACTTCGAGCCTCTGCATGCGGCCTTTTCTGGGGCCTTTGAGTGTATTTGAGAATGTTTCCAGGTGGACCACATAGCGGCCCTGTTCCCGCAAGCAGAACATAAGGTAGACAGGACAATCGAGCAGACCGGCAAGAATAAAGGGTCCCTGTGGGAAGGGGGCCGATTCTCCCATAAAGGGGGCATATATGACCCTACCTTGGCTGCTGGACGAGGTCCTGTCTCCGGCTATGACGACCAGTTCGCCGTCTTCTATCTTCTGCTGCAGCAGCATAGAGGTGCTGGGGCCGAGTTCGCTGACCTGGATCAGGTTGACCGAGCTATCCGGGTTCAACTGTTTCAGTACCCGGTTAAAGTTCTCGGCATTGTCGGTTAGTACCATGACGTTCACTTTCACCTTTTTTTGGTGAACCGATATCGCGCGACACAGCTCTAAATTGCCTAGGTGAGACACCAGTAATACGGCGCCCTGACCGGCTTCGAGTCGATCCGCCAGCAGGGCTCTATTAGGAAAGTCTACCTGGCTGAGTTGGATGCGGTCGCACCAGGCATCGATGCGGTCGAGGGCCGCATTACCAAAGCTAAAGAAATGTTTGAGGCCGTGCTGCCATCCCAAGTCTCCCTGCAGTTGCGGGTGCTCTGGATCGAATGCTTTGACTCTGTTGAGAAACTCGAGGGAGGCCTTTCTCGCGTTGCGTCCGGTGAGGAAGAAATACAAGATCACCGGATACATGATGGCGCGACAGAGCCAGTGGCCACCGAGTTTATAGCTTGATGCTAGCAACTTGATGCCCAAGTAACTGCCTCGCTCGCCTATGCTGGACCAGTGAGAGTCTGATTCATCTCGATTGCTGCCACCGATACCGATAATCTTACCAGGCAAACGTCTCAGCATGCCGAAGAAGAGGCGGGTATGCATGGCTGAAATACGTAAATTATCCCATAATCCCTGAAAATGGCTGATGCCGTCTTCGGGGTAGATGACTCGGGTCGGCAGATGAATGACTCGAACGCCTTGCCAGTGCAAGCGAACCATGATTTCGGTATCGAAATCCATGCGTTCGCCTAAGGCTGTGGTGAGGAAAAGCTGCTCGGTTACTGCCAGAGGATAGACGCGAAAACCGCACATAGAGTCCTGGATATCGAAACTTAAGGTTTCAACCCATACCCAAAAATGGGTGAGGTAGCGGGCGTAAAATCTAATTTTGGGCACAGACTCATCATATTGAGGTAAGCCGGAGATGAGTGCCTCTGGGTTTTCCTCGGCCCGAGCTAGCATGGCCGGAATATCGTCTAAATTATGTTGGCCATCGGCATCGACCTGTAATGCATGGCTGTAGCCATCCCTATAGGCGGCTCTCAACCCTGTGGTCACCGCGGCGCCTTTGCCTCGATTAAAGGGGTGGTGCAACAGGATGACCCAGGAATAACGCTGGGCCAAAGATGTCAGCAGGTGCCGAGTGGCGTCATCGCTGCCATCGTTAATTAAATAGCAAGGCAACTCAAGACGTGCCAGCTTCTCGAGGGTTGCCTCGATGGCGACAACATGGTTGTAATTAGGGATGACTAATGCAACTTGCATCAGCTGGCCTCACTAAAATGTGTTGAGTCAGTCGCGAGTGCGAGACGGCCCGATGCGAAACGCTTGTCGCCATCGAAGTAACGGAAAATTAATTTGGTCTTTGTCTTGTTCTCGCTGATCTCCAGGGTCACTTCAGAGTCAGGTAACATCAACTGCTGAAACTTGAGCACCTCTAAGGTGGCAATATTTCGCGGGTAGCCGAAATGCTGACAACCTAAGCGAATGGCCCAATCCAGTTGGGTCACGCCGGGAAGCACGGCCTGTTCGGGAAAGTGACCATTAAAAAATGGCAAATTTGCGGCGATGAAGAGGCGAAATACAATAGCACCGCCATCATAGCTCTTAGATAGGATCTGCGGCAAACTGGATTTAATCATGGTCGAATAACTCGGTTAGCTGTGCCTGAATGTGTTTGCCTTGTTTGTTGACGGGCAGCAGATCCGGATAGCGCCAACGTCTGGGTAAGGTCACCCGTTCAAACTGGCTCAATAGCTGGGCCTTGAGTAAATTGTTCAGGCTCAGCTTGCCTTCACTCTCGAGGTGGGCCTTGCCATGCTGCGATAATTCGATGACGGCGCCCAGCTGCATACGTGGCTGGTTTAGCATCACTAGGGCGGCATGACTGACGAGGGGATGGCTCTCGAGTAATGTTTCCATCTGCACCAGAGAGACACGTTTCTCTTCGATCTTGATGATGCGATCCAGGCGTCCTTCCAGCCGAAACAGCCCAGGTTCTATGAGGGTTATCTTGTCTTCACATCTAAGCCAATCCTGGTCTTCTAAATAGGGAGACTTGACGGTGAGGGCGCCATCTTTGGGGTCTGATGATATTTCAACATTGGCAAAGGTTTGCCATGGTTGGTCTTGTCTCATCTGGCGTCGATAGCCGATACCACCGGTTTCCGTGCTACCGAAAACTTCGATGGGCTGACGTCCATAACAATGAGCTATGCCCTGAGCGGCGTCGAAACTCAATGGACCGCCGGAACTGAAGACTAAGCTGGGTGATCTCAGCTGCTTCTCGTTATCCAGGGACTCAGGTAAGCGGGACAACTGAGCCGGGCTGCTGATAAGGCACAGATTAGGAAACAGACTGGTGTAGTAGGTTAGGGTCTCCGGATATTCGATGATATCACTTAAGAAGGGGCGCCCGGCGGCCAATGGCCAAAGGATCTTGAATAACAAGCCATAAATATGTTGATGTGAAACCGTCGATACCACACTACATTGGGGCAAGTGCTTGGCGAACGTGTGCTCCAATGCGGTGACTTCGGCGTCTAATTGAGTGAGAGACTTACGGACGGCTTTGGGCTGGCCACTACTTCCTGAGGTATACAGCACCAGTTCGCCCCATTTCTCACTCGTCGGCCATAGGCTTGCCGCTGATGAGAGCTCTTTCTTAAGCATGACTAAAGCCTTACTTTCACATAAGGCTTTATCTGAAATTACTCCATCGAATTTATGGGTCAACTCACTCAAGCTACCCGCTTGGGTGTTAGTCGGTAAGATGATCTCTTTTCCGGCGAGTAGTGCAGCACATAAACCGACAGCAAACAGATCACTGGAATCACAGGCTAATAACCAACGTCGGCAAGGTGATTGGCTCAGTTGCCGATGCACATTCGCAACCTGGTTGGTGAATGCAGCGCCAGTGATAATATCATGATGGTTAAAACTGATAAGCTGTTGGCTCGAAGGCCCCTTGGATAACCAAGATTTGAGTAACTCTGTCATGATTTATTTAACCAAATAGTTCTATATAACCACTCGCCACCCAGTAGCGAACCGATAAGCAGATAGGCGATGAGGCCGTTATACAGTGTCCAGATCTCTAATGAGGCGTAGTGTGCCGTGTACAAAGCCACTGACCCGTTAAAAACAAATAAGCCACACCATATCCGGGTGACTTTTTTCAGGTAAGGAATCGCCTCGTGCGGAAGTTCGGGCTCCTTCAACCTCGCTAGCCTCTCTATCATGCTGGGGCCTAACTTTAGCGAGTAAACAAACAGCATCAGCATGCTGAGGTTTATGACCACAGGATAATAGAGTAACCAGTCATGCCGTTTGGCAATAAAACTTGCCGCCGTTAATCCTATGCCTACTAGGATAGGCAAGATCATGACTTTGACTTGTTGCTTCTGAATCAATAATCGTACGATTAAGAAGCAACAAAGCACCATGGCTATGGTGCCTGTAGGCAAATAGTTGAGTCCAAAATAGACTGCTAAAGGGTATCCCAGCAGCAGAATGCCGGTGACTATTTGCAAAAATAACCGCATTACTCTTCGACGAGTCCTTCGATGGCAGAAACCACATCGTCTACGGTGCGTACGGCTTTAAATTCTTCAGGTTTGATCTTCTTGCCTGTCATCTGTTGTAGCTTGATGACGAGATCTATAGCATCGATACTGTCCAGATCGAGTTCTTCATATAGGGAAGCTGATGGTGAGATATCAGCTTCATCGATCTCAAATTCATCGACTAAGATGCGAGTTAAGGCTTGCAGTATTTGTTCACGGCTTTGCATAATCTCTCCTAATCTCGCTGTGATTCGATAAAGCTGGCCAGACTCGACACGCTATGAAAATGTGCCTTAGTGGCGTCTGAATTGGCTTCGATTTTGACATCGAACTGCTTCTTAATTGCCAATCCAAGCTCCAGGGCATCGATTGAGTCTAGTCCCAGACCTTCACCGAATAGCGCTGATTCGGTGTCGATGTCATCGACTGTGACATCTTCGAGATCCAGGCAATCTATGATTAATTGTTTTATTTCGTTATGTAGTTTCATCATGTTCTAAGTTCGTCTTAAAGTAATTTTCCAGATCCCGTGTCAGTTGACGTGCCATTTTCGCATTGCCACCGGCAAGCGCATCATACCTGATATGGTCGATGGTTTCGCCTACTTCGACTCGCATGCCTATGGTGCGACGGGGTATTTGATACCAGGCTTCTTGTTTGCTCAAGCCTGGTGCATCGGTACGAAGAACCACAGGCAACAAGTCTGTCTTGGTTCTCAGTGCAATATTGGCGGCGCCTCTGGCAAAGCTGTTAATGCTGCTGCCCAAGACTGTGCGTGTGCCTTCGGGGAAAATAATTAAATTGGTGCCACTTTTTAGCACATGTCGGCAATCTTCGAGTAGCAATTCGGCGCCTCGATTGGGGATATAGCCAGCACAGGCGACCACACCGCGCATGAAAGGGTTTCGCCAGATCCCTTGTTTAACGATACAGCCCGCGTTGGGCATCAAGCTGATCAACACCACCACATCGACCAGAGTAGGATGATTAACGATCACCACTCTTCCTTTAGCTGAGGCGAGACGCGCTATATTAACAGGACTCACCTTGATGACCCCCGTCCAGGTCAGCATATAAACGAAACCGCGAAACATGATGTGCACCGCCTGCTGTACACGGCGGATCCGCTCTAATTCTGTGCCTGGCCAGAATCTCAGCAGAGGTAAGATGGTTAACGAACTCAGCAATCCACCGATACCGAAGGTGATATAACAAGCGACGCCGCCTATCCATCTGGGAACATAGGCTAGCCCGGTTAATCTGACTGCAGGCGTATCAGTCAAAGCTGAGTTGCCAATGATAGTTACCCAAATTACCGGCTAGAGGCCTGGTAACAGACAAACTGTGTACTAGCTCAGCATAACTAATCTTTCTCCCTTCCCGGGTCTGACTGAGCGTTAATTGCGGCTTGGTACATGTCTCATCGTATCGCTTGAGAACAAAGGCGAGAGAGAGGGGCAGGCTAATTTCATCAACAAACTGTGTGTATATGTCAGGCACAGGCTGATCGCCGAAGACGAGTAATACCGGTGTTGGATCTTCATAGAGCTGGGCATATGCTTCGATAAGCGCCTGTGGCAAGCTTTCTTCACCCGCGGCAATCGAAGTCGATGGGGCTCGATTATCGGTAAGAATACTGTAAATACCGCTTGCGGTGTTGTGCACTGATTGGCTAAAAGCCGCCGGAGAAAGAGGTTCTTCTGCTATTAGGTTGTCGAGTAAGCCTAGGGTGCGATGTAACTCTCCGTGCCTGGAGGCAAAAATTGTGCGGCACGAATTAGCTGCATCGGCCTGAAATGCGGCCTCGAGTTGCATCTTAGTCAAGGCGCTATAGCGTCGTCGCTGCATCGCAGGGACTTGAGCTAATTTAGGTGCATCAGGCCGGGAGGAGCTTTGCTGATCATCGGAACTTTGCCAATGCTGCCAATCTTGGGGGTGCTGATGTCGGGGGGACCAGGCTCCCCAAGAACAAATGTTAAACCTTAACTGCAACGGAATGCCTCTGACACGACTAATAAAAATTAAGAAGATAACCTGTTATACCAATAGATTATCTAGTCAATTTCCCAGCCAGCTAATTGTTATTTGAAGGTTATTCTACACTAGATTAACTGGGATGCTGAAGTGTTTTGATATATAAGTGTTGCCGACATGTATATACTTGTGTGGTCTGAAGTGTTAAAGCCCGCAGCCTGAGCTGCGGGTTAATTTGTTAGGGTTAGCTTACTAAATGTTTTTTCAGCTTACGCAGTGCCGCTTTCACTTTCTTGGTGTTTTCAGGACCCATACGCAGCAGAAGTTTCTGCGCGTTGGGTAGTGCTTCGAGCTGAGGATCGACAAACTGATAGTTTACGCTGACGCCATCTAGTTCAATGGGCTGCTCTATGACAGGTGCCGCCAGCATGATGTCGATCGCTTGTAGTAACCTCTGCTTGAAGCTCATGTCACCGTAGCCTAACTCCTCGAATGCCTCTTCAAGCAAGGGCGTTAGTGCCTTGTAGGTCGCTGCGAGTTGTTGTTCATCTAAGTTGGCGACAAAATTGGCGTACAGATCATATCTGTGATAGCTATCGGGATTAAGATAGGTCTTGTTGGTGATGTCAGAAACGGTGAAGATTCTGTCGGGGGCCTTGAGAGGGCTCACTTTTCGTGCCAGTTCACCCTGGGCTAAGTTATCGACGAAGACCACGAAATGCCTGAGCAGATCTTTCTCCACTAACAGTGGCTCGATCTTCATGCCATCGGCAATTTCGACCGTTTTCTTATGTACATAGCCATCGCTGTGACTTAGCGTTGGCAGAGGATCCACTTGAACTTGTGGCTCTGCCTCGATGATTTTAGGCTCTATGACGTCTTCAATCACAGGTTCTGCAATATCCGCAATCGATACCAGGGGCTCTTCAGTGATGTCTACTACTTCAATAGGCTGCGGTACTGGCTCACTGGCTTGGAAATAATAATAGGCGCCTCCCGCAATGATCGCCGCAACTGCAACGGCAACAAGGGCTAAGGTATTGGTATTCGCTGATTTCTCTTGTGGCGCGATTCTATCTTCTTGATTGACTTGCATGTAATACCCTTAGTAAATACGGCTTGGTTACAGGAGGTGTACCCAAAAGAGGGCTGCTCCATTTTGCAAAATTTAGCGACCTTGTCTATAGGTATTAGCCGAATTAAAGCATAATTAATCGAATAAAAATTAACGAATTTATGCTTACACCCTAAGCTTGGACGTACTGCTCTCGATCACCTAGCCAGCGTTGCACTATGCCATCGACATTATCCGGTACCTGCTCCATGATATGTACGGCCAGTTTCTGAATGTGAGGGATCAGTGCCTGATCTCGAACCAGATCGGCAATCTTCATGTCGGCAATGCCAGTCTGCTTGGTACCTAATACCTCGCCCGGGCCCCTGATCTCCAGATCCTTCTGCGCTATGATGAAGCCATCGTTGCTACTCCTAAGTACTCCCAATCGCTTGGTCGCCGTCGGTGACAAGGGCGCCTTATACATGAGTACGCAGTGACTGGCGACGGCGCCTCGACCGACTCGTCCCCTGAGTTGATGTAATTGAGCCAGGCCTAAACGTTCTGGGTTTTCTATGATCATCAGGCTGGCATTGGGAACATCTACCCCCACTTCTATGACTGTGGTAGCCACCAGGAGGTGCAGTTCGCCAGATTTGAATTCGGCCATGATGGCCTTTTTCTCGGCGGACTTCATGCGCCCATGGATCAAACCAATTTTGAGTTCGGGCAGTGCCAACGTCAGCTCTGCGGCGGTATCTTCTGCCGCCTGACATTCCAGTACTTCCGACTCTTCGATTAAGGTGCATACCCAGTAGGTCTGTCTACCATCATAGGTGGCGGCATGGCGGACTCTCTCTATGACCTCATTGCGTCTGATGTCGGCAACGGCTACGGTTGTCACCGGAGTTCGCCCGGGTGGCAACTCGTCTATCACAGAGGTATCGAGATCGGCATAGGCCGTCATGGCCAAGGTGCGCGGAATTGGCGTAGCTGTCATGATCAATTGATGGGGATGGAAGCCCTGTTTGATGCCTTTCTCTCGCAGGCTAAGCCTCTGATGAACGCCGAATCTATGTTGTTCATCTATGATGATGAGGGCAAGATTATTGAAGACAACCTGCTCCTGAAAAATTGCGTGGGTGCCGATAATGATATTAGCCGCACCGGACTCAATATCTTGCAAAGATTGTGCTCTGGCCTTGCCCTTGAGCTTACCGGCAAGCCAGCCGACTTTTAGTCCGAGAGGTTCAAACCAGAGGGCGAAGTTCTCGGCGTGCTGTTCGGCTAATAATTCTGTCGGGGCCATCATGGCCACCTGATAGCCATTTTCTATGGCTTGCAATGCCGCTAAGGCTGCCACTAATGTCTTACCCGAGCCCACATCTCCCTGCACCAGACGCATCATAGGCGAACTTTTTTCGAGATCGCCGCAGATTTCAACGCCGACTCTCTGTTGCGCCCCGGTAGGCTTAAATGGCAGTGCCTTCAGGAAAGGCTTGAGTAGTTTGCCCGTCGCGGCCAGACTCACAGCATGATCGCGATTGCTGCGTTGACGCAACTTGAGCATGCTGAGGTTATGGGCTAGGAGTTCCTCTTGGATCAAGCGTTGCTGCGCTGGGTGGTGACCTTGCTCAAGATCGAACTGGGAAACTTGATTGTTGGGTCGATGTAATAGTTGTAAGGCCGCATTGAGACTCAGGTTATTCGGTTGCAGTTGCGGTGGCAGTAGTTCCTGCAGTCCGCCCTCGTCGAGCATGGCCAAGGCTTGATCTGTCAGCTTTATCCAACTAGCCTGTTTTAACCCTTCGGTTGTCGGATAAACAGGCGTCAGGGTATCACTCATGACGAGATCGGTATCGCCGTGAATGAGTTTATATTCGGGGTGGATTATCTCGGCCTGATGTTTGCCGCGGCGTATCTCGCCATAAGCCCTGATGGTCATGCCATTCACCAGGCCATTCTTCTGCGCAACAGAAAAATTAAAAAATCTGAGGGTTAAGTAACCAGTGTCATCTCGTACTGTACAGGTCATCATGCGCTTACGCCCTTGGATGATCTGACTGGACTGGATCACGGCTTCTATGGTGCCGTAAGTGCCTGGATAGAGTGAGGCTATGGGATATATTTGAGTGCGGTCTTCATATCTTAATGGCAGGTGGAATAGTAGGTCTTGTATCGTGTGGATGCCGAGCTTAGCCAGACGTTCGGCCATCTTCTTGGCAACGCCCTTAAGATCTGTGATAGGAACAAGATCGAGTCTCTTCACGCCCGGTACCCATTTTATCAATTGAATATTATCTGAGCAAAATACTCAAACACTGTATTTATATACATATACTATCAGATAAACCCATGATGGCAAGGTTAGGGCTGATTTAACCCTTTATAGCCGAGTACTCGGGTGGATTAAGTTCTTTTATGGGGTCAGGACTAGTATCAAAGATATGGCAGAAACTTGCAGGTACAACAGTAATAAGATCATGATGACATTTGTCATCATGATCTTATTTTCAGGGTATAGATGAGCTGAATATTATGCTGAGGCTTGAACGATTAGATAGCCCATATAGCTGAGGTAAGTGGTTAACAGTATGGCGCCTTCGCGGCGGCCTATTCTGAATCCTGTCCAGGCGAAGGGCAACAAGATCAGGGATAGTGCCAGCATGACGATAAAATCGAAGTCCTGAATACCGGCGGCGGCAATAGGATGAACCAGGGCGGTTACACCTAAGATACCCAAGATATTGAACAGGTTAGATCCGATTATGTTGCCTATGGCTATGTCACTCTGGCCTTTACGCGCGGCCACAATTGAAGTGACTAGTTCAGGCATGCTGGTGCCTATGGCGACTATGGTTAACCCTATGATGACTTCACTGATGCCAAATGTTCTGGCGAGATCGACAGCACCATCGACGAAGAGTATGCCGCCGCCGACGAGCATGGCGATCCCTATGATAATAAACAACACAGAAACCACAGGTTTTTGTGGGCTATCATCTATCTCTTCGCTGTCACCACCATTGCGTGAGCCGATATAGCTGAAGCTGAGATAGCCGACTAATAAGCTGAAGAGCAGGGCGCCATCCCAGAAGCTGAGCTCGCCATCGACGAGTAAGCCCCAGAAGAGCATAGAGGCAGCGATCATGATGGGGATATCACGCTTGACTATCTGTGATTTTACCTGGATTGGACGAATGAGGGCAGTTATTGCCAAGATGAGTCCTATGTTGGCGATGTTAGAGCCGATGACATTACCTAAGGCTATGCCGCTATTGCCAGACAGGGCAGATTTTAAGCTCACGGCTAGTTCGGGGGCGCTGGTACCGAAGGCGACTATGGTAAGGCCGATAATCAGAGGTGCAATGCCAAGTCTGAGGGCGATAGCGCTGGCGCCTCGTACTAAAGCTTCGGCACCTAAGGTGAGGATCACGAAGCCACCTATGATATAGAGAGCGATTAACATCTTAGTTGCAATTATCCTGTGGTAAATTTTCGATTAGTTAGCTTAAAGTTTTTTCAGCATAAGGCAAACACTAATGTCATATTATGTCATTAATGTTTCTATAGGTTTCAGGTTGGTATCATATAAAAAGCACGCTCGGCGCGTGCTTTTCTACTATTTTATCTTAAAGAGTCAGCACTAGTCTATTTCATCTTCCCAGCGTATCTTGCCGCCACGTATGCCGTCGACCCTGTCAGTGAATCTTTTTTCCAGTACATGACGCTTAATTTTCAGTGTTGGAGTCAGCACATCGTTTTCGACATCCCAGGCGTCTTTGACGACTATGATTGCATCAAGCGTTTCATGGGATTCAAGATTGGGGTTGATAGTGTCCAGCGTCGCCTTGAGTGAACTACGAACCTCTTCTCTGGGCTGCAGAGAAGCACCTTCTGAGAGCTGTACTAAGGCGATGGGGTGTGGCAGGCCAGAACCTATGACACATAGCAGCTCAATATGGGGATCTTGTGCCAGCTTGCGCTCGATGGGTACGGGGGCAACATATTTACCCTTAGAGGTCTTAAAGTTATCCTTGATCCTACCGGTAATTGTTACGTAACCATCGCTGTCGATGGTGCAGAGATCTCCGGTGCGGAAGTAACCTTCTTCATCGAATGAGGCCGCGGTCAGCTCATCTTGCTTATAGTAACCCGTCATCAAGCCCGGGCTTTTTACCAAGAGCTCGCCGCTGTCGGTTTGCTTGATTAGGCAACCTTCGACGGCGCGGCCGACTGTGCCGATTTTACTGGCATCGAAGGGATAGTTGATGATGGAGTAGGCGCTATTTTCTGTCATTCCCCAGGCTTCACTGATATTGAGGCCGATACTGTGATACCAATGAATGAGTGATGGTGGAATAGGCGCTGAGCCCGATCCCAACAGGCGACAATGCTCCAGGCCCAGGCCTGAATGGATCTTCTTCTTGATGATGCCGCTGATAATAGGAATTTTAAGCAGCAAGTTCAGCTTACTCTTGCCTATTTTACCGATAATATTTTGTTGGAACAGGCTCCAGAGCCTAGGGACCGAGAAAAACACCGTAGGTCTGGCACGTTGAACATCGGCAACGAAACTGTCGAGACTCTCGACGAAGGCGACGCTGCTGCCGGAGTAGAATGAAGAGCCTTCCATCGCCACGCGCTCGGTGATATGGGCCAGAGGCAGGTAAGAGATTAATCTATCGTCGACACCTGTTTTAAGGTCTCTTACCACCGCCTTACTGGTCCAGACATAGCTGGCGAAGGTTTGAATCGCACCCTTAGGCTTGCCGGTGGAGCCGGAAGTATAGATCAGTGTCATTATCTGCTCTGGGGTGGCAAATGGGGCATCTAACAGGGGCTCGCCAAGTTGCAGTAAGGTTTGCCACTTATATTGAGCCGGCATAGTGTCGTAGGGCATGGCCATTCTTAAGATATCGCCGCCAACCCCAGCTTCTTGATCTGCCCAGTAATCTAGCTTACCAATAATGATGGCCTTGGCTTCGCTGTGCTCCAACACGTAACGTATGGTATCTGCGTTGGCCGTTGGGTAGATGGGCACACTGATATAGCCGCCATGCATCAGGGCAAGATCGGTAATAAACCATTCGGCACAGTTTTTAGAGAGCACGGCGATTTTATCAGCTGGTTTTAGGCCTAAGTGTCTCAGCGCACCGGCGAGCTGCTGCATCTTCTGCTGTACTTCGCGCCAGCTAAAATCTTGGTATTGGCCATTGATCGGTTGTCTCAGGTAGGTGGAGTCACCTAGTGTGTCGACCCAGTGGTCGAGCATCTCTACAGGTGTTTTGATCTGTGATTCCATCGGCAACTCCATACTTGTGATTGTTAATTCCATTCCAATCGGCAAACTTTTGTTTTTATAAGGCTTGTGTTTGCTGTCGGTATTAATTTTAGTATGGCGAAAATTGTGATCTATGACAAATGGTTTGAATAACTGTGAGGTGAATCGATGCAAAATCGGGCTAGCCTTGGAATGAAGACTGATGACATTTTCTGTTTTAGCTTCTGGCTGAGTTGTTATTGGGGAGTGTGTTTATAACTTTTACCTTCATGGTTACCTATCGCTTGCTCAGCGGAATATGTGCAGATGCTTCTGCGAACCGCCGCAAGCACTTCCCTGTGGGCTTCCAAAACATGGAAGTTTTGGTAGAGCTTACAGGGACTGTACTTGCAGCGTCCCACAGAAGTAGCTACATGTAAGGTCACTCATTCACATCCTTGTGAACGTGACATTCGTAAATCCATTTACAGCAACTGCTGCAAGCAATAAACACCAATGAAGCTTTGGTTTTCAATAAACCAACCAAATACCAAATCCGCCCAATGAACCCAACTACAAAGATATTTAACTAACTTGTTATCCGACAAGTAGACCAAGTTTTTAGTCTAGAGCAGCCCAGAGAGCTGGATGAACTAGCTAGAGTAACTATGCCGGGTGGAATTCTGGAGAGCGCATTTTTGCCCACCAGATGTCATCGGCGACGATTTGTCCCTGATCATCGACCCCTGGATAGGGAATGTTCTTGCGTTTGCAAGCGTTGGCGTAGATGGGGTGGCCTTGTTCAAATAGCTTTATCTGACAGTAGTCATCATCTAGCTTGCGACGGCCATACATGCCGGCGGCTTGTCGTTGGCGCTGCGCCTCATACATGATGAGTGCAGAGGCTACCGAGACATTGAGTGATTGCACCATGCCTATCATGGGAATAATAATATGCTGATCCGCTGCCGCTATGCCTTCGGCGCTCACGCCATCATGTTCATTACCTAAGATGATGGCGGTGGGACGGGTATAATCTATTTCACGAAAATCGACGGCCTCTTTCGAGAAGTTGGTGGCTAAGATTTGCATGCCCTGAGCGCGAAACGCAGCTTCGGCATCATGCATATGATAGTGCTTAATCGTTTTTACCCATTGTTGGCTACCGGAAGCGGTATTACCGGAGACACGCATCTCTATATCAGGCCATACCGCATGAATTTGATGAATGCCTACGGCATCTGCGGTGCGGATCACGGCTGCTATGTTGTTGGTCTTATGAACCTTATCAAGACAGAGGGTGAGATCTGGCTGACGGTTATCCAACATTTCATTGATACGTGCTAAACGTTCAGGGCTCATGGTGTTACTTCTTAAATCTGTGGTTGTATATGCATTTATGCAAGGTAAACAAAAGGGCGCCGAAGCGCCCTAGTAGATAAATGGATTAGGGTTAAACTTCCATCACTCCATCCATCTCGACAAGTGAGTCTTTCGGTAGTTGTTTAACTCCGATAGCCGCACGAGCCGGGTAAGGCTGAGAGAAGTAACGTCCCATGATCTCGTTGACCGTGGCGAAGTTGCTCAGATCTGTCATATAAATATTAAGTTTGACGATATCACTCAGAGAGCCGCCGGCGGCTTCACAGACCGCGGTCAAGTTATCGAAGACTTGCACTACTTGAGCTGAAAATTCATCGCTAACCATCTGCATAGTCGTTGGATCTAATGGGATCTGACCAGACAGATAGACAGTGCTACCCACTTTAACAGCCTGAGAATAGGTGCCGATTGCCTGTGGTGCCTTATCGGTAGCTATGATGATTTTTTCTGCCATAACGCTCTCTCTAATTAGTCTTGATGAGTTAACTATCGATTACGGGATGTTCTGAGTACTTCGGGCAGTACCCTGATACGTCGCATCACGTTTGCTAGATGAATTCGGTCTCTGACTGAGATCCTCAGATTGATCAGGAAGACTCTTCCATCACGCTCTTCGGTACTCAGGCTGTGAATATTGGCACCTTCTCCGGCGACAATCGAGGTGATCTTGGCTAGTGCACCTTGGTGATTCACTATCTCTACCCGCAGATTAGCCTGGAACTCGACGCCTTCGGCATTATCCCATTGAACCGGGATATATTTGTCTGGTTCACCTTGATAGCCACGAATATTGGTACAGCTTTCCATATGAACCACCAGGCCTTTTCCCGGACTTACGTGGGCAATAACTGCATCACCCGGAATGGGGCGACAGCAGTTGGCGAAGGTGACAAGCATGCCTTCGGCGCCACGGATAGGCATCATATGGGAATCATTATGTTCCTGAGCTGCGACCTTATTGCCTACTAATCTTTGCGCGATCACTATGCTCATCGCATTGCCCAGGCCGATATCGGCCAGCAATTCATCTAAGGTATTATGCTTAGTGTCGTTGACGACCTTATCGATCTGCTCGGGATCGATCGAGTCTAATTTGGTTTCGCCTAAAGCATGATTGAGTAGACGCTTACCTAAGATAACCGCGTCGTCTTCGGTGAGACTCTTGAGTAGCTGACGGATCTTAGCGCGTGCCTTGCCGGTCACCACGAAGTTAAGCCAGGCCGCATTTGGCCTCGCACCTTTGGCGGTGATGATCTCGATCGTCTGCCCCGAGATCAGCGGCTGACTCAAGGGGTAGGCTTGACGGTTAACGCGAGCGCCGACACAGGTGTTACCCACATCGGTATGAACTTCATAGGCAAAATCGACCGGGGTAGCCCCAACAGGAAGCTCGAGGATACGACCTTCCGGGGTAAATACGTAGATCTCTTCTGGGAAGAGCTCGGTCTTGAAGTTTTCCACAAATTCGAATGAGGTGCTGGCACTCTGCTGCAGTTCGAGTAGGCTCTGCATCCACTTGCGGGCACGAACTTGGCTCGTCGTGCCTCGTTGCGCCGAGTTGCCTTTCTTATAGATCCAGTGAGCTGCAACGCCTTTATCTGCCATCTGATCCATATCTTCGGTACGGATCTGTATTTCGACCGGTACACCATGGGGGCCAAATAGCGAGGTATGCAATGACTGATAGCCATTGGCCTTTGGAATGGCGATATAATCTTTAAAACGGCCCGGGCGAGGCTTGTAAAGGCCATGCATGGCACCCATGACTCGGTAGCAGGTATCTATGGAATCGACGACGATGCGAAAAGCATAGATATCCATGACTTCCTGGAATTGCAGCTCTTTACTGCGCATCTTATTGTAGATGGAGTAGAGGTTTTTCTCGCGACCCTTGACGGTGCCTGGGATCTTGGTATCTTCGAGGCGAGTACGTACCGCGGATTCTATGCTTTGGATTAATTCTTTGCGGTTACCTCGGGCGGATTTTACTACCTCTTTCAATACGCGATAGCGCATAGGGTAGTATGCCTGGAAGCCTAAGTCTTCCAGCTCTATCTTGATATTGTGGATACCGAGACGATTGGCTATAGGAGCATAAATTTCCAGAGTTTCCCGCGCAATACGGCGACGCTTATCGGGCCTTAAGGCTCCTAGGGTGCGCATATTGTGAGTTCGGTCGGCTAACTTGATGAGGATAACTCGGATATCTTGAGTCATGGCCATCATCATCTTGCGGAAGTTTTCGGCTTGTGCCTCTTTCTTGTCGCGAAATTTTAGCTTATCGAGTTTGGAGACACCTTCGACCAGTTCGGCGATGGATTCACTGAAAATTTCAGCCAATTCATTTTTGGTTACTGGAGTGTCTTCGATGGTGTCATGCAAGAGGGCGGCCATAAGTGTCTCATGATCGAGACGCATATCGGCCAGGATGCGGGCGACCGCAACCGGGTGAGTGATATAGGGTTCACCACTTGTGCGCATTTGACCTTCATGGGCATCACGCGCCACCAGATAGGCCTGCTTGAGTAATGCTACCTGATCAGGTTCTAAATAACTTGATGCAGACTCTTTGAGACCTTCAAACAGATACAAGTGGTTGTACTCCTTATAGTATGTCGTTGCGACCTTCAGCAATCGCAGCAACGGCAGCAATTTCTGCTGCTTCACGTTCACGAACAGTTTGGCGCTCATCGGCATCCAAAGTCTCAGCAGTTACTAGACCTAATTCGATTTCGCGCAGGGCGATAACCGTAGGCTTGTCGTTCTCTTCTTCAACCATAGGGGTTTTACCCTCCATAGCGATTTGGCGAGCACGACGCGCTGCAACTAGGATCATATCAAAACGGTTGCCGATTTGGTTTACGGCGTCTTCTACAGTTACGCGAGCCATGTGTGGAACTCCAGGGTTAGGATGAAAAAATGACGCAAAATTGTACATGTTGGCGGCTAGTCTGCCAACAGATCTTTAATCATATCATTTTGTGCATGAATTTGGCCAGCACCCGTTAGGCGTTGACTGCGGATAATTGCGACTAAGTCGGCTAAAGCCGTGTCGAAATCGTCATTAATGATGATGAAGTCATACTCGCCATAATGGGAGATCTCTGATGCAGCTTGCGCCATACGGCCGGCGATGACTGCGCTACTGTCTTGGCCACGACCCGTTAGGCGTTTTTCTAATTCGGCTCTTGAGGGAGGAAGAATAAATATTCCAATGGCCTCTGGCATCACTTTCTTGACCTGTTGCGCCCCTTGCCAGTCGATATCGAGAAAGACATCTATGCCATCGGTTAAGGTTTGCTCGATCACTCTTCGCGATGTGCCGTAGTAGTTGCCAAACACCTCGGCCCATTCGAAAAAAGCATTTTCGGCAATTAAGGCTTTAAATTCTTCGCTTGTCACGAAATGATAGTGCTGTCCATTGACCTCAGCCGGACGAGGTTTGCGGGTCGTATGTGACACAGAAACTTGTTTATCGGTGGGCTTATCTTGCAGCAATGCCGAAATGAGAGAGGATTTACCTGCGCCGCTAGGCGCCGATACGATAAATAGGTTTCCGCGTGCGGTCATGAGCTAAGCATCCAAAAATGTAAAACGAAATGTGGTTCCCGAGCATCGGGAAGCCGTACATTATACGCTCGACTGCAGTTGCGGCGCTAGTGGCTGTTTAATCTGAATCCTTTTAATGTTTTTGAGCGGACGGGAACAGTGAAACAAGTTTAATGGCTTTATTCAAGCTGGCACTGACTTTGAGCTATAAATTGGTTAGTCTGTATACGGTTAATTTGACCATTTTAGGTGTATGACACCTAAGAGATATGAGACCTATTGGTCGCTTCGTTTTTACTCTTAACTCCTAGGAGTGAGAATATTCAATTTTATTAGGTGTTTTCCCATGCAATATCAATCACTTTTTTGCTTCAAGGGCCTAGATAATGGTGTCAGATTTGCGCTAGTTAGTGCCTCTGTGTATTTTATTTTACTGCTTGGTTTTGTGCTCTTGGGTCAAAGTGCCGCCCTCTTGGTGCTAGGCTGTTTACTCGCCCCTGTACTAGGCTTGAGTGCCTATAGAAGGATGCGTGATGCGGCAGGGCCCAGTTGGTATGCCTGCCTGGTTTTAATCCCCCTATGCCTATTTTCAATCACACTCGTCTATGCCGCTAGCCTGGCGCTAGCAGTCGCGATTCTTGTTATCGCCGTTTTACTCAGTCTGTTTTTTGCCAGACTCCCATCAGTTGGTAAGGTTAAGTCTTATCATCAAGGTTATGTAGGCTCGGCAGTTACACCTAGATCTAGCGTTAATCGTAGAAGGGTTGAACCTAGCTTAGGCGGTCATGTGAGCGTTGCGGATGCATATGAAGGCGTGAGTGAGGAGGAGGAGGATAATCATCAATGGCAAACATCCTCCTCGCAGCAGGGATTTTTTGATTCTATGGCACTAAGGCCGTGGACTCATTGGGCCAAACAGAATCAAAAATCATTATTAGCTGTCGTAGCCGGTCTGGGTGCTTTAGTGCTTATAGCAGGCTTGTTTGAGGCATTAACTGCTGATAATGAGCCTATAAGTGAGCTGGTTCAAGCAACATCAGCACAGGTAATTGCCCCGAGCAGAGAAGAGGCTAAAATACCGGACGGATTTAGCGTGTTGTTGGAAAATGATGTGCTGATCATTCGCTGGCTAGGAGAGAAGGCAGCCGAGGGCGAGATCTGGTCCCTTGCATCTGCACAGGGTGACCGCAGCTGTGCCAATTTGAGTTTCAACGATGGCAGTCATTATCGACCTATGCTGGTGGAATATATGCCTGATACGTCCATCGAGGCGCGTTTTTCACCGCTAGACACTCGAGCAATCATCTCTGACATCGCAATGCGTGGCAGCATCAAGCTATGTGGCTATGATTTCAGCCTCAAGGGGAGCCAGTCAGCCTTGTCGAAAAACGCCGTTTTTATCCCCTATTTATAGCTGGAATAAATGTCACTTAGTCTTTACACTGCTTGGTAGAGTAAGGCTCACAGTGTATATCTAGATATATGGCAGCCGAATTAATTGCGGATGACAATGCGGCTCTGACCTTGGTCATCATGAGAGTCTGGGTGCAAGAAAAGCTCTCAGGAGTTTGATATAATAAGAGCAATGGAGTTGTTGAGTGATCGATTTTATCAGGCAGTCTGTGCTGCCTTATTTTGCTATTGGGACCCGCGATGCCAAAATTTCCCCTCTGGGAAATGGTCATATAAATGATACTTTCCTGGTCCGTTGGAGTGATGGTGAATTCGTTCTTCAGGGGCTCAATACTCAGGTATTCAAGACTCCGAACGCCTTGGTTGAAAATGCTCATAAAATAGCTGCACACTTAGCAAAAAAGCGTAAGAGCAATGACTATACGCTTACAGTTGTTAAGCCTGTGCGTACCGAAAAAGGTCTGCTGGCTGTCGATCTCGGTGCACAAGGTTTCTGGCGTGCCATTAACTATCTTCCCCATAGTCACAGCATAGATGTGGTGAGCTCTGAAGATGAGGCTTACTCTGCTGCCAAGGCATTCGGACATTTCGCATCGGCATTGAGCGATTTTGATGCGACTCAGCTTGAGGATGTGATTCCACAGTTTCATCACCTTCCCGGACGCATAGACCAGCTCAAGGCGGCGGTAAAAAATGATCAATATAATCGCTTAGAAACCTGTCGTGACTGGGTTGATTTGGTATTTTCTCAGCAAGATATTTTGCAAGAACTTGCCGACGTTTCGCCAACATTACCTCTTCGAACATGTCATAACGACACTAAAATCAACAACATGCTTTACGATAAACGTGATATGAGCAGTTTGGCTATCATAGATCTGGATACCTGCATGAAAGGACATCTCATGTATGACTTCGGTGATATGGTGAGAACCTTCACCTCGCCAGAAGAGGAAGACTCGACCTCTCTGCAGAATGTGCATGTGCGCGAATCTATTTTTGCCGCTATCTGCCGTGGTTATTTGAGTGAACTCGGCACTGTGCTTACCCAAGATGAGAAGGCCAGCTTGTGGCTGGGCGCCCGGGTCATGTGTCTGATGATTGGGGTGCGCTTCTTGACCGATCACCTTAACGGTGATATTTATTTTCATATACACTATGAGAAGCATAATTTAGCGCGTGCGGCGAATCAATTCACCCTATACAAGAGCCTGCTTGAACAAGAAATCCAGCTTAAGACTTATTTCAATTGATTCATCCCAGCCTAAAAAAACGTCCCGAAACTTTAAGGTCTCGAGACGACGGAAATATGCTTCACCGCTAAAGGTTGAGAGCGGTCAAAGCGGGTTATTTCAAAATTAAATGAGACTGAGACGTAAGCTTTACTAACGCTTCATGTTGGGGTATTCAAATTTATGGCACTCATTACAGTACACCTTGCTCTGTTTATGTTCCCGATGACAGTAACTGCAGGGCAGGTCGGTGCCGTAATGCAGGCTATCATGAGGATTAGGCTCCACATCGTGACCGGCATCTTTCGGGCGCGCCGTTTGCAGGGCCATATCATCACTGCTGCCGTGGCATGACTCACATTGACTCGCTGCAGGAATGGTTTTACGTTTTACATCACCATGACATATGGCACATTCAACCTTGCCATTATCGCCTGTCATAATCTCTTTATGATAATCCTTCATCTGCATCGCAGAAGCTGCAGGGGCGACTAACAAGCAAGCTAATAATAAAGTATTAAGGGTCTTAAACATCTTGAAATCCTATTGCGGGGCAGTAAACTGCCCCGCCTAACCGTTTAGTATTGAGTGATGAAATCGTATGACGTCTTGATATCCGGCGTAAATGGACGGTCTAACTCAACGAATGGCACCTGCTTGCGATAGTCTTCGTACATCGTCTTCGTCGCTTTACCCATATCCAGATTAGGATTGGTCAGCTTACGTAGGTCAATGGCTTGAGTTGAATGCAGCAATTCAAGACCATAGATGTAGTTGGTGTTGTCGACGATCTGGATAAGATTTTCCGAAGCCAGTTTCAGGTTAGTGAAGGTATCTTCGATGTTACCTGCAACTGGGATGCCGTCAAAAGAAACGGGGCTGGCTAAACGCTTGTTACGTACCTGCATATCGACCAAGTTCTTCTGGATAGCGCCGAAAGCGTGACCATTGTTACCAGGCGCGCTCAAGAAGCGAGACAGTTTAGTGAAATGGTTGTCTGACAGGTGAATAGTACGCATCACACTGTTGTGAGACACATGAGTCAATGCAATACTGAGCCCTTGAACGGCAAGAGCAACCGGTAATGGCTCGAAGTTTGTGGTCGGGAATACCCCACCCTTACCTTCGATCAGATACTTAGCGACTTGTGGGTACTGAGTGTAATCCTTCGATGCATTCTGAATAACGCCAGGGTTATCATCTGAGTGGTTAATCTGTACATCGATAACTTCGCCCAGATCGGCCAGTGCTTTCTTGGCTCCGGCAAATGTGTATGCGGTTGTGCGATAGCTGAGTGGATCTTGCAGTGAACGTTGATCATTCAACTGCCACAGGTAGCTGCCATCTAATTGGTGCAGAATTTCACTTGTCGCTTCCTTAATGTATGGGAAAGGACGAATGTCATTGGTTTGAGGCAGGAATGGTGACACGTTGCCGTTCAGAGCCTCCAGGCTAAGGCTGAATACCGTTGGCGAAACAGCCATCAGGTGAGACGCATCCCGGTAACCCTTCATGGCATAAGATACCGAGATAGAGTTGTTTGACAGGATAGACAGCGCATCTTTACCGATAGGCTTAAGTGGCTTTACACCCGCATCCTTCATTGCCTTAATACTGCTGACACGCTTGCCTTTATAGAACACGTCCCACTCACCAATCATGGCCAGACCGACATGAGATGCCATTAAGATGTCGGCCTCACCTACAGTGCCCTTAGATGGGATAACCGGTGTGATGCCCTTGTTTAGGTACTGTTGGTATAGCTCGGCAACATAGGGTTGAACTCCCGTGTGACCGGACAAAATGGTATTTAGGCGAACAGCCATAGCAACACGGGTCAAGCGAACCGGTATGGGGTCTCCCATCGCGGCGCTATGGGCGCGCAGTGTGCTGTAGTTGAAGCTTTTAGAGGCTTCCATCACGGCCTTGCTTAGCTTGCCATCGGCGGTAAATAGCTTCTGGTCTTTGTTCAGCCCTACACCTACTGTTAAGCCATAGACCGGCTTACCTAAACGCGCAGCATCCATCAATAACTCATGGCTCTTAATCAGGTTATTGGCCGCTTTCTTACCAATTTTGACCTTAGCGCCGTCGGCAATAGCCCAAGCTTGATCTTGTGTCATGTGCTTGCCATCTAAAACGACACTGTCCATTGCCAGTGCACTTCCTGACATCAGGCTTAACGCCAGAGATGCCATAACAAATTGCTTACTATTCATCATCTTAATCCTTTTTATATTTAACTTGATTGTACGTGTTTCAAAACAATACTTTTTGATGCAGCACATATTTGACCGGCGTTGCGGCCTGTGACCACTCCTTCTGCGACGGCGCAGGCTCCGAGACGACTCGCACCGTGAATGCCCCCGGTTGCTTCACCTGCCGCGTATAAGCCTGGGATCGGCTCGTAGCTCACCAGATGCAATACCTCGGAACGGGTATTTACCTTGACGCCACCCATGCAGTAGTGAACCTTTGGCCACATGCGCACCGCGTACCAAGGGCCTTGCTCAAGCTTCATCGCCTTCTGCATAGGTCTGCCAAACTGGCTATCCTCGCCAATATCGACGGCCTTGTTCCAGCTCGTCACTTGTGCCTTGAGTGCATCGGCGGGAATGCCATAAATCTTGGCTAGCTCTTCGAGCGTGTCTGCTTTCTTGATGACGTTATATTTAAGTCCCCAATCTAACGTCTGGGCCTTGCTGGCACCTTCTGCATTGGTGAAACCTATGGGGTAGACAGGTTGTCCTTGGTCATCACGACGGGTCATGATGGCGTCGGCGCGGGCCTTACGGTCTGCCAGTTCATTGAAAAAACGTTTACCGGTACGCGCATCCACCACTATTCCTCTGGGATAAGTGGCAATGGTGTTAAATTGTGATGCGGTGCCAAAACCTTTCTCATCGGGAGAGGCCCAAGGTCCCAGTTGGATTTGATCCAGGTGGATGGGGTTGGCACCGATCAGCATCATCTGCTTCAGTGCATCGGCATTGGCTCCCGGATGGTTGGTGGAGTCCAGCTCTTTGGTGAGTTTTGGTTGTTGCATCTTGCGATACTCGATGTCTCGACTGAAGCCACCTGTGGCCATGATGACCCCTTTACGGGCACCATAACGACGGGTTACACCGGAGCGCTCTTTAGGGAAGAAGTAATTGGCCTTAACTTCGATACCAGTTACGCGTCCCCGATCATCTTTAATAAATGATTCCAGTTTGGTCTGAGTGCGCATATCTATGCCGCGCTTCTTGGCTGCCTTGATCAGAGGACGAATGATCCCGGCGCCTGAGCTTTCGACGGTTTGAAGTATGCGAGGCAGAGAGTGTCCGCCAAAATGCTGTACAAATGGCTTCCACTGCACGCCATAATCCGTCAGCCATTGGCATGACTCTGCGGTGCCATTACATATTAGTTTGAGCATCTCAACATCGTTCATGCCACGGCCTGCTTCAAGCATGTCGGCCACCATAGTGTCTACCGAGTCTTTAATACCGTTTTCCTGCTGTAAGGGAGAGCCGGCAACTGCCATGGCACCGCCATTGATGGTTGAGTTACCACCGAAAACAGGCATTTTGTCGACCACCATGACGCTTGCTCCGGCTTCCCGGGCTTGTAGTGCCGCAGACATGCCTGCAAAACCGCTACCTACCACTATGATGTCGACAACTTCATCGAACTTAATTTCATGAGCCGGTACACATGCGGCGCTGACAGGCTTAGCCATAGAGGCTCCCAGACCGGTAATGGCAAGTGCTACCCCTCCGGTAATTAGTTGGCGTCTGCGATGGTTTAATGGTTGTTTGTCACTCATTCTCATGTGTTCCTTAATCTTTCCGAGCATATCGTTCTGCTTATCTTCGTTATTACACCGTTGGTTGCAGTGACTGTGCCAACTGCTCTAAATCGATGAGAATCGCGATGGTTTATGATCTGTCACACTAAATCACGAAATATGATGAACTGTGACCACGAAATTTCGTGGTTAACTTGAAATATCGGTTAATAATAATTGTTAGAACTCTCTGTATAACTAATGAGTGAGTTTTCGTTTATTTCATAGGAGGTGAAAATAAAATGGGTTGTAACATTGAATACGAAGTGACAAGTTATAAATATTAGTGGTTGGGATTGGTTAATAATTATGCTGGGTTATTTCCTGTAAATAAAAAGGCTCTATATATAATAGAACCTTTTTATTAAACCTTTTTATATACTCATCTGAATAATGGCAACTGAGAATTAAAGTGTCAGTTGAACTGTGATATGAAACTATCGTTAATCAGTTTTAATGTATAAAAATTAGAAATAATAGCCAAAGTTGATATTAATACGTTTGTCTAGGTCATCACCAAATTCAGGTAGACCAACATGGTCATTATTCTTAGTCGAGAATGTCATGTTTTTACCCATGATAAAATCGATCATGGTATAAGTCGGACCCGTTGAAATTGCGCAGCCAGTGACATTTTGGATGCTGTTATCATAACTGGAATCTGCGACATCGGGTGTCATTAAGCCGAAGTCATTGTAACACTTCACACTGCCCCATGATGTTGACATTGTCTTGGCGAGGTTAAGGCTGTAAACCCGCCCCTTAGAGGCAATCTCATATTGCCAGTTAACGACTGATACACCGATCTTGTTGTCATCGATCGCATCGGCGGCGTCATACTCATACTGCATTGCCTGTAATTGTAGGGTCCAGCCGTTGAATTGGCTGGTCATATGCGCGGCTACCGCGTATCTGTCACCATTATTACCGGTTTTATTGTTGTAGATCTGACCCACTTCGACCGAAGCTCCTATGGTGGTCGAACCGCCTTCATACTCCAGGGTGTAAGTTTGACGAAGGTTTAATTGGTTAGTCTCTTCGTTGTTGTACTCGGTGCCATTGTCGATACCATCATAGGTGGTATCTATGGTGCCGGTGAAGAGATCCGTAGCATAGCGCTTGATCTCCGATGGACCATATTCGGCGCCCTTATAGAAGGCCAGATCCGTATGCCAGCCATTTTTTTCATAAACGGCCTTAATACCTATATCATGATCATCTTCAAAGCCGAGGTAGTAGGGCAGACCAAACCACCAGCTGTTTGAGATAAATCCAGGGTTACCAAAAGGCACCTTATTGATACCAAATTGGATCTGCCAGTCAGGGTCTATGTCATAATAACCGTAACCGTATTTGATGAAGTTAGTACTTGTTGTGAAACGATATTCGGCGGCTAGGCCGAAATCTCCTTTCTTCCCTTTGAAGACTAAAGTCGCAGTGTCGAATACTAAATCGCCGCCTTTATCTTTTGAGCTGTCATCGTATAATTTCAGGCCATAGTTGACCCGCACCGAGCCACCAATATTAATTCCATCTTCTTGAGCCTGAACACAAGCGATTGAACCGGCCATTGCCACCGCTGTCGCTACAGCAGACAGCATAAGTTGAGTGGGTTTTTTCATCATCATTTTCCTGTTACTACTTTTATATTGAATTATTTTTTACATTTTTATCGGCTAAGTCAATTATCGATATAAATTGAATAGCTGCATATTTTTAATAAAGCAGTATGCATGCCAAACTATAAATAAAGGGTGAAATAGGCGGTTAATTAGATGTGAATCAACAAAACACGAAATATCAACAAATGATAACGTTAAATGCCGTGAAACTAGTTAAGTTTCGTTAATTTTTTTAGGTTTATTCACATCTAGCTTGCTGGTGTAACGTGATATAGATACCGATTATTTGATATTGTTGACGCATCTCGCAAATATTCAATAAACACTAGATGGATCCTGCTATTTGCTCAAGCGTTATATAGGTCACGTTAATTTAAAACTTTTCATAAATTTGTGACTTGGGATTGTGTTGGTGTCACATTAATTGAAGTTGGCTGGCAAGCATGGTTGTTCTAACGTTAATTTTTTGATCAGTAACACAGAATCACGAAATATAACGAACTACAATGATATTCAACGGTAGCCAATTAGAAGAATCAATGGAAAAGTTTTATTACAAAGCGACTCAATGTTTATGCAGTAGCCTTCAGTTAGAAGAGTCACTGCAGAGCTACTTTGATTACATTAAAGAATTTCTGCCGATCGATGGCATCTACCTGAATATCTATCGCCCCGATTTCAGCGATATTCAATTTATCGCGCAGGTGGATGAGCATCAGTCTTCTACGCTGGATAAACGGATACCTATCAGCAACGAGATGTGTGCGGCGCTGCAAGATCTTGATAGACCTATTATTCGTATCATTAATGATATAGAGCTGGATACCGTGACTCAATTTGTTGCCCCTCAGGTCATTCCCGAAATTAAGTCTGTGATCTTGTTGAGGATGCTTTCCGGTAATACCCACCTTGGGATCGTAGGCTTTTATGCTAAACAGGCCGGAGTATTCAGGCCGCGACATGTCGATATGCTGGAACCGCACATGCAGACGTTCTCCTTGATCACCGCCTTTAATTTAAAAGGGCGCAATTTGCTCAGAGAAAATAAAGTCTTGGCTGAGCAGAACCAGACACTTAAACGGACATTGAATATCAGTAATGGGGTTGTTGGTGCACACTCGGGGTTGAAGCTTGTGATGCGGCAGGTTGAGTCTATTGCCAAACTCAATACTACAGTCTTGATGCTTGGAGAGACGGGTTGTGGTAAGGAGGTCATAGCCAATGCTATTCATGAACTCTCCTTACGCGCTAACAAGCCATTTATTACAGTCAACTGTGGTGCGATTCCTGAGAGCTTGATTGATTCTGAACTATTTGGCTATGAGAAGGGCGCTTTCACTGGCGCAGAATCTCGAAAGGCCGGTTATTTTGAACAAGCAAATGGCGGCACTATTTTTCTGGATGAAATCGGTGAGCTGCCATTATCGGTTCAAGTCAGGTTACTCAGAGTATTGCAAAATAGTACCATTACCCGTGTAGGTGGCCACGACTGCGTGCAACTCGATATCAGAGTCATCGCCGCGACACACCGTAATCTCAAGGCGATGGTCTCAACGGGCGAGTTTCGTGAAGATCTCTGGTACCGCTTGGCAATTTTCCCGATTGAAATTCCCTCTCTGAGGCAGAGGCGTGCTGATATCCCTCTGCTGGTGCAGCATTTTATTGAAATGCTGTCGGCCAAATTTAATCAAGATCAACTCCCCCGGGTTGCCCCCGAGCAGTTGTCTATTCTAAATCAGTATCATTGGCCGGGTAATGTCAGGGAGTTGAGCAATGTGCTTGAGAGGGCCATGATTCAGCATCCCAAGGGGCCGCTTAATTTCGATTTCATGATGCCATCAGAGGAAGCCGACCAAAAGGAGAAAACGAGAGAGACAATTATTGTCGATCCAAGTCATGCAACCGATAAACTGGTGCCTCTGGAAACCATGATCCGAAAATATATCGAGCATGCACTGCGGGTCACTGGTGGCAAACTGTATGGCCCAGGTGGTGCTGCTCAATTGCTGGACATCAACCCGAATACCATGCGCAGTAAGATGAAAAAGTTAGGTATTTGTTAGCCGGTTAAATTTGAAGTCGCTAAGGTCCCATATTTAGTTTTTGCAGCCGGCGCTGCAGATTGAGCTTATCGAGCTGTTTGATCACGGCAAGATCATTATAAATTGAACTTTATGCTCAAGTAGCGATCAGATCACCAAATACTCTTTTTTGGCTATGTTCCATAATATTGTGGTCCCCCATACGCGGCTTTCAATATCTGCAGATTATCTAGTTTTGCGTTACTTTCCTTAAACCAAGCCAGATAATGTGACAAATACTTTGTAGCAACCCCCTTCATTTGCCCATTAGCCCAACTCTTAAAGTGAGCGATTACACCATTTACAGTCTGGATATGGTAAATCTTATCTATCACTATTATTTTATTATTTATCAATCGCTTATGATCGCAGTTCTTTTGCTTTGCTATCGTTACATATGCCCAAGAGCCATCACTGCAAAGTACCGAATCTGCTGCAATGTTTTTAGCCAAATTAGCCGCTATTTCTGCAGTCGTATCAGCAGATAAAATAGGGGTGATCATGTGTTTACTGCGTTCTATGGATAACAGGATAGCGACCTGGCCTTCTTTAGTTCGTTTATCAATATCGCCGCCTCTCTTTCTTGCTTTTTGGGGTGTTGTTATTGTTTTTGAACCTTTTTCAGAGTATGCAAGAAAGAATTCATCGACTTCAATAATGCCTGATAGCTTGTCATCATTTTTCCCTGCTTGAGCGGTAAGAAATCTATGCCGCCATAAAAATGCAGTCTTCAAGTTAATACCGCATACAGAGGCCGCCTCTCTCAGTGTTAATACCAATCTGGAAAATTAACTGGTCATATTCGCCCAATCCCTAGAACACATTTTTGTCACTCTTTCTGCACTCTCGGTGAAAGTGTTCCAGGCTTCACAAACACTATCAACAATGTCTTCATAATTTTTGAAAACTCGATTGGCAAGGCAGTGCTGGCGCATCCAGCTCCACACTTGTTCGATCGAATTAAGCTCAGGTGAATAAGGGGGTAATTTGATGAGGCTGACATTATTGAATTCATCTGCAATGCCATCGGTATGCCAGCCAGCTCCATCCATAATAACGACTGCATGTCTGTCTGCTTCTGTGACTTCCGAGATCTGTCTCAAGTGCAGGATCATGGCTTCTTTACTCGTCCATGGAACCACTATTGCTTGGCCTATACCTCTGCTTGGACATACTGAACCAAATAGGTATGCATATTCGAATTGCTGCTTGCGTACAACCCTAGGTCCTGCTGAGGTAATACAATAAGTGCAACAGATTAAGGTTGAAAACCATACTGCATTGACAATAACCTTGGATAATGGCGGTGAGTTTGCAGGCCATATGAAGGTTCATGAAGCGACGGGAGCGAAGGTTTATTTTGCCAAACCTTATGCGAGTTGGCGGCGAGGAACGAATGAAAATACTAACGGTCGGATTCGGCGGTTTTGGCCTAAGAAATTCGACATGGCTAGGCTGACGGAGGAGGAAATCGAGAACAGGATATTGCAACTAAATTTAACGCTAAGAAAGATATTAGGCGGGCTAACACCCCTCGAGGTCTTTACTGGTAAGCGTGTTGCACTTATTGCTTGATTCCAGCAGCTTGATCTGAAGGTGAGAAACGTAAATCTTAATTGAGATTGCTGATACAGTTGAAAGTGTTTGGTAAGCTTGTTGATCATGAGGTTAATACGTCACGTATTTTTTGCGCCTTCTCTTGTCCTATGCCCTCTACTTTACGGAGTTCTGCTGCTGGTGCTGTGAATATGGCCTCGATGTTATCAAAGTGGCTCAACAGGCGTTTTGCTAATTTGGGGCCGACTTGAGGAAGGCTTTGAAGTATGAAAAGCTGGCGATTTTTTTTACGTTTGGGTTTTCTGCCATTAAGTTTTAATTCTGTTTCTCTGCTGTGTAATTGTTTGGCAACAAAGTAGAGTATTTTAGCCGATTCGGCCTGAGACAAGCTACGTAAAATAGGCATGTTGAACTTGATTGAAATAGAGCACAGCGCCCCTATCAATGCTTCTCGAGTTATATCATAAGATGCAATATCACGAGACGATCCTTCTATAAGCAGTGCGGTATTGTGGTCGCATGCAGATAATCTTGCTACCTGTGAAAATAGCCTACCGTCACAAAGAGAAATGACCAGATCGGGGAGGGTCTTTCTTTCGATTAGCCAATTGTTTATCTGATAATCGCCGAGTTTCAGGCGTTTTCTTACCAAGCACAGATCTGTGCGGAGTGACAGTTGTTCGAGCAATGTCTCGGCGTGCTCTCTGTCGTCATAAACTATCTCAATCAAAGTGTTATTCATCCTGAATACTTAATCCATCCTTTGGCTATTTCTGAGTCTAGCTCAAATATGAATACCATGGTCTGGGATTATTGACTCACAGTGAACGCGCTGCACAGTGGCAGGCAGTTAATTAAGCCAGAAGCGTTAATGTATGGCGGCAAATCTTTTGCTAAAGGTGATAACATGCTGGTCATCTAACCCGTTAATCTGAGTGATCTTGATGGCGTTGTTTTTAAGTCTGTCCAATCCCATGTGTAAAATGCTTAAGCAACCCCTTGAGCGAATGACAGACGCCGATGGCAATAATCCCGGTGTGCAGCCGATTAGCACCAATGCTAATCGTGTGAGTTGGCAGGGGCAGGTTATTCACTTATCGGGTCGTCAGTGGCAGCCCTATGATGATGGTAGTTGGCTGGTGGTGTTTATGGAGTCCCATAGCCGTTACTGCATGATACTCAGTTACCCTGCTAAGCCAGAATGGGAGTTGGTACAGCAAGATTTTTATAATCACTGGAAATTACACGCCATTGCTTGGTTGCGAGCCAATAGGTTTATTCGAAACGATGATCATGGTATGCAGGTACTCGATAATATTGAGCATTACTTTGAACAAACTAAGGTTCACAGTTTTCGCAATCTAGATCGCAGCATAGGTGCTCATATTGCTGAGGTGCAGCATTATTTACATTCATTGCTTGATGACCATAAGCCGCGCGATTTTGACAGCGATGAGGCGTGGGAACTGAGCATGTTTATTAATCAGCAACCGCGAAAGATCAAGGGTCAGCGCAGTAAGAAACACCAGTTTATCCCAGTTGACCGCTTTATCGATGATGTCCTATACCGTTTTGCCAGTGGTATCTGCGACCAGCATTTTCCCAATATAAAATCTGGCGACTTTCCTTGCCCTTATCCGCAAAAGCCTGTGTTAAGGCTGTTGAAGTAGAAATCAAAATTAGACCAACAAAAAGCCCCTCCGCTTAAAGTAATGAAAAAAATGGCTTCAAGTGCGGGGTTTGCTACCTTGCAAGATGCGCAGCAATGCATAAAAGAAGTGGTAGAGGTCATTAGCCGCACAGCAACAAGGGATCAGCAAAACAACCTTGTCAGCGATAGAGAAAATACGATATTGCTGAGTTAAAAAATATAAAATAGTAGCCAAATATGAAACCAAGCCGAAACGACCCTTGCCCGTGTGGCAGTGGCAAAAAGTACAAACGTTGTTGTATGAACAGTGTTTCAAAGCAGCACACCTCAATGTTGGATGACATTGAGCAAGTTGCCGCTATGAATCCCAACTTGTCCCTAGATGAACTCAATATCGTTGTAGAGCAAAAAATGAAGGTAGCGAATAATCTCCCTGCTCCTGACTTCTGTGGTCTCTCGCCAACACAAATGGCCAGTTGGTTATATTCGCCTTTTAATGAATTGGAATGGGTCACAATAAGCACGCCAGAGGATTTGTCTACCAGTCCTGTGATGCGCTATTTAGAGTTGATTTTAGATGAGGCTATGCAGAAAGATGGTTCATTTAAAGCGACCACTAAGGGTAACTTGCCCACAAAACTGGTCAGGCAAGCCAGTGATGAATTACCTAAGTTTGCTGTCTCTCGGCATCAAATGCATATCAGCATCAGTGAATACTGCGGCAGTAACGAAGATAAATTTAATGCGCTGCACTACAGTCGTGTTTTGGCGGAAATCGCTGGCATTATTTATCGTCGAAGTGGTCGTTACCATGTAAAAAAGACCGCGCAAAAGCAGTATCAAAAAAAGGGCATTAATGCTTTTTTTATCCCAATGCTTGAAGCGGCAACCAGTCAGTACAATTGGGGCTACCTAGATGGATGGGATCACGATATTGATCTAAGGACATTCTGGTTATTTATGCTTTGGCGCTTGCAAAGTCATGGTTGTGTTGATCAGTTGATTAAAGAAGTGGCTACAGCATTTCCTGATGTATTACTCGATTGTTCATCGGAGGAGTACCTATCGCCAAGCCAGTTGTTGGGTACTTTGATTGAATCGCGCTTTATTGACCGATTTCTAGAGTTTTGGGGCTTTGTGACGGTTGAACGAAAGCGGTATTTTTCCGAAGAACACGTACCGAGAAAGGTAGAGATACTACCGGTGCTAAAGCAAGCTTTTCAATTCAATATTGAGAATCAATAGGTGAGACTATGCCTTGTATGCCTTGTATGCCTTGTATGACATGTCACACCATAATCTAAATTAACTCGAAAGCCTGGTGGAACCCACAAGAGAGATGTGTTCTCGCACAAGAAACAAACCTAATAGGTAAACAAAAGCCCAGCTATAAACTGGGCTTAGATACACTAATTTAAATAGAAAAAACGTTATTCCACGTTTTGAATTTGTTCGCGCATCTGCTCGATTAGCACTTTAAGCTCAACAGCGGCAGCGGTGATCTCGCCGCTGATAGATTTAGAGGCCAGTGTGTTCGACTCACGGTTGAACTCCTGCATCATAAAGTCGAGACGACGGCCCTGGGCGCCACCTTTGTTGAGGATGCGCTGGGTTTCTGCGACGTGGGCGTCGATTCTGTCCATCTCTTCTGCCACATCCATCTTCTGGGCGAGAATGACCATCTCTTGTTCCAGGCGGGCAGGATCCAGTTCGCCGGTGATCTCGGCCAGACGGTTAGTCAACTTATCACGTTGCCATTGCATTACCGTGGGCATATGTTCACGCACTACGGCTACTTGCGCAACTATGGCGTCCAGACGCGTTTGTAGCATGGTCTTTATGGCTGCACCTTCGCGGCCTCGAGCTTCGATAAACTGATCGATGGCGCTGTCGAAGGCAACCAATAGCTCCTTGCTTAATGCATCCATATCTTGCTCTGAACCCGACATCACACCTGGCCATTTTAAGATGTCGACCAGATTGATCTCGCCTTGACCGGCTTCCTGTTTGATCCAGTTGGCTGCGTTTACCAGCTGCTTGGCAAGATCTTGGTTGAGATGCAGTTCGTTACTCTGGTTGTCGGCAAGATCATATCTGAGGTTAACTTCAATTTTTCCACGGTTTAAACGCTTACGTAATTTGTCTCTGAGTATCGGCTCTAGGCTACGGAAATGTTCAGGCAGACGCAGATAAGTCTCCAGATAGCGCTGATTGACTGAGCGGATCTCCCAGGAGGCATTGCCCCAGTCTGCTTTATGCTCGATACGTGCGTAGGCTGTCATGCTTTGGATCATGGTTTTTCCAATTGTTTAACCGTGAAAGTGATCTGGGATTATAGACCTATGGCTGTAATGGTCAAAGCAAAGCCGTGCAGCTTTGCTTTGTTGGGCTAAATAACATGGCATCCGTGACCACATGCCCTTATACTACTGACCCAAAATAATGCAGACAAAATCGCCAATCGATTCGTGAATACAGGAATTATCTATGCGCCCTAGTGACAGAACGCCAGCTCAATCTCGTCCAGTGACGATCACTCGTCAGTTTACAGCTCACGCTGAAGGCTCTGTTTTAGTCGAGTTCGGCGAGACAAAAGTACTTTGTACGGCTAGCTTCGAAGTGGGTGTTCCTCGTTTTCTTAAAGGAAAAGGCCAAGGTTGGGTTACGGCTGAATATGGCATGTTGCCTCGCTCGACTCATACTCGCATGAACCGTGAGGCGGCACGTGGTAAGCAATCTGGTCGTACTCAAGAGATCCAGCGTCTTATCGGTCGCTCACTACGTGCAGCAGTGGATATGAAGGCTTTAGGCGAGAACACTATCATTATCGATTGTGACGTGATTCAGGCCGATGGCGGCACACGTACCGCGGCTATCACCGGCGCCTGTGTAGCCTTGGTCGATGCGCTTAATTGGGCTCGTGGTAAGGGTATCTTGAAAACCAACCCGCTTAAGTTTCTTATTGCCGCGGTAAGTGTTGGTATCTATAAAGGTGAGCCCATCTGCGATCTGGAATATATCGAAGACAGTGAAGCCGAAACGGATATGAATGTGGTCATGACCGAAACCGGTCAGATGATTGAGATTCAGGGGACTGCCGAAGGCGAGCCATTCAGTCATGAAGAGTTGCTGAGTATGTTAGAGTTGGCTAAGCACGGTATTCGTGAAATAGTCGATGTACAGAAAGCGGCATTGAACTAAAATTGAGGAGAGATTGTGAAAGCCTATCAGCGTGAGTTTATCGAGTTTGCCATAGAACGTAAGGTGTTGATATTTGGCGAGTTTACGCTTAAATCCGGCCGTATCAGTCCCTATTTCTTCAATGCTGGCCTGTTTAATACCGGACGCGATCTAGCCCGTCTGGGGCGTTTTTACGCGACCGCTTTGGTCGACTCGGGCATAGAGCATGACCTGCTTTTCGGTCCTGCTTATAAAGGCATCCCTATTGCGACCACGACGGCAGTTGCTCTATATGAGCATCATGATATCGATATACCCTATTGCTTCAACCGTAAAGAGAAGAAACAGCACGGTGAAGGTGGCAGCTTAGTCGGTAGCGAGCTCAAAGGTCGTGTCATGCTGGTCGACGATGTGATCACTGCTGGTACCGCGATTCGTGAGTCGATGGAGATCATTCAGGCCCATGACGCTTCGCTAGCGGGCGTGCTTATTGCTCTGGATCGTCAAGAGAAAGGCAAGGGCGAGCTGTCTGCTATTCAGGAAGTGGAACGTGATTTTGGTTGTGAGATCATCTCAATCATCAAGCTGGGCGATCTGATCAACTACTTGTCGGAAAAATCGGGCATGGAAGCGCAGTTGGCTTCGGTGAGTGCCTATCGCGATAAGTACGGGATTTAACGCTTTTTCGAGTTCCTAGGTTCTAGGAACTCGTATCTTGTGTTGTTAATTACTCAGAAACTCTGCGCGGGTCGCCGGGTTTGATTTGAAAATTCCACCCAGTGCTGTGGTAGTCGTCGAGCTGGTGGAGTCCATGATGCCACGAGACTTAACGCAGTAATGCACCGCATCCATCTTCACCGCCACATCTTTGGTCTCTAGCAGAGTCTGTAAGGCTACTAACACCTGTTGAGTGAGGCGTTCCTGTACCTGAGGTCGCTGGGCAAAGAAACGCACGATACGGTTAATCTTGGACAGACCTATGATGTTTTTGCGGGGCAGATAAGCCACGGTCGCTAAACCATCTATGGTGACCAGGTGATGCTCACAGGTACTGGTTAGGCTGATATCTTTGACCTTAACCATCTCATCGAAGCCCATCTTATTCTCGATGACGGTGATCTTGGGAAAGTTGGCGTAATCTAAGCCGGAAAATATCTCATCCACATACATCTTAGCGACTCGACGTGGGGTATCGACCAAGCTGTCATCGGTCAGATCCAGAGATATCAAGGTCAAGATCTCGCGCATATGATGCTCGATCCTCTCCTTACGCTCCTCTGCGCTGAATTCTGAAGGTAGCATAGGTGTCTCGAGCCCTCGGGCTAGTAATGCCGTCTGAACTTGTACTGCTGACTCACTGAGCTGTGCTTCTTTCGATGTCATAGTGTCCTCCACTATTCTGCTAGTGGTTATTGCCGGTGCATTTTTATGGCTGTAAATGTCGAGTGTTAATTCGATTTAGCTAAAAGCCATGGGCTAGTGAGCATGGTCGTAGAATAACAATCGGACGGGGAGGATACCCTGAATCGCCGATAAATTATACCCAGAAGCTGTGTGGGTATAGTAAAAAAGCCGATTGAGACAATCGGCTTGAAATATCAGTTAGTGATCAAAGATTGAGACTTTTTCCCAGAAACGCCAGCATAAGTTTGTAATATTTCTCTTGGTGTTCATCATTATAGAAACCGTGTCCCTCATCATCCATAACCAATTTTTCATAAGGGTAGTTAATTTCTTGCAGTGCATCTTCGAGAGACTCGAGCTGCTCTATAGGGGCTCGCTCGTCTTCCCCTCCGTGTACCAATAGCAATTTAACCTTAAGTTTGTCGACATTATGACTCGGAGACATCTTGGCCAGGATAGCTTCGTCGGTACCAAGTACTTGTTTCAGGTACTGTCTACCGGCCTTTCGTTCCTGAATATCTCCCTCTTCAAACATGAGTTCAAGATCATATATTCCAGCGAAACCAATAGCACATTGAAAAAGATCAGGGGCCAATATGGAGCTTTGTAGCGCCGAGTATCCGCCGAAACTTGCACCGACGATACAGATCCTGTCTTTATCGACATATCCCTGCTCTATGACATAACGAGTGGCGTCTATGATGTCATATTGAATTTTAGCGCCCCACTCTCGATGGCCAGCATGTTCAAAGCTGTCTCCATAGCCACCAGAGCCTCTAAAATTCACCTGCAGTACGGCAGCACCTTGACTGGCTATGAGTTGATTTTGATTATTGAATCTCCACCTGTCTCTGGGGCCGTGAGGACCTCCGTGAGGGTTAACTACTAAAGGTAAATTCTTTGCTTCCTTGCCGTTGGGTAAGGTAAGGTAGCCATGAATTAACTGACCATCTCGGCTGGTGAAAGTGATAGGTTTAACTTCGGCCATCAGCTCTGGGTCGAGCCATTGTTTTTGAGAAACAAGATATTCAAGTTTTACCGTTTTACTGTTAAACAGGTAGTAATCACCCGGGTTTCTATCGTTAAACGCCTTGATAATAAATTGGCTACCATCTGTGGTTTCACTTACTAAGTGAATTTGATGTCCCGGCAATGAAGCCAGTAACTGCTTAATATATTTTGCGTGAGTATCGTTTTTATCGACAAACTCGTAGGTAGGATAACCATTTTCATACTCAACGGCGTAGAGTTTCTTCGTTATTTTGTTGAGCCAGATATTGCTCGGATCGACGATTTCATCTTGGCTTATGAGTTTTTTTATACCCGTTTTAATGTTGACAAGGTACACGCCTTTGGGCTTGCCGTTCTCACTACCCAGGACATAAACACTGTCATTATCTTCGCCCAAAGCGATAGGGCTCATCTGGTTAAGGTTTAGATTAAGTTTATCTGTATCTATCCATTTACGATCTTGTCGATAAAAGAGTGTGGAGCTAATGTGATCTCTGGTACCGCTGACAAAATGGACCTTACCTGCATCGTCATTGAGAAATTTGGCATAGGGGATAGGGGCTGTGGTGATTTTTTTACGGGTGCCCTTGTAAACATCCACTTTATAGACCCTTTGTCTATTTTCTGCCGTATTACTTCCCCCAGACCCCCAAGGTAATGCTTGGACTAACATGAAACGTTTGTCCTTAGGCAGTGGGTCTAATATGTAGGCTGTGGCACGAATAGGGGTATTTTTTTTCAACCTTGACCCCACTTGCATTTCAGCTCCTTTATAGCCAAAAAGGTATGTAGCTTTAGACCCATCGGCATTAACGGCCATCAGCTCGCCATAGTATTGTGGGTGATCCTTCCAACCTTTCAGGTATACTTTTTGTAATACAATCCGCTCATGATTGACCCATTCGTAGTCGCCGACCTGAGCATTTCCTGGAAAATGAATAACGTGCATTGGTTTTTTGGAGATAGCATCTAATATCATCAGCATCTTCTTACCCTCTTTCGAGGTTAAGACGCTAAGGTACTCTCCATTAGGAGATATTTTGACATTAGTGTACTCGGCGGAACGGCTAAACTGGGCGATGAGATCCTTGGTTTGAGCTTGGACTAATAGGCTATTTAGCAGCAGGCAGGTAAAACTAAACCACTTAATTAGTTTCATAGAGACATCCTTGTTACATGTTTTTATTGGTTATGTCCTCGGTAAAACTAAAATAGTTAATTAGTTTCATGGAGGCGTCTTTGTTACATGTTTGTATTAATTTTTACGTATATGTTACTAGGTGAGGGTAAAGTGAATTATCGGGATCTGCAATTAAATTTGTTTGGAACAGCAGCCATTTTACAGGCTGCTATAGGGTATATGAGTTTAACTTTGTAATAGTTGCTGTTGAATAAATAACCACTGCTGGTCGAAGTGCTGAGTCGGTTTTTGCTTGAACTCGCTGCGAACAAACTGAGCGATACGCCCTTCGGCGAAGGCTAGCAATAGATTCGCCAGAATCGCCTCGTCCAATTTGAAACCCTTGCCTTCACGTAAGGTCTTCTCTCGGAGGATCTGTTTCAGATGGGTCTCTATCTTGCAAAATATCAAATTAACCCGGCTGCGTAGGCGTTCATGTTCACCTAACAGGGCGTCGCCATTGAGAATGCGCGAGATCCCCGGGTTACGCTCGGAGAAGATAAGCAGCAGTTGTAGTAATTGCTGGCAGCGTTTTATGGTGTCTTTCTCTTCATCCATGATGAGGTTGATGCGTGACAGCAGCGAATCTTCAATAAAGTCTATCAAGCCCTCAAACATACGGGCCTTACTGGGGAAGTGACGATACAGGGCCGCCTCGGATACACCAACTTCGGCAGCGAGTTTGGCTGTGGTAATTCTTTGTCCTGGGTTGGTTTCTAGCATGCTGGCTAGACATTGGAGAATATGTTCGCGGCGATTAATTTTAGGGCTTGCAGCCATTTAGTCTTCCTTCACTCTTTCTATTGGGTACCTGAGTGGCCAAAGCCACCTTCCCCACGACTTGAATTATCAAATTCATCGACAAGCTTAAATTCAGCCTGTATTACCGGCACAAACACCAGTTGGGCTAATCTGTCACCTATCTCTAAGGTAAAAGGTTCATTGCCTCTGTTCCAGCAAGAGACCATAAGGGGTCCTTGGTAGTCGGAGTCGATCAGACCGACTAAATTTCCCAGCACTATGCCATGTTTATGGCCTAAGCCCGATCGCGGTAAAATCATCGCCGCAAGTCCTGGATCGGCAACATGAATCGAAATACCGGTTGGAATTAAGATTGTTTCACCCGGCTCGACGATCATACTTGTCTCAATCATGGCCCTAAGGTCCATACCGGCACTGCCTGGTGTCGCGTAGGTGGGGAGAGGGTACTGTGAACCGATACGCGAATCGAGAATTTTAACTTCTATGGGGGTTTTCATTTGTTGTCATCTTTTAAAATGGCGATTCGTTCGGCGACGATGGCGAGTAGTTGACCTGCCAAGGTTTGCTTATCGGTTGGCGGAAGATCTTTTTGGCCCTTGGCCCAAATGACCTTGAGTGCATTATTGTCGGCATTGAAGCCCAGCTCAGGATTAGACACATCATTGGCGGCTATCATATCGAGTTTCTTGCGCAGCAGTTTATCTTTAGCGTAGCGTTCGACATCTTGGGTCTCGGCGGCAAATCCTAAGGTAAATGGTCTTGGACTATGGCTGGCAACGGTGGCTAAGATATCAGGATTTCTTACCAAGGCAAGCTGCATATCCTTGGATGATTTTTTTATCTTATCTGTTGCGACATCTGCCACTCGATAATCGGCAACGGCGGCGCAACCGATGAAGATATCGTGATTGTCGACCCGGCTCATCACGGCCTCGAGCATGTCTCGGGTCGAGATAACATCGACTCGTTTGACTCCAGCGGGTGTCGCCAGGTTGACGGGTCCGCAGATTAAGGTGACCTCGGCGCCCATGTCGGTTGCCGCTTTAGCGATGGCGAAGCCCATTTTTCCCGAGCTATGATTGGAAATATAACGCACAGGATCGATTGCTTCCCGCGTCGGTCCGGCTGTCAGCAGTAGTGAGTGGCCTGCCAGTAATTTAGGTGTGAAAAATTGCACTGTCAGCGCGACGATATCTAAAGGTTCCAGCATGCGTCCCGGGCCAATTTCGCCACAGGCCTGGCTGCCGGATGCGGGTCCCCAAATCCTAAGACCGCGTTTGGCTAAGTTTGCCAGGTTATCTTGTGTCGCCTGATTGCGATACATCTGCTGGTTCATCGCCGGGCAAAGTATTATCTGAGCTTCGGTAGCTAAGCAAGTGGTGGTAATGAGCTCATCGGCCATACCTGCATTTATTCGGGCTATCAGGTTGGCAGTTGCCGGGGCGACAATCACCAGATCCGCCCATCGAGCCAGCTCTATATGACCCATGGCTGCTTCGGCCCTAGTATCGAGTAGATCCGATGCCACCGGATATCCCGATAAGGCTTGCAAGGTAAGCGGAGTGATAAATTCCTTCGCGCTCTGACTCATCACGACACGTACGTCGAAGCCGCGCTCTTTTAAGCGTCGGATAAGGTCGGCAGATTTGTAGGCCGCGATTCCGCCGCCTATAGCGAGAAGGATATTTTTATTGGTCTGACTTGAAGACTGATTTGAAATCTTACTTTGGCTCATACTTTTGCTCATAGACTGTGGCTCATAAGGATGATTCATGAGCAACAATGCAGTCGCTAAATTGAATTGTCGCCTAAGATATCACAAAGCTTAGGCAGTGGAGGATACAAGTTTTATAAAACTCGACCATACTCTGCAGAAGATGAAAATTACGCAAGGAGGGGGTGATGGGGATCAAAGATTGGCCGTCAGGAGAGGGGCCGCGAGATAAACTACTGAGTCATGGGGTGGGTCAGTTATCCGATTCTGAGCTGTTGGCTGTGGTGCTTAGAAATGGCTTAAAGGGATTGAGTGCCGTTGAGTTGGCTCGGAATCTAATCGCAGAGTTCGGCGGACTCAGGGAGCTAGTGAAGGCGTCTCAGCAGGAGGTCTGTAAATTACCTGGTATGGGGCCGGTAAAGTTTGCTCAGATTCAGGCTGCGGCCGAGTTGAGTACCCGGATTTCGGCGGAAAAGTTAAAAAGAGGCAAAATATTGAGTGATCCTGATTTAACTCGGGACTATTTAATGAGACAATTGCAGGATCGTGCCTATGAAGTGTTCGCCATTTTGTTGTTGGACAGTCAGCACCGAGTCATTCAGTTTGTTGAATTATTCCGTGGCACCATAGATTCGGCGTCAGTTTATCCACGAGATGTGGTGTGTCTGGTGCTTGAGAAAAAAGCCGCGGCCGTGATTGTCTGCCACAACCATCCATCTGGAGTTGCGGAGCCAAGCTTGGCCGACAGGCGAATTACTGAGCGATTAAAGTGTGCCTTGGCAACCATAGATGTTTCCTTGTTAGACCATATGGTTGTAGGCGATCGCGAGATAGTTTCATTTGCAGAGCGGGGGTGGATAGACTAACTATTCCTTGATCTTTGCTTTTAGATCCTGTATAAAATGCGCCCTCTGTTGTGTGCCTCAGGCGACGGCCGTGTTCGAGGTGCATTAATGCTCGAGCGTTAAAATATTTTGTTTTGGAGAAGATTGACATGTCAAGAGTATGCCAAGTAACTGGCAAGAAACCAATGGTTGGTAACAACCGCTCGCACGCAAAAAATTCGACACGACGTCGTTTTTTACCTAACCTACAAACTCATCGTTTTTGGGTAGAAGGCGAAAAGCGTTTCGTAAGCTA
>NZ_ABIC01000018.1 GCF_000172075.1 Shewanella benthica KT99
TATGTACCATGCTTTCGTTACTCACATGTAACTGAACTATGCATCACAGTCGATTATTTTGATTAGACTCGCGGTGATAATAGTATTTTTGTTTGCAAGCAGGAGTTCATAAAGTATGGCAGCTTATTTTTCCCTTATATTGGTATTAGTGACCTTTGGCAGTGGTCTGGTGTGGATGGCTGATGCTCTGTTACTCGCGCCTAAGCGTCGAGAGAGACTCGCTATGGCCCAGGCCGTCGACGCGGATATCAGTGAGGAAAATGCTGAAAAGATCACCCGTGAGTCGGCGTTTGTCGAAACGTCTCGTTCTATCTTCCCTGTGATCGCATTCGTACTCATTTTACGTTCATTTATCTATGAGCCTTTTCAGATCCCATCGGGGTCCATGATGCCAACCTTGCTAGTTGGTGATTTCATTCTGGTAGAAAAGTTTAGCTATGGTTTGAAGGACCCTGTTTGGCGCAGTCAGTTAGTCGAAACAGGTAAGCCTGAGCGCGGTGATGTTGCCGTGTTTAAATATCCAGAAAACCCACGCATCGATTACATCAAACGTGTTGTTGGTTTGCCTGGAGACAGAATAGTCTACCGTAATAAGCAAGTCTATATTCAGCCTGCGTGTGCTGATGGCGAGATAACTTGCCCAGAGCTTAAGCAAGTGGCTCGCATCGGGGTTAACCAAGGTGAATTTTCACAAAATGGTATGCCACTGAGTCGTTACACCGAGAAGCTAGGTGAAGTGAGCCATGACATCTTGATCAACCCTCAGCGCCCGGATCTTACTAGCTATTATTACCGTGAAGGTAAGTTACCTATAGGTGAGTTTATTGTGCCTGAAGGTCATTACTTCATGATGGGCGATAACCGAGATAATAGTACCGACAGCCGCTTCTGGGGCTTCGTTCCCGAAGAAAACCTGGTCGGAAAAGCCGTTGCAATCTGGATTAGCTTCGAGTTTGACAGAACTAAGGCCGATTTGTTACCGACATGGATCCCAACAGGTGTCCGTTTCAATCGCGTAGGTGGAATTACTTAAGATGGAACCGATTAAAAATATCCCGCGTCTGTGTCGCACGTTAGGCTATCAATTTAACCAACAAGCGCTTTTGGACCAGGCATTGACCCATAGAAGTGCCAATAGCAAGCATAATGAACGGCTGGAATTTCTGGGTGATTCGATCTTGTCTATTATTATATCAGATGCCTTATATCATCAATTCCCCAAGGTGACTGAAGGTGATCTTAGCCGCATGCGCGCCACCTTAGTGTGCGGCAAGATGCTGGCGGAAATTGGTTTTGAGTTCAAACTTGGAGATTATCTCAAGTTAGGCCCGGGTGAATTGAAAAGCGGTGGTTTTAGACGCGAGTCGATCATCGCCGACGGGGTTGAGGCCATCATAGGCGCTATCTATCTCGATGCCGATTTCGAGACTTGCCGCGCTCGAGTCCTGAGCTGGTATGAGTCTCGTTTGGCAATCATAGAGCCAATCAATCAGAAAGATCCCAAGACCTTGCTACAAGAGTTGTTGCAAGGGTTTAAGAAGCCTCTGCCTGTCTACAAAGTGACAGACATCAAAGGTGAGGCACATGCACAGACTTTTACGGTCGAGTGTAGCGTCGAAGAGTTGAAGAAACCCCTTGTTGGGGTGGCAAGTTCCCGAAGAAAAGCTGAGCAGATTGCCGCTGCAAAGGTTTTGGAGTTAATCAAAAAATGAGTAAGAACAAAGCGTCATCAAGGAATAAAGCGGGTAAAGAAAACGAGCCTAGCTTAGACGACCTGTTAGCGCAGATGAATAACTCTTCATCCGCTGCAAAATACGATGTCACCTATTGTGGCATGGTCGCTATTGTTGGTCGCCCGAATGTCGGTAAATCGACTCTGCTGAATAAGCTACTGGGTCAGAAGATCAGTATCACTTCGAAGAAGCCGCAGACCACACGTCATCGTATCATGGGGATCCATACTGTAGCTGAGCGCCAAGTGGTGTTTATCGACACACCAGGCCTGCATATGGATGAGAGGCGCGCCATCAACCGTTTAATGAACCGCGCCGCAGCGAGTTCATTAGCCGAAGTCAGTTTGGTTATCTTCGTCGTCGATGGCATGACCTGGACCGAAGATGACGACTTGGTTTTGCGTAAATTACAGAGCCGTGATGATGGTCGTAAAACGGTACTAGCGGTAAACAAGGTCGATAACATCAAGAATAAAGAGCTGCTATTCCCTTACCTTGAGGCGTTATCGAAGAAGTTTCCTTTCGATGAGATCTTGCCTATCTCGGCGACAAAGGGCACTAACGTGCAGCGAATCTTAGACATGTCTATCGACTCTCTGCCTGAAGCGGCGCATTTCTTCCCGGAAGACTATGTTACCGACAGATCACAGAAGTTTATGGCATCAGAAATTGTCCGTGAGAAACTGATGCGTTTCTTGGGTGATGAGCTGCCCTACGACTGTACGGTTGAGATAGAGCAGTTTAAGATGATGGAAAATGGTGTCTATCAGATCAATGCCCTGGTGTTGGTTGAGCGTGAGACCCAGAAGCGCATGGTCATAGGCAACAAGGGCGATCGTATCAAGAAGATCAGCTCTGCCGCTCGCGTCGATATGGAAGTCATGTTTGATAACAAGGTTTTCCTCGAGATGTGGGTTAAGGTTAAGTCAGGTTGGGCCGATGACGAGCGTGCACTTCGTAGCTTAGGCTACGGCGAAGATTAATAAATCTGACCCATTCACTTCGTGAAGCTGCCAGCTTTATTGCAACAGCTTCGCTGTGTATTATCTTTAAATAATAAGTCGAGCTTTGAATGATGATCACAGTTAAACGAGAGTCGTTTATGTTGGAGTGCTAGTGATGAGCACGATCTTTGGTATGAGTTAATGGAGCGCGGCTACGTGCTCCATACTCGCCCCTTCAAAGACTCCAGTGTGTTAGTCAATATGCTGATCGATGGTCATGGACGAGTCGACTGCGTCGCTCGGCTGGGCAGCGGTAAGACCTCTATTAAAAGCATACTGCAACCTTTCCAACCCTTGATCTTTCAACTATCCGGCCGTACATCACTGAGAAATATGAGTAGTCTAGAGGCGGGCAGCCCGGCTATTCCTCTCTCGGGTGACGTCAGTTTTGCCGGTTTTTATCTCAATGAATTATTGGTCCGCTGCATCGCCGTCGATCATGGCGCCGAATCGCTGTTTTTTACCTACCACAAGACCTTAATGTCCATGGCGGCAGGTTTCTGTGAGAGCCAGTTACGCTATTTTGAATTAAGCCTACTCAAAGAGTTAGGGCTGATGCCGACGCTCAGAACCGATCTTTCCCAAGATCCGATAGAGCCAGATTACTATTATCGTTTATTACCCGACGAAGGCTTCGTCAATGCCTTAGGTCCCAAGACATCTCATTACAGTGGCGAGATGTTACTGGCATTGGACGAGCATAGATTAGAGGCTTCACACCTAAGGCAAGCCAAATACCTGATGCGTTTGATGTTGGCACCTTGCTTGGGGGATAAGCCGCTTAAATCTCGCGCACTCTTTAGATATAAAGTGGCATCCCAGCTGACTAAATAGCTCTTCTCACCAGAGACCCCTGCTAAACAAAAGTCGCTCTAATTCCGGACAATTTTAAATCGTGAAAACGAAAACCATCTAAATTCCTTGTTATCTTTAAACTTAAGCTGGTATTCCTTGTTAGTATTTGTAGTTGCAAGTGTTTTGCCGTTTCACCTTTCCATGTAACCTGAGTACAATACTCCAATCCGTTTGACGACGCGTAAGCCGCCGCAAACTCACCCAATTGTTTCAGAGGATACTCAATGAGCCGCATCTTACTTGGCGTTAATATCGATCACATTGCCACTCTACGTCAGGCCCGTGGGACCTCGTATCCCGATCCCGTTCATGCCGCTGCAGTTGCAGAGCATGCCGGCGCCGAAGGCATTACCGTGCACTTGCGTGAAGACCGACGTCATATCATCGACAGAGACATCTACCTGCTGGCGAAAACGCTCAAGACTCGGATGAACTTCGAGATGGCGGTCACCGACGAGATGCTCGATATCGCCTGTGAAGTCAAACCAACATACGTGTGTCTCGTTCCCGAAAAACGTGAAGAGCTCACTACCGAAGGCGGCTTAGATGTCGCGGGCCAGATGGGTAAAATTGCTGCTGCAATACAGCGCTTGAATGATGTTGGGGTTAAGGTCTCGTTATTTATCGATGCCGATAAGGCTCAGATAGATGCCGCCGTTGCCGTGAAGGCACCTCTGATTGAGATCCACACAGGTTGCTACGCCAATGCCGCAAACGAAGTGGAAGAGGCCAAGGAGCTGGCACGCATCAAGGAGATGGCAACTTACGCCCACTCTAAAGGCTTAATTGTCAACGCTGGCCATGGACTTCACTATCACAACGTTAAGCCAATCGCCGCGATCCCAGAGCTGTATGAGCTGAACATAGGTCACGCCATCATCGCCCGCGCCGTCATCGATGGTTTAGATAAAGCAGTCAGAGATATGAAGCAACTGATGAACGAAGGTCGCAGAGGAGAATAATCCCTGCGAAAAACAAGTATAAGCGATAAGTTTTAAGCGATAAGTTTTAAGCTATAAGCTATAAGTTGTAAGCTACGGGCTATAAGTGCCGTGATTCGTTGCTCTACTTGAACTTATAACTCTCTTTGCTCTGTCTTGAACTTAGGGCTTACAGCTTCTTCACTTTATCTTGAACTCGCGACTTTCTTAGCTCTGTGTTGAACTTAAGACTTACAATTTCTCAGCTTTTAAGGATATATATGATTGTTGGTCTAGGTACCGATATCGCCGAGATTGAACGTATCGAGCAAAAAGTGCCAGCGGCTGGTGATCTTGACGGCCTGGCTCAGTGCCGTTTAGCCAAACGCGTGCTTACCGAATCAGAAATGGCGATCTTTATCGCCTCATCAATGCCCGGACGTTATCTGGCCAAACGCTTCGCCGCCAAAGAAGCTGCCGCCAAAGCCTTAGGCACAGGCATAGGTCGCGGCGTCTCGTTTCAGCATATCGAGATAAGCAATGACGCCAATGGCGCACCCTTGGTGAGTTTCAGCGGCGGCGCAGCAGAAAGACTCGTGCTGCTTGGAGGTGTCCGTGGGCATATCTCTATAGCCGATGAGAAACACTACGCTACTGCAACAGTCATCCTGGAGTCTTAGGAATAAGACTATTTCAATTCTGTTTTGTTGGTATCGCTTGGCCAATATTAGTATTGGCTTGTGTTAGAAGGTCGTACTTTCATTGTTACTAACCGTCTGGCCAGCGGGGCATGAGCAGCTACTTCTGCGAGACGCCGTGAACACGTCTGACCTCCAAGGATGGAGGGAATGCCAAATTTTGTATGGAACAAAATTGGCCATGTGGGCTCTGCCAAAACAAACAACGTCCATGTTTAACGGCCAGTTCGGCAAATATGTCCATATACAACAGCCAGTTCAGCTTCCATGCTTCTCGTTCATAGGCTCATGGCTATGCCATATTCACCCTATCTCTCGTTCGGAGAGTATAACTTCGTGATACCTCACCCTGTTTTGGAAGCTCGCAGCCGTATCTACACTGGATTATCACAAGAAGTTTCTTTCTTCAATTAAAGCTTACAGGTAAATCGTTCTATTTTTTGAAGCCTATCTAATTAGCTACGACCCCTTTGTATGTTGTGTTCTTTCGCGGCTAAAGCCGCTCCTACAAATTAAACAAGGTTACAGAATAAACGTGGCCATAGTTAATCAATAATATATCCATCTATTTGTAAGTTATAGATTAGTAGTTGGTTTTTGTATTTGGTTTCATGTGTCTAGATGACCACTAGACACTGAATCCCCACATGTCGAAGCTCTCTCGACACAGCTGCTCCCTGAAGTCCGGATGGGCAATATCGATAAGTGCCCTGGCTCGCTCTATGAGTGAACGCCCCCGCAGGTTTACGTAGCCGTATTCGGTGACGATATAGTGGACATGGGCCCGGGTGGTTACCACCCCAGCGCCGGGTGAGAGTACTGTGGCAATCCTCGACACCTTGCCCCCCGAGGCAGTGCTCGGCAGGGCAATCACAGAGCGGCCACCTTCGGACAGGCCGGCACCACGGATAAAGTCCATCTGGCCACCGACGCCTGAGTAGATCTTAGTGCCCAGGGCATCTGCACAAATCTGGCCAGATATATCGAGCTGCAGCGCCGAGTTGATCGCCATGACATTGGGGTTCTTGCGAATGATGGCGGTGTCATTAACCTGCTCGATATCCATGAATATTACCGAGGGATTATCATCGACATAGTCATACAGGCGTTGACTGCCCAGAGCAAATTGGATGGACCTTTTTCTTGCTGTTGTTGACCACGCCAAGCTCAACCAGATTGAGCACCCCGTCGGAGAAGAGTTCGGTATGGATCCCTAGGTCTTTATGATTGCCTAAACAGCTGAGCACAGCATCGGGAATGGCGCCTATACCCATCTGCAGACAATCACCGTCTCTGACCAGCTCGGCCACGTTATTGCCTATTGCCAGGCTGACTGCATCGCTGGCGGCTAACGGATGTTGTGGCAGTGCTGAACTCTCCTCATAGACGGCGGCAATTTTACTGTAGTGAATGAAACCGTCTCCGTGGGTACGGGGCATCTGCGGGTTGATATGGGCGATGATCTTGCCCGCCACCTGACAGGCCGCCAGCGTGGCTTCCACTGATATCCCCAGTGAGCAGATGCCATGCTTGTCCGGCGGTGAGACCTGAATAATTGCGGTATCGATCTTCTGCTCCCCCGAACGGAACAATTTCGGCACTTCGGAGAGGAAGATAGGCACATAATCTGCGTCTCCCTGTTGCAGCAATCTCCGTGTCGGCATGCCGCCGCCGAAGAAGCAGCGATGGCGCAGGTGTCCCTTGAGATTGTCATTACTCAGTGACTCGGCGCCCTCGGTGTGGAGTTGTAGCAGAGTCAGATCTTGTCGGCTCAAGGCATGTTCCGCCAGGGCATTGAGCAACAGTTTAGGAGTGGCTCCCATGGAGTGGCTCCCATGGAATGGGTCCAGAGGGTTTAGCCACTCTGGATCAGAGAGACGGCTTCGAGCGCACTTGTACATACAATTGGTGCCATTGGTATTTCCCTGGGTATTTTTTAATTGTTAGCTAGCGAAATACTAGCAAGGTCGAGTAAAATGCAATATCGATCAGACCGAAAACTGATAGCTGAGACCTAAAAAAGTTGCCGCACAGATGTTCATAAAAATTGACACTGATGGCGGCAAAGGGCCAGGCTATTGACCCAGGATCAAAAAATCCACTCAGCCCGTATTATGCCGGCTAGAGCGGCTTGCTGTATCGATTGTCAATGGCGACAATTAAACTCAGAAGGTAAATGCCAGCTCCAGCCCGGCACCAAGCTCATTCTCATCGGCATAGGATGCTGTCATCTCGAGATGAACCACATCAAAAGGTGAGAATCCTAAACCTGCGGTGATAAAGTCCTTGGCATTGTCTTTAGTATCGTAACGATAACCAAATCGAACCTGAGCCCAATCCCAGCCATTTAGTTCAACACCGGCCCGAACGAACTGAGTCGCACCCAGTTCTTGGCCGAAACGATCTTTGGAGGTCAAATCAACATCTAGCCCGGCAGTCAACCAGTCACTGCGATATCCGATGCCCACGGTCACCATGGGCTCAACGCGATAGACTAATACCGGATTTAGGGTCTGATACTCATGGCTCAACAGACCCCGCGCCATCAACCCCAAGATCCATTGTTCATTTAGCTTAACACTGGCCCCAAAATCCAGGTTGAAATTACTGTCGCTCACGCGATAATTATCGGCATCGAAATCATCTGCATCGAATCCCTGGGTCGTGGTGACATAATAGAAAGTATCCACTATTTGGTATTTAGGCGTAATGCCCAGGCTAACCTTACTCCCCGCAATATTGAATTCGTGCGCGACTCTTGTAGCGAATCCGCGATCCCATGAGCCTGCCCAAGATTCGATATCCCATCGACTAGCTGGGGGATCCCGGCCAGCTCGGCTTCAAACGCATCGAATGCATTCTGGAAATTGTCGATGCCATCTTTCAGCTCATTGGGGTCGGCGACCTCGGCGGACAAGCTGGGCAGAATAATGGCAACATCGTCATTACTCTTACTCTGGGTGAGTAGTGCCGGGTTGTTAAATGAGGCTGACTGATAATTCGCCGTTGCCACACCGACTCCTCCCATAGCCAAAGATCGTGCCCCCGGAGCCGCATGACTGGTAAATGAACAGATCGCGCAGGAGACCGCGATAACCAATAATCTTTTTCTAGCAAACATATTTAAACAATCCTCGGATGTGACCACACAAAAAACTAACCCGATTATATCCTGCGTCACAAAGGAAGAACTTGAGTCACAGCTCATATTGTCCCAGGATAGGATTGGATTGTTAACTTGACCGTTTGGATGTTAATTAAACAGTACTCTATTAAAGTGGGCAAAATCCTTTAGGTTGATATTGTGTTAAATGAGACGGAAGTACATATAGAGTCAACGAGGTCCTAGGCCCTAGAATCTAGTACCTCCTCAAATATGTGAAAAGTTTAATCACTATAATTAAACCCTAATACTAAACCTTAGCACCTTGGGAGAAGAGCCGTTATCGACTTATAAGAGTGTTCACTTGAATCCGAAGAATATTAGGACTCATTTCGTTGGGGTTCCTTTGATCATCTGGTCGATATTTTTACTGCTAAACCTTATCCCGGTTAATTTTTTCGCCTGGAATGATCCAGCCATCAGCATCAATGTGGCGTCGGCCTTCGCTATTGGTGTGCTTATCTATTATTTCAAGCTGCATGCCCGCCTGGCGATTGGCTTAACCTTGTTCATTCTGCCTGTACTCTATACTTCTCATTTGATTGCCGAGGTGCAAGGTGCGGTGTGGGTAGCCATAGCGGTATTTGTCGTGGGTTGGGTGTTCCAGCTTATTGGCCATCAATATGAGAAGGCTAAACCTGCGTTTGTCGATGATCTTAACCAGCTCTTGATAGGGCCATTTTTCTTGATGGCAGAATTGTATTTTATGTTAGGACTGGAGAAAGAGTTAGATAAGCAGATAACCTCCATGGCGGTAGCAAAGCGCCGCGCTCTGGAAACACGGCGCCGCGAGATCCTAAACGAACTCGGGTTCATCTGTACATGAAAAAAGGCGCATTATGCGCCTTTTCTGTGAGTAATCTTTCTATCAGATCCCTCTAGAAAGCACTCATTACACCAGTACATCAATATTGCTAACTTGATGTCTTTGGGGGAAGTTCATAGTGCTGCGGCATGATACGCACGGTTTTAATCATGTTTTCGGCCACGTCGATGATTTCGATGGGGTAGCCTGAAATACGCATGCTGGTATTGGGGGGGGGAATGTCTTCCAGATACTCGATGATAAGGCCGTTGATGGTCTTAGGTCCATTGGTGGGGAAGTCCCATTTCATCTCTTTATTGAGCTCTCGAATATTGATGCAGGCTTCGATAAGGAAGCTACCATCTTGTTGCTTGCTAATCTCTTCACTCGGGGTGGGTTCCGATGAGGTGGTAAAATCACCCACTATCTCTTCGAGTATGTCTTCGAGGGTGACTAACCCCTGAATATCACCGTATTCATCTACCACCAGGCCGATACGCTCCTTATTCTGCTGGAAGTTTCCCAGTTGTACATTGAGAGGCGTTCCCTCTGGGATGAAGTAGAGTTCTTTCACCGCTCGCAGCAAGGAAGACTTGCTGAACTGATTCTTAGACTGCAAACGCAGCGCATCACGCAGGTGCACGAAGCCGACGGCATCGTCGATATTGTCTCTAAACAGCAGGACCCGAGTGTGGGGGCTCTGGATCATCTGCTTGGTGATACTCTTGAAGTCATCATTGATATTAATGGCGAATAGCTCAGAGCGGGGGATCATGATGTCTTCTACGGTCACTTTCTCAAGGTCCATTATCGACAGTAACATCTCCTGGTGACGCCTGGGGATGAGTGCGCCCGCCTCGTGAACTACGGTTCTGAGTTCCTCTTTGCTTAGTGCATCTGAAGTTTTAACTGAACGTATCCCCAGTAAGTGTAGAAAGCCTGAGGTGAACAAGTTTACCGCTTTCACCAAGGGCAAGAGGATAACCAGTAACCATTTGAGCAGTAAGCTGGATGGGAAAGCGATACGCTCAGGGTACAATGCCGCTATGGTTTTCGGAGTGACCTCGGCGAAGACCAGTACCACTAAGGTGAGTACGCCTGTCGAGATGGCTACGCCCATATCGCCAAATAATCGCATACCTATGATGGTTGCAATAGCCGAGGCGAGGATGTTGACTAGGTTATTGCCGATGAGGATTAGGCCTATGAGTCTATCAGGCCGGTCGAGTAATTTCATCGCGCGTATCGCACCTTTATGTCCGCTGGAGACTAAGTGCTTAAGTCGATAGCGGTTAAGTGTCATCATGGCGGTTTCTGAGCCCGAGAAATAGGCTGAGATAATGAGTAACACGACAAGAATGATGAGTAATGTGCTGGTTGATATGGCGTCCAAAAAGGAGCTCCATTAGTTGGCTATGACATCTGTAATTCAGTTATCGCTATATCTGTTAGCTTATCTGAATTTCGGTTATGTCTGTATTTAGAATTTATTCAAAGAATAGTAATTACATCGGTTTGAGTTTTGTGTCAAGTTAGCCCGTCTATATACGCAGGGGGAAACCTAGCGCATATTGAAAGTTAGCCGTTGAAATTATTAAGATAATATTATCTCTTTTACTATTCTGGCGCCAAAGTAGGCCAGTGACAGCATGGCGGCTCCCGTGAGGGTATAAACTACCGCGGTTCTTATTCTACAGCCCACCCAATACTGTTGAGCAAGCATGGCGATATAGGTAAACCAGGCCATAATAGACAGTACAGCCTTGTGACCCTTGCCATCTTCGAACATGTCATCGAGGAAGATAAAACCGGTAGCGAGAGAGAGACTCAACAAGATAACGCCAACAATCACCAGATGATAAAGTTGTTTTTCAACTGTCATCAGAGGTGGCATCGCTGGGCTAAGCATTAGCTTCTTACTCTTTAATCTATGTTGAATTATTGCCAATTGTATGGCGTACAGGGCGGCGATCATCAGGGCGCTATAGGCCATTAATGACAGCACAACGTGGATCAATATGTCGGGATGGATCTCAAAATGAATGATGTACTGCGGTGGCACCAGCCAGAGTAGTGCCACCGAGATGACGGAGCAGGCATACACAACGGGCACGACAACTATCATCTTGAGTCTGAATAATAAGACGGTAAAACTGAAGGCGATGATCCAGTTCACCATAGAGATGACATTGGTCAGACTGAAATTTTGTCCATCGGTTGTCAGGATCACCTGAGATAATGCTGCCGCATGAAGCACTACTCCAATAGCGGCAAAGCCAGCCACAAGACGGCGATTAGGACCATCGGCATGAAATAGACGACTGGCCACTAACACTAAGGCTATGGAGTAAAAGAGCATGGCTGAAGCGGGAAATAAAACCATTGAGTAATTAACCTATCGTTTTGTTTGCTATGGACTGCTTAACCCACCACAAATGCGCAGGGCGAGAAGCAAGTAAAGCCTTCTTTTTCATCTTACTTTTAGAGTAACACGAGCTAAGGTGACTTGTGCACTAGATAAAGGTACAAAAATTAGTGCTTTGTGAGCGTTAGACCTAAGTTTTACACTTTAGTCCGGCTTTTATAGCGGGGGATAGCCGGTTATCTTGCACCATAGCAGTAGCATATTATCTGGGCGACGCTATAATGCTTACCATTAATATGAATTCTAAATGGTAAGAACTCGATAATGTTTGAGAACCTAACGGACAGATTGTCACGCACGCTGAAAAATATCAGCGGTCGTGGTCGCTTAACAGAAGACAATGTTAAGGATACTCTACGAGAAGTGCGTATGGCACTGCTTGAGGCCGATGTCGCCTTGCCTGTTGTACGTGCCTTCGTCAACAGCGTTAAAGAGCGTGCCGTTGGTCATGAGGTCTCAAAGAGTCTGAGTCCGGGGCAAGCATTCATCAAGATAGTCCAGAGCGAACTTGAAAACGCCATGGGTGAGGTCAACGAAGGCCTAGATCTTTCGGCGCAGCCGCCAGCAGTGATCATGATGGCAGGCCTTCAAGGTGCGGGTAAAACCACCAGTGTTGCTAAGCTGGGTAAGTTCCTCCGCGAGCGTGAGAAAAAATCTGTATTGGTTGTGAGCGCCGACGTATACCGTCCGGCGGCGATTAAACAACTGGAGACCTTGGCTATCGAAGTCGATGTGCAATTCTTTCCATCGGATGTCAGCCAGAAGCCTATCGATATCGTGAAAGCGGCGCTGGCGCATGCCAAACTCAAGTTCATCGATGTGGTGATCGTCGATACTGCGGGTCGTCTGCATGTCGACGAGGGCATGATGGATGAGATTAAGGCGCTGCATGCTGCGGTAAATCCGGTTGAAACTCTGTTTGTTGTCGATGCCATGACGGGGCAAGATGCGGCTAACACTGCTAAGGCTTTTAATGAAGCGTTACCCTTAACCGGTATTATACTGACTAAGGTCGACGGTGATGCTCGCGGTGGTGCGGCTCTGTCCATACGTCATATTACCGGTAAGCCCATTAAGTTCTTGGGTGTAGGCGAGAAAACTGACGCTTTAGAGGCATTCCATCCGGATCGTATTGCTTCACGTATCTTAGGTATGGGTGATGTACTGTCACTGATCGAAGACGTTGAACGCGGCGTCGATAAAGAAAAGGCGATGAAGCTCGCGGCTAAAGTGAAGAAGGGCGGTAGCTTCGATCTCGAAGATTTCCGTGAGCAGTTGCAACAGATGAAGAACATGGGCGGCATGATGGGCATGATTGAAAAACTGCCTGGCGTCGGCCAACTTCCTCCGGAGGCACTCGCTCAGGTGCAGAGCGGTAAGATGACCAATCAGATGGAAGCCATCATCGACTCTATGACACAGGGTGAGCGCAAGCGTCCCGATATCATTAAAGGTTCACGTAAGCGTAGAATCGCCTTGGGATCGGGTACGCAGATCCAAGATGTGAACCGTTTGCTTAAGCAGTTCACTCAAATGCAAAAGATGATGAAGAAGATGTCAGCTAAAGGCGGCATGAAGAAGATGATGCGTGGCATGAGTGGCATGCTACCACCAGGAATGAAGATGCCGGTTCGTTAAAGCCCTCTGTCTACAGTTTAATAGCCCACAGATGCTAGTATTATTATCTGTGGGTTTTTTATTTACATCAGCTTTTAAGTAAGTGCTAGATGTAAAAATCATCGATAGGCATTTTGATTAAAGAGGCTGGAATTTAATCAGAATTATTATATTTGGTTGCATTCGCCGGCAAGTAAGGTAAAATCGTCCGGCTTTCTATCTGGGACTCTTTGCGAACACGGAGTTCCAGTTTTTATTTTTGCTTCTTAAGAAGCAAATCATTAGAGGATAAAAGACGCATGGTTACCATTCGTTTAGCTCGTGGCGGCGCAAAAAAGCGTCCATTTTACAACATCGTAGTTGCTGATAGCCGTAAGGCTCGTGACGGTCGTTTCATCGAACGTGTTGGTTTCTTCAACCCAATGGCTTGTGGCCAGGAAGAAACTCTACGTTTAGACCTAGCTCGCGTTGAGCACTGGATTGCAACTGGTGCTAGTACATCTGATCGTGTAGCTAAGTTGATCAAAGACGCACGTAAAGCTGCTGCTTAATAGCGTTAAGGTATAGATTGATGAGTAGTAAACAAGAACCTGTCGTACTGGGGAAATTAGGATCCAGTCATGGCATTAAGGGTTGGTTGAAGATCACTACCTATACCGATTCTGTTGAAGGTATTTTTGACTATTCTCCTTGGTTGATTAAAGAGCAAGGTGAATGGCGCGAGGTTAAGGTGCTGCAGTGGCGTTTTCAGGGTAAAGCGGTTGTCGCTTCTCTTGAAGGCGTAGAAACTCGGGACCAGGCGCAAATTCTCACAAATTGTGAGATTGCGGTCACTCCGCAGCAGATGAAGACCTTGCCGGAAGATGAATTCTACTGGCGAGATCTTATCGGTTGTGAAGTGGTGAATACCAAAGGTTACAACATGGGCAAGGTGCAGGAGATCGTGGAAACAGGATCGAATGACGTGCTTTTAGTTAAAGCCAACGCTAAAGATGGCTTCGGCAAAGCGGAACGTATGATCCCCTTTGTCACCGAACAGTTCATCATCGAGGTGAACTTGGCGGAAAAACAGATCACAGTGGATTGGGATCCGGACTTTTAAGTCGAGGTAGAACATATGCGGTTAGGGGTAATAACCCTGTTTCCTGAGATGTTTCGCGCCGTAACAGACTTTGGAGTAACGGGTCGGGCCGTTAAGAATGGCCTGCTGGAGTTGCAAACGTGGAATCCTCGTGATTTCACCCATGATAAACATAATACAGTGGATGACCGCCCTTATGGTGGTGGCCCAGGTATGTTGATGATGGTGCAACCATTGCGCGACGCTATCCATGCAGCGAAAGCTGCTATTGGTGACGGTGCGAAGGTGATTTATCTTTCTCCTCAGGGACGCAAGCTGACACAGCAAGGCGTCGAAGAGTTAGTTAAATCGGACAGTTTGATTTTAGTGTGCGGTCGATACGAAGGTATTGATGAGCGCATTATTCAGACTGAAGTGGATGAAGAGTGGTCAATCGGAGATTACGTGCTTTCGGGCGGTGAACTTCCTGCGATGGCTTTGATTGATTCAGTATCACGGCTGGTTCCTGGCGTTCTGGGAAAAAAGGCCTCGGCGGAGCAGGATTCCTTCTCTGACGGATTATTGGATTGTCCCCACTATACTCGTCCTGAAAGCTTGGATGGTTTAGATGTACCGGCAGTCTTGTTAAGTGGCAACCACGAACATATTAGACGCTGGCGTCTGCAACAAAGTCTCGGTAGAACTTTGTTACGACGACCAGATTTATTAGAAAATCTAGCTCTGACTGACGAACAGACGAAGTTGTTGAATGAGTTTGTTGAACAAACGAATCACAGCGGATAGTTACGAACAGTTATTTCTAGTATGGAGTTTATTTCATGAATAACATCATTAAAATGCTCAACGAAGAGCAAATGAAGCAAGATGTACCAGAGTTTAGTGCAGGTGACACAGTCATTGTTAAAGTACGTGTTGTAGAAGGCGGTAAAGAGCGTCTACAGGCGTTCGAAGGCGTTGTAATCGCTAAGCGTAACCGTGGCGTTCACTCTGCATTCACAGTACGTAAGATCTCTAATGGTGAAGGTGTTGAGCGTGCGTTCCAGATCCACAGCCCAATCATCTCTAGCATCGAAGTTAAGCGTCGCGGCCGTGTTCGTCGTGCTAAGCTTTACTACCTACGTGATCGTTCAGGTAAGTCTGCACGTATCCGTGAGAAGCTAGCTACTAAGAAAGTTTAGTAGTACGCAGTAAGAAAAGATGCAGTGTTCGCACAATAACCCGCCTTATGGCGGGTTTTTGTGATCTTGGGGGAAAGAAAATTTTCGAGTTATAAATTTTAAGCGGTAAGGCTCGAGACAAGGCTAAGAAAGTTTCGAGTTCCGAGGAACGAGGAAAATAAAAATCAAACACAAAGATAAAACAAAGAAGATTTGCAACATTCCTAGTTTCCTAGTTTCCTAGCTTCATTCAAGCATTCAATAACTAACCTCTTCATAAACCCATCGGTCATTCCGGCATGCTTATGGCCGGAATCCAGTTCTTAGCTGGAAGGAGCTAGGTAAGGCTGAGAAAGTGTCGAAGTACGGGGCTCGGGATAAGCCAAAAACAAAGACGTATTACAAGGCTGATATCACATATCAAACTTACAACTTACAACTTAGAACTTAGAACTTTGTTAGACGTCAACTAGCTTGGCCGCTTTTGCCGTTTATTTTCATGGCTTCTTTTCTTCGATAACTCTCTCCTTCAAGTTGATAAATCTCTGCGTGATGCACCAGTCGATCAATCACGGCTACTGTCATCATATTGTCTCCAAATATACTGTCCCACTCACTAAACACCTGGTTCGTTGTGATCACTAGGCTGTTGCGCTCATAACGATGTGCAATGAGCTCAAATAGAACCTGACTTTCACTATCACTCTTTTTGACATAACCGATGTCGTCCAAAATGAGTAGCTCATATTTATCGAGTTTTTTAAGTGCATCTTCCAGACCTAAACCTTCTCGGGCTTTCTGTAAGTGCTGCACCATCGCCGTGCCTGTCGTGAATTTCACACGAACAGATTGCTCAATAAGCGCATAACCCAGCGCGGCTGCTATGTGAGTTTTACCTAGGCCGCTCGCACCGAATAATAAAATATTATGCCCTTGTCTCAACCAGCTCAACTCACTGGCCTTACGTTTAACTTGAACTGCGCTAATGCCCACCACCTCACTGAAATAGTATTGAGACAACTGTTTCCCTATCGGTAACTGGCTTTCTTTGAGTAAGCGTTTTAGGCGTACTTCCTGTCGATGTGTCGCCTCTATTTCACATAATTGAGCGAGAAATAGCTCGGGTTCCCACTGCTCCTTCACCGCCTTTAGGGATAAGAGCATCCCTGATTTGCGATGCTTTAAAAGCATTACGTTTCTTAGCCAATGCATGGATAACATGATGATAATCTATTGAGCGACCACGAGTTGCGCCTTGAGTATGCATTCGCGCTAAGGTTAATGTGAGTTCATGCCCATAGAAAAGCACTACACGGTCATCAAAAATGTGTGCCAGTAATGTCACACCAATGAGTCGTGATGGCACCGAATATGTCACACGCTTAATTGAAATCGTGCTGCTGGATGTCACTTTGACGTATTGCTCACTAAAGTCATGAGTTCGACGAGCGGGTAAGGAGGACAAGTAGGCGCACTCCTCTAGATAACGGGTATGACATTGATGAAGTCTCGGTATTGCTTTAAATCAGTGAAATCACGACTGTCGCGTAATAACAGTTGTTGCTCTATCTTACGCTTTAGATGGCCATTAGGGCCCTCAATTGCGCCATTTTCATGGGCGATACCTTTGTTGTTTCGAGTGGCTTTTACCCCGTAATGTGTGCATAACTTGGTGTAGCGTTCTGTCAGAACTTCAGCTTCGGTGTGGTTTTTAAATGCAGCGCTTAAGCTGTCTGTACGGTGGGTGAGTGGCACGCCACCACTCTGCCAAAAAGCATTTTGAAGCCCTGATGACAGTGACTCAAAACTTTCACCACCGAGTACAACCTCGACATAGGTCCAGCCACTGAACACCAAACGGTAATGATAAAGCTTGTGCTTAAATGTGTTGCCAGCGAGGGTTATATTTAGCTCGTTGGCCCAAGTGTAGTCAGAAATGCCCATTGCCCCCGGCGTATGTTTCTGCCTGAAAATGACGTCTTGCTCAGGCCCGTGTATGACGCGCCATGTCTTAATTCGGCGTTGTAAAGTGCGTAGCTGTGAGCGCTCCAATTGCCCCGGTGCGATTTCCTCTAGTTTTTCGAATAATGTAATGGGCTGCAGTGAGGGTTCTTTTTCAAGCAACGGCACAACATGCTGCTCGAAAAGACCATTAAGAGGATCTTTTCTGGTCGCGTATTGACGTGGTAATTTGCTGGTGTTGTGTTGGCCAGCATCAATTCGTCTAGCTGAACGGGAAGAAAACCCCGCCTTTGCCGCAGCAGATGATTGAGTCTGTTTAGGTTTATTACGATAAGACATATATAGGTTAACCTGTAGTTGGTTTATGGGTTTTCCAGGCATATAAATCTCTCAAGAATTATGTATGCCTAAAGATGACCAAAACCGGACAAGCTAATTGTCGCGAACTGGCCAAGTTAATTGTCGCCTAATAGAACTTAGAACTTCATTTTCTAATTCGATGAATTTTTCTTTAGTTTACCGATCTTGCTTGATCTTATTTTAATCCACAGGCATAGTTAGTCCACCGGTGTAATGGTGTAGCAGTACGGCAGTGCGGCTTGTATCGGTAACATGCATTACAAAGAGCATTGAAGACACTATTGATTACTAACTGAATCAATTTATAACGGACAGACCTTAGGTGGGTAGTATGCAGCAAGATACGATTAACAACGTTCACATTATCTCTGAGAAAGTATTAGTGACTCCAGAGGAGTTGAAGCTTGAAATCCCTCTGTCTCAGGCTGCATATCATTACGTGCTTAATGCCCGTAAGACCGTTGCCGATATTGTACATAAGCGTGATAGCCGAGTCTTGATAGTGACAGGTCCTTGTTCTATCCATGATATCGAGTCGGCCAAAGAGTATGCCCTCAGGCTCAAGAAGCTACATGATGAATTAAGTGATGAGTTCTACATCCTGATGCGTGTCTATTTCGAGAAGCCCAGAACCACGGTAGGCTGGAAAGGCATGATCAACGATCCTGATATGGATGAGTCTTTCGATGTGGAGAAAGGCCTTAGGCAGGCTCGAGAGTTGATGATCTGGCTTGCAGAACTCGGCCTTCCGGTTGCTACCGAGGCTCTAGATCCTATCAGTCCACAATACATGTCTGAATTAGTCACCTGGTCTGCCATCGGCGCACGTACGACCGAGTCCCAGACTCATAGAGAGATGGCTTCAGGTTTGTCTATGCCGGTGGGCTTTAAGAATGGCACCGATGGCAAGCTTGGTGTTGCCATCAACGCGCTTGAATCTGCGGCGAGTGGACACAGGTTTATGGGAATTAACCAAAAGGGGCAGGTGGCGTTACTGCAAACGGCAGGTAACCCGGATGGTCACGTGATCTTGCGTGGCGGTAAGGCACCTAATTATGATGCCGAGAGCGTTGCCGAATGTGAGCGTCAGTTACATGCTGCTAAGCTTAATGCTCGCCTGATTGTCGATTGTAGCCACGGCAACTCCTTGAAAGATCATAGAAGACAGCAGGGGGTCTGTGAAGACGTATTTGCTCAGATCCTGCAAGGCAATAAATCTATCATAGGTGTTATGCTCGAGAGCCATCTCAATGAGGGGCGTCAGAGCAGCGATAAACCCATGAGTGAACTGGCTTACGGGGTTTCTGTCACAGATGCCTGTATGGATTGGGCAACCACAGAGCAGATTTTACGTGAGGGGTCGGTATTATTAGCTCACTTATTACCGTCTCGATTTGATATGCTAAAAGTCGTCAATGCCTGAATATACAGATTAACTGCTTTGACAGTTAATCGGTAAGCAATCGATTTTATGTTTTCTTGATGGACTGAATATAGATGAATGAAAAAACAACAGCGGATCTTGAGAACCTCAGAGGTCTGATCGATGGTGTGGATCAGCAATTGATCCACCTTTTAAGAAAGCGTCTCGACCTTGTAGCCCAGGTTGGAGTGGTTAAACATGGCGCAGGACTGCCTATCTATGCTCCTCAGCGAGAGGCCGCTATGTTGGCCAAACGTCGTGATGAAGCGCAGAAAATGAACGTTTCTCCTCAGCTGATTGAAGATATTCTACGTCGCCTGATGCGTGAATCTTATCTTAACGAGAAAGATGTTGGTTTTAAGCAAATAAATGAAAATCTCGGTGATGTTGTGATTGTGGGGGGGGAGGGTAAGCTAGGTGGCTTGTTCTCCCAGATGCTCACTTTGTCAGGTTACCAGGTTAAAATATTGGATAAAGATGACTGGGCTAGTGCGGCACAAACGTTCGAAGGCGCAGGACTTGTCATCGTTACTGTGCCTATCTCTATTACCTGTGAACTGATTAGAGATAAGCTGTCATCCTTGCCAAACGATTGTATTTTAGCCGATTTAACCTCAGTTAAAACTGAACCTGTCAAGGCGATGCTTGCGGCTCATAGCGGTCCAGTGGTGGGACTTCATCCCATGTTTGGCCCAGATGTTGGCAGTTTAGCTAAGCAGGTGGTTGTAGTCTGTCATGGCCGTGATAGTGCTAAATATCAATGGCTGCTGGAACAGATCCAGATTTGGGGCGCTCGTCTCGTCGAAGCCGAGCCTGAAAAGCACGATAAAGCCATGCAGTTGGTTCAGGCCATGCGGCATTTCTCATCCTTCGTGTATGGATTAAACCTATACAAGGAAGAAGCCGATATTGGCTCTCTATTACAGTTTAGCTCACCAATTTATCGATTGGAGCTGGCCATGGTGGGGCGTTTATTTGCTCAGAGTCCTGAGCTGTACGCCGATATTATCTTCGCTCAGAAAGAGAGTATGCATGCGATAGGGGGCTACCTGGATAACTATTCTCAAGCCTTGTATCTTTTACAAGCCGGTGATAGGGATGCATTTGTCGCTCAATTTAAGGAAGTTGCGCAGTGGTTTGGTGATTTCGCACCTCAGTTCCAACGCGAGAGTCGTGCCATGCTACAGAGCGTTAATGATATGAAAACGGATTAACTAAACAGTTTCGTGTCTATATCAGAAATGGGAGCTCAGGCTCCTTTTTTGTTATCTACTGCAGTTATATTGCTAAAGGCTCTCCTATTTATATAGAGGAAAGGCTAAATTGATCTAGCGCATAGTTATCGTCATTAAAATAGAAACCCCTACCTCTATCAGGACTATGGCTTTAGACTCGCCCAAAACATGCAAATAAAAGGCATGATTAAAGGAGCAGTAGTAATGTTTTGTATTCAGTGTGAACAAACAATGAGAACGCCAGCTGGAAATGGCTGTAGTTATGCCCAAGGAATGTGTGGCAAGCTTGCCGAGACTTCGGATCTTCAAGATCTGCTCATCTATCTACTTCAGGGCGTCTCGGCCTATGCGGTTAAAGCTCGCGAATTCGATATCATAGACAGCGAAGTCGATACGTTCGTGCCTAAAGCTTTCTTCGCCACCCTGACCAATGTCAACTTCGATGATGATCGGATTGTTGGCTATGTAGAGCATGCGAATGAATTGCGTACACGTTTAAAGACGGCCTATGAAGCGGCGTGTGCGGCGGCGGGTCAGACTCCTGTCGAGTTGAGTGCGCCAGCTCAGCTGGTATTGGGTGCATCTAAGCCGGAAATGTTGGCTCAGGCCGTGGTTGCACTGCCAAACCGTGGTGATGTTCACGAAGATATTCTTGGTCTGCGCCTATTGTGCTTATACGGGCTCAAAGGTGCGGCGGCTTATATGGAGCATGCACGCGTGCTTAACCAGACCAATGATGAAGTTGCCGGTGAGTTCCATGAGATCATGGCTTTCTTGGGTGAAGATTCGATAGATGGTGATAAGCTATTAGATACGGCGATGGAGATAGGTAAGTTAAACTATCGCATCATGGAGATGTTGGATAAAGGCGAAACCATGGCCTTCGGTCATCCTGAGCCGACTCAAGTCAATACGGTTGCGGTGAAAGGTAAGGCTATCTTAGTCTCTGGCCATGATATGGTCGATCTTGAGCTTATCCTGCAGCAGACCGAGGGCAAGGGCATCAATGTCTTTACCCATGGTGAGATGTTACCGGCACTGGCTTACCCTGAATTTAAGAAATACCCGCATCTAGTGGGGAACTATGGCAGCGCTTGGCAGAATCAACAGAAAGAATTCGCCAATTTCCCCGGAGCCGTGGTGATGACCTCTAACTGTATTATCGATCCCAATGTTGGTAACTATTCCGATCGTATCTTTACCCGCAGTATCGTGGGCTGGCCTGGTGTTACCCATCTGACAGGTGACGATTTTAGCCTGGTTATTGAAAAAGCATTGCAGCTGGATGGGTTCGCCTATGACGAAATCCCCCATATGATCACCATAGGTTTCGCCCGTAATGCACTGTTGGCGGCGGCTCCTGCCATAGTCGAGAATGTGAAGAATGGTTCGATTAAGCATTTCTTCCTTATCGGTGGCTGTGACGGCGATAAGAATGAGCGTAGCTATTTCACCGATTTAGCGACTCAGGCTCCCGATGATTCGATCATCATGACCTTAGGCTGTGGTAAGTATAAGTTCAATAAACTCGAGTTTGGCGAAATCAATGGTATCCCACGTCTGCTCGATATTGGTCAGTGTAACGATGCTTACTCTGCCATTCAACTGGCGCTAGCGTTATCTGAGGCATTCGAGTGCGACCTCAATGAGTTGCCTTTGAGCATAGTACTTTCATGGTTTGAGCAAAAAGCGATTGTGGTCTTGCTAACCTTGTTGTCATTAGGCGTTAAGGATATCCGTACTGGTCCAACTCCACCTGCTTTCTTGAGTGATAACCTGCTCAAGATTCTAGAGGATAAATTTGGTCTGCGTACCACGACTACTGCAGAAGAAGATCTTAAAACCATCTTAAATGCCGCTTAATCAGCCCTTGAAATAACTGACCGGCTCGTTGATTAGCGGGTCAGTTACTTTTACTTTCGATCCCTAAGGTTTTACATGAGTATTGACACTATTTCCCCGCCTTCGCTACACAATCATGAGCGTCAACTGGCATCCAACGACTGGCAACATGGGCAAGTAGAGCTCCAGTGTGTCGAAAAATGGCAAGAAACCCATGATGTGTTCAGTTATCGGTTTCAGGGGATTGATCCGGTCAAATTTCAGTTCAAGCCTGGGCAGTTCCTTACGTTTAATATGGACATAGATGGTAAGAAAGTATATCGCAGTTATACTATCTCCTCCTCTCCTTCTCGTCCCTATTCGATTGTCGTGACGGTCAAATGCATCGAGGGAGGACGGGTATCGAATTACTTAGCCGAGTCATTAAATGTCGGTGATACTATTGACGCCAGCGGACCCGATGGCGTATTTAATCTGGTCGATATCAAGGCCGATAAATACCTGTTCTTAAGTGCCGGTAGTGGCATCACGCCTATGTTTTCCATGTCACGTTGGTTAACCGATACTCAGGTCGGTGCCGATATTGCCTTTCTCAACTGTGCTAAGAGTCCAGATGATCTGATTTTTAGGACTGAGTTGGACGCAATCAGGTTTAATAACTCGGCCTTTAATCTCAGTTATATTCTGGAGTCAGGCGCAGAGCGACTTCCCCAAGGGCTTGGTTGTGGAGAGGGACGTATCAATGCTGAACAGCTCAGCAGACTCGTTGAAGATTATCAACAGAGAACCATTTTCGTTTGTGGTCCTGAGCCATTTATGAAGGGAGTCGAGTCTCTACTCGAATCTTTGAATTTCGATATGAGTCGTTACCATTATGAGAGCTTCGGCACTGAGTCATCGCAGGTCGAGGAAGCCGTTATTACCGAGAACGATAATGCTGCAACTGGCTTCATGTTGCGTATCGGCGACAATTCACGCGTTATGGGGCAGAATGAAACTCTGCTAGAGGGTATTGAAGCCGAAGGCTTGCCCATAATAGCCGCTTGCCGCGCGGGTGTGTGTGGTGCGTGTAAGTGTAAGGTTATAGAAGGAGAAACCGAATCGAGCAGTGAGATGACATTGACCCCAGACGAGATCGCACAAGGTTATGTACTGGCTTGTTCTACTAAATTAAAGAGTGATGTTTTATTGCAGCTATAGCGATAGCTACACGGCTAGCGCATTTTAATCCCTGACTCTAACAGGGTTGAGCGATACTCGTCGTCCAACCCTGCCGCCACTATACTCGCGCGTTTTGTCTGGTCTTGCTTGAACAAGGTCATTGCTATTTTTCTCATCACATTAAAAGCAAGCGGACCTCGGCCTTTACGGATCCGTGATTCATCTTCTCTGAATGTCATATCTAACACCCAATGCATACTTTCTACTTGCCAGTGATTTCGCACAGAAGATAACGCCTGCTCTGCATTTAAATCTAATGAGCTAATGTACCAACGTGTTTCAGTGGTCTCTTTACCTGTCGTTTTTTCATGTACGTCTGATGTCACTTTGATAATGCTTTTTAAGCCAACCCACTGATATTTATTATTTAACCAACTTTTATTAACCAGCACTTGCTGACAACGTCTTGTTTCAATTCACCCTGTAGACCAGAATGATGACCTTTAAGCGCTAGAATATAATCAGCCTTTTGCTTAACGATTAGCTTTGCTATCTCTTTTTGACATCCCATAGCATCGAGCGTGATGATGCTGACAACTCCAGGCGCTCACAGTATGAAGTGCAGTTTTGCCGTCAATGGCAATGACATCGCAACCAGTACCTTCTAGGAGAGAAGAAATCCAAGTTTGAAAAGCTTTCTCTATTTCATCCGCTTTTAATCGGCAGATAACACGGGCAATAGTGTCATGCCGAGGAATACCTGCTTTAAAAGGACGATGTTGAAGAAGCCAATCAAGCTTTAGATGTCCAAAGTTTTCAATGTCTTCCCATCCTTCAGAGCCTGACATAACCGCACTTATAGCGAGTAAAATAATATCTAATAAGTTATGTTTTTTACAACGCTCAATACGGGGATCCGCAATCGAATCAAAATGTTTTAAAAAAGTCGCAGTCATTAAGATCACCAAAAAAGAGTATTTGGTGATCTGATCGCTACTTGAGCATAAAGTTCAATTTATAATGATCTTGCCGTGGCGATAGCTACGAATTGAGCCTGATATTCTCATGGTATAAGTGACAAACTGTGATTTTTATGAGGCTAAATTTGCGCTATAGTCGATGACAACGTATTGTTAAAGATGAAACTCGCTGCTTTATCTTTAATTTTGTGTTTGTGGAGCTAATCTATGATATCGACAACCACCGAGAGAGTATCTGTAGACGATCCAAGCTTGGCGCATTTTCTCTATGCCTTGATGTCTGCATTTCCCATCTTCTTTCTGCCAACCTTAGTCGGACTCTTCATCAATTTAGGTCAGAGGACGTCATGTGCCGGTGAGATGATATCGTCGCACCTCCGCTGGCAGAGACATTCCATTATTGGCTTTATGCTGATGGGTGGAATAGGCTTATCGTTAACTCCAATATGGCTTAGTTCACTCGTTTACTCGATAGCGATAATCTGGTTTTGCCATAGAATTGTCAAAGGCTGGCTGAATCTGACCGATGGTGCCTCCGTGTAGCTTTTAGAGTGGAATCATATTAGGAAAAAAGAAGACATATCTGTCCTCTTTTTTTCCTCTGTTTTATTATTCCTTTGTTATGGAAGCTTATTGATAGAGCCTTCTTAAGATCTCACCGCGAAGCTGCAACTCGGTGTCGAAAGCGTCATTATTCGATGAGAAGTTGAGTATTAGGCCATCGGCTGCCAGTTGCTTGGCCGCTATTGAGTATGCCATTAGTGTCGTTGGCGTAGATGCGTAGCTTGGATTCACTAAGATCGGCAGATGAGATAGCTCCTTTAACTCCACTAATGCGGCTAAGTCCAGCACAGGTTTGACCGAATCATTGAAGGTTATGATCCCCGATTCGCACAAGATTAGCTGTTGATTACCTTGGCTTAAGATGACTTCTGCAGCGTCAATATATTCCTCAACACTGGCCATGGTATTTCGCTCTAGAATGACAGGCATATGCAGGGAGCCAACTTGTTTTAGCAGGCTGTGGTTATGCATCTGCTTACCGGTTATTAATAATAAGGTGCCATGCTCGGCAGCAAGCTTTAGCTCGACTTCGTGTTCAACCGAGATGATACATTGCAAGCCAAACTGGTAGAGAGACCTCTTAAAGGCGAGAATATTGTGCTCGGCGTTGTGTTGGCGTGATAGCCCTTCCAGAATAACAGCTTGGAATCCTGCCTCTTTCAACGACTTGGCTTTTTGACTGAACAGCTCACTCTCTTGGGGTAATGACACGAGTGCTAATGCACCAAATTGCCCATCTCCTATTTGTAACTGGCCTGAACTTATCTGAGTGGCATCTTGTTTATGTTCTTTAGCCGAACGTAAATGTCGGGAGTTGGCCTGCTTATCGCGGCTATTATCCACGTTGTGTGCTCTGCTAGTATCTGGCTCTATCATAAGTTGACTGTTTGAAAGTTGAGTTGGGTTAACCGTTTCACAGGGGTAACAGCCTAAAACTTTAATGAAGCGGGTAATACGCTCCAGCTCTTTGAGGGCCGATTGCATCTCTGAACTGGATAAATTCGCATCGAGATCTAAGTAAAACATCTCTTCCCAAGGCGTGCCAGGAATTGGCCGGGATTCGAGTTTGCTCATGTTGAGGTTATGCGCTTTGAGTACCAACAAGGCTTCGACTAAGGCTCCTGGTTTCTGGCCGGTAGCCATGATGAGCGTCGTTTTAGCCGGAAGTTGCTCAGGTACGGCTATCGCTTTTCGGGCAACGACGATGAAGCGGCTCTGATTAATTTTCTGGTTAGCCAACTCATTCTGTATTGCTTCAAGCTGATAGAGGGCCCCGCCTTCTGCGCTGCCAATTGCGGCAACACTCGAATCATCGCTCTGCATCACTCTGTCCATGGCTTCGGCGCTGCTTGAGCAATATTCGAGTTTAAATTCAGGGTGTAAACTTAGATAACGACTACACTGGCTGATAGGCTGTGGATGGGCATAAACAGTTTTTATCTCTTTAGTCGTGCTGCCGCCCTTGGCCAGCAGACAGTGAGCGACTTCTATGGTTGTCTCGCCAACGATGGCAAGGCTGGTGTGCTGGAGCACATCATAAACTTCATTGATCGAACCCGATGAGGTATTTTCGATAGGAAGGAAGCCATAATCGGCGTGGCCGGATTCTACCGATTGAATAATCTCGTCGAAACTCTTACAGCCTAGGTCTTGCATATCGACTTGTCGTCTGTCGCAGTAGCGGCTCGCCGCTAAATAGGAGTATGAACCTCTCGCACCAAGGTAAGCGACACAATACTGCTGCTTTTGACTGTCTGGGTTTGCTCTGCCTTGAAGGTAAGCTTGCTGGCTCAGTACAGAATCTTCGATGATATTCTGATAGAGAGAGATAACGTAATGTGCGTCTAGCCCTTGATTTCGCCCCTCTTTCACCAGTCTTGCCAGCAGTTCTTTTTCTCTTTGAGTATCACGAATAGGGCGAATATCTATCTCTTTACTGCGGGCGACATCCAGACTTAAATTACGACGCTTAGCTAAGAGTGATAATAGATCTTTATCTAAAGCGGTGATCTGTTCACGTGTCTGGTTCAAAGCTTGTGGTTTGCTCATGTTGCCCTCAATGTCGCTACTACAAAAATCGGTTACAAAAAAGCCTCCCTAGATGGGGGAATAAAAAAGAAAGTAAAAAAGTAATCGCTAAATATTTTCATCTGTACAAATTAAAGCCCGTGCTCTGCACTGTCAATGAAAATTCATGCATAATTTTTAAACTTATCATTAAAAAAAGCGCACCTGAGGTGCGCTTTGGAATGAAACGAATAAAAAATCAAACTGAGAATACCTCCTCATGGTGATTGAACCTTCAATCTTTCGCTTCTTAACCTCAAATAAGGGAAGCGAGATCTCAGGTTCTCTCGATATCTCTAAAGAAAATATGGATCCGATATCGTTAACTGTTCAGGCTTTATCGCTGTTTTTAGCTCAATGGCCGAATGCGTTGCTGTTGTCATTAGCATCTGCCGCATAGTGGCAATTTAAATCGCCCGCACCTATGTTACGTTTAGCATCACGCGTATAACCGTTTTATTTATCAATATACCTTCTGCTTTCTAATGGAAATCTCGTCTTTCACTTTACCATTTATGATAGAAAGTGGAGTCTTGATTTCACCGCATCCCGGTCAATGGCCTCTCTGTTTACATCTTTCCATTCACTGCTGCCATTAATCTAGTCAAAGCGTTGTGAGATGCGTATTTTACAAACTAGGGCGTGTTAGCTGTTTCTAGCTTATTGGCCTAATGCATTGCAGAAGCTATTGTGATTAGCGATTGCTGCATAGTGGCATATCTATCGCCCGTTCCCTCTTACAAACTTATTTGCTAAGTTTCCCAAGCTTGTTAATTATCTTGCTCTGATGCTAGACCTTAGTGATACTTCACCACCTAAGTTGTGGAAAGTTAGACTCTTTGGCCTTATGTGCAGCCCCAGTTGGAGATGCTCCTCTTATGACTAGGCGAATGTTTGACACAGAGTCAGTCACCATATATTGCTAATTACTAAGCATCCCTGATGGCATTTTTACGCCTATCGTGCCAGTTAAATGTTTTTTACCTCCGAATTGGTGCAGAACATTTTTTCATCTCCACCATACCTTAATAGTAGCATGGTGTAAGGGTTTCGCTCGGTATTACGGTCAATTTACAGTCGGTTTTCGAAATGTGAATCAACCGTTTTTAACACTAGTCGTTTCTGTTTGAAAAACACTGAATCATTGACGACTCAGGCTGCACAATCTTCTTCACATTCGCCTTCAAGATCATTATCGAGCGCTTCCTCATCTCTTTTAAGCGCGGTATAGCGTTGAGCCTCTGGCTTATGGGTCTGGCGGTTTAGCTGTTTCTCTAGCTTCTGTCCCATGGCGTTGATGGCGGAGTAAAGATCTTCATGCTTGGCTTGGGCGAATAGCTTATGACCAGGAATGCCTACAGATGCTTCTATTTTAAACTGCTGCTTCTCTTGAGTGATGATCACATGGGGATTGATGAGCTGTATATCATGCCTAGAGAGCTTCTCTAAACGTGCCTGAATACGTTCGCGCATAAGTGGAGTAACTTCAAGGTGTTTACTGGTAATCTTTATCATATATTGAACCTTTTGTTGTTTCCTTGAATTCAGATTACCAAGCTCAGCAGTAAAAGTCGTGATCTAGATCACGTTTTGTTAGTGATTTTGGACCGTTATCTTTTAATTTGATCACTCAGTCATTTTTAGAAAATATCTGTTAAAAAATCCTTGAAAACTGATTTAAACAGGCTCATATTTGAATGGATAAGTTTAGTTACTTGCCCCAAAACCATCTTCAAATATCATCTGCCGTATATCCTTTTAAGCATCAACTTGGTGTTTAGCTGTTAGATTTTCACTAGGTAAAAAATGAATCATAGAGTTAGAGTTTGGGATATCCCAATAAGAGTATTTCATTGGGCAATGATAGGCCTGTTAGTGGGATTATGGTGGTCGGCAGATGCCGGAGAGTTGGTGTGGCACCAGGTAATGGCTTATTCGATGCTGGTACTGATTGTATTTCGTCTCATCTGGGGCATCGTTGGCAGTGATACAGCCAGGTTCAGTCATTTTATCAAGCACCCAAAAACAGTGTTGCAATATATCACCCAGATCAAACGTCATGGTGTGTCGCCTAGCATAGGTCATAATCCGTTAGGTGGTTATATGGTGTTGGCATTGATAGGTATTTTAACGCTTCAGCTATCAACTGGATTGTTCGCGACTGACGATATCTTTATCGAAGGCCCACTCTATACTTATGTCTCACATGAAACAGCCTTGTGGTTGACCTGGCTACATAAACAAACATTCAATTTCATCTTATTGCTGGCAGCCATTCATGTATTGGCTGTGCTGGTCCATACGTTGAAAGGTGATAAGCTTATTTTGCCTATGATCACTGGCTATAAGAAGGTAGCGGAGCAATCTGGCGGCAGGCTCGCATTCAGATCATTTTTTATCGCACTGCTGCTTTTTGTACTTTTGGCTGGGGTAGTGGGGAATTACCTCATCTTGCCGATTGTCCAGATGTTGTGATTATAATATTATAAATCAGTAGTATAAAAGGCCGGAGTTCATCAGGCTCTAGCCTTTTTTATGACTAAAGATTAAAAAATATTAGCCATTAATCTTTCTTGTAGACGTCATGACAACCTTTACAGCTCTTAGCAACCTGCATAAAAGATTGCTTCAACAATTTTCTATCGTCAGATGCCGAAGCAAGAAGCAGGGCTGCAGCATTGTCCTGTAGGGCTTTCATCTTAGCGTCAAAGTCTGACTTTTCAGTCCATATTTTGGCTAAGGCTTCGGTCTCTCCCTGATCTGAACCTGGGATAAAACCTTCCAGAGGAAGCTTAGACAATGCGGCGACATTCTCCGCGCGCATGGCAAAAATCTCTGAGTCAAACGGCTTCTTGCCTTTTAACATGGCCCCCATATCACCGAAGTTATGCGCCATCAAGCTGAAGGCTGATTGACGGTAATGTATCGCATCATCGGCTTCTTTGAAGTTACTTGCTTGTACCGCTGTAGACAAGATGGCACTAGATACCAATGCCAAAACGGTCATTTTTAATTTTTTGTTCATAGTATGACTCTCACGAATTGTTCTGATTATGTGATGTTCCACTCGGTATTGTATTCTATTTTTATGCTCAGACACCATGACAAAATTCAATGATTTATATGTATAGATGCAACAAGTTATGACTCATCTTCTCTTGTGAGTAAATATCAGTGTCATTTACTTGGAATGGTTTAGCTTCGGCGCATTTGTTGATACACTATCGTAATGGTAGACCAGTACATAGGAGGGTATATGAGAGCAGAATGGGGATTGGTGCTAGAGAAGGTGGTGAATCACCACGATCATAATGCGCTTCTGGAGCTGTTTGAGCTGTTACTCACAGAAGATGAGCGTAGTGCGATTGCCAGTCGACTCAAGGTGTTTCAAGCCCTCCTCGAAGGCGAGTTGAGTCAACGTCAGATCGCCAGTGAATTTCAGATTAGCATAGCGACGATCACTCGTTGCTCAAATTATCTGAAAAACATGACAGAAGAGCAAAGAGATAAAATTAAACTGTTAATACTTGAATAGTCCAGCACAGGTTAAAGATTCGGATATTCCTGAGAAGAATGTGAGCTGTGGCGCCTGTTTGATGAACGTCTGACTAAAATATACAGAGAGTAAGTCATCAGCACAATACCTATGACGAGTCCAATACCTGATGGGAACAGTTTGAATATTAGTGTGGCAAGCAAGAGATAGACGAAGGGAACGGCATCGTAGACTGAGCTGGGAAGTGTGCCAGATTTACGTTTTCTCAGAGGATCTGTACGTCTGTTCTGTGAACGCATATTGTAAATTTTTGCCCCTAAGGTAAACATGACGATGGCCAAAGCTATAGCATAGCCTTGATCTAGCATGAGTAAGCTGGTAGCACCTATGGCCATATAGCTAACGGGGAGAATTTCGTACATGGGTTTAGTTAACATAAACATTCCTTTGTTTGAGTGGTTGCGAATCCATCGCTAATCGAATATTGTTTAGTATAGAGCAAAAAAACCTGCGCCACCTTTTAAAGTGTAACAGGCTTATATCCATTATTTATAAGCGCGATATTGAATATTTACTTTACTTAACTGAACGAGGTTAGCTCTTACAGCCACAGCCGCCATTGCCATCACAACCCTCTTTCGCAGGCTCATCTTTTTTCTCACTACAGCAACCACCTTTATTACTGTGCTCGTGACCGTGATCAGCACCGCTGCCGCAGCAACCTTCTTTATTATTACTGTGCTCGTGACCGTGATCAGCACCGCCGCAGCAACCTTCTTTATTACTGTGCTCGTGACCGTGATCAGCACCGCCGCAGCAACCTTCTTTATTACTGTGCTCGTGACCGTGATCAGCACCGCCGCAGCAATCTTCTTTATTACTGTGCTCATGACCGTGATCAGCACCGCCACCACAGCAGCCACCTTTATGTTCAGAACCACAGCTACCGTGGGCATGAATATGGCCGTGGGCTATCTCTTCGGCTGTAGCTTCACGGACTTCCAGTACTTCGACGCTGAAATGCAGTGACTGACCGGCTAAAGGGTGGTTCCCGTCGACGACGACGACATCATCTTTAATTTCTTTGACTTGAACCGGACGTTGTCCCATTTCTGTATCAGCGATAAAACGCATACCAGGAACGATATCTTCTATATCACCGAATGCACTCAAGGGCACTTCCTGGCGTAGTCCGTCATGATAAGGACCATAACCATTTTCTGCAGCAACCGTTACATCCAGTTTGTCGCCTGCAACTTTACCTTCAAGTTCGGCTTCCAGGCCGGGGATCATGTTTTCGGTACCATGAAGATAGAGCATAGGTTCGCCCTCGAAGGAGTCTTCAATTAACTCACCTTTCTCATCGGTTAAACGGTAGTGGATGCTAACAGCGCTGTGTTGGGTGATTTTCATATCGCCTCCAATTCAAAATGAGCGCGCATTCTAGCGTGGTTTTTATGAGTTAGCGATGATTTGAATCAGCTTATGGTAGGAAGTTCACGATTAAAAAAGCAGGGCTCCCTTAAGTAAAGTGAGGCTTATTTGGGGGAATGAACTAAAAGTGACTAATTAGTTATATTTTATGCGATAAAATGCATAGTGGAGTCAGGTGACCATATAAGGAAAAACTCGTCATTTCACTCGCTATATCATAATCGTTCTGGTTAAAGTGTGTTTTATCAGGTTTACTCAGAAATTAGACTTAATTGCATAATTAAACCATTATTTAACAAAGTAATATAATGTTGCTTTACCTTGTCGTAAACGTGACGTAATTAGGGTTGTTGCCCTAACCATGCAAAATTCTACTTAGATGCAGCTTATCTCGTGGGTAATAGCAGAGAATAGAATAGAACCGTGTTTTTTTGATTAACGTGTTAATCAAGGGTTGACACACACCTTAAAAAAAAGCAATTCTGTAGTCACAGATTTTAAACTTTTTGGATGAGTTCGTTTTTATAATGCCAAGCCTGAATTCAGTTGTAACGACCATTATTACAACCACCACGATTATTATCGTGGGGGCAGGCTGAACATACTCTAACAGAATGTAAATAACAGCCCGCTCCCATACCAAGGAGCGGGCTTTTTTGTTTCTAAGGTAGCGTGGTACAAGGAGAAGATATGAAAGTAATGAAGTTTGGTGGTACCTCGCTGGCCAATTGGCAAAGATTTAACACAGCTGCCGACATCGTCGCCGATACGGCCAAGGAAGAAGCGGTAGCCGTAGTGTTATCGGCTCCGGCGACTGTGACTAACGGTTTACTGGAGATGGTTGAAGCTGCCGTGAGTGGTGGAGACTTTACCTCTGTTTTAGCCGCTGTGGAGTCTGTGTTTAGCGGACTCTATCAAGAAGCCTCTGCTGTACTGCAAGCGTCACAGATTGATTCACTCATGTCAAAACTGACTGAGCAGCTTAGCTTTTGGGAAGATAAACTGCTTGGTATCAGCCTACTCAAGGAGTGCCCTGACTTTGTGAGGGCTGAGGTTTTAGTGGGTGGAGAGCTGTTGTCTGCTGCGCTTATGGTGCAGCTGATGAAAACGAAAGGCTTTAGCTCGCAGCAACTCGTGCCTCAAGACCTGCTTCTTGGTACCGGAGACCCTCTCGAATCACTGATCGATATCGAATCGAGTAAGGCGCGCTTCAGTCAAATTAATTTAGATGAACATAGGGTTTGGGTGATGCCGGGCTTTACTGCCGGCGATAAGCAAGGGCGCACTGTGATTCTAGGTCGTAACGGCTCAGACTACTCAGCTGCGGTATTATCGGCTTGTATCGATGCATCATGTTGTGAGATCTGGACCGACGTCGATGGGATCTACAATACCGATCCCCGTGTGGTCAGTGATGCTAAATTACTTTCCCAGCTGAGTTACCAAGAGGCGATGGAGTTATCCTACTTTGGGGCTAAAGTGCTGCATCCCAAGACCATTTCCCCTATTGCTCAGTATCACATTCCCTGTTATATCCGTAATAGCTTTAATCCTAAAGCGCCGGGGACCTTAGTTTCAAATGAAGCCGATAAGAGTGGCTTAAATGTCAAAGCCATCTCTAATTTAGACGACCAAACCATGTTTGATGTCTCAGGACCTGGGATGAAAGGCATGGTGGGCATGGCGAGTCGCACCTTAGGGGCTATCTCTCGAGCCGGAATTTCAATTTCATTGATCACCCAAAGCTCATCTGAATACAGCATCAGCTTCTGTATCAATACTCAAGATGCAGAAAAAGCCAAGGATTCATTAGAGCTTGAGTTTGAACTGGAACTTAAGAGTGACATTCTAGAGCCTATCGAGATGCGCCATGATTTAGCCATTGTGTCGCTCATAGGTGACGGCATGCGCACCCATAAAGGCGTAGCTGGTAAATTCTTCCAAGCTCTTGCTCAGGCCACGGTGAACATCATTGCTATCGCTCAGGGCTCCTCTGAGCGATCTATCTCAACCGTAATAGAGCAGCGCAAGACTAAGCATGCCATCAGTGCCTGTCATCAGAGCTTCTTCGATGTTCAGCATTATCTGGATGTATTCCTCGTGGGCTGTGGCAATGTAGGCGCCGGGTTGCTGCAACAGATTAAGCAACAAACAGAGATGTTAAAGCAGGAGCATATCTGTATCAGGGTATGCGGCATTGCCAATTCTCGTCATATGCTACTCGATGCTAAAGGCGTTAATCTTAACGAGTGGCAGGGGCTACTCGCAGACAGTCAGACTCAATGGGATATTGAGCAGATGCTTGAATGGGCCAAAGAGGAGCAGCTGTTAAACCCGGTTTTGGTCGACTGTACTTCAAGCGAGCGCGTATCAGATCGCTATATCGATGTTATGAATGCGGGTTTGCACGTGGTAACGCCCAATAAGAAAGCGAATACCCGAGATATCGCTTATTACCGTGGACTGCGTGAAACCGCTCTTAATCAGCGTAGACAGTTTTTATATGAAACGACGGTCGGTGCCGGGCTGCCTGTTATCGATAACTTGAAGAAGCTCCTGTTTGCCGGCGATAAATTGCTCAAGTTTAATGGCATATTATCCGGCTCTCTTTCATACATCTTCGGCATGTTAGATGAGGGGATGTCTTTGTCTGAGGCGACGGCAATTGCCAGAGATAAATGTTTCACAGAGCCTGATCCGCGTGATGATCTTAGTGGCATGGATGTCGCCAGGAAAGTACTCATATTGGCTCGTGAAGTCGGCATGGAACTGGAGCTGGAAGATATTCAGATAGAGTCTGTATTACCTGAGTCATTCGATGCCAGCGGCGATGTGGAAACCTTTATGACTAATCTACCCAAGTTGGATCAGCATATCGCCCAACGGGTTGAAAAAGCCAAGAGTGAAGGCAAGGTACTACGTTATGTCGGCCAGATAGATGATGACGGTTGCCGGGTTAAGATAGCCGAAGTGGACTCTCAAGACCCCTTATATAGCGTAAAAGGAGGTGAGAATGCCTTGGCTTTCTACAGCCGTTATTATCAGCCCATTCCCTTCGTGCTAAGAGGTTATGGTGCGGGGACAGAAGTGACAGCGGCCGGCGTCTTTGCCGATCTTCTCAGGACTCTGAACTGGACGAGGGAGATGAGTGCATGAGTCTGAATATTGATAGTGCGCCGGCTTCTATGGGTAATAATGTTGGCGTTGAGGTAACTGTATATGCACCGGCTTCCATGGGTAACGTGGGTGTTGGATTTGACCTACTCGGTGCTGCTTTAGCGCCAATAGACGGCAGTTTGCTGGGGGACAGAGTCAGTGTCAGTGCGGCAGATACCGGCATACATCTGTCTCTTGCGGGTCATTGGGCCGATAAGTTGCCCCAAGACCCGCAAGAAAATATCGTCTATCAATGTGCCGACTTCTTTCTAAAGCAGCTAGATAGAAAGGATGGTCTGGCTCTGGTGTTAGAGAAGAACCTGCCTGTGGGTAGTGGGTTAGGTTCCAGTGCCAGCTCAGTGGTTGCGGCGCTTTATGCGCTGAATGAATATTTCGATAGACCCTATGATGAGCAAGCCTTGCTACGTCTGATGGGGGAGTTCGAGGGGAAGATCAGCGGCTCGGTTCATTATGATAATGTTGCGCCCTGTTATTTAGGCGGCATGCAGTTGATGCTGGATACTCCATCTAGGCTGTGCGACGCTATTCCAACATTCGATGACTGGTATTGGCTTGTTGCCTATCCGGGGATCTCACTCTCAACGGCTAAGATGCGAGATCTCTTGCCAAAGCAATACGATAAAGCAGTGGTGATCGATTTCGGTCGATATTTAAGTGCCTTCGTCCACGCTTCCTATAAGAAAGATCCTAACTTGGCTATCTCGGTACTCAAAGATGTGTTGGCTGAGCCCTACCGCGCCGCGGCGATTCCAGGCTATGAAGAGTCCAGAGTAGCCCTGGCTGAGATAGGCATGCTGACTAGCGGGATTTCAGGCAGTGGCCCGACACTTTTCTCTATTACCGATAATTTACACACGGCACAAAAAGCGCAAGCCTGGCTTGATAAAAACTATGTTAAGCAGGGGGGATTCTCGCATATCTGTAAAATCGATGCCCAAGGGACTCGCAGAACTGACTCGTTAAACAATTTTAAGATTCAGGATTAAGGTTATCTATTATGCAACTGTACAATTTAAAGCATCCTGCTCAGGTGGTGAGCTTTACTCAGGCACTTAAGTTAGGTCTAGGCAGAGACAGAGGACTATTCTTCCCAAGCGCTATCCCGGTATTGGATGATGTCGACTCGCTGCTGGCATTGCCGTTTGTGGCGAGAAGTAAAAAAATATTGGGTGCCTGGCTAGCCTCGGAGCTTGGACAAGATACCGTCGATAGTCTGGTTGAAAACGCATTCAATTTCGAGCTCTCGTTAGTAAAAATAGATAAAAATAGACACTGTTTAGAGTTATTCCATGGTCCTACTCTAGCCTTCAAAGACTTTGGTGCCAGGTTTATGGCTCAATGCTTAAATGAACTAGCTCCAGACGATAAAATCAACATTCTGACCGCCACTTCCGGCGATACTGGCGCGGCGGTTGCCGATGCCTTCTTTGGCTTGGACAAGATAAAGGTTGTTGTACTCTATCCCAAGGGAAAAATAAGTCTGTTACAGGAGAAGATGTTCACCACCTTAGGTGACAACATACATACTGTTTCAGTGGAGTCGGATTTCGATGCCTGTCAGGCGCTGGTAAAACTCGCATTCGAAGATAGCGATATCCGTGAAGGCCTGCATCTTAACTCGGCTAATTCGATCAATATCAGTCGTCTTCTGGCGCAGATTTGTTATTACTTCGAAGCGGTGGCTCAGTTTAAGCGCCAACATGATCAAGATCCTGTTATCTCTGTGCCTAGCGGTAACTTTGGTAATTTAACTGCTGGTCTGTTTGCTCAAGCCATGGGCTTACCGGTTAAACGTTTTATCGCCGCCACTAACAGCAATGATACTGTGCCACGTTATTTAGATAAGGGTGATTGGTTACCTCATGCTACGGTCGGGACTATGTCCAACGCCATGGATGTTGCCGAGCCGAGTAACTGGCCCAGAGTCGAAGCCATCATAGAGAAGATGAACTGGTCACTGGCGGATATCTCTGCTGTGGCATTGTCTGAATCAGATACTTCGGCAGCATTGCAACAGTTAAATGATGCCGGTTACCTGTCGGAGCCCCACGCAGCTATTGCCGCTCAGGCATTGAATATGACCATGGCAACAGGTGAGAAAGGCATCTTTTTAGGCACCGCTCACCCGGCTAAATTTAAAGATGTTGTCGATCGTGAACTGGGCATGAATTTACCCCTGCCACCTGAGCTAGCGGCAGTCGCCGATAAAGAGATCTTGTCAGTCACCTTAGATGACAATTTTGCCGATCTGAAGGCCCATCTGTTTAAGGTGTTATAAACCTGACTCGCTGAAACATAAACTAAAAGAGGGTATTAGCCCTCTTTTTTTATGAACTACATATGTGTATCTCATGTGTTCTTTGTGGTTTTTTAGTGCTTTAGCACGCGCAAGTGATCCATTTACGCACTCGGGTCTCTTTTAGTGGTTACCCGTGTATCACCATGTATCGTACCGTTGGTTTTTTAGTGTGATCTGGATCGCGGCTTTTCCGGGTGAATTTTTATATCTTGCGCCACAGTTTATCCAAAAGGTTTTATACTGTGTCAAAATTTATAACTGCTTTGCTTGCCAGCAGCCTCCTCATAGGTTGCGCCACTTCAGATGATCAACAAGAGTTTTACTACCGAATTAATGAAGCTTACGATTTCGAAGTCACACATTGTGACTTAAACTGCGTAGCCAGTTTATCTCCTGAGGCCAAATATCGGCGTTAATCGTCTCTAACACCATAGGGATTCTCTTCGTCGCGGGGTGATTCATGATAAAGCCAAAGGCGGCTTGGCCAATATGACCTAATCCCAGCGATTCATGTCTGTCGACTCTGCTGTTCAGCGGCGTCTTACTGTCATTTAAGTGCATAGCCTTTAAGTATTTATCGCCTACAATATCATCGAACAGTTTAAAACTGTGTTGGCAGGCCTCTTCAGTGGTCAGATCATAGCCAGCGGCAAACATGTGACAGGTATCGAGACAGATCCCCACCCGTGTTTTGTCTTCGACACCTTGTATAATTTGCGCTAACTGCTCAAAACTGTGGCCTAAATTTGACCCTTGTCCCGCGGTATTTTCAATCACGGCTGTGACCTGGCTACTTCTCTCCAGTGCCATATTGATAGAGTCGCTGATACGAGATAAGCATTCATCTATCTCGATTTTTCTGAGATGGCTGCCGGGATGGAAGTTCAGTAGCGTCAGCCCCATCTGTTCACATCTTTGCATCTCTTCAAAGAATGCCAGTCTGGACTTCTCTAGTTGCTCTGCATCAGGATGCCCGAGGTTGATTAAGTAGCTGTCGTGGGGGAGTATCCCGTCACTGGATATATTGGCTGCTAAACAATTGCGTTTGAAGCTTTCTATCTGCTCTTGAGTTAATGGTGCCGCTTGCCATCGTCGTTGATTTTTGGTGAATAGTGCAAACGCGTTTGCACCTATTTTCTTTGCATTGATAGGCGCATTTTGTATGCCACCTGCGGCACTCACATGAGCACCAATCCATCTTAACTCTGTCATTAACTCGGGCCTTTTCATTGAGCAGAAAGAATTAGTTACAAGCTTTGTCACTAATATTGTCGCGAATTATCCAAGTTTTACTATGCTTTATTTAATTCTGCTATTTGAATTATATTCATAATATTGAAGCAGCGATAACTTCACGGATGATAGGGAACGGACTCTACAGTGTTTAAAGAATTCTCTCAAACCGATATTAATCCCTTTTGGCCGAACTAGGAAAACTACAAGCAAATTTTATCAATGGCGCAGACGTACTCCTGCCCCTGTGCCGCATATTAGCGGACGTTAGCCAATCTCAAGCGGTAATGATTATTCCTAAAGACACACTGGACAGCGACGATATGCCCGCTTCTGCCACATGTTGGTGTCGAGATCCCGTTCGCTATTTAACCCTATGGAAAGAAGCTAAGGCTTGGCCGTTTTCCAATCTGGAACCGATAGTTCATCGTTGGCAGTCTTTCGTTATCTGGCCAGCAAAGCGAGTCAATATACAGATATTTTTTCATTCATCCAGCGATCAATGGTTGGCATTTCTATTAGGCTCAAGCGATCTTTTGTCGGATATTATCATGGGGATGTTGCTACAACATACTCTTGAGTGGCAAGACAGAGGCGTTCATTGTGTAGATAGTGAGCTGTTCCAATCTATAGTCAGTAACAGTGAATACCTGATTTTAGTCGCTAGCCGCTCCCCATTTGGAGTGCCGAGTATCATGTACGCCAATGCGGCGGCGACCAGTATCAGTCATTACCCACGTAGCCAGCTTATAGGCAAACCCATCACACTGTTATTTCAAGAGGAGCTGAATCAATCCGCAGCAGGTGGTCGAGAGAATGATCTGCTACAAGCGATTAATTCGCGACGAGAGTTTGATGGAGAGCTCATCTGCAGTAAGGCCGATAACGAAACTGCTGTGTTACATATGCATCTGGTCGCATTGGAGGAGCACAGTGAACATGGCAGCTTGTTTGCGCTTGTTGGCAGAGATATTACCGAGCATAAGCAACTTCAGCAGATCATGGCGCGCACCCAAAAAATGCAGGCCATGGGACAGCTAGTCGGTGGTATTGCTCATGATTTTAATAATATTCTCGGAGTATTGAAGGGCAACTTGGAATTAATGCAGCTTAAAACCCGTGAAGAGAAAATTGCCCGTTATCTTGCCACTGCCTTTAAAGCATGCCAAAGAGGGACAGACCTGACCAGGCGTCTACTGCAGTTTTCCAGGCAGGAACAATTCAGTGCCAACCTGTATCAGGTCAATGATGTTATTGAAGGTATCGAGGAGCTGATAGGTAAATCTTTAACTACGCAGGTCAGTCTTATATTAGAGCCCGGGCAAGAACTTGATGAAATTCTTGTCGATCGTGGCGATCTGGAGGATGCGTTATTAAATCTTGTCTTAAATGCAAGAGATGCCATGGGAGGTGAAGGAAAGATAATCATACGTAGCGGTATAGAGTCCCTGGCGGGATTTCTGCCAGGCTTATGTGGTCGCCCTATGGTGGAAACTGGCCGATACATCACAGTGTCTGTATTAGATACTGGCTCTGGCATTGCTCCCCATCTATTAGACAAAATCTTCGAACCTTTCTTCACCACTAAAGACAAGAGCGATGGTACCGGACTCGGCCTCTCTATGGTTTATGGTTTTGTGAAACGATCTAATGGCTATATGAGTGTCATTAAGTCGGATAGTTCTGGTACTGAATTTAGGCTCTGGTTCCCTGTGGCCAAACAGAAGGTGCGGCAAGTGCAAAGTGTGGTTGAGAGGCACGAGGCGCCTAAGGTATCTCAGAGTCTTAAAGTCTTGATTGTCGATGATGAAGTGGACTTGTTGAATGTCTTACAAGAGTATTGTGAGATCTTGGGTATGGAAGTTGAAGCATATTCAGACCCTTTAGTGGTAAGGGAAAAATATAAAGCAGGGCTTAATGGCATTGATTTATTGATCACCGATGTACTTATGCCTGGCGGAATTAATGGTTATGAGTTGGCCAAGGAGCTCTGTGCTAAGGAAAATATTTTGGTACTGCTTATCTCTGGGTTTATTGGTGATATAGGGTTAACCAGTAACGAGGATATGCCCTATCAGGTGTTGCATAAACCTTTCGCTATCGATGGTTTGGTGGGAGCACTGCAACAGCTTGGTATTCACTTTTCACAGCAGAGATAGAATGAGTTCAATACATGATGCTGCTGGGGGCATTGAGTCCATTTAGATCTAACACTAGGGTGTCATAGGTATGAATCAAGTTAGTGTTAATCGTTTTGACGTCATTTCAACGTACATTGGCTGCTATTCGAGAGGCATTTTGTGATGGAAGAGATATTCGTATGGATCGTTGATGATGATGAAGATTATTGTGAGCTGATTGAGGAAGTGCTTAATGATCATTATCGGGTCACAGTGTTTCATGAGGCGAGTACATATCGCGAATCTTTAATTGATAGCACCCCCGACCTTGTGTTAATGGACATCAATTTGCCTGATGTGAGTGGTATCGAACTCTGTCGGGAACTCACAGAGTCAGGCAAAGACAGTGCGGTGATCTTTGTCTCTGGCATGAATACCTTAGAGGAGAGGCTGAGAGCCTATGACGTCAGTGCCGTGGATTTTATTGCCAAACCTTTTGAGATAAAAGAACTACTGGCAAAAGTTCAGGCTGTGGCTTCCTATCAGTCAAAGAGGCGTTCACTTGTTCAGTCAGAATCTATGTCGAGGAATATGGCGTTTCAGTCGATGACAGAATCGTCTCAATATGGCGCCGTGTTACAGTTTTTTAGGCAATGTTTCTTATGCCAAGATTTTCAGAGTCTGGCCGATGCCTTCTTTGACTTGATGCAACAACTTAATCTTAATACCTGTCTAGAGATAAGAGATGATGAGGTGCATTACTTTGCCCCTCAGCATGCTGATATCAGTCCGATAGAGGCAAATATACTCGAGCTACTGGATAAGCACGGGCGTTTATATGATTTTGGCAGCCGCACCATCTGTAATGATAAGCATGTTTCCTTCTTGATAAAAAATATGCCGGTGGATGATGAAGTCCTCTATGGACGGCTTCGGGACATCATTGCCGTTATTGTCGAGGGGTTGGAGGCCAGAGTGATGGATATAGGTCGTCAACAGACACTTCAGCATGTATTTGTGGAGATACAAGCCTTGCTTGGTAAGATTAACGGCGCAATCTTAGAACATGATGAGAAGTTCAGTGCAGCATTAACAGGAATGACCACAGAGATCCGTAGTAGTTTCCATATACTTGATATGACTGAGGAGCAGGAACATTATTTTGCCTCCTTGCTAGAGCGAAACTTAAAGGAAGCCAATTCGGCTGGAGATGCCTTCTATCGTTTACAGGGCTCATTAAATACGGTGAAAAATTTTGTTGAATCCAGTGTTGCCTCATAGATAAATAATAATGACCTTTGATTTAATTAATTTAAATAGTTCCTGTTTCATTGATCTTAATCAGAACGCCTTAATAATTACCTTTGATATATTGGGTATTATTTCATCTGTTTACTAGTATTGTATATATAAGGTATTCGGATTATGGAGACAACTATGCTTGCAAGGCTTAATCATGATCATAAGCATATCGCGATATTACTCAATATTCTGAAGGTTAAACACAACAGATTAGCTCAAGGGGAAGCGGTTAACTTTAATCTTATCAGAGATGTTGTTGAGTATATGCAGAGTTATGCCGAGCATAGCCATCACCCTTTAGAAGATATTATTTATAGTTACTATCTAAAGAAAACAGCTCAGACAGGGACTAAAAAGTTGGCTGAGCAACACCAAGGCTTGGTTGATGCCTCGGCTTCTTTAATGGCATCATTAAATCTCATATTAAGTGATGTCGTGGTATCTAGAGAGCAGCTTGTATTGGATCTTAAGGCATATGTTATCTTGCAAGAAGATCATATGTTGTTTGAAGAGAGAGACATATTTCCTCGATGGGCGGAGGTGATAGATCAAACTGATTGGCAGGAGATACAAGCACTATGCTCACTGAAACTCATCGATGATCCGCTCTTTAGTGATAATGACAATGCAGTATTTGAGGAGTTAAGAGATTACATCACTAGGGATGAGTAGACACTTAAGCGCTTAGCTTTAAGTTCTAAGTTATGAGCGTTAAGTTCCTAGTGCCTAGGTTCTGACCTAAGTGTTCCAGACACAAAGTAAATTTCTACCCATCCATGGGGAATTTACATAAGTGTTCCAGACACAAAGTAAATTTCTACCCATCCATGGGGAATTTACATAAGTGTTCCAGACACAAAGTAAATTTCTACCCATCCATGGGAAATTTACATAAGTGTTCCAGACACAAAGTAAATTTCTACCCATCCATGGGAAATTTACATAAGTGTTCCAGACACAAAAAAGAGCGAAAATGCGCTCTTCTTATGTGATGATTTTACATCAGGAGGTTGTCTAATTCACCATCGAAGTTGTTATCTATATTTTGCAGCTCTTTGAGTAGACGGTGCCTCTCTTGCAGTGCCTCGATTTCACGCCATTTGCGTTTCTTGTTGGAGCTTCTCGAGCGGCTTGGTCTTTCTATCACTGTATCTAGCGCACTACCATAATCGAGTCGATTCATGGTGACCTCCTGTTGTTGTATTTCTATTCAATCAAATAAATACCACACTTTTAAAATAGTGTGCAACATAAATGTTTCATTTATGTTAGCTGGCGGTGAGGGTTTTATGACGTGAAAGGTGATTATTTTGCGTTAACTACAAAGAATATTTACAATATTTAGAGGTATAAACTACGGAATAAAAAAAGCCAGTGTAAACTGGCTTTTTTATCATCAGAGGATTTTCAGAGTGTTCTAGATTGACTCTTGCCTGAACATATTGATCAGGCCATTAGTTGAGCTGTCCAGCTCACTTGCATCTTGCTCTGCTCCGAGTCTGGCTAAAACATCATTGCCTAATGTTTTACCTAGCTCGACGCCCCATTGATCGAATGAGTTGATGTTCCAAATTGCGCCCTGAACGAAGGTTCTGTGTTCATAGAGTGCGATGAGGGAACCAAGAGTTCCAGGTGTTAGCTTATCCATTAAGATGGTATTGCTTGGCTTGTTACCTTGCATCTCTTTATGCTTGGCTAGGGTGCTCTTTTCATCGATTGAGAGGTCACTGCCTTCAAGTTCAGCTAAGGCTTCTTCATAAGAGCGCCCTTGCATCAGTGCTTGGGTTTGAGCAAAACAGTTTGATGCGAGTTGGATATGATGCTCTCCTAAGGGGTTATGGCTCTTGAGAGGCATAATAAAGTCGGCAGGAATGAGCGCCGTACCTTGATGCAATAACTGATGATAGGCGTGTTGACCGTTAGTGCCTTCGCCGCCCCAGATAACCGGCCCAGTGCTGAAATCGACGTGAGTGCCATCTAAGGTGACAGACTTACCATTACTCTCCATGTCTAGCTGCTGGAAATAGGCTGGAAGTCCTCTCAGATAATGATCATAGGTCAATACCACATGGGACTGAGCATTATGGAAGTTACCGTACAGTAGTGAAAATAGTCCCATAATTACCGGCATATTTTCTGATAGCGGCGTGTTGGCAAAATGCTTATCCATCTCATGAGCACCATCAAGCAGTTCACGGAAGTTATCCATGCCTATCATTAATGCTATGGGCAAGCCTATGGCTGACCAGAGTGAATAACGACCGCCAACCCAATCCCACATAGGGAAGATATTATCGGCATCGATACCGAACTCTGTCGCTTTGGCTACATTGGAGGTGACAGCAACAAAATGCTGAGCGATATCTTCCTGACTCGCCCCATTGCTCATAAACCACTCTTTAGCACTTAAGGTGTTAGTCAAGGTTTCTTGAGTAGCGAACGACTTAGATGACATGATAAACAAAGTCGTTTCTGCATCGAGAGGTTTAAGCTTCTCGGTGATGGACGTGCCATCGACATTACCAACGAAGTGGCAATTGAGCGCTTTATTCCAATAAGGTCTGAGCGCTTGAGACACTATCTTAGGGCCTAAGAAGGACCCGCCGATACCGATACTGACGATATCTGTGATCGACTTGCCAGTGTAGCCTTTCCAGCTTCCGGAAGTGATTGCAGTGACAAATGTCGCCATTTGAGCTTGAGTCTGCTGAACTTCTTCGACGATATTTGTACCGTCTAGCATTATTTTTTGTTCAGGCTTTGCGCGCAGTGCGGTATGTAGCACCGCACGTTTTTCGGTGGTGTTGATCACGTCACCGCCAAACATAGCCTTGATTTTAGCCGCTAGCTTAGTCTCGTCTGCAAGCTTGAATAGTAGAGATAAGGTCTCATTATTAGCCCTGTTTTTGGAATAATCCAAAAACAGGCCACAAGCCGATGTCGACATAGTGTCGAACCTGAGTTTATCTTCTGCAAAAAGCACTCTCATATGAGGCAAGTTCTTGGTATGCGCCTTTAGCTCATTCCAAGTCTGACTCTGGGTTAGCTCAGTCATCCTGTCTTACTCCTTAAGAGGCCAGTTTCTCTTTCAGCATCACTTCGAGCTTATCTTGGTCGATAGCGAAGTTTCTAATGCCTTCGGCAAGTTTTTGAACTGCCATAGGATCTTCGTTAAACTCCCAGCGGAATTGTGCCTCTGTTAGTGGCTCACCTGGTGTAACTGATGGCTCAACAGGAACAAGTTTACGCACCACCTGAGCCTGTGAATTAGCCATATCTTCGAGCAGTGCAGGACCTATTGTTAGGCGGTCACAGCCCGCAAGCTCGAGGATTTCACCTGTGTTGCGGAAGCTGGCGCCCATGACGACGGTGTTGAAGCCATGGCTTTTGTAATAGTTGTAGATCTCGGTAACTGAAACAACACCTGGGTCTTCACTAGCACTGTAGTCCAGACCGGTGTCTTTCTTATACCAATCTAAGATTCTGCCGACAAACGGAGAGATAAGGTAAACACCGGCTTCAGCACAAGCACGGGCCTGAGCAAAGCAGAATAGTAGCGTTAGATTACAGTTAATGCCTTCTTGCTCTAGCTGCTTAGCGGCGCATATGCCTTCCCACGTGGAAGCTAGCTTGATCAAAATTCGTGACTTATCTATGCCAGCTTCTTGATACAGTCTAATCAGCTTATGGGCTTTTTCGATCGAACCGGCTTGGTCGAAAGAGAGTCTTGCGTCAACTTCAGTGGAGATACGACCAGGAACGATCTTTAAGATCTCTACACCAATATTGACCGCAAGCTTGTCACCCGCATCTTCGAGCTGTTGCTCAATTACATCACTTTGTGATTTAGCCCAAGTGATAGCGTTGTCGATTAGATGGCCATAATCTGGGATCTGGGCTGCTTTTAATATGAGAGACGGGTTAGTCGTCGCATCTTGTGGTTGGTAACGCTTGATGGCCTCAATGTCACCGGTATCGGCGACTATGGTGGTAAAAGATTTTAATTGCTCGAGTGTATTAGCCATAAAAATAACATCCTTCTTAAGAAGCAGCTTAAGGTTTGTGATTGTTTGAGAGTATTAGAAGCGATTTTGATGATATTTCCAACCGTAAATGAAAAAAAATTACAGTAAAGTTGTAAAGTATCAGTAAAAGCGCTTGTTACTCGCCCATTTACGCTAAATGTTAGTCAAAAATAGGTAGCTGAGAGTATAGCGTGCCAGTTGATTTTGAGTATAGATAAAATCCAGCTTTAGTATTACAACATGATTAAACTTTAGATAAAAATGAGTGAAACATTCGAATTGTTACAGACTGGTATCAATTGCATTTAGGCTGTTCTAGCATCATAAAAAATCGCTGGACCAGGCAGCGATTTTTATGTATCGGCAAGAGAGAGTGATTACTTGATCAGTGCTTCTCTTTTCACGCCAGTGACATGAGCTTCGATACGACGGTTAGCCTTGTTTGCTTCGGCGCTGTTACCTTGGATAACAGCTTGTGTGATACCGAAACCTTTAGCTTCTACGCGATCTTGGCTAATGCCATATTTCTCGACAAGAATCTTAGCAACGGCTTTCGCACGCTTGTCTGATAAGGCCATGTTGTAGTCGGCTTTACCTACATCTGAAGCGTGACCCGAGATCAACACTGTCGATTCAGGCTTCTTATTCATGTAAGTAGCCAGCTTCTCAATGTGCGCGAAAGACTCAGTCTTTACCACTGAAGAGTTATTAGCAAACTGGATAGAACCCAGATCGCGTTGCTCGGTAGTTTCTGTGTAGATAGTACAACCCTTCGCATCAACCTTATGATTGGCAGCAGTGTCTGGACACTGATCCATATCATCGGTGACGCCATCGTTATCAGAGTCGACAACAACAGCGGCAACAATTGGTGCAACAACAGCAGCTGGAGTACCGAAACGGTAGCTAAGCTCTAGGCCCCAGTAGTTGCTTTCCATAGCAAGTGTGTTCCACTTGTCTTCATCTAAGTTTTCGTAACGACGATACTTGGCCTGAAGTTTCAAGTTCTCGGTGATGTTATAACCAATACCTGTGCCAATGTAAGGTGCAATACCGCTGTCACTGTAATACTCACTGCCATATTCTTTATTGTTCGACAGTGTGTAATTCATCGCGCCGGCTTCAGCCGATAGGCTCCAGCGGTTAGCGATTGGCCAGAAACCTACGACTCCCAAGCTCAAGCCTTTAGCGCCAACATCATTCATCTTATTGGCGTAATCTACCCACTCGGCACGACCAAGATCGCGATAGCCTAGTTCAACAGCGAAATAGTCGTTAAAAAGGTAACCAGCAAACACATCCCATGCGTAAGGATCATCTTTACCACAGCTCTTCATGGTCTTCATGTCGCAGTTTGGCTCGTAATTATTTACGCCAAGACCGCCGCCGACATACCAGGGAGTGAGTTCTTGAGCCGCGTTAGCAGCGAAAGGGAGCATTGAAGTCAGCAGAATAGCTTTCAATGTATTGTTCATCATTTTAAATCCTTTGTTATTTATCTTTCCCCAATGCTGTTTCACTCGTTGGTGAAACACCGCCAGCACCTTGATAGGGGATTTCTTTGGTTTAATCAGCTAGCTGACGCTATTATCTACGGCTTTATGATTAATTTACAATGTAAATGTGATTTAAATCATTACCTTTATCGTTTTTAAGCATAAAAAAAGTGCATTCTAAAAGAATGCACTCAGTGATGTTATCAAGGTGTTTTCACCTTGTTGGTTTAATGACGATTATTAGCGAGTCCAGACCCAGTTGTCCAGGCTGATGGGATCGACACCGTTTTCCTTGATGTAGTTTCTATGTTCGACAAGGCGCTGCAGCATATCTGTGGTGATGGTGACATGTTGTGTCTCATCGATAACACCTTGTTGGAACAGCTTGTAGGCCATGTCGATAACGAGATGGTAACGCGAGGTTCCGTTTCTGACACCCATATCGAATGGCGTTGTGGTCGATCCTTCCTCTTCATAACCCTTGATTCTGAATCTGTTATTGCCTTTATAATCGAATACCAGTTTCTTGATGGTGTTCGGGTAGCCATGGTAGTTAAAGATAACGCCCTTATCGGCAGTGAAGACTTCATCCATCAACCAGGGCTTGCTCTGGAAGTCTAAGCTACCAAGACCGCTGCTGGTGAGTTCGGTAACACTGACGAAACGGATACGAACACGAGGGAGTATCTCTCTGATTAATACCAGAGATGCCATCGCTTCCTGAGTCACGTAATCACCACAACCAACCAGAACCACATCTGGGTTTTCATCGGAAGCGAAGTCCCAAACCATGACACCGTCTTTGACCTGTGCACGTGCTTCATCGAGTGATAGCCATTGTGGCAAGTCTTTCTTGCCGGCAACTATGATGTTTAACTTATCACGATCCGCGAAGGCACGCTCGGTGTAAACCAGAGTGGTGTTACCATCTGCAGGCAGATAGGCTGAGATGATCTTCGGGTGCTTCTCAAGCATGGCGCCCAAGAATGATGGGTTCTGATGCGAGTAACCGTTGTGATCTTGGCGTTCTAGCAGCGAAGATAGTACCACGTTGCATGCCGGTACTGGCTTGCGGAAGTGAACGCCTTGGCTGGCATAGACATACTTACAGTATTGGTCAGCCATCGAGGAGATAACTTGTGAGAATGCCTCATAAGTAGGGAACATGGCGTGACGACCCGTCACTGTGTAACCATGCATCATACCGAAGAGCAAGTTCTCGGATAATAGCTCGATGACGCGGCCGTCACGGGCCATGTCGGTATCCCACTCTTCGATGGGCCACTGCCATGATCTGTTAGTCTCTTCGAATACGGCTTGAAGCTGGTTCGAGTAAGTTTCATCAGGGCTAAAGATACGCAGGTTGCGTTGATCGCGGTTGAGTTTCATCGCATCACGCATCCACTCACCCATCTTGTACATGGAGTGACCACGTGTACCACGAGGTGTTTCTGGACCGTAGGCTAGTTTAGATAGGTCAGGGTTAGTCAGTGCGCGAACCACCTCACCACCGTAGCTTAAGTGTTGCTGACCACAAGTTAACTGCTTAGGTGGAAGTAGGCTCTGGATCTCTTCATCGAAGATGAGCTCGCCTTTATCGTTAATCGAATAAAGTTCACTGAACTTATAACTGCCTAACCAAGTGTTGAGCGCGTCTAAGTGACCCTTATCGGTAGCACACTTATTGACGATTACCTGATGAGATTCGCAGTTACCTTCAAGCTTCTTGCCGTCGTACTGCGCAGTACCAGTCCAACCTTTAGCGGTACGCATCAAGATGACAGGCCAGCGTGGCTTAACAACATCTTCACCGCTGCGCGCGCGTTTCTGAATGTCGGTGATCATCTCATATGACTTATCCATGGCGTTAATCATCTGCACATAGACGTCTTCTTCATTTTGGTCATCGACTATGATAGGGAAATAACCCAGGCCACGGAATTCGAGATCTAATTCTTCGTGGCTCATACGGCCCATACGAGTGGGACCAGAAATCTTGTAACCGTTGATATGAACTATGGGTAGCACCGCACCGTTAGTGGCAGGGTCTACTAAACGGTTGGCATACCAAGAAGCGGCAAGAGGGCCTGTTTCTGACTCGCCATCGCCAATCAGACATGCCGCAATAAGGTCGGGATTATCTAATACAGCACCCCAGGCAACTGAAAGTGAATAACCTAGTTCGCCACCTTCAAGGATTTGTCCAGGTGCTTCCGGGTTAGCGTGTGAAGGGTAACCATAAGCTGCTGAAAACTTCTGACAGATATCTGTGATACCTTCTTCACTGTATGGAATGGTTTCAGGGTAATAATGACTAAGAGAACCTTCCATGAATAGGTTAGCTTGTACTGCAGGGAAACCGTGACCTGGGCCTACAAGGTAGACGAATGAGCGATTATTCTTAACGATAAGACGGTTGATGTTAGCGTAAACAAAGTTGATCCCTGGGCAAGTGCCCCAGTGACCTAATAGTCTAGGCTTGATATCTGTGTGTTCGAGTGCACGCTTATGCAGTACGTTTTTCTTAAGATAAATTTGCGATGTCGCTAGAAAGTTTGTCGCTCTGACAAATTTCTTTAATGCGCCGATCTCTTGCTGTTGTGACATAAATAACCCCATTTATAGTAAGCAAAAATTGAATCAAAGCTTATGCAAGCCACTATATTTGTAATTTTATTACAAGAATGTGTCCTACATCTTATTTTTGTAAAGTCATAATATTTCAATTTTATTGCGATGTTCAGGTGAAAAACTTGTGTAATCAGTTGTTAGCCTAACTTAAATTCGTTTTTACGTGTGATAGTCGTGTTATGCAAATGATTAATTGTGACCTAGATCACGCGAGATACTTTTGATGGTATGCTATTTTGCCGCAACGAAAATTGGTGAACGTGATGTAATAAATTCACGAAAGCAAAATTTTAAAAGAAAATTACCAGTTTTTATCGAATAGTTGGAAGAAAACTAAAACACGTTAGTCTCGGAGCTGGTTGCATAAGCTGCAGTGATTATCATGGGGATAGAGTAAGAAATATGTTTGAATCATTAATTAGCGCTATTGAATCTGTAGTGAATGCCATTAATGGCATGTTATGGGGCCGCGTGCTTATATACGTACTGGTCGCTGCGGGTGTATTTTTTACACTTCGTCTGAGTTTTATTCAGTTTCGTTTATTTGGCCATGGTGCCAAGCTGGTCATGCGGGGCCGTGAAAAGGTCGATGGGATTTCGTCATTTCAGGTATTCTGTACCTCGATGGCTGCTCGTGTCGGTACAGGAAATATGGCCGGTGTTGCCATCGCCATTACAGTAGGTGGTGCGGGTGCTATTTTTTGGATGTGGTTAATTGCATTATTAGGCATGGCGACATCCTTCATTGAGTCAACCTTAGCTCAGGTCTATAAAGTTAGAGACAGCGAAGGCCAGTTTCGTGGTGGCCCTGCCTACTACATGGAAAAAGGCCTAGGTAAGCGTTGGATGGGCACCCTGTTCTCCATTTTGCTTATCATAGCTTTTGGCTTCGCTTTCAATGCGGCTCAAGCCAATACCATTACTGACGCACTCAATAATGCTTTCGGTTTCGATAAGACTATTGTTGGACTCGTCATCGTACTCGCCTCTGCCTATATTATCTGTGGTGGCCTTAAAAAGGTCGCTCGTGCTTCCGAGCTGATAGTGCCTGTAATGGCCGTGGCTTACTTAGCGATTGGCATGCTTGTTCTAGTACTGAATATTGAGCAAGTGCCCGCCGCACTTAGCCTAATTGTTAAGAGTGCGTTTGGTTGGGATGAGGCTGCTGGTGGCGCTATGGGCGCTATGATGGCAGGTATCGCTCGTGGTCTGTTTTCTAACGAAGCGGGCATGGGTAGCGCGGCTAATATTGCGGCTTCGGCTACGCCTAATCCAAACCATCCAGCTTCTCAAGGCTTTGTGCAGATGATAGGCGTTTTTGTCGATACGATTGTTATCTGTACCTCATCGGCTGCGATTATCTTACTATCTGGAGTGTTAGATAACCCAGGAGAACAGCAAGGAATTGGACTGTTACAGTTGGCTCTGTCTAATGAGCTAGGTGGCTGGTCTGCGTATTTCATCTCTTTTGCCATTCTGCTGTTCTGCTTCTCATCGATCATTGCCAACTACAGTTATGCGGAAAGTAACATCATGTTCTTAACTAAGAGTAAGAAGGTGTTGTTTATTTTCCGCGGCGCCGTGTTAGCCATGGTGATGGCGGGATCGGTTGCTTCATTGCAGTTAGTGTGGAACTTTGCCGATGTTTCTATGGGCTTGATGGCACTGGTTAACATCGCCGCCATTGTCATGTTATCTAAAGTTGCCTTTGCGGTAATTAAAGATTATGAGCGTCAGCTTAAAGCAGGCAAAACGCCGACATTCGATGCCAGTCAATTCCCGGAGATTAATGGCATAGAAAACAGTGAGTGGAGCGGTAAGAAAGCGGCTTTGTCAGAAGCATAAATCATTTAAGCTCATTGATTCGATAGACTGAATTAGCACAATCTAAAAAACCACGCTATTAGCGTGGTTTTTTATGTGTGCATCAGTATGATGGCAAGCATAAGAGTTCAATAAGGATCGGCTATGTTAGTTTTAATTTCACCAGCTAAAACATTAGACTATAAGAACCCCTCAGGGACGGCTGAATATACCTTGCCTAAGCTTGTCGACTTCAGCGTTCAGTTAATCGAGGAGTGCCGTAAATTGACGCCAGCAGAAATCGCATCCTTGATGAAGGTGAGCGATAAAATTGCCGGTTTGAATGCGGCTCGTTTCGGGACCTGGAGTCCAGAGTTTACTACCGAAAATGCCAAACAAGCCTTGTATGCATTTCGCGGTGATGTTTATACCGGCTTAGATGCTGACACCTTATCACCAAGCGGAATACAGGACGCTCAGAAACACCTGCGCATATTATCCGGACTCTATGGGCTACTTCGTCCGTTAGACCTGATGCAGCCCTATCGATTAGAGATGGGCACTCGCTTAGCGAATAAGCAAGGCACTAACCTGTATCAATTCTGGGGCAATACCATTACCGATGAGGTGAATCTAGCCCTGGAAGAGCAGGGAGACGACATCCTTGTCAATTTAGCCTCAAACGAATACTTCAAGGCGGTTAAGACCAAACTGGTGAAGGGCCGTATCATTACGCCAGCGTTTAAAGATCGAAAAAATGGTCAGTACAAGGTGATCAGTTTCTTCGTCAAGAAAGCCCGCGGCATGATGGTGCGCTATATCCTCGATAACAAGGTGAGTACCCTTGCTGAGTTGATCAAGTTTGACAGCGCGGGATATCATTACTGTGAAGCTGAATCGTCAGCTTTCGCACCGGTGTTTCTCCGTGAAGAACAGCTGTAGGCAAGGCTTCGAATGAAGCTTGATTACATTTTTTGATTGGTTTCATTTAGCTAATGTGGTACTTGCCAGCTAGCAAGTTTCAAATAGCATTTTTAATGGTGTCGCTTATCTAGGTTGGTACTTGGTGGTTTGCTAAGTACCATGGCGTCATTGGTGTTTATTGCTTGCAGCAGGCTTAAGTGCAAACACTTCTGTGACACGGCGCAAGTATGTCCCTATAGCCTCTGCGACATCATCCCTGATGCCGAAGGTCACAGCCGCGTTCACACCAGCTATGGCTTCGAAAAGGTGCTTCTTCGATTTTAATTTTACTGGCATTCAGCTCACTTTTGGACAAAAGCGTGCTAGATTATTTGCTCTAATGCGGGTGACTCAGATGAGAAAAAGTATCTTGGTTTTATTCGAGACCCCTAATTCGCTCTGACCCCTTTATCCAGGATTATGTTTGTTTATCGAAAATTCTTTCTGATACTATTAATGTAACTTAAATCAGTAGGGCACTGATTTGATGGCATTATTAAGCTTTTTACGACAAATACTAAGCCAGCGCCAGCGACACCTGCTATTAAAGGAGACATTCCAATAAATGCGGAAACACCTGCGCTTCCTAAACCCGCGCCAACAATACCTGAAAAATCAGCATTAATTACATTTTTTAAATGAGTTGTAATTCGTTTTATACCAGACTCATTTAAAGTTTTATCAATATCTTTCAAAGCCAATTCGACACGAGCCATTTGAGCATTTCTGCACGCGGTACATCTCTTGAACTCAATATTTTTTCATTGACCTCATCCATATGACAACGGAATGCGGTGAGTTCATCTTGATTTTTTCTAAATGCTGCTTCTTGAGCCTGAATGAAGAATTCACCACGACCCGAGCTTATTGTTCCTTGGAAACGAACATGAGTACGTTTTAGTTTGCCTGACTGTTCTAGATAATCAATTTCAGGCGAAGAAACATGAATTAGCATATTTGAGGGGTAATCAATTTCGTCCCAATACATAAGGTATTTTCGCAACTCTATCGGATCAGGATCTCCGCCACAACTAACTTCCCCTGTATAAATAGGCTTGAAAGGCGGAGATACTACTATTCCCTTTTTATTCATATTGACTTCAGATTTAGAGTGCTAGACATAATGACTCCCCACGAGGTGCTAGTCTCCAAGTCCGTGGGTTAGTCCAAAATAGTTAAATTGTGCACCAGAGCCATACAATATTGTAACTGGAGGCTAGGGTGAGAAAATATAGCATAATTTTCATAGGCTTAGATACTCATAAAGAATTTATTGAAGTCGCCTATGCTGAAGACGGTCGAGAAAATAGTCCAGTACACTTAGGACGAGTTCCCAATACGGATATAGGGGGCGGAGCGAATAAGGTAAAAACTGCTTCAAGCTTCATTCGGAACTAGCACGTTTTGGCTGTTACGTATTTAGCTACTAAACCAAGAAATCCTAAATCGAAGAGACAAATAACCAGGTGTAGATGCGGCTGCGGACTTCGGTTTCAGGGTGAGGTTTCACTAAGTGAAACGCTTCGAACGAGAGGCAGGGAGCCGAACTGGCTGTTAAACATGGATGTTGTTTGAAACCGCAGAGCCCACATGGAAGACTCTTATGAAATCAAGAGGCGGCGTTTCGCTGAAGTATCTGCACATAAGGTCGTTCACTCACATCTGACCCATAGGGATATGAGAAATGTCTTGGGATGTAGGGAACATCTCTGACCATGTGATCACGACATTTGTGCATCCCTGCACGGCACCCGCTGCAGGCGATAGATAACCATGAAGATTAAACTTTCAATAAACCAGCCAACACCAAAACCGCCAAATGAAGCAAATTAAAATGTAATCAAGCTTCATTTTAAGCAAAAAGGCCACTGTTACGATAAATAGTGGCCTAGTAGATTACCAATAGAAGGCTGAATCGAGCCAAGGCAAAAAACAGCTGAACCGCTAAACAGCTCTTTAGCGACTCCTATTTAGCTGCCAAAGGGCGTAACTCGATTTCCGATTGGGCCATCAGATACGCAAACTGAGCGTAGGCTGCCACGTTTTGCTGCAGTGCGGCTGGATCTATCTTATCTAAGGTGTCGTTGGGTGCGTGGTGATAATCGAAGTAATCACGGCCATCTTGTCTTAATGATGCCACAGGTACACCTTGCTTTGGCAACATAGAGACATCAGGGCCGCCTGAGGCCATATTGCTGCCCATTACAACACCATTCTGAATCATGGGTGTACTGAGAGTTTGTAATGCCGTGAAGGCCTTGTCATTGACTCTGTAATCGATCTGATAGATGCGACCAGTACCGAAATCAGCTTCGGCAGCGATGTAATGTTTGGCTAGCTCGTCTTGGTGTGCCTTAGCGTAAGCTTTACCACCGATCAGGCCTACTTCTTCGGCGGCATAGAGTACGACTCTAACCGTACGTGCTGGCTTGACTGCTAAATCTTGAATGAGCTTAGCCGCCGATGTGACGATGGCCACGCCAGCGCCATCATCGATGGCGCCAGTACCTTCATCCCATGAGTCTAAATGAGCACTTATGAGTACTATCTCATCTGGCTTGCTGCTGCCGGTGACTTCGGCGATGACATTGTATGAGGTCGCGTAGCCTAAACGCTGGGGAGACATGAACAGGTCCAGCACCACATTAGGGTCACGTTTGAGCATTAACTTGATCAGATCGGCATCCGGGTTAGACATAGCCGCCGCTGGGATCTTAGTCACACCTTCTTTGTAGCGCATCATACCTGTGTGAGCCATGCGGTCATGATCTGTCCCTATGGAGCGGATCACGATAGCTAATGCGCCTTTCTCCGCTGCCGTGATGGCGCCGCGAGAACGGCCACCTACGGTTTTCCCATAACCTTTGCCTGTGATATGGCGTTCGGTGATGTGGTCGATAAAGACTATCTTGCCTTCGACTTCTGCTTTAGAGGCCAGTTTCAATGCCGCTAAACTATCGAATCGGGCGATGGAGGCCTGTATTCCGGTTTTTGGCGTCGCAATACTGCCGCCAAGAGCGGTTATCACGATAGGCTGACTGTAGGGGAATAGGATTTTCGCTTTCGCTTCCCCTCGACTCCAGACCGGAACTTGAACCGCTTCTTTATAGACTCTGTCGAATCCCAGGCTATTGAGCTTGTCCTGCGCCCATTGAACGGCAATCAGGTCTTTTTCACTGCCGGCCAATCTGGGGCCGACTTCTACCGTGAGGGATTCGACCAACTCATATGCCAAATTTGAACTCAAGGCTTCTTGCTGCAATTGCTGAGGTATTAAGATAGCGGATTTTTCTGCTGGCGTGTGCTGACAACCAATAAGGCTGCCAAAGAGGAGTCCAATGACCAAGGTACGGGGTGTGTTTTTCATAAGTTTCCTTTGTTTTTATTACTCATGTCCCATTTTTGAAAACAATCTAGCAAAAAGTGTGCTTTATGTCCCGACTATATCTGTAAGGCAAGGCTATATTAGCCTAGGGGATTGTTTTAGGAGAAATTGCTCGTAATGAATATTGAATTAATGCAGCAAAGGACAGACCAAGCCGTTGTGATGTTGAAGGCTTTGGCAAACGAACGTCGTCTCTTTATCCTATGCTATCTTCTTAGTGAAGGAGAGATGTGTGTTGGTGAGATGAATAAAAAACTGGGTTTGAGTCAATCGGCTCTGTCTCAGCATCTAGCCTGGTTACGAAAAGATAATTTAGTTGAGACTCGTAAGGAAGCTCAAACGGTATTTTACTCCTTGAAGAGTAAAGAAGTATCGGAGATTATTAAGTTGCTGAACAACATGTACTGTCATTAAAAACAGTGAAGTAAATCAAATTGGCAGAGCCTGAAGGCTCTGCTTTTTTATGCCTGAAATTTAGTGGAATGGGTATTAACAAATTTCAGGCATAAAAAAATCGACCAAGGCCGATTTTTTTAAGCATAAACTTAAAGATTAAGCAGCAAGTGCTTTGATCTTAGTGTTTAGGCGAGACTTCTGACGAGCAGCTTTATTCTTGTGAATAATGCCTTTAGTCGCCATACGGTCAACAATGGGTTGTGCAACATTAAATGCTTCAGTAGCCGCTTTGTGATCGCCAGCTTTAATTGCTGCGATAACTTTCTTTACGTATGAACGTAACATAGAACGACGACTAGCGTTATGCTGACGACGTTTTTCAGATTGAAGCGCGCGCTTCTTTGCAGACTTGCTATTAGCCAAGGTGCAACTCCTAAATAGGGTTAGATATTTTAAAGGTCGGGAATATGCCTCTTTTTTGTCACTTTGTCAATGACAATGATTGAATCTTTATCTTAAAGATAAATTAATCCAACCAGACTTGGCTATCTTCAACCTAACTCGTGTAATATGGTGCGTAATTCTAGCAGTAATTGTTAGCCAGTGACAGGGGGAAAATCAATTCTTGAGACTACTCGCCTGAAATGTATCGTTCAGATCAGGGGGTTTTTTGAGTAAAGCTTTATTTAAGTCAGGCATGATAGTGAGTGCTATGACGTTGATTTCTCGAGTGTTGGGTTTAGTCAGAGATGTGGTTATCGCCAATCTTATGGGTGCTGGAAGCAGCGCTGATGTTTTTTTCTTCGCTAATAAAATTCCAAATTTTCTAAGACGTCTGTTCGCAGAAGGTGCTTTTGCTCAGGCATTCGTTCCTGTTTTAACTGAATATCAACAGAAACAGACTTCCGAGGAGATTAGAGAACTACTGTCTAAGGTCGCGGGGACATTAGGCGTTATCATTACTGTGGTGACGCTAGTCGGTGTTATCGCTTCCCCGGTATTAACGGCGCTTTTCGGTGGTGGCTGGTTTCTCGCGTGGGTAAATGGGGAACCTGATGGCGCTAAATTTGAGTTAGCATCCTTGATGTTGAAGATAACCTTCCCCTATCTGTGGTTTATTACCTTTACCGCCCTTGCTGGCTCTATTTTAAACAGCCGGGGGCGATTTGCCGTGTCGGCATTTACGCCGGTATTTTTAAATATAGCCATTATCGGTGCCGCTATCTTTCTCGCGCCCCGTATGGAACAGGCCGAGATTGGACTGGCTATTGGTGTGTTTTTTGGTGGTTTAATTCAGTTTTTGTTTCAAATACCTTTCCTCTTAAAAGAGAAAGCCTTAGTTAAACCCACCTGGGGCTGGAAACACCCAGGTGTGACTAAAATTCGTACCTTGATGATACCTGCACTCTTTGGTGTGTCTGTCTCGCAGATAAACTTGCTATTAGATACTTTCATTGCCAGCTTTCTGATGACGGGCTCTATCAGTTATCTTTATTATGCCGATCGCTTGCTCGAGTTTCCCCTGGGTTTGTTTGGTATCGCAATCGCAACGGTTATTTTGCCTGCTCTATCTAGGAAGCATATCAATGCCGAAGGCAAGGGGTTTGAGTCCACCATGGATTGGGGAGTGAAAGCCATCTTATTGCTGGGGATGCCCGCCATGTGTGGTTTGATTGTACTGGCTAAACCCATGTTGATGGTGCTGTTTATGCGTGGCGAATTTACTCTGCATCATGTGGAAATGGCGTCATATAGCTTAGTGGCTTACGGCTGTGGCTTACTGAGCTTCATGTTGATTAAGGTGTTGGCGCCTGGTTACTATTCGAGACAAGACACTAGGACACCGGTACGCTATGGCATCATAGCTATGGTCAGCAATATGGTGTTTAACCTGATACTTGCTTTTCCCTTTGGTTATGTCGGTCTAGCCATGGCAACTTCGATGTCAGCATTACTCAATGCGGGTCTACTTTATCGTGGCCTGCATAAGGCCGGTGTCTATAGAGTGAGTAGGCAAACTGGTTTTTTCTTTATCAAGGCGCTGTTGTCTTGTGGTGTCATGGTCGGTTTACTGCTGTACTTCCTGCCATCCCAAGAGGTGTGGCTAGGACAGGTGTTCCATGAACGAGCCTCGACCTTGCTCATGCTAATTGCAGCAGGTGGAGCGAGCTACCTTATCACCTTGGTGATTCTTGGAGTCAAGCCATGGGAAATAAAAACAGGCCTGTAACTATTTGAATTTATGCCTGATGTTGAGTTGTGAGAGCCGTTACATGTCTGCTTAATTTGGGCGGCATTTTACTGTTTGATTGTTTATTAAAACCGACAGCAATTATCCTTGGGAAAGATCCTTGCTGATTATCCTCGTCAGCTGGTATATAATCCGCCCATTCACACTCAGGCCTGCTAGTTATATAATGTAATGGAACTAATCCGCGGTATACACAATATTTTACCTGCACATCACGGTTGTGTTCTCACTATCGGCAATTTTGATGGAGTTCATCGAGGCCATGCTGAGGTTATCGCTAAGCTAGTCAAGAAGGCGAGACAGTTAAATGTTCCTGCAACCTTGATGATATTTGAGCCTCAGCCGCAAGAGATGTTTAGAGGTGATAGTGCACCAGCTAGGCTCAGCTCTCTCAGAGATAAAATAATTTTACTCGAAGAGCTGGGGATCGACAGGTTAGTATGCATTAACTTCAATGCTAAGTTTGCAGATCTATCGGCGCAGGACTTTATCGACAAATTATTGGTTGAGTCTCTTGGGGTTAAATACCTGGTCATAGGGGATGATTTTTGCTTTGGTAAACAGCGCAAAGGTAACTTTGAGATGCTTCAGTCGGCAGGAAAAAAACACCAATTTGCCGTGGTGAGTACTCAAAGTTTCGCTTTAGGTGACAAACGAGTCAGTTCGACCGAGATTAGAAATCAGTTGGCTAAAGGCAACTTGGAACAAGCAAGGCGTCTACTCGGCCATCCTTTTATCTTGTGTGGTAAAGTTTCCCATGGGGAGAAAATAGGCAGAACTTTAGGCTTTCCTACTGCCAATATAGCGCTTAAACGTCAAGTTTCTCCAGTTAGGGGAGTGTTTGCCGTTAAGATGTATTGGGATGGCAGTGATATTTATGATGGCGTGGCCAATGTGGGTTTTAGACCGACAGTAAATGGTCAGGTTTGTCTGTTAGAAGTGCACCTGTTTGATTTCGATGATGATCTTTATGGTCGAACCGTCGAGGTCGAGTTGGTTGCTAAGATTCGAGATGAAAAGCCATTCAAATCATTGGATGCGCTGAAAAAACAAATTAACAATGACGCTGACAAAGCCAAGGCTCTGCTTGGCAATGATGCAGGCTAAACTGCTTGGCTAAATTAATGGTATAGGATCAATGAGCGACTATAAATCTACTTTGAATTTGCCGGAAACTGAGTTTCCGATGCGTGGTAATCTGGCTAATCGTGAGCCGGAAATGTTAAAATCCTGGGCAGCAGACGGGCTGTATCAAAAGATCCGTGATAGCCGTAAAGGCCGTACACCATTTATTTTGCATGATGGTCCTCCTTATGCCAACGGCGATATTCATATCGGTCATTCAGTTAATAAGATCCTCAAAGATATTATTGTAAAATCTAAGACGCTGTCTGGTTTCGACGCTCCTTATATTCCAGGTTGGGATTGTCACGGTCTACCTATCGAACTCAAGGTTGAGCAGCAAATCGGCAAGCCAGGTCATAAGGTTACCGCGGCCGAGTTTCGTGAAAAATGTCGTGAATATGCGGCTAAGCAAGTCGATGGCCAACGTGAAGGCTTTATCCGTCTCGGTGTATTTGCCGATTGGTATAAACCTTACCTAACCATGGATTTCGGTACCGAAGCCAACATAGTGCGCTCACTGTCTAAGGTGATCGAGAGTGGTCACTTGCATAAAGGTGTCAAGCCTGTGCATTGGTGTACCGATTGTGGCTCGGCACTGGCTGAAGCTGAAGTCGAATATGAAGATAAGAAGTCTCCTGCTATCGATGTTGCTTTTGTAGCAACAGATAAGGCGGCACTGCTGGCTAAGTTTGCTGACGTAGAGATTGAAGCCGATGTCTCTATGGTTATCTGGACCACGACTCCTTGGACCTTACCGGCAAACCGCGCACTGGCAATCGCGGCGGATCTGGATTACTCGCTGGTTGAGTTTGTTAAGGATGATGCTACCAGAGTCGTTATCTTAGCCGAGGCACTGGTCGAGTCTTGTATGCAGCGTTATGGGGTCGATTCTCATAAGGTACTTGCTCAGGTGAAAGGTCAGGAACTTGAGTTGTTACGCTTCGATCACCCTTTCTATGGCTTCGATGTGCCAGTCATCTTGGCCGATCATGTCACTGTCGACTCAGGTACGGGTATTGTTCATACCGCACCGGGCCACGGTCAAGACGATTTCATTATTGGCCTGAAATATGGTTTAGAAGTGGCCAATCCCGTCGGTGATAATGGTGTTTATAAGTCAGACACCGAATTTTTTGCCGGACAGCATGTTTTTAAAGCTAATGCGAATGTGGTGACTCTTCTTGATGAGAAGGGCGCCTTAATCAAGCACGAGACTATTCTTCACAGCTACCCTCATTGCTGGAGACACAAGACGCCTATTATCTTTAGAGCCACACCTCAGTGGTTTATCTCTATGGACAAAAAGGGCCTGAGAAAACAAGCGTTGGGCGAGATAAAGAAGACTAAGTGGATCCCTGATTGGGGCCAGAGCCGAATCGAGAAAATGGTGGAGAACCGTCCAGACTGGTGTATTTCGCGTCAGCGTACCTGGGGCGTGCCTATTACCTTGTTTGTTCATCGTGAAACCGAAGAATTGCATCCTGATAGCATCTCCTTGATGGAGCGCGTGGCTAACAAGATCGAACAGAAGGGCATCCAAGCCTGGTGGGATCTTGATATCGCAGAACTCTTGGGTGATGAAGCAGATCAATACCGTAAGGTGACCGACACCTTAGATGTCTGGTTTGACTCAGGTTCATCATTTTCATCGGTCGTTGCTGCTCGCCCTGAATATCAGGGACACGGCATAGATCTTTATCTGGAAGGCAGCGATCAGCATCGTGGCTGGTTTATGTCATCTTTGATGATATCGACCGCGATGAATGGCAAAGCGCCCTATAAGCAAGTGCTTACTCATGGATTTGTCGTCGACGGTAAAGGCCGTAAGATGTCGAAGTCTGTGGGCAATGTGATTGCTCCGCAAACCATCACCAATAAGCTAGGTGCAGATATTTTACGCCTCTGGGTTGCTGGCACTGATTATAGCGGTGAAATGACGGTTTCTGATGAGATCCTCAAGCGTAGCGCCGATTCCTATCGCCGAATTCGTAACACTACACGTTTCTTGCTGGCTAACATCAATGGTTTTGACCCAGTAAAAGACGCGGTAGCCATTGACGATATGGTCGCCCTGGATCGTTGGGTAGTACGTCGTGCTGCTGTTTTGCAAGAAGAGATATTAGAAGCTTACGAGCAGTATAACTTCCACACAGTGACCCAGAAGCTAGTGCAGTTCTGTTCAGTTGAGCTAGGCAGTTTCTATCTCGATATCATCAAGGATAGACAGTACACGGCTAAAGGCGATAGTCATGCTCGTCGTAGTTGCCAGACTGCACTTTATTTGATTTCTGAAGCTATGGTACGTTGGATCGCACCTATTTTATCTTTCACCGCAGATGAGATCTGGAAGCTACTTCCTGGTGAGCGAGATGCTTATGTCTTTACTCAAGAGTGGTTCCAAGGGCTAGAGTCGGTAACATTAGAGTCAGACCTTAGTGATGAATTCTGGGAGCAATTGGTTAGCGTTCGCGGTGAAGTCAACAAGGTTATCGAGCAAGCCAGACGTGAAAAGCAGATCGGTGGTTCACTGGAAGCTGAGATCACCCTATATGCCGATGATGAGTTAGCTAAGATACTAAACAGTTTGGGCGATGAACTCAGATTTGTACTCTTGACGTCGAAGACGCGAGTGCTTGCTTTATCAGCAGCGCCAAGTGATGCGATTGAAACTGAGCTTGCATCGCTTAAGCTTGGCTGGTTGAAGTCAGAGTCTGCAAAATGTGAGCGTTGCTGGCATCATAGAGAAGATGTTGGTCAGATTGAAGCACATCCAACTCTGTGTACCCGTTGTGTCACCAACATCGAAGGCGAGGGTGAAGTTCGTCAGTTTGCCTAACTTGCGCGCATTGAGCCTGATAAATTTGTCAGGCTCAATACCTTGATGGACTGCGGCTTGAGTATTTCAGCTGCTATAGATTTTTGAACTATGGAAAGTGACGCTGCTATGCGTCATTTTTTTTAAGAGGAAGGCCCTATGCCAACTAATTGGAAAGAGAGCGGTATACGCTGGTACTGGGTGGTTGTACTGGTATTTATTGCCGATCAAGTCTCTAAACAATGGGTCTTAGCTAACTTTGACCTTTATGAGTCTGTAACGCTACTGCCGATTTTTAATTTTACCTATGTGCGTAATTACGGAGCAGCATTCAGTTTCTTGAGTGATGCAGGTGGTTGGCAGAAATGGTTATTTACCTTTATCGCGGTGGGCTTTAGCGTCTTGCTGACGTTCTGGTTGAGAAAACAGCCAGCGCAGATGTGGCGACTCAATCTTGCCTATACTTTAGTTATCGCTGGTGCCTTAGGCAATCTTATCGATCGCCTGCAACATGGGTACGTGGTCGACTTCTTGGATTTTTATTGGAATAAGAGTCACTTTCCTGCGTTCAATATTGCAGATTCTGCAATTTGTGTCGGAGCTGCACTTATTATTGTGGACTCATTTATCTCAGATCGCCTCGAGAAACAGAAAAAAGCGCAAGATGAAAAAAGTGCTGCAAAGGAGTAATTGAATTGACTGATGTACGTTCTATTTTATGTCATATGAATATCGTGCTTGAAGATGGCTCTACCGCCGATAGCACCAAGGCTTCGGGTAAACCCGCTAGGCTTAATATCGGTGACGAAAGTTTAAGCCCGGCTTTTGAGGCACAGATAAACTCTCTGGAAGAAGGTGACAGCCATAGCTTTACCCTAAAAGCTGTCGATGCCTTTGGCGAGGCTAATCCAGATGCGATTCATTATATGGATAGAAGTAAGTTTCCCGGAGATATGGAACTCGAGCCAGGCGTTATTGTCAGTTTCGCTGGCCCGGGTGGCAGTGAGATCCCTGGCATCGTTCGTGAAGTTGCCGGTGATTCGGTGACGGTCGATCTTAATCATCCTTTAGCGGGTCAGGTACTTACGTTTGAGCTTGAAGTGATACAGGTACTTTAGTGTATGAATAAACCCAATAGTCTACAGATCAAGCTTGCTAATCCCAGAGGCTTCTGTGCCGGTGTCGATAGAGCCATCAGCATAGTCGAGCGTGCGCTTGAGCTATTTTCTCCACCTATCTATGTGCGCCATGAAGTGGTGCATAACCGATATGTGGTCGAGAACCTTAAAGATCGTGGCGCCGTATTTGTCGAAGAGTTAGATCAGGTTCCCGATGACAGTATCGTCATCTTTAGCGCACACGGTGTATCTCAGGCTGTGAGAGCCGAGGCTAAGCGTCGCGGCCTTAAGGTGTTCGATGCGACATGCCCATTGGTGACTAAGGTGCACCTTCAAGTGACTCGTGCTAGCCGTAAAGGGATCGAGTGTATCCTTATCGGACATGCCGGACACCCAGAAGTTGAAGGCACCATGGGTCAGTATGATAACCCTGAAGGAGGCGTTTTACTGGTCGAGTCTCCAGAAGATGTCGAGTCTCTTGTGGTTAAAAATGCAGAAAATCTGTGTTTTGTCACTCAGACTACCTTGTCTATGGATGATACCGTAGATATCATAGCAGCGCTGCAGAAACGCTTCCCAGCTATCGAAGGGCCGCGTAAAGATGATATCTGTTATGCCACACAAAATAGGCAGGATGCGGTGCGTAACGTAGCCGATGATGTGGATCTGTTTATTGTTGTGGGGTCACAAAACAGCTCTAACTCGAATCGTCTAAGAGAGCTGGCTGAGAAGTGTGGCACTGAGGCCCATCTGGTTGACAATGCAGATGATATAAATTCGGCTTGGTTCACTAATGTGACTAAAGTGGCAGTCACTGCTGGGGCATCGGCGCCAGAAGTACTGGTTCAGCAAGTTATCGATGCTATTGCCGAGTTAGCACCTAGCGTTATCACTGAAGTCGAAGGCCGAAAAGAAGATACCGTCTTTGCCGTGCCAGCTGAGCTGAGATAGCTTAATCTAATCATACTTAGAGCTCTTACAAAGGAGGCCACTGGCCTCCTTTGTAAGTTTGTATGTTTTTAAACAGAAAGCGTAACCGTCCGAGCAAAGCTTGATTGGCTTCGTCAGTATCGTCTTTTTAAAGCAGGTATTCCTCGGCATGACACTATTGCCCGTGTTATCTGCCGATTAAAAGCGGATGAAATAGAGAAAGCTTTTCAAGCTTGGATTTATTCTCTCCTAGAAGGTACTGGTTGCGATGTCATTGCCATTGACGGCAAAACTGCACTTCATACTGTGAGCGCCTGGAGTTGTCAGCATCATCACGCTCGATGCTATGGGATGTCAAAAAGAGATAGCAAAGCTAATCGTTAAGCAAAAGGCTGATTATATTCTAGCGCTTAAAGGTCATCATTCTGGTCTACAGGGCGAATTGAAACAAGACGTTGTCAGCAAGTGCTGGTTAGTAAAAGTTGGTTAAATAATAAATATCAGTGGGTTGGCTTAAAAAGCATTATCAAAGTGACATCAGACGGACATGAAAAAACGACAGGTAAAGAGACCACTGAAACACGTTGGTACATTAGCTCATTAGATTTAAATGCAGAGCAGGCGTTATCTTCTGTGCGAAATCACTGGCAAGTAGAAAGTATGCATTGGGTGTTAGAGATGACATTCAGAGAAGATGGATCACGGTTCCGTAAAGGCCGAGGTCCGCTTGCTTTTAATGTGATGAGAAAAATAGCAATGACCTTGTTCAAGTAAGACCAGACAAAACGCGCGAGTATAGTGGCTAAAAAGAAGATGGCAGGGTTGGACGACGAGTATCGCTCAACCCTGTTAGAGTCAGGGATTAAAATGTGAGCTGTTTAATGAAGCTGAAGTGGCTCTGGATGAACCCGTTGCACTCACGATTGAAGATAACTAGCTTGTTACTGCTAAAAAGCGGGCTAAGCATCAGCCGTTACCTAGAAGACAGTCGACTCAACATAGACAACAACCGTGCTGAACGCGCAGTAAAACCGTTTGTGATAGGGCGTAAAAACTGGCTGTTCAATCAAAATCATCGCGGGGCTAAGGCCAGTGCCATTTTTGTACAGCATTATAGAAACCGCCAAAGCGAATGGACTAATTACCGTTCGATTACATCGAACACTGCTTAGAGCTGCTATCTTCCCCTCACTGCGATCTCAATAGCCTATTACCCTGGCGCGTTAATCCAGGCAAGGCGTAGTTCGCCGGACGCTGATAGAAAGTGACATTTTTTCATTGATCACATTGTTATATTCTTAATATTAGACTACGCAGCATTTAACCTATATGATGTCTTTATTACATAAAATTCAGATTATTAACAGGATAGCGCCTTATTTATCGTCAAAAACGTGACAAATAGGGGAGAGTTGACGCACATGAAAGATAAACAAAGGGGCTTCTCCTTAATCGAAGTTATGGTCTCTCTGGTGATACTGGTTGTTGGCTTGATCGGTATTTTTAATCTGCATATTGTCGCTAAGAGGGGCAGCTTTGAATCATATCAGCAAACTTTAGCTTCTTATTACGCTGTGGATATGATTAACCGGATGAGGCTAAACCGTACTCAAATAGCTGGCTATGCTGGTTCTTATGCCGGCTCTCTCACTGCGCCTGCTAAGTCTTGTGATCTCGCTGTTGGTGGCAATGCTGTCTGTACTAACAATGAAACTAGGTTATGGGACCTGTTCCAATGGGAACAATCGATGAACGGTGCAGGTGAGATTAGGGGCGAACTTACCACCGGTGGTCTCGACGCTCCTACAGCTTGTATTCAGGTATCCGGTACTGGAGACGTATTGGTTGTAGTGACTTGGAGAGGTCTGAGACCGTTGTCGGATGGCGCCGCTAATGCCAACTCTTTCGTCAAGTCATGTGGTACGACTAGTAAGCGAAGACGGATATATTCAATTAATACGGTGATCATCTAGTCATGGACAAATTTATCAAAATGCATGGGCAGAAGGGATTATCTCTAGTCGAACTGATGGTTGCCATGGTCATTTCTCTTTTTCTGAGTGCTGGTGTTTTCGCTATGTTCAGTATGTCAGCGACCAATGTCACAACGACCAGCCATTTTAATCAGCTGCAGGAAAATGGTCGTATTGCGCTCGCCTTGATGGAACGAGATGTTAGCCAACTCGGTTTTATGGCTGATATGACGGGAGAACCACTAAGTCTTGGGGTCAACACTCGAATTACTGCCGCGGCAATACCTGCTGGTAATGACTGTGTCGGTGCTGGGGCTAATAATGCGAGTTTACCTAACAATACCGCAGCAAACTTTCGTCGTATCTGGGGCTACGAGCAGGGGGGGACCGAGTCCTTAGCCTGTTTATCCAATGTTATAACTGGTACTGACGTATTACAAATAAAACGACTGTCAGGCCCATCGGTAGTCAATCCCAATGAACAGACTAGTTATTATTTAGGTGCTAATCAAAATGAAGCTGTGATTTTCAGCGGTAACCAAGTCACTCCCGTGATTGCTAATGGGCGCTATTGGAAGTATCTACACCACGTATATTACATTCAAGAGGATAACGGTGTCCCTCAACTCCGAAGGCGTGTGCTTAAGACCGGGGGGATGAACACGACTGCAAGTGTTGAGCAACTCGTTGACGGTGTCGAGAATATGCGGATTCTATATGGATTCGATACTAACAGTGATCGCAGCGCCGACAGTTTTATGCCTGCGGAAAATGTGTCTTCTCTGATGTGGGATGGTGCTCCGCTTCAACGTCTGGTAGCAGTCAGGATTTTCTTGTTGCTGAGGACTATCGAACAAGACCCTAGTTATACCAATAAAGCCAATTATCGACTAGGTGATAAAATAATAGAGGTGGATGACCACTTTAGAAGAAAGGTAGTGTCTACCACAGTCGTACTTGAAAACCCTATAATTATAGGTGGTAGGACCAGACAATGAAAAAGCAAAAAGGAATGATACTGTTTTTCTCTTTGATATTTTTAATGATCATGACTGTGATAGGTGTCGCTTTAGCGGTTAATTCTTCACAGTCTATGAAGATGGCTGGTGCTGGTTCAGACCGTATAGCAGCCATGACCTCGGCTCAAGGTGCTCAAGAAAGAGCTATTTTTCAGAGTCAAGGTGTTAGCTTAGATCATCTGAAGCAGACTCTAGTCGTTGAAAATAATTCACTAGGTGTAACCAGTGTTTTTACGCCTCAAGCCAGTTCATCTAAGAAGTGCCAGAGGAGTAATAAACCTAACCCAAAGATCGGTTGTACAAAATTAGAGGTATCGAGTACCGCTGTTTTTGGACGTAAGGGCTTAGGTCTGTTAACGGTTGTCACAGGAATTGAACAAGAGTTTATAGATTTATGAATCAGAATAAGCAAGAAATGAGGGGAACTATGGGAGTTATTAGGTGCTTATGTGCAGTTGTCATCGCCATTAGCTTGGTTTCTGTGGCAAGCTTTGCAGACGATACCGAGCTTTATGTTTTTGAATCTTCGGCACGCTCCGGGAATCGACCTCAAGTGCTTATCATATTTGATAATTCTGGCAGTATGAGCACACAAGAGTATACCGATGAATTCTATGATAGAGGCGAGCCACTTAATGGCTCGACTAAAATTTTTTATAGCAAGGGAGGAGCTGGGGTTCCCGAGTCGACTAGTAACAACTTTATAAAGAATAAATTAAATGGCTGTAAACTATCTAAGATCTACCTTAAAAACTACGGCTTCTTCACCGGTTTCGTTCGTGAATACACCTTCAAAGGTGAAAACGGCACCTGGTCAGAGCTGCCAGATGAGTTAACGAGTAATGTTGCCTATACCGATTGCTTCGAAGATTTTGAAGACGCTTCAGAGTTGAGGTTCCAAAATGGTAACCATATTGCGCGTGGGTTTCCGGTTGACAGTATAGGTACTAGTTCATCACCTGTCCCTTATACCTATATCACTAGTAGCGCATCCAGTGGCGATAGAGCAGCCGCTCTGGATAAAGCCTTCTTGACCAATTTTGGTCTTGGAAAGTCTGTGACTCTCTATACCGAGAGGTACGTTAACTGGTATCACGGTAGAAAGCCAAAGGAATGGAAGACGCGTATGGAAATCGCCAAACGTGTCATGGAAGATGTGGTTGTTACCACACCGAGTGTAGACTTTGGCTTGGCAGTGTTTAACTATAATACCTCTAACTACAATACCACTTACCGTAATGACGGCGGGCGGATTATCTCAGGTATCCAGCGACTCAATGCGATAGAGAAAAAGTCTTTGGTACAAACGATTAATAATCTTAGTGCCGAAACTTGGACACCCTTGTGTGAGACCTTGTATGAGGCCTATCTTTACTTTGGCGCCAAGGCTCCCTTGTATGCATTAGAGGCTGGTATTGCCAGTCCACCTCGAGATACCTCTATCGAACGCGAGGGGAAGTATCTGTCACCCTTCAAAGAGTCCCAATGTTCCAATCGCTCTTATATCGTCTACATCACAGACGGGGCGCCAACCAATGATTCGGCTGCGAATTATACAGTGAGTCAGTTACCTGGATACGATAAAAATAATATCGTCAACGGCAGCTACCTTCCAGCATTGACCAGTATCATGAACAATGAAGATATCAATACCAAGCTGGCTGGTGATCAATTTGTGTCGACATTTACCATAGGATTCAGTGATGGGGCCACAAGTGCTGCGCCAATTTTGAAAAAAGCGGCTGAACTTGGAGGGGGTGATTATTACGCCGCTAAAGATGCGATTAAACTGCAATCGGCATTATCTGATATCTTTTCACAAATTTTAGAGGTGAATGCCAGTTTTACTTCGCCCTCAATCGCGAGCAATAACTTCGATAGGACGCAAACTTTTGATGCGGTCTATTACGCCATGTTCCTGCCTAGTAAAGGGCCGCGCTGGATGGGGAATATCAAGAAGTTTAGAGTGACAGGCAGTGGCGATATCGTCGATAAAAATGGCAAGATTGCGATTGGTTCAGATGGTAACCTCAAGCCTGAAGCTTGCTCTTATTGGACTCCCAATTCTATCTGCTCAGGTGGCAATGGAGATGGCAATGATGTTAGAAAAGGAGGAGTGGCTCATACTCTACGCCACGCATCTTACAGGACGTTATACGGTAACTTCGGTCGTGGTGGGTCGTTACAGACTTTCTCTAAGGTAAATGCCTCTTCTGCCGCCGGAGGCGAGGATAAGTTGGCGGAATATATGGGGGTGACTAAGAGTGAGCTAGATACTGTCTTCAAGTGGGCCGCAGGAATGGATGTCGATGATGATGATGGTGATGGTAGCACAAGGGATATTCGAGAGGACATCTTAGGCGATTCACTTCACTCAAAGCCTCTGGCAATTAATTTTGGGACAGCTTCGGCACCGGACGTCAGGTTAATCGTGGGAACCAACCAAGGTTTTCTGCATATGTTCAAAGATGAACAAGATACGGTGTCTGAATCATGGGCGTTTATGCCCTACGAGCTACTGCCGAATTTGATCGAGTTAAAAGCAAATACCCCAACCGGTGTCCATTCTGTATACGGGATGGATAGTTCACCCGTGGCCTATGTTAAATCGGGCTTAGGCGGAGTAGAAAAAGTGTGGTTATTTACCGGTATGCGCCGTGGTGGTAAATCATACTATGCATTGGATATCACCAATCCCGACTCCCCGAGATATATGTGGAAAATAGATTCAACAAGCGAAGGCATGAGTGAGCTGGGACAGACTTGGTCTAAGCCTGTCATCACCACCATACCGGGATGGCCCCTTGGGAATACCAGCCCAGAATCGGCATCTCCTGTGCTTATCTTCGGTGCTGGTTATACGCCCTCGGCTAAAGACCCCGCTGCGGTTGGCACTGCCGATCCTCAGGGGCGAGGCGTGTTTATTGTAGATGCGGAAACCGGGGTGTTGGTGCATTCATTTGGGCCGGCATCTGGTGGTAAAGCAACCCAAATGCCAGGTATTACCGACAGCATCCCGAACTCTGTCGCTGTGCTCGACTCCAATGGTGATGGACTGACAGACCGTATCTATGCGACCGATTCGGGGGCAAACGTCTGGCGTATAGACCTCCCAGGTGCAAACCCTAAAGACTCAGTAAAACCTTGGACAGCATTTAAATTTGCAGACTTGGGAGGAGGGACCTTAACGACGGATAGGCGCTTCTTCGCAGAACCCATGGTAGCTCAAACCTTATTCACCAATATGTCTAGAGTCGATGTCACAGTAAACGGAGAGACAAGCAGTACGATTAGCTATCAAGATGTACCTTATGATGCGGTTGTTATTGGAACAGGTCATCGCCCCCACCCATCGGATACGTCTCGCTCGGATATGTTTTTCACACTACAAGACAGAAATGTGATGTCTCGGTCTTTTAATGGGGGCGAAGGCAATGAAATTCCGAGTCCTTTGACCTTGTCTAACTTATATAATGTCTCATCTTCTGCGCCTAGCAATGAAGCTGATAATCTGGCTTTTGGATTAAAGCGTGGCTGGTATTACAATTATTCAAGCTTAGGTGAGAAGACTCTTTCTGGCGCTACAATTATTGAAGGACGGGTATTTTTTACCTCCTATGTACCAGGAGATAGTTCTGACTCTAACCAATGTTTGATTGCTGGTGTCGGGCGTCTTTATGGTTTCGATCTACATAAGGGCACCCGTTCTTACACTCATGAGTATATTGAGATGGGTGAGAGGGTTCCCGATACGCCTCAGCTAGTTGTTCCACCTAATGGAGTTGACCCCAGTTATATGTATCTGATTGGTATAGGCAAAGCTGGTAAAGACATGGTTAAAACTGACAGTTCTGATGATGGTTGTCCGCCAGGTGATGACAAGTGCGTCGGTGGCGCTGTTGGCGTGAATCGTATCTATTACCATATAAATGAGTGAGAAAAATGAGAAAAACGCACGGGTTTAGTTTAATTGAGCTGATGATAGCTGTGGCTATAATGGGGATTTTAGCGGCTGTTATCTATCCTTCATATACAGATTATGTTGCCAAAGGTGCACGAGCCGATGGGTTGGCGGCTTTGTTGAGAGTCGCAAATCTGCAGGAGCAGTTTTATCTGGACAATAAGCAATATGCTACCGATATGAATCTGCTGGGACTAGGTGCAGACCCATTTGTCTCAGATAACGGTATGTACAGTATCGATTCAACGGGTACTGCAAGTTTTACCGCGGTGGCTACGGCACAGGGAGTGCAGGCAAGTAGAGACAGTGACTGTGCAAGCATTCAGATCACAGATATTGGTGAGAAAACTCCAGGGAGTTGCTGGAAATGATGAAACTGAAATTGCTTTCATATGTATCTTTGCTGGCTTTGGTCTATTCGGCTTCAACTTGGGCTGATGATGCAGCACCTAACAAACTGGAATATAAGTGTTATCTGAATACTACACTTGGTTATAAAATTGCGTTCTATAAGTGGGACGTTAAGAATAAACAAAGAAATATTGCTCGTTTGCCCGCAAAAAAGGTGCCGTATAGCAGCCCAGGAAAGAGGGCATACATAAAAGAAGTAGAGGAGTGCGTCGAATTGGATGCAACCTTTAGCAATGGCCTAGCTCGGAGCCTGGATGAAATAACGGCTAGGTAAGTCGAGCCAGCAAAATCGGAATTTCGATAATCCATCGAGTAAAAAGAGGCCTTAAGCCTCTTTTTTATTGCCTGAATATTGTACTTCTACCGCCTGGGCGTTGCTCTTCTGTCGTTTGAATGTTGTGCTTATGTTGCTCAGCTGTTGCACCTTGTCTAGTTAAAACTATTTTTAGACGCTAAGGTTATTAACACTGCCTCACACTCGGGTCCCTTTAAACTATGATTAAACTATCTGGGTGCTATTAAGGTAAGCGTCCGGCGAACTACGCCTTGCCGAGTTTGACGCGCTAGGGCAAGAGGCTGCTGAGGTCGCAGTTTGGGTGAGAGAGTTATTCTAGGCACCGTTCGATATAATCGAACGGTGTTAAGCCATTCGCTTTGGCGGTTTCTATTATGCTGTACAAAATGGCACTGGCCTCGGCACCGCGGTGATTGTGATTGAACAACCAGTTTTTACGCCCTATCACAAACGGTTTTACTGCGCGTTCGGCGCGATTATTGTCAATGTTGAGTCGACCATCTTCTAGGTAACGGCTGAGCTTTGGCCATTGATTGATAGTGTAATGGATGGCTCGACCCAAGGCACTTTGCTTCGACACTTGTTGCACCGATTTATCCAGCCATTGCTTCAATGTCGCCAGTTGGGCGCTTGAGTGTGTACGCCTAAAATACAGCCGTTCTTTAACTTTGAATTTACGCCGCGCATGTGCCCAACAACCCACAAGTTTGTCATTGGCCCGTTGGTAAGCTGCATAGCCATCGACCTGTAAAGAGCCATTAAACACGGTGTGCTCAGTGGCAAGAAAACCACTCACGCAAGTGCTCGCGCGGCTACCATCTTGATAGTCGTACAGAACGATGCTGTTTACACCTTTATATCTAGGCTCGATACTCGGCCTATCCGCACCTGAGCAATAGACCCACATGTAGGATTTCACCCGTTCATCGTTAATCACTTTGAGCGTGGTCTCATCGGCGTGCAGTACACCTTGCGTTAATAAATGTTGGTGCAGCAAATCATATAAGGGTTTAAACAAGGCGGCTGATTTCATCATCCAGTCTGACATCGTTTGACGACTTAATTCGATACCGTACTGTTTAAATAAAGTTTCTTGTCGATAAAGCGGTAAGGCGTACTGATATTTACTGGTGATGAGCTGGCTCAATAGGCTTGGCGTGGCAAAACCTTTTGGAATTGGACTGGCAGGCACGGGGGCTTGTTTGATGTTAGCTTGCGTCCCTTTAGTGTCGCAATGCTTGCAGCTGTATTTTAACCTAACATGCTCAATGACACTGATTTGTGCGGGAACAAACTTAAGTTTCTCGCTGCTATCTTGCCCCATCAAGGTCAACTGATGATGTGGCCTAATAGATCTGGACACCTTTTTGTGTGTTTAAATAACCACTTAAATAAGGTGTAAATATGAAAAGAAGAAATGCCTATCCACGAGAGTTCAGACTTGAAGCATCTCAGTTGGTATTGGACAAAGATTATTCGGTTGCAGAAGCGGCTCAATCATTAGGAGTCAGCCATAGCGCTGTTAGGAAGTGGGTCAAACAGCTGAAAGAGGAGCGTCAGGGGCAAACACCAAGAGGCTCGGCATTAACCTTAGAGCAGCAGAGGATTAAAGAATTAGAAAATAAAGTCAAACAGTTAGAAGAGCATAATACAATATTAAAAAAGGCTACCGCTCTCTTAATGTCGGACTCCATCAATCTTTTGAAATAGTTGATGGCTTAAGGGAACTGCATAGCATGGTATCACTTTGTGATATTTTCACCCTTGAAAGAAGCCGCTATTACTACTGGCTGAACGTTAAAGATAAGCCGATAGATTTAGATAAGGCGAGACAATTAGATATGGTCAAAGAATTTCATCAGGATCCGAGAGGCTCAGCAGGAGCAAGAGCCATTGCTGCAAAGCTGACGAAAAAGGGTGAAAAGGTAGGTCGATATAAGGCCGCGAGTCTGATGAAAGATGCTGGTGTTGAAAGCCGTCAACCAGGTCAACATAAGTATAAAGCGGCCCCTAAAGAGCATGTTGATATCCCCAATCATTTATCTC
>NZ_ABIC01000017.1 GCF_000172075.1 Shewanella benthica KT99
TCGAATCCTTGCCTCTCGCTCATAAGCACTATCGCGAGCGATAATTCGCCCTTCGGGCACGCTACCGATCCGCGTGGCGGCCAGAGGCCTTCGGCTTCACTAAGGAGATGAAACTTTTCATCTCCTTGTCTTTCAGACACGCTACCGCCCATGGATTGCGGCTTCCAGAGTGCCCTACGCCGTAACGTAAATTCATATTTTTGTTCTGAATGGGGGTATTAAGAAATGAAGTTAACTTGCTAAAATTTACTTCGAAGCTCTTGTACTCCATTGCTAAGAACTTTGACTATCTATTGACTTTAAACAGCCTTAATTTCATTTGTGTGTTATAGACTCGATTCGGATTTGGATAGAAACACAATCGAATGAAGCGACGTATACTACTCGATTTTTTGTTTTGTTGCTGCTCATTATTACTGCAAGTGTGTTTCAGAGCAAAACTTTGCCACTAACAAACACCTTAATTAACTCACAACCACTAAGCTGGCAACAATAAACAACGATTAATACACACGCACTCGGCAAATTTGTAAGCCGGTTAATGGTAGGACCGGCTTTAGCCGGGAGGGAATAAACCCACAAGCATCGGGGCTGAAGACCCCTCCTACAGGTTGATGAGCAAAGATGGCTGGGAAACATTGGCGACGCTAGCTTATATAGGTTTGATGCTTTTTTTAGGCACTGATATTCGTTTCTGTTGCCCCATGATTTCGAATAGTACATGACAACGTTTGTCGCCATTTTTCTCTTCGAAGATGCCTTCTAGTTCTGCGAATGGGCCTTCGGTGAAGCGTATTTTCTCACCTGGGGTAAACTCAATATCGGTTACTGGTAACTCGTCAGATCCAGCGCCTTCAGCCTTGTACTCAGGAAGAAGCTCGGATAAGAGTTTATGCTCACGCATCTTGATACTGTGGATAATGTTGTCATCGACCGTGGTCATTGACTCTTTACACCCTACGATACGTCCAACACCGCGGGTGGAATGTATGCGGGCAACACTGGTTATTTGTGGATCGAAATAAATGAATAGGTAACCTGGAAAGAGAGGTATACGTTTGACTATTACTTGCCCCTTAACCTTTTCCTCCTCTCCAATTGTCGGTAGATAAGTTTCTATCTCTTGTAAAGTGAGGTGATGTACGGCTCTTGCTTCACCGCGGGGTTTACAATAAAGGAGGTACCAAGCTTTCATTTTGACTCTTTATTCTCTCTGACAACACAAACGTATCTGTGCATAATTCCTTACGCTGGGAGAAAATGGTAGCAGAATTGTTTTTAGAATAAAAGGGGGGAAAGCCAGATTACGGTTGACGGAACGTTCACAAGCTCACTTACGGTAAAAGCGGAGACGGATGACGGATGACGGATGACGGATGACGGATGACGGATGACGGATGACGGATGACGGAACACTACGTTTACGGTAAAAGCTTCGAGCCAAGATGAACGCTGCGCTTACGGTTATCTGTCAGGCCGCAGGCCGTTCGGTGAGCGTACTCCATAGTCGCAGCGCGGCTTAATTCGGGGCTGAAGACCCCTCCTACATGCTCAGCTTCTCATCTTTACACTCTAACTTGTCTAAAAACTCGGCATTCAAGCCTGCAAAATTGACATTAGCAATAAGAAAAGGGTATATAAGTAGTGTTTCGTAGAATATATGACACCAAACATTAAAATATAACAATATTCTGTAGCTAAATTGTTGTTAACAATAGTTGTTATGTCACAATTTATCATAAGCTTAACTAGATAGCGCTAAGCGAAGTTACCAGACTATAAAATAAAGCACTAACAATTTTTCTGTGGTGACAATTGTCCTGCAGGCAATCACAAGCAAGGTGGAAGACTTAATGAGCGTAGCAAAACCCCAAGGGACGATGCTCGGGCATCCGAAGGGATTGTTTCTGTTGTTTACAACAGAATTATGGGAACGATTCAGTTATTACTCGATGCGTGCCATTTTGGTACTGTATTTGGTAGATAAAGTTCAATCTGAAGGCGGTCACGGCTTAGGTTGGACTGGCGCCGAAGCCATCTCACTCTATGGTACCTTTACTGGTCTGGTTTTTTTAACCCCCCTCATCGGTGGCTGGTTAGCCGATACCTACCTAGGTCAACGCCGCGCCATCATGATCGGTGGCGCCTTGATGGCAATAGGTCAATTTACTCTAGCCGCGCCGCACAGCTGGATGCCAGGCTCTGAAATTATATTTTTCTATATCGGCCTGGGCATCCTTATCTTAGGTAACGGCCTATTCAAGCCAAACATCTCGACCATGGTGGGTGACCTGTATGAACAGGGTGATCATCGCCGTGATGGTGCATTCACTATCTTCTATATGGGTATCAACGTAGGTGCAGCGCTGGCAGGTTTCGTTGTCGCTTGGGCTTACACTTCCTTCGGTCAGACCGTTGTCTTTGAAGGCAAAGAAATTTTTGTTAACAACTGGCAGGCAGGCTTCTTCTGTGCCGGTGTTGGTATGATTTTCTCTCTCATCATCCAGTATTTCTTCGCACAGAAACTACTGGGCGACATAGGTCGATACCCTGCAGCTAAGTTAGAAAAAGACAAGGCGGCAGCGACAGGTCAAGTCAGAAAAAAACCCTTAACGGCAATCGAGCGTGATCGCATTAAGGTGATCATGGTCATGGGTCTATTTACTATCATCTTCTGGGCTGGTTTTGAACAAGCCGGTGGTCTACTGAACCTGTTCACCAATGAATTTACCGACCGTTCCATAGGTAGCTTCATAGTACCGACGACTTGGTTCCAGTCTCTTAACGCCATGTTCATCGTTATCTTCGCGCCTGTTATCGCCTCTATCTGGATCCGTTTAGGCAAGAATGAGCCGAATTCTCCGGTTAAGTTTGCCCTAGGTCTTGTCCTGCTCGGTATTGGTTTCCTATTTATGATGGGTGCAGTACTTGAGATGGGTGGCAATCCGGATGCTAAGTCAAGCATGTGGTGGTTGGTCGGTGCTTACTTCTTCCACACCATGGGTGAGCTATGTTTATCTCCTATTGGCTTGTCTATGGTGACTAAGCTTGCTCCAGTGCGTATCGCATCACTTATGATGGGTACCTGGTTCCTATTCATAGCCGCGGCTAACAAGATAGGTGGCATCATAGGTTCATTCATCGGACACGATGGACCAAGAGAAGAGCAACTTGCTAACGCTATGTCTATCTTCGCCGGTATCGCCATCACATCGGCAATCTCAGGTGTCGTCCTCTACTTCATGGCTGATAAGCTAGTAAGTTGGATGCACGGCGCCGAAGGCGATCATGCTCATACTGAAGAGGAAGCACTCGAAGAAGAGATGGCGGTCACTGCAGATCATGAAGGCATAAAGCATTCGTAGCAGGTTCTAGGTTCTAGGAATCAAAATAAAACGCCTCACTAGTGATAGTGAGGCGTTTTTGTTAAGAAGCACCTAGGTATTAGTTCCTAGGTACGAGGGCTTACAACAGATATGAAGCAAGACCCGCTAAGTTATTCCAAACACTATAAAATCGAAAATTTATTCATAAACTAGTATCGAAGTAACTCAGTTACTTTTAGTCTTGTATTCCACTGTAGGCTCCTTCACTTCTCCTTTTCTTATTTTTATCAATGCTGCTACATGGCTGATATCTGCTTAATTTCATCGATAACAATTAATGCCTTTTCTCTATCAATTAAACCAATTTCAATAGCTATATACAATTGGGTGACTAACTCCCCTGCAGAGCCTTTAGAATAATAAAGGAAGCGAGCAGATTCTTTGAATGAGGACCTTTCCTCTCCTTCTGCGATATTTGAGGGGATTGAGACAGCAGATCTGGTTACTTGATCTTTAAAGCCATAATCTCGACAGCCATTAAATAATAAATAGACATCACAAGCCAAACGAGATGAACGTCTCCAAACATCAAGATGTTCAAAAGCATATTTTCTCATATCACCATCCATGGTTTAAAAAATCTAACAAGATAACTAAAATTAATTACCCATTTTTTGTTCAGGGGGTTTACCCATCACAGACTTCTATCAAAAACCTGTCGGATACTCCTTCCCTAGGAACTAGGAATTGTTATGCTCTGCCTAGAACCTTCTTTAGAACGACACCTGCATATAGCCGCCGGGAGGGATTTCTGTATTGTAGGCCAGGCCATGGAATTGATTATCTAATAACATCTTCTTGTGTTCTGGTTTACTTGAGGCGATACAGAGCCGTTCTCCTGGCATTAAAGTGCGAAATTGGGCACTAGGGTGTCCCCAATTCAAAATGCCTAACTGGAGGGTGTCAGGAAGGGCTAAGGGAGTTAATCCTTGTTGATTTCGAATGTAACAGCGAAGACCATTACCGGCTTGGGCAATCGATGCCCGGTAGTGAGTCAACTCGATGACAACATAGACAATGTCGATACAGATATCTAAGCCAGACTTAGTCATACGCTCGTTAAGGTAACTGAGCATATTGTATGGCTCGATAATAGCCTGGCTGGTCCCATTTCGATATAACTTCAATTTTTGGTTAACGAAGCTCTTAAGCAACACACTGGCAAATGCCGCCCTATTATCTTGAGGATGAAAATGGGCCATATACATCACCAGATGGTTATCGCCGACATTCACGGTATCGATGAAGTAAGCACTCACTTCAGCAGATTTATATAAGCTGTAGTCAACCTGGGCGCTTAAGTAGTTTATCTGCGAGGGAGGAAACAATTGCTGTTGTACGCTCTTGGCAGCCTGTTCATTTTGCTCTAACAGCGCCAAATTATCCTGAAGCTCTTGGTAGGATAACTCTTCTAAATCGGCTAAATTGACTTCTTTAGAGGCATTAGATGCTAAACATTGCTTGATGGCATTTTCAATCAGAAAAAGATCTGCTACCGGCTTAACCAGATAATCACAGGCACCCAGACGCAAGGCTTCGACCACATCGGCCATCACTTGATTGCCGGAGATCACTATGGCGGGGGTGTCAGGGTTAAGCTCAGACATCTTCTTCAACATGTCTAAGCCTCCCATGATAGGCATGCTCAGATCGGCAAGCACTATATCGAATGCATACTGCTTAAATTTATCCAGTCCCTGCTCACCATCATTGGCCTCGATGACCTTAGCTCCACGACTGTCGAGAAAGGCGGCAACGATGCGCCGAAAAACGGGATCGTCTTCGACAAGTAATATCACTAACTCTTCTAGCGCCATCTAGGATCCTTTTAGAAGGCTCTGGCTACTATACCGAGGTGAAACTAGTAGTTATTGAGTCTTCTTTTAATCTAACTCCTGCATATATTCATCGAGCAGATCATCTTCATCTTGATCTAACGGAACATCTCCATCATACACTTTATAATCCATATGTTGAAAATAAGCTTCTTTGACAAAAGTATATGGATCCAATGCGTTATCGATTAAGCGTTCTTGATCGATGGCAGCGGCTCTTGTATGTAGGTTTTTCAGTCCCCATTTAACCAGTGACTGCCACATTGTAAGCTCTGATAATGGAAAGTATAGATCATCAACCCAGTCAGAGGCCAGTTCACGGGTCACATAAGGCCCGAGAAAGGGAGCCATAAAATACGGACCGTTAGCAACCCCATAATAACCCAGCACTTCATTGAATTCGTCTTGTTTACGTGGCAGCCCCATCATATCGGCCACATCGATAACGCCTAACAAGCCTAATGTCGTATTGATGGTAAAACGGCCACCGGCATTAGCAGCCCATCCCCACTTACCTTGCAAGGTATTGTTAACCATGGCACTGGGCTCTTCGAAGTTAGTCACCAAGTTATTGATGCCGGTTTTTACCTGTCTGGGTACATAGTCCTTATATCCATGAGCAAGGGGACGATAAAAGTACCTATCCATAAACAGATAGTTAAAGTCCCACATGGCACGGTTAAAGCCTTCGAATGGATCTCTGTCATCATTATAAAGCACCACCACCTGAGCCTGCTCAGATGGCTGTTGAGGCGGGTTTACTGTTAATGCTGCATGGGGGGAATTCTTGCCTTGCTCGGTGACTGATTCAGTAGCAGACACTAATCCGTTAAATCCATGATTTAGACCGAATGCCACTACGACCGATGCTATCCATTTAAGCTTCATATTTCTCTCTTCGATAATGCAGCTGAATCCTTTTCAGCTTCGACATAAAGCTAAAGACACATCAAAATATGTCGATAAGCAGATATAGCCGATAAAATTGTATACATCTGTTACTAACTAGACTTATGAGTATGATTTTAGTTTACAAGAGCGCTAAGGATACTTAGCAATAAAAATAGATCAAACTTAAATTTAAAAAAAGTGTAACTATAAATGATTATTTTGGCAGCTGTCGATGTCAGACTCATTCAGCTCGGTACCTATAGCTGGGGGCTTTAGGTGTAGGAGGGTCTTTAGGCCCGATGGGTTATGGGTTATGGGTGTGTTCTCTCGCGGCAGCGGCTCCTACATAAAGATGCGGTGCGACTGTAGAACGCTACGCTCACGGAACGGCCTGCGGCCACATGAACGCCGCAAGCGGCTACGGAACGGACTGCGTCCTGACAGATAACAGCACGCAAAGCGTACGCTCTTACATCTTTTACCGTAAGTGAGCTTGCGAACGTTCCGTCAACTGTTATCGCTTAACCGTAAGCGCAGCGTTCCGTAAGTGTTCTCTCGCGGCTAAAGCCGGTCCTACAACTAGCCTTTTCCATGTAACCGAATGATGAGCTCAGCTTCCGCCTTGGGTAACTCACACTCTTGTATCAGTTCATCTATGCTGGCGCCTAAATCAACCATCTTCATCGCTCTGGAATAGAGTCTTGCCTGGGGATCTTGTTGATTCACTTCATCGAGTCTGGCGTCTTGTTTAGCGGTGCGCTTTTCAAGCTCTAACATTCGACGCCCCACACCTATTGTGCCACTTCTTAACTCTTGTAATTCACGTTTGACGGTTTCACGCTGACGATCACTTTCTTTTATTAATAAGGTCAAGGCTGCAACTTTCACCCGCAACTTACTCGTTTGCTTCTGTTGATACAAGACCAGACCAAGGCAAGCGATTACGTATACTAAAGCCGCAATTAAAATTCCATCACTGATCATGAATGAGACTCTTAAATAGGAAAGGTATTCCTAGTTCCCAAGAACTAGGAATATTATAGACATTAAACTTGTGACACATCCATCCACTCTTCATCGGATAAAAGTTTATCGAGATCAACCAAGATGAGTAATTCATTTTCTCGGTTACTCACACCTTGGATAAATTTAGCACTCTCTTCGGTACCGACATTGGGGGCACTGTCAATTTCAGAACCGCGTAAATAAACCACTTCGGCGACACTGTCGACGAGAATGCCGATCACTTGCTTCTCGGCTTCGATGATCACGATTCGAGTCGAATCATCAATATCGGACGCTGCCAATCCAAAACGTGAACGCGTGTCGATCACAGTGACGACATTACCTCTAAGGTTGATGATTCCCAGTACATAATGAGGAGCCCCAGGTACGGGTGCTATATTGGTATATCTCAATACTTCTTGAACCTGCATGACGTTGATGCCATAGGTTTCGTTATCGAGTCTGAAGGTTACCCATTGCAACACTTCATCATCTTTGTTTACTGCTACGTTATTTGCTTTTGACATATTTACCTCAACCTAGGGTATCCTGACTACTTAGACCTGAATTTAATAATTCTATAAGTGCATGAACATGTAAAATGCCACACATCTGCTCTCTTACTACTCCAGCTAACCAAGGACGCTTTCCCGCATTACTGCGCCAATTGACCGCCGATTTGTTAATTTTTACCGCATTGACCAATGATTCACAAGCCAATCCCCAGTTACTGTCTTCTAATAATACAACATATTGATAATTTACGGTTTCAGCTAATGCACTATCATACTTTTCCGGCATTACCCAGGCACAAGTATCGACGACATTGAGCTGTGCTCCCCGGTGAGCTTGCACACCTTTATACCAATCGGGTCGACCCATGATGTGATTGACCCGCTCTAACTTAACAATTCCACCTAAGCTAACCAAGGGCACGGCCAATGTTAATCCAGCGACCTTAAAAAATAGTACCTGAAACTCATCATCGAGGCTTTCCAACAGATCTGTGGTGACTTTTGCCGCAGTCACCACCAGCGGCTTAGTCTCTACTTCTTGGTTAATCTGCGCTGCTGGTTTAGTCTCTGTTTTAGACTCTGGTTTAGAGACTGGTTTAATCTCTACTTTGGGTTTAACTTGTGCGTTAACTTTTACTTCAATTTGTGCTGTCACTTTAGTCTTAAACACCGGTGCCAGTAGCTGCTCCAAGGCCTGTTTATCTAGCTGAGGCTCAAACTCTTTCAACTTGGGCCGAGTTAATGTTGAATCTAAGTGACTGGGCTCTGCAACTTCGGTGAGCAAAATATTAAAGTAATCGCATACGGCTTTATCAACTAAGCTTGTCATGAGATAACGCCCCAACAAGCAGATAGTTTAGTAACCTTTCATAGGCTTTTACGCCGCGACTATGGGGGGCGTAATGTGAAGCAGGAAGATGGGCCAAACTGGCATCCCTAAATTTAGTATCTATTGGAACAACATCCGGCCATAGGTGTTCGCCATACTCTTCGCCTAAATTTTTAAGCGCTAGAGAAGAGGCTCTTGTACGCTTATCGTACATGGTCGGGACTACGGTAAAACTGTATTTCGTCTTCTTAGATCGTCCCATCAAGATCATGGTTTTTATCATGCGATCGAGTCCCCTAATCGCAAGAAACTCAGTCTGTACCGGGACAATAATATGGTCACTTGCCGCGAGAGCATTGACCATTAACACCCCTAATACAGGCGGGCAATCGATCAAGGCGATGTCATAATCATCTTGCAGCAGATTTAAGCTTTTTTTTAAGATCAGCCCCATACCCTCCTGATGTCCAAGGGAGCGATCTATTGTCGCTAGCGCCATGGTCGATGGGAGAAGATCGATCCCTGCAACGACTGTGGGAATAATATGTTGCTTTACTAACTCTGCACTTAACGTTTTATACGCTAAGAATACATGATACAGAGAGCCGGGTACTTCCTCAGAGTCTATGCCTAAGTAATAACCCAGTGAAGCATGAGGATCGGTATCTATCATGAGTACACGTTGGCCACGCTTGGCCAGAGAGCCGGCCAGGCTGACAACTGTCGTCGTTTTACCGACCCCACCCTTTTGGTTCGCGATAGTCCAGATTTTCAATAAAATCCCCTAACATCTACCGATAACGACATGCTAATTATTCTCTCGCGTCGTTATTCTTATTCCGCCATGAGGTAGGCCGATAACCTTGACGCCATCTTCATCGACTGAAAATGTCACCGCTTTTGGCATGGTGTCGACAACATTGGCTAACGTCCCACTGAAGTCATCCAAGCTTAAATCATTCGCGATCAAACTCATAGCCTGTTCGACTCGCTCCGGTGACGGCTTGTGAGTCCCATCACTCGGTTTAGCACTCAGCTTCGATGGCACCGGGTCTAAAGGCACATGCGGCAAGGGCACATGCTCCAAAGCCAGGGGCACTGACAAGCGAGTATTGCCCTCGTCTACGAACGCGAGTGGAGCGGCGACAGCACTGACCGTTTGAACGTCTATGCTGTTAACGCCTAGACCCACTTCCAGTGTCACCTTTTCACCTTGCTTAACCTGAGAGAGGAGTGCCTGAGTCGCTTCCGGGTGCTGTGCCACCCAAGTCGCCAGGACTTGAGCTTGCTCATCGGCTACCATAAGTAGCACCTGGCTTTGCTGTAATCGCTCAACGTCTAACAATAACAGTTCATTCTTATGACGAGTCTCAAGATACAATGAGCTTAAAACAAACACAGCGAGTGCAAGCAAAAAAATGATCAGCACAGAGGAGGGACTTAGCTTCCTCTGCGACTTAGCCATTACCTGACTCTCGAATAATGGAATCTGCCATCTCCTCTAAGCCTATAGACTGAGTCGATAGGCCCGCCGCAGTCACCGCTTGTGGCATACCATAAACCACACAACTTGCCTCATCTTGAGCCCAAATTGTGGCACCCGCGCTCTTGAGCATGCGTGCACCTTCTCTGCCATCGGCTCCCATACCCGTTAACACCACGGCTAAGATCTCTCCCCCGGCAATTTTTGATGCCGACGCAAAAGTAATATCGACACTCGGCTTATAATTCATATCGGCGGTGCCAGCGAGTACTTTAATTCTGCCGTAGGCGCCACCTCTTTCTAACATCATCTGCATGCCGCCAGGTGCGAGGTAAGCCATACCGGGCCGCAACTGATCTCCCGATTGCGCTTCTTTTACCTCAATCTGACATAATCCATTCAGTCTGCTGGCAAATGCCGGGGTAAATGCCGCTGGCATATGCTGGATAAGCAAGATGGGATGAGGATAGTTAGCAGGTAATTTAATTAAGATTTTCTGTAGAGCAACCGGGCCCCCTGTCGAGGTGCCTATCAGTAACAATTTATATTTTTTACCCGATGCTCGTACTCGACTCGACGCCCTCGGGCTGATGGCTGGCTCTCTGACGCTGCGCACCGATGTCGATAAACCGCTAGTCAATTGAGCTTTGGTGTGAGGCGTACTTAGCCTTACTATCGGCCGGTATATGCGCCGACGACCTAAGGCTTTTATGCGTTGCTGCAGTAATAAAATCGCATCGTCTTTATTGGTGGCAATATCTTCGAAACGTTTAGGCAAGAAGTCTAATGCCCCGGCTTCCAGGGCATCGAGCGTCGCTTTGGCACCATCATGGGTCAAGGATGAAAACATCAGGATTGGCGTCGGTGTCTTGGCCATTATCTCACGCACTGCGGTGATGCCATCCATGACGGGCATCTCGATATCCATAGTGATGACATCGGGCTTGAGCTCAGCGGCTAACTTAACGGCATCGGCGCCGTTCACCGCGGTACCTATCACCTCTAAATCAGCATCTTTAGTCACTATTTCACTGACTCTTCGACGAAAAAAACTAGAGTCGTCGACTACGAGAACTTTAATGGCCATTCCAATTCCTATACCGCTTATTTTGTTTGTTTTCTGGCGTAATGCTTAAGTAAACCTGGTACGTCTAAGATCAAAGCAATACCACCATCTGATGTGATGGTAGCCCCAGCCATACCTGGAGTGCCGTGCAACATGGTACCAAGAGGCTTGATAACGACTTCTTCTTGACCAATCAATGAATCCACCACGAAGCCTATCTGTTGGGTGCCTAATTGGACGATAACCACATGACCATGAGTCTTATCACCGTGCTTCAAATTAGAGGGGGTTCGACTCAACCAATGCTCGAGATAAAACAGCGGCACCGCCTTCTGTCGGACAATCACAGTCAATTGGCCATCGACGATATTGGTCTTAGTCAAATCGAGGTTGAATATCTCACTGACACTCGACAGTGGCAAGGCAAACACTTGAGAAGCCACTTCTACCATCAAGGTCGGCATGATGGCTAACGTTAAGGGAACCTTAATCTCTAATACGGTCCCTTTACCTTTTATAGAGTCGATATGAACAGTGCCGTTCAGCTGAGCAATACGGGTTTTAACCACATCCATACCGACACCGCGGCCTGAAATATCAGAAATCTCGACTTTGGTGGAGAATCCAGGGGCGAAGATGAGGTTATAAGCCTCTTGATCGGACATCCTGGCCGCCCCTTCATCATCGAGCACGCCGCGAGCTATGGCGATCTCTTTGAGCTTATTAGGATCCATGCCGGCACCATCATCCTCAATTTTAAGCAGGATATGGTCGCCCTCTTGGCTCGCCGAGAGGGTTATCGTACCGGTTCTGGGTTTACCACTCGCCTCACGTTCGGCCGGCATCTCGATACCATGATCCACCGAGTTTCTCACTAAGTGAACCAAGGGATCGGCTAAGGCCTCGACTAGATTCTTATCGAGATCTGTGTCTTCACCTATCATGGTGAGGGTAATCTCTTTTTTCAAGGTACGAGCAAGGTCTCTTACCACACGAGGGAAGCGACCGAAGACCTTCTTGATCGGTTGCATGCGAGTCTTCATCACCGCGCCCTGTAGGTCCGCCGTGACTAAATCAAGGTTGGCGAGTGCTTTGGACATCTCTTCATCATCACGAGAGACACCTAAACTGAGTAAACGATTACGCACCAACACGAGTTCGCCCACCATGTTCATGATCTGATCGAGTCTGGCAGTGTCGACACGTACGGTTGTTTCAGCCTGAGGAATATTGGTCGACGCTGACTTAGCCACCGCTTTCTTTGCCGGCACAACAGCTTTTGCTGCAGCTTTTGCTGCAGCTTTTGCCGCTACAGGGGTGGCAGGAGCCACGGACTTAACCGCAGGCACAGATTTGTTGGCTACTGCCGCAGACCCAACACCGGGTCCGGCACCCGCGCCATGAAGTTCATCGAGCAGCTTCTCAAATTCATCATCTGAGATACCATCAGCATCTACCGCTGGAGGAGTATCGACAAGACTCGCGCTGGATGCTTGCTTGTCAAATTTACCCGAACCATGTAATTCATCGAGTAAAGATTCAAACTCATCGTCGGTAATGTCATCAGATTGGCTCGGTGCTGGCGCACTGACGGCTACTGGCTGAGTTGCAGTTGGGCTGTTACCGCCACCATGTAACGCATCGAGCAGCGCCTCGAACTCATCATCATTGATTTCGTCTATTCCGCCTTCACCGGCAATAGTCGATATTGGCTGAGGAGCACAATCAAACAGTTCAATCCCTGAGTCGCCCACGAGTGGCGTCTGATCGAATAGTTCAATCGAAGCCGCGTTAGGCGCAGCTGCAGCTGCAACTGGAAGTGAAGAAGCCGAACTCAGTAACTTCAAATTTGCCAACAAGGTCGCATCTGCAGTCTCTTGTTGCTGCCCAGCCTGAGTCTGGGCAAACATAACGTTGATGGCATCAACCGCCTGCAGAATGACATCCATCAACTCGGCAGAGACTTCTAGTTTGCCGGTTCTCAGCAGATCGAAGGTATTTTCAGCTTCATGGCAAATATCGACCATAGGAGACAAGCTAAGAAATCCTGCGCCACCTTTGACGGTGTGAAAGCCTCGAAAAATCGCATTAAGCAACTCCGAGTCTTCGGGATGATTTTCTAGCGTGACCAACTGTTCAGACAAAAGCTCTAAAATTTCACCGGCTTCGATCAAAAAATCTTGCAGTATCTCTTCATCAACATCGAATGACATTAATATGGCTCCTAATTAAAACCCCAAACTCGACAGCAGATCATCAACTTCATCTTGACCGGTGACGATATCGTCACGTTGTTCCGCGTTGATGATTGGCCCTTCAGCCTCGACACTGCTATCTATGATAGTCGGATTTTCACCGACAGCTTGTTCACCAAAAACCGTCAGCATCGAGACTAAATTATTTTCTACTTCACGAACGAGATCAATCACCCGTTTTATCATCTGCCCGGTTAAATCTTGAAAATCTTGGGCGAGTAAGATTTGGTTTAACAGCTCTTTCAAACGGATCGAATCTAATTCACTACGATCAATAAATTGTTGAACGTCGTGACACAGGGTCTTAAATTCACTCAGTTCAATCTCACGTTTCATAAGACGATTCCAAGCGGGTTTAACCGCTTGGATATTGGTGGTGAGTGCACTCGCTAAAGGCAGACATTCTTCGACGGCGTCCATGGTTTTATTCGCGGCTTGCTCTGTCATATCGATGACATAATTCAACCGCTGTTTAGCATCGGGGATCTCCTTGTTAGCTAACTCAACCAGTCGATCATCGACCTGAAAACTGACGATCGCGCTATGAAGCTGACGCGTGAGCCTGCCGACCTCATCAAACAGCTCCTTTTGAATAGGCATAGCAATATCTCTGATTAAGTCATCAGCAAGCAACTGCTCGCCTTGCGTCAGCAAGTCTACCAGCTTATTTGCCTGCTCTAACGAAATGAGCCCTGAAGTTTTCACCTGCATATCACTACCTTGGTTAGCCGAGTCGTTCAAAGATTTTTTCTAACTTCTCTTTCAATGTCGCTGCCGTAAAGGGCTTAACAACATAACCATTAACCCCGGCCTGAGCCGCGGCGATAATCTGTTCCCTCTTTGCCTCTGCAGTTACCATTAATACCGGGATATTTTTCAATTGATCATCGGCACGAATCGCTTTTAAAAGATCGATGCCTTGCATACCAGGCATATTCCAGTCGGTCACAACAAAGTCAAAATTGCCTTTCTGTAACATAGGTAGTGCTGTCGTACCGTCATCTGCTTCTTGGGTATTGCTAAAACCCAAGTCTCTTAACAAGTTCTTGATGATACGTCTCATTGTTGAGAAATCGTCAACAATAAGAATCTTCATATTCTTGTCCAAAGTTTCCTCCACGGAACTGTTAATTATTGCTCATGTAATCGTTATTTTTTGTCCAATGCTTAAGTTTAGCTTTGAGCCTTAGCATAGCCTGACTTAAAATCTGGCTAACCCGTGACTCACTAACCTCTAGAATGGCCCCAATCTCTTTTAAATTTAAAGCTTCATCGTAATAAAGCGACAAAACCAGTCCATCTCTTTCAGGCAATAATTTGATTGCTGCGACGAGTGCAGCATGAAATTTATCTTCTGCAATCGATTCATAGGTATCGTCCTTAACCCCATCATCGTGACTAATAACATCGACCGATACGCCTAAATCTTCAATGCCTATTATTTTCCCTACTGAAACATTGTTTAAAATATGATGATATTCATCTAAGGTCATCTCCAGTCTTTGGGCTATCTCGTCATCTTTAGCATCCCTGCCAAGCTCCTGCTCAAGCTCATCGATAACCTGAGCGACTCGTCTCTGGTTTCTATGCACAGACCTCGGCACCCAGTCTCCACGACGAATATCATCTAGCATAGACCCACGGATTCGAATACCCGCAAAAGTCTCAAACTTTGCCCCCTTGTTAGCGTCAAACTTAGCTGAAGCTTCGAGTAACCCCATCATGCCAGCTTGTAGTAAATCGTCTAGTTGCACCGATGCAGGTAAACGAGCGAGTAAATGGTGAGCTATTTTTTTTACCAGCGATGCGTATTGTTCAACGATTAAAGCTTTATTATCTAAACAAGTATACGCAGAGGCTTTACTCACTCTCTCTATCCTCCTGACACTCAGTTCGCTGTACCAAACGCTCAGCAAAGAACTCTAGATGGCCACCCGGTTGCTGCGGTATTGGCCAACTAATGACCTTATTCGCTAAACCATGGTAAGCGATCGATGCCGGCGATTTAGGGTAGGCTTCAACGATTAATTTCTGCTTACGCACCGACTTGCGTAAGTTCTCATCGAATGGAATGGTAGCCACTAACTCGAGTGCCACATCCAAGAAACGATCGGTAACTTTGCTCAGCTTAGCAAAGAGTTCCATCCCTTCTCGTAAACTCCTGACCATATTGGCGACTATTTTAAAACGAAACACACCATGCGACCTGCTCAGTATCTTGATTAGCGCGTAGGCATCGGTAATCGATGTAGGTTCATCGCAAACCACAACCAATACATCCTGTGAGGCTCTGGAGAAACTCAGTACCATATCGGAAATACCCGCGGCGGTATCGATAATGAGTATGTCGAATTGCGTTTTCATCTCACTGAATGCCCTGATTAACCCGGCATGTTGTGCCGCAGACAGTTCAACCATAGATTGGGTACCCGAAGTGGCAGGAATAATTCCTATCCCCTTAGGTCCGCGTACTATGATATCGTCTAAATCGGTTTCACCGGATAAAACATGGGATAAATTACGTTCGGTGCGCAGGCCAAGCATGACATCCACGTTTGCCAGACCTAAGTCGGCATCCAGGACGAGTACACGCTTGCCTTTTTCGGCTAACGCAACGGCGGTATTGATGGCTACACTGGTTTTACCCACGCCTCCCTTACCACCCGACACGGCTATTACTTTCACTTTTTCATTATAAGGTTGATTCATCATACGTAAACCACTTGCTTGATCCCGACTCATTACTTTACTCAAATGCATAGGCCCTTTCATCTGACCTTTCACTACTTCTGACTACTGGTTTATTATCTAACACCGACAGCGCTTTATTTGCTAGCGCGAATGTATCGGCCACTTGCATATCTTCTGGAACTCTTTGCCCATCAGTAACATAACTTAATGGTAACCCACTTTGTATCAAGACACTCAAGGCCGGGGCTAAGGAAACAGATTCATCTAATTTCGTCAATATCGCACCAGATAATGGAATACGACTAAATTGTGTCACGGCCTCTTCTAAAACTCTTCTCTGACCTGTTGATGACAGTACCAGATAACTGCGAATAGGTAATCTGCTATTTGCAGCTAAATTATCAAGTTGCTGGAATAAGCGTGTGTCTCTTTGGCCCATTCCTGCAGTATCTATCAATACTAACTTGCGATTACGGAACTGATACAGTATTTGTTCCAACTCATTGAGATCATGAGCCTGCTTAACCGGGCACCCCATTATTTTGCCATAGGTTGCCAATTGCTCAAAGGCGCCAATGCGATAATGATCGGTTGTAACCAAAGCAACATGCTCTACACCGTGATGGGCTGCGTATCTGGCGGCTATTTTCGCTAACGTCGTTGTTTTTCCCACACCCGTTGGTCCGACAAAAGCCACCACACCACCTTGGCGCACGATATCATCACCTTGATTATCCAACATATTGGCTAGACTACGAGGCAATGCTCGCACCAGATCTGCCGGTGTATAGTGTTCGCTCAATTCAGACAGCTTTTTTGCCAACGTAGGCGAAAATTCAGCCTCCAATAATTTACTTTCTAGCATGGCACCTACGGGGTCAAGCCGGCTTTTTTGTTCACTCATCAAGGCGGTGACTTGATGAGTCAACAAGCTTCTCAAGGACGCCAGTTCTTCTCGCATCATCTCAAGCTCAGGGCTAGCTTTCCCCTTCGTCTCGGCTGAAGGCTTATTTGAATAATGTGCTGTCTCAGGTGCCGATTTGGCAGATGACTGTGGTGCCTGCAAACCTTTTGCCCATTCGGGCATGTCCAGTTCTTCACTGGAGTGCTGAGAAACTTGTTGCTCGACGCGACTCTGCTGTCTCTCTAACAAGGCCTGCAGTGAATCGGCTGCCGGCGCCGGTTTGACTCTTGCTTCGGCGCGAACGGGCCGCTTTTGACCGAGGGAGATTTTCTCTTCGGCCAGCTCAGTAAAGGTGGCGGACGATGCTGACTTTTCTGCTATTGGCGCCTTAGGTTTCGGCTCATCATAATCCACGGCAGCGACGATCTCGATTCCACCGGTGACCTTTTTATTCGACATTATCACCGCATCCGAGCCTAATGTCTCTTTAACCTGAGCCAATGCCGTACGCATATCTTTCGCTAAGAAACGTTTAATTTTCACTTATATGCCCTCTACTGACCCACAGCAGAAACAATTCTAATTTGTTTCTCATCGGGGACTTCCTGATAGGAAATCACCCTTAGGTTAGGAATCGTGTGCTTTACAAATCGAGAGAGTGTCGAACGTAACATGCCCGATGTGAGTAATATAGCAGGTTGCCCCACCATCTCTTGCTTTTGTGTCGCATCTTCTAAAGACTTTTGCATCCGTTCGGCCAAGCTAGGTTCTATGTTTGGCCCCTCTCCTCCCGTCGTCTGCATTGACTTATGCAACATTTGTTCCAACTCTGGCGCCAAAGTAATGACGGGGATCTCAGTTTCCGGCCCGCTGATCTCTTGAATTATCATTCGTTTAAGCGAGATACGTACGGCGGCGGTCAATACTTCGGTATCGGTACTCTTGGGACCATATTCGAGCAATGTCTGTACTATGGTCCTAAGATCGCGAATCGAAACGCCTTCGTTAAGCAAGTTTTGCATGACTTTAACCACGATTCCCAAGGGCATCACCTCGGGGATGAAACCATCGACTAATTTAGGCGAATTTTTGGCCAAAATATCCATAAGCTGCTGAACTTCCTCATAACCGAGAAGCTTAGCCGCATTATTGGTTAACAGCTGACTCAAGTGAGTAGCCACGACCGTTGCAGCATCAACCACGGTATAACCTAAGGTTTGCGCATGTTCTCTAAGCTCAGGGGCTATCCAAACCGCTTCTAATCCGAAGGCCGGGTCTTTGGTCTCTATGCCGTCAAGTTTGCCATATACTTGCCCCGGGTTGATGGCAAGTTCACAGTCATGTCTTATCTCGGCTTCGCCGCAAGCCACTCCCATCAAGGAGATGCGATAGGTATTTGGCGACAGATCTAAGTTATCGCGAATATGCACCGCAGGCACCAGAAAGCCAAGCTCTTGGGATAGCTTCTTACGCACCCCTTTTATCCTGCCAAGTAACTCACCACCCTGACCTTTGTCAACCAATGGGATAAGCCGGTAACCCACTTCTAACCCTATGGTATCGACATGCTGCACATCATCCCAGCTAAGCTCCTTAGGCTTAGCGTCGGCCTTATCCACGGCAGGTTTCTGCGTAAGTGCCAGTGATTCCTCTCGCTCCTGCGCTTGTTTTCTATATAAGAAGTAGGCCACAGCACCTATGACTAATGCCAGAGAGATGAAAGCAAAATGTGGCATGCCTGGCACTATTCCCATGATAAATAAGAGACCCGCAGCAATCGTAATTGACTTAGGATTGTCAAGCATCTGCGACATCATCATCTGCCCCATGTCACCGGACTCGTTCTGACGTGTGACCATCAAGGCCGCAGCAATAGAGAGTAACAGACCCGGGATCTGGGCGACCAGTCCATCACCTATGGTGAGCAGAGTATAGACCTCGACGGCAGAGGAAAAATCCATGCCATGCTGCACCATGCCGATAACGAATCCACCCAAGATATTGATCACCATGATCATGATCCCGGCAATCGCATCACCCTTAACAAACTTAGATGCGCCGTCCATTGCCCCGTAAAAGTCGGCTTCCTTGGTGACTTCGGCGCGCCTCTCTCTCGCCTGATCTTGGTTTAACACGCCGGCATTCAAGTCGGCATCGATAGCCATCTGTTTACCTGGCATGGCGTCTAAGGTAAAGCGAGCGCTAACTTCTGCTATACGCCCGGCACCTTTGGTGACCACGGCGAAGTTGATGATAATAAGGATTAAGAACACCACCAGACCCACGGCATAATTTCCGCCTATCACCACAGAACCAAAAGACTCAATCACTTTACCGGCAGCATCACCACCGTTGTGCCCTTCGAGTAAGATGATACGAGTCGATGCCACATTGAGTGCTAGGCGCAGTAAGGTCGCAATAAGCAGCACACTGGGGAACGCGGCGAAATCTAATGGTCTGTCGGTGTAGATAGCCACCAGTAACACCACTAAGGCTAAGGCGATGTTAAATGAGAACAGAATATCCAGCAGGAATGACGGCATAGGCAATATGATCATGCCTAACGCCGCAAGAACAAACACAGGCGTGCCTATGCCTTTAAAACTCGAAGGCTTTATTTTTTTCAGTTGACCGAGTAGTGCGTTAACATCCATTCAAAAAGTCCAAACTTTTGACATCTAGCCTTAAACAAAGCAATTTTCGAGCCAAGTAGTGGAAATAATTTCCGTCAGTAATAACTAAGTTATCAATATGGTTTTTATTTTATAAGTCGGCACTATACCGTTAGACCGACGTTAAATGAATGGCTAAGGAGTCAACTGAATAAATTTGCAGCAGAAATACAATATAAGACGTCATTAAGCGGGACTATAGCCAGCACACACCGGCTTTGGCATCAGCCATCACAGAGCATAAATCCCAGCCGAGGAATCTTCACCGTCAGAGAAGACTAGACTTTGCTAACCCAGAGACTCCTTGACCGCCCTACTCAGCCCTTGCTCAATGATCAAGTTAACCACTTCATCGTAGGTTAATTGATGTTCTATTTCACAAGCAAGAGGAAAATAACTAGAACCTGATGTCATGCCTGGCACTAAGTTGGCTTCAATAAAAAAACATTGGCCACTTTTATCGGCAAGAATATCTATTCTGCCATAATCCCTGACACCAAGGTGAACAAAACATTCGATGGCGAGTGCTTTCACTCTGGTTTTCATTGCATCATCATCAATTTTTTTCAGTTCTTCCGAATCATCTTTTTTTACTTTCGCCCCCAAAATTCTAAGCCCATTCTTTGACTCAGGTGGCACCAACTCAATGGGAGAAACAAGCAATTGGCCATTTGACGCTTGTATTATTGCCACGGTAAATTCTCGACCAGGCAAATATTCCTCAACCAGAGTAGGATGGTTAAATTCTTTGTCTAAAGACGCTATTTTAGCTTCAAACTCTAAAAAATTGGTGACGAACGATGAATCGTCAACGCCGTTTCCATTTGCGGCATCCAATGGTTTCAAAAATAAGGGAAATGTGATCGGCAGTTCGTGTTCATTTTTGTATTGACCAGGGATCGCTGTAAAATACCTAGCCGTGGCGATGCCTTTAGCGCTTAAATGATCTTTTGCAGAGACTTTGTTTGAATCAAAATCCAGTACATCTCTCGATGAGCCAGTGAAATTGATTCCATGGTCGGCGAAGTAATCGGCCAACCAAATATCATTTTCATTATCGAGTGGAATATACTTTACCGCTAAAACAACCAGACTCGGTTGCCTTGCGACAATTTCGTCTAAATCTTCTCTGCTGACACAGAGATTAAGATTAACGGCATAACCGGCCTTTACCATCGAGTCAAATACGCTCTTGCACGCCTTAAGTGACCCAAAACCAGTTTCTTTCAACCCCTCATTTGCTGTTGTTACAATTTCTATTTTCAATTACGGCCTCTTTAGTGTGATATTTTCAAGCGGGTTGACCAGATTATCCTGAGGATCTAAGTTGAATTCGAGCCCCTCTCATTGAAGTAATGACGCATGTTCCTTGGCCTAGCCTAGGCTACTATCTACTGAAGTGTGTATTTGTCAAACAATTTCATGAAAGCATCAGCTTGATCTAGTGGAAACTGCTGCCACACACTAAACATACTCAGGCAGAAAACACTCTGTATATTAATACGTTAAATCCTCAGGTATCGGCTGTTTAAGCGGAATAGTCGTTGGTCTCCGGCCTCCATGCTGTTGATATTGACGTAATTGAAATACATAAGCTAATACCTGAGCGATGGCAGTAAATAATCCCTCCGGGATCTCTTGATCTATCTTAGTCGTATGATAAATAGCGCGGGCGAGAGGCGGTGCAGAGATAATAGCAATCTCATGTTCACGGGCTATCTCTCTAATCTTAAAAGCGACTTCATCGACGCCTTTTGCCAGCACATAGGGCGCCGTCGACTTCATGGCGTCGTACTTCACCGCGACAGCATAGTGCTCCGGATTGACGACGATAACATCGGCACTGGGTACTTCTGCCATCATACGTCTCTGTGCCACCTCCCTTTGCATCTGCCTTATCTTACCTTTCACCTCTGGCTTACCCTCGGTGTCCTTATATTCATCCTTTATTTCCTGTTTGGTCATCTTGAGTTGCTTATTGTGATTCCAAATTTGAAATGGCACATCGATAACCACGATGAGTATGGTTGACGAGCACAGCAAGATGAACATCCACACCAGTAGATCGAGTGCGTGATATACATTGCTAGGAAGATGATCCCGAGACAAGGCCAAGATTTCATTAAAAAAGAAGCTCAAAATGAAATATGCCGATGATGCGACAACCAAAAATTTGGCGATACCCTTGGTTAATTCCACCAGGGCTTGCACGCCAAACATTCTTTTTAACCCTTTCATCGGATTCATCTTCTCAGTTTTCGGCATAAATGCCTTGGTAGAGAAGGTGATACCGCCTAATAAAATATTGCCGATAAACGCCACTAAAGCGATAAAAAGCATCAGGCTAGCCATAGGGAAGGCAAGCTCTCGCGCTATCATGCCCCACACCAGAACCATCTGATTGGTGTCAAAAATCTGCTCCCTGTCCTGGGTAAACAAGGTGGTCATTATGGTCACTAAACTACTGGCAATGCTTGGGCCGACCATGGCCAAACCCACTGCGGCCGACACCAAGACCGCCGAAGTGCCTAACTCTTTGGAGCGGGCAACCTGGCCTTTCTCCCGAGCTTGTTCTAATCGCCTGGGGGTGGCCTCTTCGGTTTTCTCTTGGCTACTGTCATTTTCAGCCATAAACTCGCACTCCCTTAGGTAGACGCTGCCGTCGCTTAAGCTGCAACATCAAAATGTCCCATCGGTATTACACTGCAGCTTCAATATATCGCATAACAACAGCTGAGCCGACGTCCACACCTCACCAAAGTGCTCCATTATCGGCGTCAAGGTCAACCACAAGATCACTAAACCACTCACCATGGTCACGGGGAAACCTATGGCGAAAATATTCAATTGCGGTGAAGCTCGGGTCATGACACCGAACGACAAGTTGATCAGCAAAAGTGCAACGATAGGGGTCATAGACATGGTCAATGCCGCACCAAACATATAGCCCCCCCACTCGGCCAACAATCTATAACTTGTCACACTCAGACCTTGATCCGAGATGGGAATCGTCTCAAAACTCAGCACTAGCATACGGATCATCACCAAATGACCATCTACGGCGAGGAAGATCATGGTGGTTAACAGCAAAAATAAGTTACCTATTACCGGTGTTTGTTGCCCAGATGAGGGATCAACCATGGAGGCAAAACCTAAACTGGTCTGCATGCCTATAATTTGGCCTGCAAGTACAAAGCATTGCATCACCATCAAGGTGACAAATCCCATGGAGATGCCTATCAGCAGCTGTTGCAAGGTGATAAAAATCGCCGACGCCGCAAATAGCGCTACATTTTCCACTGGGGGTAAAACCGGTACGATGGCGAAGGTAATCGCCATCGACAACAAGGCTCTGACTCTGACAGGTGTGGTATTAGCCCCGAACACAACCATCACCATAAACATGCTAGACACCCTGAACAGAGGCCACATGTAAGAGGCTATGGTGTCCATTATGGTCGCCATCAGAATATCCATCAGGCTAGCCTATTTGACTCATAAAATTAATCACTCGAAACACTCGAATCATATTAATCACTCGAATCATTTGGTGTTTCATCATCCTATGACCTGGGGGATCATGTTGACCATCTGTACGAAGAATTCCATCATGGTTTGGATCAAGGTATGACCCAGAAACATCAGCGCAAACAAGGTCGTCAATAAACGAGGCAAGAAACTCAAGGTCTGTTCGTTAATTGAGGTTGCCGCTTGGAACACAGCCACCACTAAGCCGATGACGAGTCCAGGCACGATTATCAGCGACACTATTGTCACTATGACAGAGAGTGCCTCGCGGAAGATGTCGACTAATGACTCAGGATTCATAAACCCACCTAGACAGCGAAGCTATTGGCCAGAGTGCCCATCACCAGACTCCAGCCATCGACGAGCACAAACAACATGATCTTAAAGGGCAGTGAGACGATCATGGGAGATAACATCATCATACCCATAGCCATCAAGATACTGGCCACCACAAGATCCAACACCAAAAAAGGCACGAATAACATAAAGCCAATCTGAAACGCCGTCTTTAACTCACTGGTGATAAATGAGGGAATTAACACGCTCATGGGCACATCTTCGGGTGAATTAATGTTCTGATAACCCGAGATTTCGATGAAAGTGTCCAGATCCGTCACTCTAGTTTGGGCCAACATAAAGGTCTTGATTGGCTCTTTGCCAATATTGAAAGCCTGCTCAATATTCATGGTTTCAGCGATATAGGGTTGCACGGCTTCAGCATAAATTTTATCGAACACAGGTGCCATGATAAAGAAGGTCATAAACATACTGATGCCAATAAGCACCTGGTTTGACGGCGTTTGTTGCAAGCCAATGGCTTGTCTTAGAATCGACAACACCACTATGATGCGCGTGAATGAGGTGAGCATGATGATCATGGCTGGCAGAAAACTCATTGCCGTCATCAACAGCAGTATCTGCATAGTCACAGAGTACTGAGTCCCACCATCGGCAGTCGTGGTCACAATCAATGCCGGTAAGACACCATCGAGGGCGAATGCACCCGGTGAGATCAGCAACAGACTCAAGATGAAGCAATAGGATAATCGCTTCATATTGAATTCGTCTTAGCTTGGCGTAATCGTTCAGCAAAAGACTCGGTCTCGATACTGATGGGCGAGTCTAATTTATCTATGACCTGTATTTGCTGGGCAGTCACACCGAGTAAATATTGCTGGCCACCCACCTCGAGTAATACCACCTTCTCTTTCTGTCCCAATGGCATAACCGCCAAGGTCTTCAATACACTGTGGCTAGATGGCGCTAATTTTAAGCGTTTAACGATATAGGCCAGCACAAAAATGATGGCGAGCACAACAATTAACCCGCCTAACATATTGGTCATTGTCGATATAGCCGATCCCTTCTCTACCGTTGAGGCGACGGTGGGGGATGCCGCCAATCCACTTACGAACAACGAGTTAATCATATCTACCTTATTTTAACTTCTTAATACGCTCAGTTTGGCTAATGACGTCGGTCAGACGGATACCAAACTTATCATTCACCACCACCACTTCACCATGGGCAATCAAGGTGCCATTCACCATCACATCCAGAGGCTCTCCGGCGATGCGATCTAATTCCACCACCGAACCTTGGTTGAGTTGGAGTAAGTTACGAATACTGATGAAGCTACGACCCACTTCCATCGATATGGTCACAGGAATGTCCATGATGGTATCGAATTTTACCGCTTCATCGGCAGGAAAGACCTGGCTTTCATCAGTCAGCTCATCAAGCTCGACTGCCTGCGCCTCCTCTATCGCTTGCTCGGCCATGGCTGCGGCCCAATCGTCACCGGTATCTTCTGTACTCATCGTTATTACCTTAACTACTTAATTTAGCGTAATATCTTAGTGGTTTCTTTCCTTGACTAAGATAGGATTTATAATTCAGAAATATCTTTACTCTTACTCTTACGCGTCACCAATTTCAATTCTGTTTTTACTGTTTTAGGTCGGGGGATTTTTTCAATGATCCGCAAGGCTAAATTGTCTCTGCTCTTGCCTAATTTACATCGATAAGTGGGTAGATCTTCGACGCGCAGCACGATATGCTCAGGTAAATCGACGGGGATAATATCGCCTGCTCTAAACTTCATCACATCTTTAAGGGCGATCTCTTGATCCACTATGGTAGCATCTATGCCTACCTTGATATCCATTATCTCGTCTTTCAACGCCATAGACCAGCGCTTATCCGTATCTTGAGTATCACTCTGCACGCCGGCATCTAGCAGTTCACGTATCGGCTCTATCATGGAATATGGCATGGTGATGTGGAAGTCTCCCCCACCGCCATCCACTTCGATATGAAAAGAACTGACCACGACCACTTCTGTTGGGCTGACGATGTTTGCCATGGCCGGATTAACCTCAGAATCAAGATACTCAAACTCGACATCCATCACCGGGGCCCAGGCCTCTTTATAGTCTTCGAAGATTATTTTTAGCAATAGTTGCACTATGCGTCGTTCGGTTGGTGTGAATTCACGACCTTCAATTTTGGCATGAAAACGGCCATCCCCACCGAAGAAGTTATCCACTAAAATGAAGACTAATCTGGCCTCCATGGTGATGAGCCCCGTTCCTTTGAGCGGACTAAATTTCACCATATTCAGGCTGGTAGGAACAAACAGAGTGTGAACATATTCACCAAATTTGATCATCTGCACGCCATTGATCGACACTTCAGCTGCGCGACGCATCATATTAAACATGCTGATACGCAAGTGTCTGGCAAACCTTTCATTGACGATCTCTAAGGTAGGCATTCTTCCACGAACGATGCGATCTTGAGAAGAAAAATCATAGGAGCGAGCTTCGGATCCATTCTCTTCATCATCATCATCTACGTCATCGACACCATGCAGTAACGCATCAATTTCGTCTTGGGTTAATAGATCACTCACAATAACGCCTTTATTAAACAAAAATAGGGAAACGGGCTAACGGATACAAGCGTGACTTGAGATCTAGTTAGCATAAAATCGAAACTAAAAATTATTCAGGGTTCGCTCTCATGTACTACTGCATAACGAAACCGGTAAACAGGACTTTCTCAACGATTTTACGCCCAGTCACAGATTGTAGCGTATTCTGAACATTGAGTAAGGCCAATTGACGCATCTCGTCTTTACCGGCTAAGCTAGTTAACTTTTGCACATCGGCACTGCTAAACGTCGTCAGTAGTGCATCTTCAATCAAGGGAATGTGTTTCCTAATTAATACCCCATCGTCAGCACCACGCACCATCAACTGAACCTTGATCTCTACCAGCCTAGAGCGGGTCGCCCCCGGGAGGTTAAACAGGAATGGTCTGGGCATTCCCACATAGAAAGCTTCGCCTACATGCATCGACTCTTGAGTGTCTGCGGCGGCATCGGTATTTTCACTGTTCGCTGAGCTAGCTCCCAGGAAAAACCACAAAACTGCGGCGATGATTAACACTAATACCAGGCCGATAACGCCGAAAACAATCAATTTCTGCTTACTTTTCGGCGATTCATTTTCTTCGAGTTCTAAGGATTCTTCTTCGGCCATTTGCTTTCCCTTTTAGGCTTAAATCTGCTGCTATCTTGCTATAATGGATCAAGGATCTAATTTTGCTATAGACTACCTGCTTATGCGTAATAATCTATAGCTGAACGATAACTAGATGGCTGATTTAAGCTTAATAGTGACTCATCTGCAGATATTTCATCCAGTTCTACGTCATAACCCTCTTGTGACCGTTCCGAATGCTCTGCTTCACCTTGATCTTTTCCCGAATCTCGCTGAGAAACCTGGCTATCTGTGAGCTGCAAGCCCTGTTCGGCCAACATCTCTCTTAACTTAGGTAATGCTTGCTCGATAATATCTCGGGTCTGAGGCTGGACCACATGAAACTGCACTTGAGTCTGGTCGCCCTGAATCTGAATTCTCACCACTAATGGCCCCAACTCAGGCGGGTCTAACCTGATTTCTGCATGCAAGGTCCCTTGACTCACCATAGTCACTAGCTGCTGCTTCATGACGGGAGAAAAACGCTGGATCATCTCCTGCATCTGACTCTGAGTGTCATTATTCTGTCTTGATAGCAACTGAAACTGGGGAGTGTCAGCTTTACTCTGTGGTGTTGAGCCTAATTGCATCCCAGCTAAGGTTTTAATGTCTACGTTTGACGTGGATGTCGTGTCCATTAGCGTTGCAGAAGCCTCTAGATTGGCCTTCGAGGGATTGAGCTGCACCGATAACTCAGCCCCTTTAAGCTGTTGCTCAGCCTTAACCGTCACCGCAACAGAAAGCTTAGATGACGGTTCCAATTGAGTTTTCTCGCCTAGAATGGAGCTGGATTGCTTATCTTTACCTTGCTCAATTTTATTTTCTGTGCGGGTTAACACATCAAGCCCAGCAGCTTGTTGGGACTGGGGCACTTTGGCTACATCCTTTACCCCGGATGACTTATCAGAGGTTTCTGCCTCAGGCAGTGGCAAGGTATTATTCGCTTGTGTAACACCCGCACTGCGGCTTTCGCTCCCCTCACGACCGCCAACGCTAGCAGGAGAGCGCACGCTGGCAGCCTGAAACTCTGAGTTTGTCACTGTGGCGATGAGCTGAATTAAGTTTTCAGGGGGGGATTGTGTTAATTCAGCCTCGGATAAACCCGATGTTTGCACTAGCTTATCGATAAGGTTTTTATCTAATGGCCGTTGAGTATTAGGCTCTAAGAGTTGCGCATCTGGATGTGACAATTGAATATCAGCATCTATAATCTCAGCATCAGCATCTATAATCTGAGCATCAGCATCAATGGCTAACGTCTCTACATCGATACGTGATGCCGACTGCGATGGCTCAATCGCGACGTCAGCGGCTATCACTTCATCAGTTGCAAGATTGAAATCTGTATTGTCAGCATCATTGACCACACTGAGCAAATAATCATCTAATCTTGCATCACTTGTCGTTTGCTCATTGCCTTGCTGCGGCAAGGTGTCGCCGCGGTTATCTAGGCGAGTATTTCCCTCTAGCTTACTGGCCCAATTTATTTGAGCCAGCACATGATTGACATCTATGTCCTTGTCAGCCACTCGGGCTTCACGCTCAGACTCATCGCCCGATCCCGCTAGTGTTGGATCATCTTGAGCCGATCTGGTTTCAATATTGACACTTTCAGCTCCATTTGACTCTTGCGCTTGAATGCTAGCTTGTGCTAAAGCCACAGAAAAATCATTATTTTCAGATGATTGAGTGCGACTCTTATCACCCTGTTTGATTCCACCGACAGAGAGGTCAGCGGATGTGTTTTCTTTGTTCGCTAAGAATATATTCGTCATTTTCTGCATTAAGCCTCCAACAAGGCTGATATCCAATCAAGATAAGCGCTATTTTTTACGATAAATCACCGACGCCAGCTCGATCTCGTCAAAACGGTTTTGTCAAAATAGTGGCCAAAAAATTAAATGACCACAGGTTATTGATAAATTAAGCAATAAAGGTGCCAATATACACAGAGATATTTAGGTAAGTAATAGCATCAAAAAAATCTTATTTCAGCGAGCTTTTTTCCTATAAAACATCTGTGATGCAAACTCATCCGCCATCTTTTGTTCGAGTCTCATCTCTGCTGTTCTTGCCTTCTGTGCCTTATGTTCTAACAGTAATTCAACCGCCCTACGTTTTTGCTGTTTCTCTTGCCAATGCTGCTGCCGATAATTTCTCTGAGTATCCGCTTCAGCGACCGAGATAAGCTGCTTGGTAATGGCTTCGTCTACCTGGCGTACAAATTGGTGGAATTGATGATAATAACTGGCACTGATATTCTTTCCATGATGGCTCTCCATCTGTTTCATATAATCCAAGCGATAGTTTTGCAGCGCCTCAAGCTGACTCTGGCATTTTTGCAGTGCTAATTGCGCCGATTGCAACTGCAGTGCCGCCTGTTCTTCCGCTTCGCTAGTCAGTTTCAATACAGTATGAAGGGGATCTCGCTTAGCCATAGTTATTCCTGAGATAAAAGAAGGAGTTAAGCTGTAAGTTGTAAGCTGTAAGTTCCCGAGGGCGCAGCCCATCGAATAGGCGCAGCCGTCCGCGAAGCGAAAGGAACTAGGAACTTAAATCAAACCTTACACTGATCACTCAACTGAGAAAGCATCAGCTGACTGGAATCAAAACTGAGTGACTCAGTCATCGTTTGCCTTAAAAATGCGTTCATCGCCGGTTGCAGCCGTATCGCATTATCGATTCTAGGGTCGCTGCCCTGAGTGTATGCCCCGATTGAAATCAGATCTTTGTTCTGTTGAAACAGCGAATATACCTGCTTTACACGGCGCATTGACTCCAAATGCTCGGTGCTGATCACCATAGGTGCAACTCGACTAATAGAAGCTTCGATATCAATTGCGGGATAATGGCCTGAATCGGCTAATGATCTCGACAAGACTATGTGTCCATCTAAGATAGCCCTGGCCGCATCGGCAATGGGGTCTTGAAGATCATCGCCTTCGGTTAATACGGTATAAAATGCCGTGATAGAACCTTGACCCGGACCACCATTGCCCGCTCTTTCTACCAATTTAGGTAACTTAGCAAACACCGAAGGCGGGTAGCCTTTGGTTGCGGGAGGCTCACCGACGGCCAGTGCTATTTCTCTTTGTGCCTGAGCATAACGAGTCAAGCTATCCATAAGCAGCAATACGTTATAGCCTAGGTCTCTAAAATATTCTGCAATTCTGGTTGATGTTTCACAGGCTCGAAGACGCATGAGTGGCGACGTATCGGCGGGCGCAGCTACCACCACAGAGCGGGCGCGTCCCTCTTCGCCCAAGATCTCTTCGATAAACTCTTTAACTTCCCGGCCACGTTCTCCGACTAACCCCACGACTATGATGTCGGCGGTCGTGCCCCGCGTCATCATGCCCAGCAGCACACTCTTACCCACCCCGGAACCGGCAAACAGTCCCATTCTTTGACCTTTGCCGACAGTTAACATGGCATTGATTGCCCTGACCCCGACATCTAAGGGCTCAGTGATGGCTCTTCGGGCTAATGGATTGATGGTAGGGGCATGTCTTGGTGCTTTTTGATCTGTGTGTAATCGACCTAGATTGTCCAAGGGTTGACCATTGCCATCGAGCACCCGACCTAATAATGCCAGGCCAACATTGAGTCCGGTTTGCTCACCTAAGGGGGTAACTTTGGCGCCGGGTAAGACGCCTCTTAACTCTTCGATAGGCATTAAATAGAGTAATTCATCGTCGAAACCTATCACCTCGGCGACCATGTCTCCAGCCAAGGTTTCTATGCTACACAGGCTACCTATCGGAGCCCGGCAGCCGATGGCTTCGAGCGTTAAGCCTACCACGCGGATCAACTGCCCACTGGCCTCAGCGACAAATGGATGAACCCTATCATGTTGCCGTCTGATTTTATTCAGTAACTGGCTTTGGCGGTTGCTCATCTTGTTTTACATCCTCTAAATCTTTAGCTGCTGACACCTTGTCTTCATTAGTGCTCACTGTCTCTTTGGCTGCACTAGGCTCACTCACTAGACCGTCGGATGACTTGCTCTCCTCAGGCTGTTCTTTACCCTGTTGAATCGGTAAACCATCGTCTTGTTGTGGAGCTGGCTCAAGTTCGGATGGCTCCTCTGCTTCATCAGTCACATTCTGTTTGGCATCTTGGCTGGCGGATGATAAGGCCTGCTGTTGCTGTTCTTGGGATTGATTGAGATGTTGAACATGATGCTCCATCTCCTGCAGAACTGTGCTTATCCTCTGCTCGAGTCGCATATCGACACGGCTTCGCAGGCTGTTGATGACGCAATCACCAGGTGAAAGACTCGGATCGGCTTCCAATTCCCAGCGGTTTTTTTGCAACTGATTGGCGCTATAGACTTGTTGAACCAAGTGATGATCATCGGGATGCAAGCGAATGGTGATCCCTTGCTCCTTCAACGGCAGTGAATCAACCCCTTGCCTCAATGCTGCCAATATGTGCTCGGGGTGAGTTTTTAACTCGTGACCAATCACGGCACGGGTTAATTTCATCGTCAGGGAGAGCAACTCTTGCTCAATCTCGGTATCTAACAAGGCTAAGGGCTTTTCAAATTGTTGCAGCAAGGACTCGAATCGTGAAATTAACACTTTGGCTTGCTCTATTCCTTCACTATGACCTTGCTCTATCCCTTGTTTAAGCCCCTCTTCATGGCCTAATTTCAACCCCTCTAATCGGCCCGATTCAGCGCCAGACTGAAAACCTTGCTCTTTCCCCTGGGCAAAGCCTTCTAGTTCGGCTTGCGCTTGGATCTCTTCAATCTCTGCTAATGTAGGGGGTAAAATAGATTGGGGTTCATCCACGGTGGCTTTATGTACAGTTCTACGACCGAACAAGTTTGACACACCTTCGGCAGCAGCAACTGTGACATCAGGGATCTGCCAATGAGTGAACTCAACCTCGGATTGACCAGGCTCATTCTCTGTCGGCTTAGCTTCACTATCAGTTTTCATTATAAGAACTCTTCACCACCGCCACCGCCTAACATAATTTCACCACTGTCACTTAAGCGCTTGGCGATTGATAAGATCTCTTTTTGAGCAACTTCGACTTCACTGATCCTGATAGGCCCCATGGCTTCTAAGTCATCACGTAACAACTCTGCCGCTCGCTTAGACATATTACCCAAAATTTTATCTTTGAGTACATCGTCGGCTCCCTTGAGTGCCTTCATCAACACATCTTGTTGAATTTCGCGAAGCAGTACTTGAATACCCATGTCATCCACACTACTCAGATTCTCAAAGACAAACATAAGATCTTGTATCTGTTGCGCCATCTCTTCATCTGACTCTCTCATGGTCTCCATAAGCTGACTCTCAACACCTGTATCCAGATAGTTCATGATATCTGCAGCCGCCTTCAAGCCGCCCATCTTAGCAGCCTGGGCACCGCCTTGACCGGCAAACTGTTTCTCCATGATATCATTTAATTCCTGCAGCGCTGCGGGTTGAACCTCTTCTAAATTTGCGATGCGCATCATAAGATCCAGACGAGTATTCTCCGGAGATTGGGCAATAATTTCTGCCGCCTGATCGGGTTCCAGATAGGAAAGCACGATAGTTTGGATCTGTGGGTGTTCATTTTGTATTATGGTCGCCACTTGACGAGGATCCATCCACTTGAGTGAATCCAGCCCCTTAGCACCACTGCCCATGATGATCTGTTCGATCATATTTCCGGCCTTGTCTTCACCCAACGCCTCCGTTAAGGCCTTACGAACAAACTCTTGACTGTTAAAGCCAATAGATGAGTACTTTTGAACTTCGTCAAGAAATAGCTTATGCACACCTATGACTTTCTCCTGACCAAAATCAGTCATGGCAGCCATCGCCATGCCGACCTTTTGAACTTGCTTAGGCTCCAAGTGTTTTAAAATTGACGCAGCGTCCGCTTCACTTAGGCTCAAGAGTAAAATTGCCGTTTTATCAGTGCCAGTTAGCTGGTCGACATTGTCGGCTTTGGCGTCATTCTCGGATTTATTGCTCATCTTGCTGTAACCAACCTTTTATCACTTGGGTAGATAACTCAGGCTCATTTGCGACTAACGCCCTAATAGCTTTAATCATATCATCATCTTTATGAAGATCCGGTATCAAAATCGAACCATCATCGGCATAACTGTATTCGGCTTCAGGGCGATTGAGCATTCCTAAGGTATCGGATGCAAATTGATCTTCGATCTCAGCCAGTTCATCACCAAATTTAGGCTCATCGGGAATATTAACGCTTGCGGGATAAATAAGACGTTTGAGCATGGGCCTAACGATAAACAAGATTAATGCAAGAATGATCACCCCGCCCATGCCTAGCTTGAGTGCTCGCCAGAACCATGGCTGTTCCCACAGCTCAGGAGCGGGTAACTCTTCGATAAGCTGATCCATGAAGGGAACGGTGACCACTTCGAGCACATCACCTCGTTGAGTACTGAAACCCACGGCTCCCTCTAGCAAGCGGCGAATATTGGCTAACTCCTGTTCGGTTCTCGGTACTCGATTGATTTGACCGTCTTCTCCAAGGGTGCCGGTTTTATAATTCACCGCAACTGACACACTGATACGCCTTACCGTACCGACCTGCTGCCGAGTATGGCTGATGGTAGTATTGAGTTCAAAGTTTCTGGTGGCTTCTCTATGGGATGAGCCACGACGTGCTGAATTTAACTGTGCGTCAGTAGTTAACGCATTCTGCGGGATATCACTCTCCATGGGCGGCTGATTAGATAAGGCGCCAGGGATCCCGGATGCACTGCCACCATTTGAGTTGTTCTCGACAATCATTTCACTTCTAAGGGCTGGCAGGTCTGGATTGTAACGCTTCGAAGTTTGCTCTACCGCGGTAAAGTCCATGGTAACATCGACTTGAGAGGTGAAATTCTCAGGCCCTAGAATAGGCATTAAAATTGATTGAACCTTAGTCCGGTATTCTGCCTCTTTTTGCTGTGCCAAGTCTGACTCTCTGCGTGCTCTTGCCGACACCGCATCTTGGCTACCTGAGTTTAATAACCGACCATTTGAATCTGTCACCGTGACGCGAGTGGGAATTAGGCCTTGAACGGCAGAAGCGACGATATCGACGACGGCATCGACTTCTTCTTGACCGAGTCCGCCGCGACGAACATTGAGAACCACAGTGGCACTGGGTTTGGCACGGTTTCTAGCGAAAACGTTCTCTTTGGGAATGGCCAAAATAACCTTAGCTCTGTTAATACTTCTCAGCTCTTCAATTGCTCTGGCCAAGTTTAACTCTTGGCTGTGCTTGAGCCTGGCCAGCTCCATTCGCTGGCTCACACCAAAACCACTATCTTGACTCAGGTAATCATTTGAGCGCGAAGCACCATCGATTCCTTCACGGCTCAACATCAACTTAACGGCTTGATACTGATCTTCAGGCACCTTGATCACATCGATATCGATCCGATAGTCGATTTTGTTTTTATCTAAGACGTCCAAAACCTTTACCATCTCTTGGGTATCCATTTTCCCAAGCGGTCTATATTCCGGCTCTTGTGCCCACAGCATGATAAATACAGCCAATGCCAAACAGATCGCGAGCGCGAGAATCATGGTGATCTGGCGCAGCATATCGGCCCCGCCAAACATACTGCCACCGGATTTATTTTCTTCCTGGACTCCACCCGCCAGCTTATCACTTGCCAACGTAGACTCAGAACCTACTACCATGTCTGTGCTCAAAATTGTACCCGTTTATTCTAATTAATTATCGTATGTATTGCTTAGCATGTGAACCGACACTAGACAGGCATGCTCATGATCTCTTTATACGCTTCGATGAGCTTATTTCTAACTTGCATCGTCGCTTCAAACGCGACACTGGCCTTCTCTCTGGCGATGACGGTATCGGAAAGAGTCACCCTAGTATCTCCCATATCCAGGCGAGTGGCCAATGAGCCAGCATTTGCTTGAAGCTCGCCAACGCTGCCGATAGCCTGAGACAGCAGCTGACCAAAATCACTGCCAGAGGTATTACTGACTTGTTGGGTGATCGGTGAACCGAAACCGGAATTGAGTCCAGAAGGTTTAATTTCACCACTAAGAGACTGCATCTCTTGTAATAATGAGTTGGCTCCAATCTGCATATTTTTCTCCCCATCGTCTTGCTGAACGCACCAAGTGACGATTAGTTGACTAACTTAACTGTTAGATGAAAATATGCAAAATGTTTGCCAAGTTTAAAGAAGAGGAATCGGCTCGTCAACACGATATCGAATTATAAGCCGTAAGCCGTAAGCCGTAAGCCGTAAGCCGTAAGCCGTAAGCCAGAACAGTTAAACAGAGTTAAAGTGGGAATGTTCCTAGGACCGGTGATCTCGGACCTAGGAAAAAGTTTTTCTAGGCGGGGATCGCTATGCCCATGTCTCTCATTTTGGCCATCTTATACCTGAGGGTTCTGGCACTGATCCCCAGTTTTTCGGCAACCAGTTTCCTACTGCCCTGACACATGTTTAGTGTCTCAAGAATGATCACATGCTCCTGTGCCTTAAGCTCATCGCCTAACGCATCGAGTTCTGCTGGTTTATTCGTCGAGTGTAATTGCTGCTCTAGCGGCACCTGGCTAATGAGTACTTCCTGAGTATCGAGAATAATATCTGCCCCCACAATCTGTTCTCCCGTCATCAAGATCAAGGCGCGTTGAATCACATTATCAAGCTCCCTGACATTGCCAGGCCATCTATAGGTCAGCAATCGTCTACAGGCTGTTTCATCCAGACTAGGGATCTGCAATAATCCAGATTTAGCGCCATGGCGATTCAGGAGGTGACGGGCCAGAGGCAAAATATCTGCCGGCCTCTGACTCAATGACGGCCAAGTGAGAGGAAAAACATTAATTCGATAATAGAGATCTTCACGAAACTCCCCTGACGCGACCACAGCTTTTAGATCACGATTGGACGTTGCCAGCACCCTGATATCTAACTTGATGCTTTTACGTCCTCCGAGCCGTTCAACCTCCCTTTCTTGCAATACCCGTAGCAATTTAGCCTGAAGGCTTAAATCCATCTCGGTAATTTCATCGAGTAATATAGTGCCTCCCTGTGCCTGTTCAAACTTACCCGGGCAAGCTTGATACGCACCAGTAAAGGCGCCCTTCTCATAGCCAAATAAGGTGGCTTCCAACATGTTTTCGGGTATTGCGGCACAGTTTATCGCGATAAAAGGGCCATTATCACGACGGCTATGTTGGTGAATGTATCGTGCCAGTACTTCTTTACCCGAACCACTCGGTCCCATGATCATCACCGAAGCTTCCGATGCAGCCACCTTCTTAGCCAGATTGAGCAAGGCAAGACTCTTTTCATCGGCGACAATGGGCATGTTCTGCACTATCTTAGGTTTCAGATATCGAGAAACCTGGTTCAACAGCACCTCGGGGGCGAAGGGTTTGGCTAAATAATCTACCGCACCAAGTTTTATGGCCTTGACCGCATTATCTATGGTGGCATAAGCTGTCATTAATAATACCGGCAGCTGAGCTTGGTTCTGCCGCAGGTAATTAAGTAGACCTATGCCGCCTATCCCCTCCATCTGTACGTCGCTAATGACAAGGTCAAAAGATTCAGCCTTGATTTTAATGATCGCATCTTCGGCCGAAGCTACATCGACACATTCATATTGCGCCAGCAACAAGGTGTCTAGCAGAGCTTCCCTGAGTGAATGATCGTCTTCAACCAGCAATAATTTACCTTCAGACATGATTTAGCCCCTCCGCTGCGGATACTGCATTTTTCACAGAAAGCCGTGATCCGAGCTGTACCATAGATATTTTTAATTTAGGAAAGTGTAAAGATACCTTACAGCCTTTGCCTTTTTCACAGCCCAATTGGATTTCCCCACCATGATTGGCCACTACAGACTGAACGACCGCAAGGCCCAAACCTGTGCCTTGGGGCTTAGTGGTAAAGAAAGGTTCGAGTACTTTTTGTTGCATCTCTTTATCTAAACCTCTGCCGTTATCGGTGACATGGATCTGAATTTGACTCTCTGTTTCACTTCCCCTTAGCTCGATGAGTGTCGCCCCCGCTTCTATGCTATTGATCACTAAGTTATTAATTGCAGAACTTAATGTGCTGGAATTAGCCAGAAACTCGCTAACAGAATGATCAATTTGGATTAATTTACACAAGTTTTGCTCAGCAATGGGCTCACAATTGGCCATGACCTGATCTAAAATCGTTGCAACCTTGTGTGCCTCGCCTTGATCTTGTCCCCGACCCTTAGCCATCAGCAACATATCATTGACCTGATGTTCTAGCTCATTGAGCCTGTCGACTAGCTTAGTCTGAAAGCGGGCTCTCGCTTGCGCCGATATTTTCGTATTGGCCAGATTAGAAGCGTAAAGTAGTGCTGCGGTTAACGGAGTCCTCACTTGATGTGCCAAAGTTGCCACCATTTTCCCCAATGCCGACAAACGCTGTAGGTGTGATAGATTCTTCTGTAACAAGCGAGTTTCGGTGAGGTCGGTAAGCACAATCAACTGCCCAGGCTCAGGAGTTAACGGGGTAATGGCCAACTTCACCCGGCGACCATTCTTAAGCGAGACTTCGTGACCATCGTCATCTCGAGGAGAGAATGCACGCTTGATGACCTGCAGCCATTTAAGTCCTTCTAAGGGTAAACCTAGCAGCTCTACAGCAACCGGATTAGCATCGGTGACCCGTCCATCTGCATTGATGATGATGATCCCCGATGGCATAGCCTGCAGAATATGCTCCATACGATTCGACATATTGGCAGCTGGCGCTGTATCCAAGTATTTAGGCGAATCTTGCTTCAAATGATTAAGGTGTAATTGAGGACTTACGGACATATCGACTCCGTCAAAAAATTGCTGCTAACGGGGGTTATGCATGAAGTGGGCCAAATGAAAAAATAAGTGCGAGGACGTTCGCAAGCTCACTTAAGGATAATAGCTAAGAAGATAGGCAAGCCAATAGACGCCAGCAAAGCTGGCTATTTGCAACAAGGGGGAAGGCGCTAGTTCCTAGGGGCCTAGGAACTAGAAACTAGAAACTTCTATTTAATCCTTACCCATACCGTACTTACGCATCTTCTCGACTAAGGTTGTACGCCTGATCCCCAACATTTCTGCAGCACGGGCAACCACATTATCTTGCTGTTCGAGTGCTTGTCTGATCATATCGATCTCAAGCTCAGCAAGAAGATCTTTCAAGTTAACCCCTTCCGGAGGAAGTTCACTCGGAAAGCGAGTTTCGGGGATCTCTATCGACGTTTCATCACTGAAGACCGCCGCCAAGGCATCACGTTCCTGCTCCTCCTCACTGATTTCCACACAGTATTCGGGCACATCAATATGGCGATATTTATGCGGTAAATCGTTCACATCGACCAGACCGCCGGGATAAAGTATGGTGAGTCGCTCGACTAAGTTGGAAAGCTCTCTGACATTTCCGGCCCATCTGTGCTCTTTGAGAGACTCGATAGCGCGTTGGGTAAATCTAACCTTGCCACGGCCTTCATTGAAAACTCGGCTCACCAGCTCTTGTAAGAGTAAGGGGATATCATCTTTTCTTTCACATAGGGCGGGCATTTCTATGGGGAATACATTGAGACGATAGTAGAGATCTTCCCTGAAATCCCCATCGGAAATCATCAATTCCAAGTCTCTGTGGGTTGCCGCTACGACACGCACATTGGCCTTGATGGTCTTAGTGCCTCCGACACGCTCAAACTCTCGTTCCTGGAGTACACGAAGTAGTTTAACCTGCATCTGCAATGGCATATCGCCAATTTCATCTAAGAAAAGCGTGCCCTTTTCAGCGAGTTCAAAGCGACCCTTTCTGGCACTGATAGCACCGGTAAATGAACCCTTCTCATGGCCAAATAGTTCACTCTCTAACAACTCGGCTGGAATGGCACCACAGTTAACCGGAATGAAAGGACCATCGCGCCGATCAGAAATATAATGAATATTTCTGGCGACAACCTCTTTACCTGTACCCGACTCACCCAGAATCAACACAGTAACCTCAGAAGGGGCAACCTGGCTAATTAAATGCCTGACCTGCGCTATCCCTTCACTTCGACCCACCATACTTCTAAATAACTTAGTCTGATTAGCACTGGTGGGCGTTTCTGGACGTCTTGCCTGGCCGAAGACCTGACAGAAATGCAGTAATTCCGTTAATTGGGGATAATTCAGCGGTTCTTCAATACAGCCAAGAATATTAGAGGCGTTGACGCCGTCCTGCTGACCCAGCAATAAAATAGGCTGCCAAGGCAGTTTCCCCGCAAGGGATTGAAATAACTCTTTCGACTGTGAGTCAACAGCAATAACCAAGGCCCGGTATCGAGTACTTCGTAGTTGCAACTCAAGTTTATCGATGGCGACTAACTCGAGTTGCTCACCTAAAAACTCAAATACACACGACAAGCGATTAATTCGCTCAGACTGGTTACCGACAAGTAGAATTCGTTGATCTGTTTGCATCATTAAAAAAGCCGTAAAGCGCTCGTTATTATTCCCATTAATTATTAGTGTTTGTTGCTTAAAAGCGATGTAGTGTTTCCATTACAAATTTGAACAAAATCACTACCATGAGGAATAGTGTATTATCAGCAAGCGATTAGCAAGTCTCCGAGGTATTTAATGCTTAACTGGATAGATATTCAGTTAACTCATTTGATTCTAGTTGATAAATCCAACGAAACCCTCATGATTTGTCAAATAATTGACTCAGGCCAATTATTTGGGGCTACACCGCCCCGAAATTAATTAAAACTAAACAGCTTCTGTATGTGACACAATATGATGATCTTCAGCTGGAATGGCATCCCAACCTTCCTTAATTGTTTTCAATATTTCACTGACATCATCTAACGCTTTAATATCATTGCTTATATTGGCTTCAGAAAGACGGCGGAGCATGAAATCATACAGATCGCTAACATTGTTAACCATCTCTCCACCCTCTTCCATATTTAAGCTACTGTTAAGTCCACTGATAATACCGATGGCCTTGCCAATATTGACACCTTTATTAGCAATATCAGCATTTTCAATGGCATAGCGACTCTGGGCGATTCGTTGTAGTGCCCCTTCAAACATCATCTGAATAATTCTATGAGGTGATGCAACCCCAATCTCATTATCTAAAGATACCTTACGGTATGACTGTAATGACCTTCTCATAAAAACCTACTTATTTGAACTTATAGTCTTATATACATTAATTTGGCGTTGACTTTTTTTGCCACTGTGTAGCAAATTTTGCCTATGTCTCATGACTTTATTAGCTTGCAGTTTATATTTCTGGGTCAGCGATAATTGCTTTTCCAGATATTCTCTGTCGTCGAACTCACTATCTGAAACAAGGTGTTCGAGTAATTTTTGACGCTCACCTAATAAGCGATGCAAGTCTGATACCAACTCATCACCTTTTCCACTATCTACATCAATTTCATCGAGTTGAAGTAAAGCAGATGAAAATTTCTCGTTGACTGCATTCAGTTTTTCCATAACACCATCTCTACGACGACCATCATATTAATCAATTAGTTAAAATAATATTACGAGTTCTTTCTCACAACTCCAGGTAAGGAGTCAAGCCTATCTAGCAACATATTGCCTTGAGAATTTAGCTGCGCGACAATGAGGTCCATGGCATTGAACTGTTTATAGAGTCTATCTTCATAGGCTTTCATTTTTATCGCTAGCCTCTCTCTGCTCTCTTGTATTCTCTCTAACTGGTTATCTAAAGTGTTATCACGGCCATCTAGAATTCCGCCAGTTTGAACATAGCCATCAATTAAGCTATCCAGACTCGATGCCAGCCCTGTATCTTCGGAACTAAAAAGCTCCTTTATCTGCTCGAAGTTTGCCGTTAACGCTTCATCGAGTTTATCGCCATCGACTTCCAGTAACCCTTCTCGGGTCGTGATTACACCAATTGACCCTAGAGTCAGATCACCCTCTGATGTGCTGTACACACCTGATAAGGCTCCACGTAACTGATTCTGGATACTACGAACGAGTGAATCGCCCTGTAAGACACCCGTTTTTTTAGTATCGGGATCATAACCTGACATCTCTTTTATGGTGGTCATTAAAGAATTATAGGATTCGACAAGGCTTTCTATGCCTGATTTTACAGAGCCAGTATTGAGCTCGACGGTAAGATTCGTCGTCTTGGAGGGATCGGCCTCGGTTAGTGTCAGCGTCACTCCCGTTACCGCATCAGATACAGTATTAGAACTCGAGGTGACGGTGAGACCGTCAATCTTGATGATAGAATCTTTGGCTTCCTGTACTTGGCTCATAGTAAACGTATCGTTAAGCGCTGTACCAGGAGCGACATCGGTGGCGGTGACACTTATTTGATTGTCAAGACCCGTGCTGGTTGAGGTTAGTACTAATTTAGCACCGTCATCATCATTAATTATCGTTGCCGTGATGCCAACATTATCTTCGGCGCTATTAATCTTATCGACAAGCGATTGCAACGAGTCAGTGGCGTCGGCAGCAATATTAAAGCTACTACCATCTACCGTGAAACTCAGTGTCCCCTCACCGATTGCAGCCTCTTTATCTGCGACCGCGATAGTGCTAACCTTCTGACTTTGAGCCAATTGATCAACGATCAAGCTGTAGCTGCCGCCAATGGCTGTTTCATCGACAGTGGCTTTTAGATGATCGCTATTTGAGAGTTTAGCCTTGTTACTGATAAAGGATTCAGGTTTAGAGAGAAAGTCTAACTTACTTTGGAAATCTGACATGGCACTCTTGAGCGCACCAATAGCAGATATTTCGGCAGTAACTTTACCTGCATCTGCATTAAATCTGGCCTGTTTCGGCGCGTTTTCCACACCAACTAGCGCAGAAACGATGCCATTGATGTCCATGCCTGAACCGATACCAACTGCCGTTAATCCCATGGGAACCTCTAAGTCTAATCTGGATAAGCTATATATAAGCTATAAGCAATTAAAGAATCGGCCGCAAGCGACCGAGTTTAGAAGAGCCCTAGCTGCTCTGAATTTTTCTCTTTCCTATCTAATTCAATCAACTGGTTTTGAACATACTCACGAATAGCCTCTTCATTTGCGTTACCAATAGTTTCAACAAAGTAGCTTTGAGTCCAAAGCTTACCACCCCAGAAATACCGCCTTTTGATATCTGGGTAGCATTTGAAAAATTCTCGGGCTGAAATGCTTTTTATCACATACATAATATGACTTGGTGATATCTTCGGCTCACTTCTCACAACCATATGAATGTGATCTTCAGGGATTTCTAATTCAACGATATCAATATCGTAATCGTAGCCCGCTTTATGAATAATGGCTTTCATCGTTTCACGATAAGGGTCTGAGAACACTTTTCTGCGATACTTAGGTATCCACACAAAGTGATACATTAACCTGAAAATATGATGTGAATTTCGCTGATGTTCCATGTATTGAATAATATAGACTGAGACAAGCCCAGTCTATACTATCCAGCACGGGGGCAAGCCCCCGAGATTTTCGCTCCGCGCGTTAAACATCGTCAAAAAACCATCATGCTTCTGTTTTCATCAGCATTCCGGAAACTTCAAACAATTTCTGTGCCAACTCTAATGCTTCTTCTGTGGGGATCTGCCGGATCATCTCCCCCGAGTCCATATCCATCACATTGACCACTGAAATCCCCAAGGTATCATCAATTTTAAAAGTTAAGCCTTTCTTCATCAATGACATGGTATCACTAAGTTCGGCAACGGCTTCCTGTAATTTCTCAGGACTTTCTTCGCCCACTTGCTCTTGCGAAGCTTTTGCAGCTTTATCACTCTCTTCAACGGCTTTTACTAGCGCTTTTGGCTCGGTATCGGCCGTCTCATCTGTCGTTGCTTTTAACGGAGTAATAACCTCATTTTTAACACCTGTGTTAAAAGGTGTGTTAATTAAATTAACATCCATCGCCTTAAACCTCCTGTGGGTCACATATCCCTTGCTATTGCGACTTTAAAACTTTACTTCAACTATTGATTAAACAAAAGGGAAGATTCAAAGCTGAATCTCCCCTTCCTTGTACTCTAATGAGCGCCAGCTATAACCCTTTCTATTACTTACTATAGCCTTTACTCATACTCTAGAGTGACGATTAAAGTAGAGATAATGCGACTTGTGGTAACTGGTTAGCCTGAGCGAGCATGGCTGACGATGTCTGAGACAGAATCTGCTGCTTAGTCATCTCGGCGGTTTCTTTAGCAAAATCTACATCTTGAATACGGCCACGGGCATCAGAAACGTTACTCTGAATGTTGCTCAAGTTACTAATGGTAAAACTCATACGGTTCTGTATCGCACCTAAGTCGGCGCGAGAAGAGTCGATACCAGCAATCGCACCATCGATGATGGCAAGTGCATTTTGAGCACCTGATGCAGTGCCTATATCAACCGTATTGACACCGGCGAACACACCTGTTGCTTCAGTGGTTATTTCTGCACTAATACCAGCTGCAACAGTAAAACCAGCAGGTGAATTCAGTGTAATTGCACCGGCTGCAACAAATGTAGTACCAGCATTAGCCATAGTAGTCGTGGCTGATGCTGTACCATCGGCAGCTTTGTTAATAAGGGTCATACCACCAGAGCCATTACCTGCTTCTGTGAAATTAATATCGGCACCCTTAGAACTAGTGATTGTTAATGTGCCGTTATCTATTTTAGCTGTGACACCTGTTTCACCAGAAACATCATTAATCGCCGCAGCAAGATCTTTATTATTAGTAATACCGGTCAAATCTACCGCCGATGTACTAGTACCGTCATCGACATTCATCACCAAGGAAACATCATATGCAGCGGTTAAATTAGCTTCAACATTTGTCTCCGCAGTGGCTTTGACACCCGTGCCTGCTTGGTTAATTGCCGCAGCAACCTCAGTTGCAGTATCATTAGCAACAGTGACTACATTGGTCGTGCTGGTACCTTGAGTGATAGTCATAGTACCACCGGCCGAGCCGTTAGTTCCCGCTGCAGCAGCAACTAAATCTTCACCAAACAAACTACCCGCAGCATCACTCTGGTATGCGCCTATGTTAGTTGCGGCGATGGATCTCAAAGAGATATCGATAGTCTCATTGGCTTCTGAGCCGACCTGGAATGATTGTGTGCCATATGAGCCGTCGAGCAATTTTTGACCACCGAAAGAGGTAGTCTCTGCGATACGCGTTAACTCAGATGCAGAGAGTTAATCTCTTTTGCATAGCCGAACGGTCTCCGATGAGTTGGAGCCGTTAGCCGATTGCAGTGACAAGTCACGCATACGCTGCAAGATGTTGGTCGACTCCCCCATCGCACCTTCGGCAGTCTGTGCAATCGAGATACCGTCGTTAGCGTTACGCATGGCGACACCTATGCCATTTATCTGACTGGTCATACGATTAGATATCTGCAGACCCGCCGCATCGTCTTTGGCGCTGTTAATGCGCATACCAGAAGCCAGACGTTCCATCGAAGTACTTAAATTAGACTGAGCGCGGTTAAGGGTGCTCTGTGCCTTCATTGACGTGACGTTGGTGTTTACTGAAATAGCCATAATTCGTTTCCTCTTAATACCTGACTGTAGACAGTGCCTGTCTACGTTAAGCCAGGCGGATCTGTTCGGTTACAGTGTATTTAACGGCAGCACTATTTTTTACTTTAATGTTTTTTAGAAAAATATTCCAATTCGATTGAAAGTTGTATGACTGGCTTTTGTAGGACCAGCTTCAGCCGGGAGGGATTAAGGATTAAAACAGAACAAAGATTGATTCAGAGAAAAACAAAACATCGCAGCTAAAGCAGCTCCTACATAAGAAAACGACCCGTTCTAGCCGGAAATGGAAGCCATAAAAACAAAAAACCACCTAACTCGGTAAAGAATTAAGTGGTTTACAAATCCAGGGCCTAGAACTTATTACCTAGGGACTAGAGTCTTCTTTGATCCTAGGAACTTCTGCTCTGCTAGGAACTAGAGTCTGCTACTAGCCTAATAACGACAGTGCTACCTGTGGCAACTGGTTTGCCTGGGCTAGCATTGCAGAAGAAGTCTGAGACAGAATCTGCTGCTTAGTCATCTCGGCGGTTTCTTTAGCAAAATCTACATCTTGAATTCGACTTCGTGCATCGGTCACATTACTCCTGACATTATCCAGGTTACTGATGGTAAAGCTCATACGGTTTTGTACCGCACCTAAATCGGCACGTGAACTATCAATGCCGGCAATGGCACCATCGATGATAGCAATCGCATTCTGAGCACCTGATGCAGTGCCTATATCAACCGTATTGACACCGGCAAACACACCGGTTGCTTCAGTGGTTATTTCTGCACTAATACCAGCTGCAACAGTAAAACCAGCAGGTGAACTCAGTGTAATTGCACCGGCTGCAACAAATGTAGTACCAGCATTAGCCATAGTAGTCGTGGCTGATGCTGTACCATCGGCAGCTTTGTTAATAAGGGTCATACCACCAGAGCCATTACCTGCTTCTGTGAAATTAATATCGGCACCGGTAGAGCTAGTGATTGTTAATGTGCCGTTATCTATTTTAGCAGTGACACCTGTTTCACCAGAAACATCATTAATCGCCGCAGCAAGATCTTTATTATTAGTAATACCGGTCAAATCTACCGCCGATGTACTAGTACCGTCATCGACATTCATCACCAAGGAAACATCATATGCCGCGGTTAAATTAGCTTCAATATTTGTCTCCGCAGTGGCTTTGACACCCGTGCCTGCTTGGTTAATTGCCGCAGCAACCTCAGTTGCAGTATCATTAGCAACAGTGACTACATTGGTCGTGCTGGTGCCTTTAGTGATAGTCATAGTACCACCGGCCGAGCCGTTAGTTCCCGCTGCAGCAGCAACTAAATCTTCACCAAACAAACTACCCGCAGCATCACTCTGGTATGCACCTATGTTAGTTGCGGCGATGGATCTCAAAGAGATATCGATAGTCTCATTGGCTTCTGAGCCGACCTGGAATGATTGTGTGCCATATGAGCCGTCGAGCAATTTTTGACCACCGAAAGAGGTAGTCTCTGCGATACGCGTTAACTCAGATTGCAGAGAGTTAATCTCTTTTTGCATAGCCGCACGGTCTTCCGATGAGTTGGAGCCGTTAGCCGATTGCAGTGACAAGTCACGCATACGCTGCAAGATGTTAGTCGACTCACCCATGGCGCCCTCGGCAGTTTGTGCGATAGAGATACCGTCGTTAGCGTTACGCATGGCGACACCTATGCCATTTATCTGACTGGTCATACGATTAGATATCTGCAGACCCGCCGCATCGTCTTTGGCGCTGTTAATGCGCATACCAGAAGCCAGACGCTCCATCGAAGTACTTAAATTAGACTGAGCGCGGTTAAGACTGCTCTGTGTTTTCATCGATGTCACGTTGGTATTAACTGAAATAGCCATCTTGAGTTCCTCTTTAATGTGTTACTGCCAAGGCTCAAGCCTGGCTATAGTTTGTTAACTGTGAATAGCCCTAGTCCCTTAGGACTGTCGGCTGTATTCATTTTTGTTGATTACCTTTATATGTAATCAAATAAGGTGGTCGAGCTCACCCTGCTAAACAGAGTCGATACTGCATTTAACGCCAATTGCTGTTTTTCAAATTCACTGATCGCTGCGGCGTAGTCTAAATCTTCCAATAATGACAAGGCTGAGCTGTTAATTAACTTTTCATCTGCATGGCCGGACTTATAACTCTCAACGCTCTTTAAGCTATTACCGGCAATACCTCTGTCAAAATCTATCCTGTTTCTGCCACTATCAATACTATCCAATATCTGTGCCAACTCTGAGTTTCCCTGAGGCGTATTCACCTTAGTGGGATCTTCCAGTATGGCAATGGCTTGATTAAGGGTGTCGAAAATGCTGACTTCGGTCGCGGGCGCCATGGTGAATGAATCGTTTGCAGCCGGCATGCCATCGAGCTTTACTGAGATACCGTTAAAGTCAACCGGACTGCTTGGATCAAAATTAGCCACCACTTGCAGTGAAGTCCCTGCCGAATCAAATACTTCCAGCTGTACGCCACCAGCAAGGTTGTCGGTAAAGTCAAAGGTATAGCCTTCTGGCGCTACTGGTATATGAACCGCTGGAGGGGCAAGTTTGGCACTTTCTACAATGAAATCACCGCTTTGGCCCGGTAGATAATTGACGCTAAAATCACCCATCGCATTGGGGGCATTCATAAATGCACTGTCACCTGGCGAATTAGTGCCTACCGTCACACCAGAAGCCACAATTGACTGTCTGACCCCGCTGTCACCGCTATAAACGATGTTGCCGCTGGTATTAAACGCGAACGGTTGAGTGCCAGTTTCGTAGCCAGAAAACAGATAATTGCCCGATTCGTCTTTCGAATTGGCGATTGCCAACAACTCTTCGAGGCTGGATCTCAATTCATCGGCAATGGTTTGCCGCTCGTTATCTGTCACTGTGCCGTTTATCGCACGCAATACCTGATCTTTAGTTGAGCTCACCAGCGCTTCAGCGCTGCCTAACTTACTCTCGGTTAATGCCAAGTGACTGGTCGCATAGTCGATATTTTTGACAAACTGATCGACTAAGGCATTTTGCTGGTACAAGTTGTCGATACCTATGGCCGCAACAGGATCGTCTCCAGCCGTATTGACTCTTTTACCGGAAGATAACTGCTCCATGATACTGTTGGTAGCGGACTGTCTGTCGAGCACACTGTTGATATTTTGATTGAACATCTGTGCCGTTGAAATTCTCATATCCGCGCCCTCTTATCTAACCGCATTGAGTAATGTCTCGAAAATTTCATTGGCCGTGGTCATTATCCGCGCCGATGCCTGATAGGCCTGTTGGAAGCGCATTAAATTGGCCGCTTCTTCATCTAGATTCACTCCAGATTCGCTCTGTACTCGGTTATAGGCCTGTAGATAAACTGATTGCGCCGTTCCGGCGGCGATGTCGGCCGCTTTTGCTTTGCCACCCACGCTTATTTTGGTGCCTTGGTACACATCACTCAATGTCGAGCCGCCGGAGTTCATCAACTTGGCTTCACTCAAATTCGCCATGGTGACCGCATTGCTGTTATCACCCGGGGCAAAAGAGAGATCGAAGGTAAATCTATCTGTCGCGCCAGCCGTTGTGGCCACATCGAAACTAAAACCATGAGCACTAATTGAAGGAGGAGCATAAGCTGCTGGCGCACCTAGTGATGTGCCGTTGGCATCGAAGACTTCAAACATGCTAGTGGTGGTATTGATCTCGAAGGTCAGCTCAGAGCCTGTGGGAGGGAAAGCTGGATCCCCTCTGTTAACACTCACCATCTCTACCGAGATGTTACCTGAGTTGGCCGTATCGGCAGTGATCTTAGGGGCCGCAGCAGCAATCCCTCTACCATCGGCCATCACTACCGAAATGCCAGCGGCTGCACCAGAAGAGGGTCTTATTTCAAACTTATCGCCGTCAGCAAATGCACCTGAATCGATATGGATAGAGAAACCATTAGTACCATCGAGCTGAGTGCCAGTTAAGGTTAACGGGGTGACAGAGCCAGTGACTGTATCTTTCAACTCATAGGTTGCTGGGGCGGTATACTTCAATTCGAAACTGTTGCCGGACAAGAGGCCGACATCATCAATATTGACTCTCAGGTTAGCCGTTCCTGCATTTGAACTAAAACCACCGACTCGGCCAACAGACATCGCCGCATCGTTAATGTCTTTAAAGATGTTCTGGCCCATCTCACCATTAAGGTCGAAACCTTGACTATTGGCCTGATTGAACGCATCCGCGACACCTAAGCTGAGTTGGCCTAATTCGAGTTCTGCCGGAATGAGTGTTTCATCACGAAATGCAAATAACGCCCCCAACTGACCACCCATCTTTGCCGGATCTATGGCCTGGCTCTGGCTGCCTATCTTAGCCACGACTCTCAGTTCTCCTGGATGTGGGTCACCCACCATAGTGCCAAGGGACATGGATACTTCAGCGGAAACCAACATCACAGCGCCACCTAACATGATGCTTTTAGCGCCAGTATCCAGTGGAATGACATTCACTTGCGCGTATTGGCTCAGCTCCTGAATGAGTGCATTTTGCCTATCTAACAATTGCGCATCTTCACCCTGAGACTTCATCAACTCTTGATTGAGTTGACCCAGCTCTTTACTGATCTCATTGATTCGGTCCGTGATGCCGGCGATTTGATCATTGGTCTGCTTCATCTGACCATCTAGATGGGATTGCATCTGGTTTAGGTTATCCGCCAGTTGGCCTGCAGACCCTAACACCATGCCACGAATGCCCATATCATCGGGCAGATCGGCTAAGCTATTTAAACTGGCAAACAAGTCATTCAGACCCTGTGGTATGGATTTACCAATTTGTGAAAATAGTTGATCGAGTTCACTCATCTTAGTTTGAGTGGTCTGCGCTTCACTGGCACCAGTTTGACCTATCCTCAGTTCGCGAGCGGCATATTCATTATAGATGCGTTTTACATCGGAAATGTAGGTGCCTGCACCATAAAAATGGTCCCCAAGGCGCTGGGATTCCAGGCTGGACTGTTCGGCCACTTGCCGGTGGTATCCCTGGGTATTAACGTTAGCGATATTATTACTGGTCACAGCAAGCTGAGCCTGAGAAGCCAAGACACCGGTGCGGGCAATATTCAGCAGATCCATAGACATTACACCCGACTCCTATTTAATTGCGGCTCATCTAACGGCACACTTTGCTGCACGCCTTGCTGAATAGTGGAAAACTCAACTCTGTTACCCATCAAAATCATTACCTTACTCCCAGAGATAGTAGACGAAGATCCGGCTTAATCGATTGCATCACCTTAATCACTTTATCGGCATAATTAGGATCCGTGGCATAGCCAGCATCTTGTAATGCTCTGATAAATTCGTGGGGATTGGCGGCTTTCTTTAACGCTTCTTGATACCTAGGTCCTGCAGAAATAAAGCTGACAAAGTCATCAAAACTTTGCTTTATATTGTCATAGACACGAAAATCGGTTTTTTGTTGTACCGCAATGCCATGTTCGAATTCGAGCGTAGTGACGAGAGCCTTATCACCCTGCCAACGTTTATCCGCTTTGATGTTAAAAAGGTTGTTGCTAGATTCGCCTCGAGCCCCTTTTATCATTTTCTGACCCCAGCCAGTTTCCAGCGCCGATTGTGCGATCAAGACTTCGGGCTTAGTGCCTAACGCAAGCGCCGCTTTTTCCGCATGGGGGTAGAGCTTAGCGACAAAGTCATCTCTATCGGTGAAGGTCATTTCCGCCGGCCTCACTGCGGATGGCAAACTCTTGCCTGTCAAAATACTGTCTAGAGGATTCAGGGGGCTAACATCGGCACTCTCCACAGTTTTGATGACGTCATCAGGCGTTATTGCCCGATTCATTACATGAGATTTTAAAGATGCTTGAGATATGCCAGAATGCATATTGCCTCTGAGCACAGATGCAGGTGTGATCTTGCTGGTTTCGGGAGACAGTTGTTGCATCATCATATCGGCGAGACCCAACATGCCCTTTTCTGATAAGTTGATAGACATCTGCTGATCATGCATCTGCTCATAGAATTTGGTGTATTCGCTGTTCATCGGACTGTCAGATTCGAATACCGCATTGGCAGCACGCATACTTTTCATCAGCATCTGCACGAAGATCCCTTCGAATTGCTGGGCAACTTCCTTCAAAGCGGCCTTATCATTTTTCAGGGCCTTGGCTCTTAACGAGTCAAGGCCTGCAATGTCCAAAAAGTGTGATGCATTTGACAGCTTTTGCATAAAAGTTCCCGGTTGTGCCGACAATAAACAGACGGTATGGTTTTTATAAAGCAAGGCACATGCCAGATCATCGATAGATTGAATGTTAATTCAATAAACATCGCATTATTAGGCTGGCATTGGAGAGTAATACACTAATGAAGAGAAAGCGTTAGGCCCTGGAACCGAGCCCTAACCAGTTGTAAAGATATGCAGCTAACAAAACAACAGATAACTAGATGATAATGAGTTCCCCCTGCAGCGCTCCAGCCACGTTCAAGGCTTCCAGAATTGCCAGCACATCTGAGGGAGCCGCGCCCACTAAGTTAACCGCCCTAACCAGTTCGTCCAGTGTCGTGCCAGGATTAAACATAAACATCCGCCTGTCTGACTCATTGACATCTAGGGTACTGTCAGAGGTCACCACGGTTTGGCCTCCCGCCAAGGCATTGGGCTGTGATACCTGAGTCGCTTCGGCAATCGTAACGGTTAAGCCACCATGGGTCACGGCCGCAGGTAACAGACGCACATTTTTGCCTACCACTATAGTTCCGGTCCGTGAGTTAACGATGATCTTGGCAGATTCTTCAGCCGGTTCAACCTGAATATTCTCTAATGTTGCCAGGAACGACACTCGCTGAGACACATCTCTTGGCGCACTCACCTGTATTGACGCCGCATCTAAGGGTCTTGCTATTCCCGGACCCAACAAGTCATTGATGGCATCGGCTAATCGTTTAGCCGTGGAGAAATCGGCACGACGTAGGTTAAATGTGAGGTAGTCGCCGCTAGAAAAAGGCGTTGCGACTGCACGCTCGACAATGGCGCCATTAGGAATTCGGCCAACAGTCGGCGTATTTTGCATGACTTTAGAGCCATCTAGACCTTCTGCACTGAAACCACTGACCACCATGCTACCCTGAGCAATGGCATAGACATGACCATCGACCCCCTTGAGGAAGGTCTGGATTAAGGTTCCGCCGCGCAGACTCTTGGCTTCGCCCATACTCGACACGGTGACATCTATCGTTTGTCCGGGTTTGATAAAGGGCGGCATATCCGCATGCACCACGACAACGGCGACATTCTTAATTTTGGGCCGAAAATTATCGGGCAAATTAACGCCAAAGTTTTTCAGCATGGTCTTAAACGTCTGCTCGGTGTAACGCGTCTTCTCGCCCGTACCTGGCAGACCGACAACCATACCGTAACCGATGAGTTGGTTATGGCGCACGCCTTGAACGTTGGCCATGTCTTTTATCCTTTGTGCCTGACTGGGCGCGGCGACAAAAACCAGTAATAAAAAAGTGATAAATTTATATTTCATAGCGTTAATTCCTTAATCACGATTAGGCTCAATAGCAAGCTTAGAAAGGCCACCAGCCGCTCATAAAGAATGAACTGAGCCAGCCAACCTGTTGCACATCGGCAAAAGTGCCAGTACCGCTGTATTGAATACGTGCATTAGCGACTCGAGTCGAATCGATGGTGTTATCAGGACGTATATCTTGTGAGCGCACCACCCCAGTGATGCGAATAAACTCATTACCATTATTGATACTTATCCACTTTTCTCCGCGAATAACTAAGTTGCCATTGTTAAGCACCTGCATCACATTGGCCGAAATACTGCCAGTTAAGCTGTTACTCTGATCGGCATCAGACTCTCGCTTAGTATTCATGCTGTCCTTGTATCTCAGATCCAAGGCTTGTCCGCCAATGGTGATATTGCCGCCACCGGCATAGATGGGATCTAGGGTTAAATTTGTCCCCTTCTTAATCTCATTACTGGCACTCTTCTTCGCTTGAGTCGCCTCCATCAAAATCACTGTGATGATGTCGCCGACTTTTAGTGCCTTAATATCGGAATAGAGGCTAGATGCCTGACTGTCCTGATACATGGAACCTGTAGCGGCAATCTTAGTTGGCGGCGCTTCAGGATACACGGGGGAGTAATACGGGTCGTCAGGGATCGGTTTCTGACCGCTGGTCGAAGTACACCCGCTCAACAAGAAACTCAGTAATAACGCTAATAATGAAGCTTGTTTATGCATAACCTTGCCTTTACAGATTTTGATTCACGTAGGACAGCATCTGATCGACGGCCGAGATAACTTTGGAGTTCATCTCATAGATACGTTGGCTCTGGATAAGATTAACCAGTTCTTCGGTCACGTTAACGTTCGACGTTTCCAGTGCACCTTGTCGAATTGCCCCCATACCATCGAGTGAAGCCGTTCCCTGAATGGGTGTGCCACTGGCGCCGGTCTCCAGGTATAAATTCTGTCCCATGGGATCTAAGCCGCTCGGATTGATGAAATCAGACATGCTCAACTGACCCACCACTTGGTTTTCTATGGTTCCTGGCATTTTGACCGATACTTCCCCCTCGGCAGACACGGTAATACTGGTGGCATTATCTGGAATGGTAATTGCCGGCTGAACCACATAGCCCGAACCTGAGGTGACAATTTGCCCGGTGTCATCTAACGTAAATTGACCATTACGGGTATAAGCCGCGGTGCCATCGGGGAGTTGTATCTCGAAAAATCCCGGACCTTCGATCATCATGTCCAGGGAGTTATCGGTCGTCAGCATGTTTCCTTGGGTAAACACCTTTTGAGTCGCGACAACCTTAGTGCCGGCGCCGATATTTAACCCATTAGGTAACTTGGTATTAGACGCACTGATGCCGCCAGCTTGGTTAACCGTTTGATAGAGGAGATCTTCAAACACCGCACGACTCTTCTTATAGCCAATCGTGCTCGCGTTGGCTAGGTTGTTAGAGATAACCGAAATATTGGTTTGCTGAGCATCTAAGCCTGTCTTACTAATCCATAACGCTGCCTGCATAATATTATTCCTGGCTAAATACGCATTAATGCAGAGGAGGCTTTGTCCATCTCTTCTGCTGTTTTCATCATCTTGACCTGCATCTCAAATTGACGTTGTATACTAATCAGTGCCACCATCTCAGAGACGGCATTGACATTGCTGCCTTCCACGGCCCCACTCTCTAAGGTAATAAAAGCATCCGCAGGGGCATTGTCACCGGATATTAATCTGAACAGACCATCTTCCCCGCGCATCAAATTCTGATTGCCAGGATTGACTAACTTGATGCGGCCGACGACTTCGATAACTTCCGCCGTAGCGCCTAAGGGTCTGACTGAGATGGTGCCATCTTGAGCAATCTCTATCTTCTCGATAGGCAGGGGTAACACGATAGGACCGGCATCCCCCATGATGGGATTTCCCCGGTCGTTACGCAGTAAGCCTGTAGTGTCAAAACTTAAACTGCCGGAGCGAGTGTATGCCTCTCCGCCATCGGCGCTCTGCACCGCAATCCAACCATCACCTTTAACGGCGATATCGAGATCTCTTCCTGTGGTCTTGATAGGCCCAGCGGTAAAATCAGCCGATGGGCTCTCAGTCATGGCAAATACGCGCGTTGGCAAGCCTTCACCGAAGGCTTGCATCGAACGAGCTTGTGCCATATCCGCCTTGAAACCATCGGTATTGGCATTGGCTAAGTTGTTTGCGCGTACAGCCAGCGAATTCATATTCTGCTTTGCGCCACTCATGGCGACATAGAGTAATTTATCCACTGGGTTCCTCCGTCAATCATTTGTTTAATACTTGTTGATAACTAAACAAAGCAAACATCATGCCAGAATAAAAACAAATAATTGGCGCTTGAATAAAGAGGGATACAAAAAAAGAAGGTTTAGAACGGAAAGGCATTGCCGGGCGGCAATGCCTTTTTGTATTGTTGACTTCCAGTGTCCTCGAACTAGTTATCGGATCTGCAGTCTAGTATTGCCTGGTGCAAGGTATTATTGACTTCCAGTTTATCGGATCTGCAATATTGTCTGTTGCAAGGTATTATTGACTTCCAGTGTTCTTGAACTCGCCTGGAAGTTACGTTGAGCTGAGATGAGATTCACCAGTTGTGTGGTCAAGTCTACATTCGACTGCTCTAACGCAGATGAACGTATACTGCCAAAAGTACCACTATTTGCCTCACCCGCCAGTGCCTGGCCTGAATCTTGGCTAGCCTTCCAGGAAGTGTTGCCCACTTGAGTCAGACCTTGCTCATTGGCGAAACGCGCCAGTGCCACCCGAGCCAGAGCGACTGTTGTGCCATTACTGTAACTGGCATTGATCAAACCATCTGCGCCGACTTCGACATTGGTGAGACGACCCACAGTGGTACCATCCTGGTTTAACTCAGTCACCTCGAACGTCGAGGCATATTGAGTCGGATTATTAAACGCTATCGTCAGAGTTTGGGAGCCATCGGTTCCGGGGCCCAGCACGTTTGCACTACCAACGCCAACCCCCAACGGCACAGTTAAAATAGGATCAGGATTGGTAGCGATATGAGCACCCGTATCATTGAACTTGATCACCGCGCCTTTCCAGCCGCCAGCAGTAACAGCAGCTGTACTTCTAACATTTGCCACGCCATCGCCGTTGTCATCTTGATCGTATGTTCCTGCCTCTGCCAAGTCAACTCGTTGACCATCTACGGCATAGAAGGCCACCCAATTGCTCTCACCGATATAAGCCGCATTCGGTGGTCGCACGAAATAGGTGGTCAGAATATGCGGCTCACCCAGGGAGTCATACATGGTCACGGCGGTGGAGTTGTTATAGGTATCTCGATCATTAGCATCAAACAAGGCGGGATCTAACGAAGAATCGGCGGCATTAAGGTTCATCTGTATGCCAATGTTTTCCGTCTTCTGCGGACTACCCGCCGTATCTGGGATCCGCACCGGCTTAGTGGTGGTTAAACTAACCGATGTCGAGTTTCCATCCTTATCTACAGGGAATGTCTGCAGATAATTGCCTTGTGAGTCCACCAAGTAGTCGGCAGAGTTGACTTTAAATGCGCCCGCTCGGGTAAAAGAGTGGTCTTTAGCTTCGAGCTCTGACGAGGTCACGAAAAATCCGCCACCATTGATCGCCAAATCCAGAGCATTATTGGTAAACTGTAAACTGCCTTGGTGAAATTGCTGAGCAATCTGACTGGTGGTTACACCACCACCGACCGCCGTTTTACCGTTAGCAAATATGGAATTCGCGTACACATCGGCAAACTCGGCACGGGATTCTTTAAAGCCAATGCTATTAACGTTGGCTATATTATTTGCCGTGGTATTTAGATCTTTCTGTGCAGCAGCGATGCCACTCAATGCAATGTTAAACGACATAATTCACCTCGATTCAAATTCATTTTATTATTTCTGCCAATGAAACACACCATTGACATTTAATTCATTACGGCACGCCTAAAAGCGATATCACACCTCAGAAACCGCCAAGACATCGCCGAGTTTAATGCCGCCAATACCGCGTAAATTCAAGATTGAACCGGTAGATGCCGTCCCCAGAGAGACACTGGTAACATGAGCATAAGTGGACACCACCAGATCCTCACTCTGTCCATCGATTCTACCGCTGGCTTTAATCGAGTAAATGCCGCTTGGCATCGGCTCACCATTGTTGTCCAAACCATCCCAGGACACATCGACATTACCACCTTGACTACCATCAATGTTAAACGTGGTGATCAGTTGCCCTTTGTCATCTTCGATACGTACGACTATGGTCTCGATAGCCTCCGGCGTGCTTACGACGCCCTTAAGCACAGAGCCTTCTTCCGACAGATAGCCAGTGTCCGACGGGATCAATACTTTCTGCCCCACAAGACCTGAAGCTTGCAAAGCCTGACTAGAAGTCATCACGGCATTAAGATTGATAATCTCATCATTGAGTTTACTGATGCCGTCAACGGTAGAAAATGCTGCCATTTGTGCAATCATCTGGTCGTTATCGACGGGTTTAAAAGGATCTTGCATCGACAACTGTTGACTCAAGAGAGAGAAAAAATCATCTTGGCTCAAGCCTTGACTACTTGCCTCTGGTATTGATTTCTCTTCAGGCAGACGAATTGCATCGAGAAATGGATTCCCTGTTGTCGATGTCTGCTGAGTTGCAGCAGCTTGAACAGTTGCCGATGTGGCTTGTTTCGACGGTGCAACCGACTGAGTCGACATTTGAGACTGTCCACCGAGGGGTTGATTATTAAGTGGGTTAATGAGGCTCACTTGTTACCTCCTATTGTTTGCCAATTCTTAGAGTTTGCTGAAGCATAGACTTTGCTGCTTCAGCCACCTGAACATTCATTTGGTACGATCTGGATGCCGAAATCATGTTAGCCATCTCCTCCATCACATTGACGTTAGGTTTATAGATAAAGCCATCCCCGTCAGCCATAGGATGATTTGGAGAGTACTCTTTCAACAAGGGTGCATCACTTTCTACTATGCCCTTCACCACGACAGAGGGTGATGATTGCTGCTGATAGCTGGCTTTGAGCATCTCGGCTGCAAAAATGGGGTGACGAGCACGATAGGTCTTATCGACACTACTTGAGACAGAATCGGCATTGGCAATATTACTAGCTGTGGTATTCAATCTTATTGATTGAGCCGACATGCCGGAACCTGCAACATTAAAGATATTAAATAGACTCATGATTAATTTCCTCTTAATGCTTTCTTCATACCTGAAAACTTACCATCGAGAAAGCCGAGTGACATCTGATATTCGAGTGCGTTTTTCATAAATTCTGATTGTTCTTTTTGCATATCAACCGTATTACCATCCCCGGTATCAGGCTGATTAGGCACTCTATATCCATAATTTTGTTGTGATAACGCTGTCAGATCAAAGTGTCGACTATCGCTGCGGCTCATAGCCAAGCCACCTTGCCTACTGGTTGCGGCTTGTAATGCCTTATCAAAGTTAACATCACGAGCCTTATAATGGGGAGTATCGGCATTGGCAATATTAGATGCGATGACTTCAGCACGTTTGGCTCTGATCCCTAGTGTGTATTGATGCACACCCAATGCCTTATCAAAATTAATCGCCATGAAATTGCCTCCTGAACTCGATGTCATACAATAAAGCAATACTTGTGCCATAAAGAAGGAAATGGTAACCGACAAGGATAATTAGCCGCTAGATTCTGACAAACTCGTGACCAGGACGGCCGAAAACTGACAAGTTCAAACTTGGCCGACCATTTGAAGCTGAGTATTTTGTTGTTGACGTGAACATTGCTAGAAATGAGCCAGTGAAAGCCCTACGAGCCAGAGAGCTGGCATCTTAGTAGGGCCATAAGCTTATGGAAGAAGCACGGATGCCGAACAGAAGGGTCAGCCCTCTAGCGGCACGAGTCCCGTCCGCGGTTAAGTTTTCTTCTGGTAATAGATGCCGGGGTTACATCTGACCATGTCAAATTCTTCGCTTAAGCCGGCAATAGACTCGGAAGCGCCAAGAAAAAGTATACCTTTGGTGTTCAATGCGGCAGCAAATTGCCGCAATATTTTTTCCTTTGCCTCCGGCGCGAAGTAAATCAGCACATTACGGCAGAAGATAATGTCAAATTTACCGAGTAAGGTATAACTTTCAAGCAAATTATGAGCTCTGAAGTTAATAAATTTTCTCACGTTCTCTTTAATGACCATAGTCCCGGAACTGGTAGAATCAAAAAACTGACGTTTTCTCTGCTCTGATAATCCACGGCCTAAGGCTAAATTATCGTATTCGCCACTTTTGCACTTCTCGAGCATAGAAGGAGACAAGTCTGTGGCTAAAATTGATGCACTACCTGGTAAGGCGCCGGGCCTCATCTGTTGATACTCTAAGATAGTCATCGCTAACGAGTAAGGTTCTTGCCCCGACGAACAAGCCGCTGACCAAATTTTAAGCGGCCTACCCAGTTTGGAGTATTCAGGTAAGAGTGCACTCGACAGGAGATCGAAAGGATAGCAGTCTCTGAACCACAAGGTTTCGTTGGTCGTCATGGCATCGATCACCGCCGCTCTGAGTTGTCGCTCTGTGGGCTTCATCGAGTGCCTAACAACTTCAGAAAGTGATGGCAGATTATACTTGCCCATCAAAGGCGCCAACCTACTACGCACAAGATACTGCTTATTATCGCCCAGCACTATACCGCTGTGTTGCTCCAAAAAAAGTCTAAATTGAGTATACTCAGTTTCAGCGAGTGATTTATTCGGCACCTTTATATCCTAGTATAAAAAAACAGCTATAACGATTTAACTAAACTCAGTATAACGAGATTTAATTCGAGCGCAGCTTTATACACGAGAGAGTCACAATAAACAAGATTAATGTAATTTACCCCGTACGAGTAATAATTATTATAGACTCAAATGCTTATTTACTGCCGCAGCGAGTTCATCTGGATTAAATTTAGCAATAAAATCATTTGCTCCAACTTTCTCAATCATAGCTTGGTTAAATACCCCACTTAAAGACGTATGCAGCACCACTTTAATATTCTTCAACTTAGGGTTGTCTCTAATCTCTGCAGTTAAGGTGTAGCCGTCCATTTCAGGCATTTCAATGTCTGAGATAATGAGCGGGATCTCGGTCGATACATCGTCCATTTCAGCAGCCATTGCCGTCAACTTCTCTAGTGCTTCTCTGCCATCTTTAGCTGTATCTATCTGCAAACCTAATGATACTAATGCCCTAATGATCTGTTTACGGGCCACGGCAGAATCATCTACGACCATAATATGGAAATGTTTTTCCCTATCTAAGGTCAGCTGCTCATCGGCTTCTTTACTTATCTCAGTTTTAACCGGCGAGATCTGATCAAGAATCTTCTCCACATCGAGTATTTCTACCAGCTCGCCTTCTATCTCGGTCACAGCCGTGAGATATGAGTCTTTTCCAGTCCCCTTTGGTGGCGGTAAGATGGCTTCCCAGTTCATATTGACGATCCGCTCAGCTGAACTTACCAAGAAGCCTTGAACACTCCTATTGTACTCAGAAATGATGATAAAACAGTTATCGATACTTTCGACTGGACGCCCTCCTATAGCTGCACTCAAATCGATTACCGAAATCGTCTGACCACGAATATGGGCGATCCCTTTCACATAAGTGTTTAACTTAGGAAGCTTGGTAAGAGGTGGGCATTGCAATACCTCTTTCACTTTAAAAACATTGATACCATATCTTTGACGACCATTGAGTTTAAATAACAATAACTCTAAACGGTTCTGACCGACTAACTGTGTTCGTTTATTCACTGACTCAAGAATGCTTGACATAATGCGCTTGCCCTGTCGTCTTTTAAATGTCACCTAATACTCATGGTTTTATAAATACTAGGCATACTAATTGCTTACTTTCTTATAAGTGTTAAATATCTCACAACCTGACACTTTATAGTCAAGTTTATGGCGCCTTAAGTTTCTTATTGAGCAAGGCGAATTTTTCAGTCACGAAGAAAGTATAGGTGTAATCTAGCCCATCAAGCTAGTCTATTCATTATGAAAGCAAAATATGTCCTCTTTTCTTTGATATTTTTGTCAAATCACGCTTTAAGCACACAAGATGCAAGTGTGCCTTCTTTATCGGCCATATCCCAATTAGCTATAGGGGTTGTAGAAGAAAAAATAGATGTCGCCGAGCATGCAAGAGTTATCATTACTCCGCAAAGTTTAGACACACGACTTAAGCCACCATTATGTTTCCCCCCCATAAAGGCAGAATTGGCCAGTAACAGAGCGATTAAACGCAACAACACGGTAAAAATAACCTGTAACAGCCCACAGCTTCAATACCCTTGGCAAATATTCATCTCCGTAAGAGTCGACATTCTTTACCCAGTTGTTGTCGCCAGAGCGACATTGGGCCCAGGGGATTTAATCACTAAAGGCGACATAGTCATCAAGTATGTCGAGCAAACTCTTCTACGAGGACGGCAATTCAGCAATCTGGACGAGGTTGTTGGTACCAGAGCAAAAAGAAGAATTGCTCCCAATCAGCCTATATTCAGTAATAACCTCTGTTTCGTCTGCAAAGGAGATTCAGTGTCCATTATTGCACGCACAGAGAACTTTCAAATAAAAACCGTCGGAGAAGCACTGCAAGATGGTAATTTAGGTGATAGAATTCGTATTAAGAACACCTATTCCAATAAACGTGTCAACGCAAGAGTCATAGATGTCGGCAAGGTCGAGGTCAGAATGTAATTTTGCTCAAATTTCATTAAAGCTCAGGGTATCACTGCCGATATAGTATTATGTTCTTTTATTTTTAATTGTTGGAGCCGAATATGGCTATTGATATTAAGCAAGCAAACACTGCCGTACATACTCACATTGGCAAGTCACCTGCACATAAAAGCAGTGAAAAAACCAATGACAACCCAGTCAGCTCTCTGAGTGCGCCACCTAAGAGTGACTCGGTCTCTTTGACTGCTCAGGCACAACAACTACAAAGCACTCAAGCCAAAATGACCGATATACCAGAAATTAATCAGCAAAAAGTTCAAGAAATAAAGCTGGCTATCGCAGAAGGTCGCTATAAGATTGATCCTGAAAAACTGGCCAGCAACATAGCTCGGTTTGAAAATGACCTAAAGGGAATGGGCGAGTAACTTTATGAGCAAGATCAACGACATCGTCGAACTTCAGTTCGAACTGCTTAATAAGCTAAGAGTAATCATCACAGATGAGAAAGCGGCACTGAGCCATCAAGATGCAGACCTGCTACTTTCGTTGGCGAGCGCCAAGGCTCGATTACTCGATGAGCTGAAAAGTAAAGATGAAACTTTATCCCTCCATGATGAGAAGGCTTTACTTATCAGTGATGTAAACCTATCGGCTCGAGTGGCATCGGTAAAAACACTGCTGGATGAATGTAAACAATTGAACAGTGAAAACTCCAGCCTGATAGAACTGAATATCGCCAGCATGAATCGCTTTGCCCAGGCGCTGCAAGTTAGCCGCAATGCCTCTAGCTTGACCTATAATGACAAGGGCAAGACCTCGACAATATCTAGCTTAGGCAATGATATCCAAGCCTAACCCCCTATTTTAAACTCCCCGGCCATCACTCTCAACTCTCCCTCGCTATGTTATAATCGCTCCAACTTAAGCCATCACATTGACTCAAGCCTACTGCTTCCGGCCTCCAATAGTTAACCCTTAAAAGTAAGTGATCTCTTTTATCTTTTGTGGTCTATTTTGCTGCTGATACAAGGCCCATACCAAGGAAAAATCTAACTCGAGTTCAGTCACATAATGATCCCCAGCAGGATAACTCCTTACCACTTTAGCGCCGCGGATCACACCTGATACCGATGCTTGAATGCTATCGCTTGTTAACATCCAATCATTGACACTGCTGCTGGCTGACAACTGCTGGCCAAAAACCTGTTCGGCTAATTCTCTGTATGCAACAATTTTCGAGGCTTGCATCGCCATCACCACTTTTTGTGCCTGAGACTGGGCTGGCTGGGTATCTAATGGCGCGTAGCCTATCGCCGTTAATTTAGGAAAGCTTTCTGGAGCCTGAGTTTCCCACTCTATGTACCTGTCCGGTGACGCACAGCCTGAGATAAACAGTAAAGATAAGATTATCCATGTTTTCATTGCGCACCACCTATCACTTGAACTTGCCGTGATCCGCCGACGGGATCTCTATATAACAGACCATCTCTTGAGGTGATCTTCTCGGATGCCTTCAGGTACCCAGCTAATTCGTTGATATTAAATGTTCCTTGTGACGCCGAAATCACTCGATTATTGGTTATGTTCACTATTCTGGAATTAACCACTAGTCCTCTGGTATTGAGACTCATCGTCGACACAAGGACATGCTCAACAGCAATACCTGCTGGCAGTTGCTGCCAATCTCTCGTAAGCAAGAAATCCCCATTAGGCGTCACCCGAATATTGTCGCCAACATTGATATCAACCAAGTTAAATTTACGCGCATGCAGAGCTGCAATCAAACCTTGCTGCAATTGTAAACCAACGGCATTGGTCTCATTAAAAGAGTCCAGTAACACCGGCGTTGCCACCAGCAAAGGCTGATCACTCCCAAGCTCATCATTTTGCTCAACCAACTCACTGACGATTTGCTCAGACAAGTGGTTGATGGCCGATGTCGACGGCAATTGATTGCCTTGACGAAGGTTATCATTTGACAGCCCTTCACCGCTATTTGCACACGCACTCAAGAGTAACGCTGCAGTAAACACTAGTGCTTTACGCATACTTAATTCCTGGATAAACACTCAATATCAATTCTATGACCCTTCATAAGATTTAAAGCAAATGTTAAGCCACCTTGATCAAAAATAAAAAATACGAGTCGAGATTTATTTTCCTAATAGGCGTTTATCGGCTTAACAAGCCAAAGCTTAAGCTAAGTTATTGCTCACAGAGCAAGAGACGTTCGGCATCAGTGCCGACACAGGCGCCTGACATAAACTCTAGACAGAGTAATGGCATATTAATTGCTTGCGTTAGTTAATGGTTTATTATAGTTGCTATAAGTCAGAAATTAGGCGGGTTTAGCTAACCAAGTGTCAGAAATGCGACACTAACGATGTAAAGTCACAATTTCCGCGCCTCAATATTAACGCCATTATGACGCCCTTTATTGACACTCATAGTGTGCTTGAAAACGCCATCATAGATTTAGAAGTGGACACCTTACATGAAAATTATCACCGTAATAATTTGGCTCTTTTTAATCGCTTTACCCTCAAGTGCTGATGCCGCCTGGGTTGTGGTCAAAGGTCAGGCAAATATTGTCGACGGTAACATAAGCAAAGCCAGGGAAGATGCCATAGAACAGGCATTGACCTATGCCGCACTCAAAAATGGTGCCAATTTCACCAGCAGCCAAAGAGTCCGCAACGGACAACTGGTGCAAGATAGCTTTTCGCTAACAAACCAGGCCCAAGCCAGCAGAATCGAATTAGTCAACGAGCTCATTGACGACGAAAAGCTAACCGTCATGCTCCGAGTCGATGTCATGCAATCACCAGGCTCACAATGTGATAGCCAGCAGCTAAAAGCCGCAATACTGGTGCCTCAGTTTTTGATTCAGGACAGGGCTCAATTACGCTACGGCAATCTCGGGTATTTTGAGAAAGACCTGTCCCAGCGACTCGGTGATGCACTGGAAGCCCAGTCACTGACCAGTTTTGTTCATATCCACGCCAACGAGCGTTTAGATGTTGAACAGCAACTCGTCGATATACGCGGCTATCGTCTACCCAGTTGGCTCAGCGAAATCACCGATAGCCAATATGTACTCCTGCCTGAGATTATCGATATATCGACCGATCCAGCCGAAAGCCAGATGCTAGGCCTATGGCACAGTGATCCCATTCGTCAATTCCGTATCAGGCTTTCCTTATACCATGGCATCAGTGGAGAACAGATATGGAGCGATTCATACACCACCTCCTCTCCCTGGGAGTTTGAACGCCAAGAAACCGTCCCCTCAAATCACCAAAGGTTCTGGGCTTCAGCCTACGGCAAGAGTATCGATAAGGTATTAGCCAATGTAGTTGCAGACATAGATAGCACATTGAGTTGCCGGCCGGTATTAGGGCAAGTCGTCGCCAGACAGCATGACAGAGTCATTTTAAACCTGGGTCGACGCCACGGCATCAGAGTCGGTGATAAGTTTCAGTTAATACTGCAACAAAACATCAACGACCGTTTCGATAGAATGCGTGTCATCGCAGGGAAAAGCCGTGCAGAAATAAAAATCGATCAAGTCACTGAAAAAACAGCGACGGCGATATTAGTCGATAAGAATGCCTCTTATAACGTGCAAATTAATGATCTGGCGATAAAAATGTAGTCAAAAACTGAGTTATTAACTTAAATCGCATGATAAACAAGCAACTGAACTCATTAGCTTTTCATCCGCTCTTTTCATTGAGGCGAAAACCAGTATAATCACAGGCGTCTCCTTATAGCTCAACAGGATAGAGCAGTCGCCTCCTAAGCGATCGATCGGGGTTCGAGTCCCTGTGGGGAGACCAATTAACACCTTTTTACCAGCAAAATCAATACCTTAGTAAAAACACCAAATCCTGTGTCACCCCTGTATCACCACGCACAGATGTTTTTTATCACTTTTTGTTATAACCATTTCGAATAACGTCAGTTTTGCCCTGTTAACCTCAGTTGTAGACTTTATGCTTCATTTCTAATAGTTTTGTATTTATGACATAACATGGAAGTCGCACTAAATGAGCAGTAAAGGTTCGGTCAACAATTCACAGACTAAATCACAAACCTCAGATTTTGATACCGAGCTTGCACAGATCATTCCTGAAATGCCCGATGCTACACGACTGAAATTCGCCACCTTCCTCGACTCTGCTGACAATCCACTTCCTGAATTCAAACAACAGTTCATAGATAGCTTTCAGAAATTTGAAACGCTCACTCAAACTGACTCACAAGTTAGACCGTTATTACCCGAAGGTACAACAGAGGAAACACTCGCTAAGGAACTTGCAAAGGTTGACGGTAGTCAGTCAATACTAAAGGCTGAGCAGCAAGAGGCTGCCGATATCTTTAATCTAATGTTTGAGTCTTTGTCTAAATTAGAACCTTGTGACGATATTGAAGAGATTAGAAAGCTGGCCAATGCTCCAACACTTGCTGAAGCTTTTCCCCAAGAAGAGGAGTTCGACTTCTCAGATCTAGTAGATGCAATGCCACAAGAGAGCGCCGAAATCTTCCATGCTGCAATTGCATGTCAGTTAGCTGGCATGACAAAGCCTGCAAAGCTGCTATTTAAGCTTTTCACTCAACGCCAGTTCATCGATGCCAATGAAGGTTATCAATCACTGCAAACGGATATTACCAAGTATAAAGGCGCTATTGAGACAGCAAAACATCACTCAAAGAAAGGTGAAAACTCTCACCATGCTAGTAATCGTAAAAGAAAGGAGTTTGCAATTGGCTTATTCAAGGAGAAGCCATACAAAAATCCCAAGCAAGCTACCGAACGCTTATTCCCATCTATCAACGACTATGCAAACTCAATCAATCATCCTTTTACAAGTGAGTATCAAGGCTTTCAAACCGTATATCGTTGGTTTTTAGCCGAAAGAAAAAACAAATAGTAATGCCTACTTGCAGCAAAAAATCGTTACAACCCTTGATTCATCTCGCAGCCTAAGGTAAATTTATTTTTAGGCGCCCGCCTCACTTACATGCGAGTGAAAACAGGCACTATAAAACGAAAGTTTAATATCAAAATCTAAAATCTATTTTTCATAAATGACTTGGTTGAGAAGCCTCGCCGTAATCGCTTGTGGTAATGCTTTAATGCACCTCGCACTCAACCGCGGAGTTTATTTATGAACATGCTTTCAACTTGTGCCTACAATGTATCCTCGCAGGCCAAAAAATCACCAAACTGCACTATCACTAGAGCACAGACTTTTGAACTAATTGCAGCCTTCTTAGGTAAGAATTCGTTTGCCGCCCTCAAAAAATCATCAATCACACAGCTTCTAGAGCAAGTGAACACGGAGCCTTTAATTGCCTTTGAAAGATGTAAGCTAAAAGCACTCACTCTAAACCAAAGCCAAACGGTCTCAACTCAACTTGCCAGCTTAATACGAGACCAACTAGCTTCACTTAATTTTAAGCAATCACCACTAGTAAATCGGCAAGCGCTTCACTACCTAAGTTATTGTGACAGTGATGAGTTTGACGATTGGGATGAAAGTGAACCTCGTAACCAGATTGAAGCTGAGTCGGTTGATTCGTTCAAGTACAAAGGGTTTGAAGTTAACATTAAAGCCCTTTTTGCAGAGTTACAACAAAGTTCGAGAGCTGGCGATAAGGAATCCAAGCTTTTAGAGTTTCTGTGGCTTTTAGGTGATCTACCATCAGTGTCTAGTGATGAAAGTAGCCAACACTGGTATGAACAAAGTATCAAGGGTCACAAACTAGGTGAAGCCCAACAGAGCTGGGCTGATAACTATGAAAAACAAATAAAACCTTCTCAGGCCTTAAAACACTTCATAAATAACACAACAATTCAGGAACTAGCTCAACCAAATGTTGATCAACTGATCGAGTCTCGTGGCTTCCAATCTATCAATGAGTCCATTTGCTATAGCTTAAACTCACAGGAGATCATGAACATAATCGACAATTACTGGGAAGTGAACGCCGATTGCGATACAGAGCTTTCGTTCTTTAAGCATTGGTCAAGATTATCAGCATTGCAGCAGCCAAGCAGAGAGTCATTGGCTGGACATATTTTGCAAATGAATGATCCAGTTGAACAACACTCTTGGGCTAGGTTTGCAAAAGAGCATGGTATTGATGTCACTAAAGATGATCATTACGCCATAGATACCAATACTGGTGAGCTTTGGGATGCTGACTATGATGCTCCAATTGAAGTATGTGGTTTTGATGGGGTAACCCTAAACACACTCCCTAAAGTAGCCGAACCTCAAGTAGAAGCCAGAACCACAAAAATGCTAGAACTGAATAAACAGCTACAAAAACTAGTTTAAACATCAAAAGGTGTTTCTCACCCTGAGAAGCACCTTTTTGAACCTGACAAGCGCATATTCATTTCCCCTTTGATCATATTGTCACTCCGTCGAACACAAATCTATCGGAGTTAATATGAATACACTGCTTACCCCCTCTCAGGTTTCTGACTGCTTAGGAGTCACTATAGGAACCTTATCTGTATGGCGCTGTACTGGCCGCTACCCTCTTAGCTTTATCAAAGTTGGCCGTCGTGTCATGTACCGTGAAAGCGATGTTGAAAACTTCATTAACGGGAGGGTTTATGAACACACTCTTTGATATTTTGCTTTATCTGTTCATGTGCTGTTGTTATGGATTTGTACTCGGTTGCATAGTATGGGAGCATTTTCAGTTGAAAAAATCATGTCAGAAAAATGCAGGTGGCAAGTAATGGCCACCTTCACTAAAGAGCAAGTGGCGTTTATTGCTTGGTTAGCTCAGGGTAACTATATCGATGTGTGTATCGAGCTTTGCCCTGCTCTTGGCAAGATGACAGGCTATGAAAGCTGTAACGGACATTTTCAAAAGCGCACCTTGTTTAAACTAAAGGCGCAGGGCTTTATCTGTGAGAGTGTCCATTACATAACGGGGATTCGTTACCTGCGTTGCTCAATCAGTCAGCGTGGTCTTGATTGGCTCTCTACTCATACTGAGCAGAGCCATCAAGCGCAGCCTTGTATGGAGCCTATAAGAAAGGCTGCTGATGAATCAAACTGGAGTCGTTACACTGAACTCATGGGCGGTGTATTCTGTAAATAGAGTCGACCAGCTCATCAGGCCGCTATATCAAAACAAGATGGTTAGGCCAACCCCATCCCTAAGCAAGAGTAAAGAGCAGGTCAATTCCGACAATCCCCACGGCCTTACAATGGCAACAAAGACACCCACTGTTGTTTTTGAAATTTATACTGAAATGAGTGGTGCACTTCTACTTTGAATAAGGGTCAAAAGCTCTTTACCTCACAATCTTGGGTGTCTGGATAAAAAGTCACTGATGATAAAATATTGGTAGTAAACTTACTCATCCTTGAATAAATAATATACAGGACAGCAAATTAGTCTAATTGCTGCCCTGTGATCTTGGTCTATTGCGTATTTATTTCATTTAGCTGAGAAAATATTTTCTGGTGATAAAATAGATAATCTTCAAACCTTTCAAGGTCTGCCGACTTAATTTTACTAGTCGCGAGTGCATCCCCTTCATTGACTCCCAATTGCGTCATCAAAGATTTATCCAGCTGGCTACTAAATTTGACTCTGTATTCAATACCAACTTTGTTGAAGGTGATCAGATGCCGATCAAAAAGCTTGTCTATGTGCGCGCACAACAAAATGCCATTGGCACCATCTAACCTCTCGTGGGTATCTTTACAGTTACGCCACGATTTTATATGCGAAGCGATAAGCATCTCTCTAACAGGGGTAAGCGTTAACGCACAAACCTCACTCCCCCACACTCGGATCACATCCTGTCGAAATTGGCCTTGGCCTAGGCGAGCATTTATCTCTTGTCGTTTCTCTGAATCAGATAGAAGCGAAGCGAACACATCAAGGATATCTTCACTTATCTCACCATCATTGATAACGGCATCTTTATCGATACAAGAAGGAATTAAATTTTCAAATAAGAAGCTGTCTTCTCTCTCTTTCTCTAAGAACTGTACTGAAATATGGTTATATTTAAGTTTCTTACCCATCGAGTTACCAAGGCTACAATCAGGATTTCTTTTATTATGTTCAAAATGTGCCTTCTGCCCATCTTTGCCTTGCTTCATTAACTTGATAGACGCACGGCACTCTGGGCATCTACGTACAGCACTATTATTGCCATGAAGCGATTCAACAAGTATTAGGTGCCAATCACCACAAATAAGCACTTCACATATAGAGTTTGTCAGCTTTAACATATCATTCCTTATCGTTTTAATTTTTACTTACACTCTCATTAAGCCGCTCTCGCCTTTTCTCCTCTGAGAGCTGTTCTATCTCTACTCATTCTGAGAATCTGTAACTTACCTATCTTCGACTCTTGAGCCTCAGTGTCAAGTAACTAAGCGATAGTATTGCCAATATTAGCTCCAATCTTCTATTTCGGTGCCGATCAACATCTGAGTGAACCTAGCGACTCGCTGTAATGGCTATTTATTAGCTGCCTGCCTATCCACAGATGGCTGTGATCCATTAGATTATGGGTAACAGCGGCCTGAAAATTCTAAACTCTATTACTTTCATCTTCCTGTACCGACTGACTTCAATAAACAAATATCAGATATTCACCTTCATGACGCACATAATTTTCCTTTCGCGCTTGGAAGCGATTTAATAATCATGTTCAAGTCTGTATAATCCCTTGATTCAACTTTAACTAATTCTGACCATAGAAGGGTCTGGAGAGTCGTTTGGCACACACTTATATCCCGCTCGAGCAATACCAACGTAAATGGATTTTTAATCATAAAGATCTGCCTGTGACCGATGAAGATAAAGCGTTTATCAAACCGCTGGATCAGAAAGGGGCGATGGAAGTTTGGAACAAGTGGATCAGTAATCGTAGCAGCAGTACAGAGCAGTTCTCTAAAGGCGACTGGGCCGCGAAAGACACAGCTTGGGTTGAAGCCGATGACTGGCAGAGTGCTTGGGACAGTGAAGATCCGGCACTACCAGAGATGTTTGCCGCCCATTTCGATTGGGCCGATAATACTCCCGTCTATTTCTGTTATGAGAAGTATCAGGTTATCGAGACTCGTTGGGATGTGTTTGTTCGCAATTGGAAATGCTTTCTGTTCTTCGATGACGGACCCCTGCTCATATCACCTAAACACAAACAAGCGGCACTGATCCATCAAGATGGGCAATATCAGCTTGGCCATAGAGGTTAAGGCTGTTTTTAGCCTGGGTCTCTCCCCATCACCCAATAACAACAGCTTATATGAAGTCCCACAGTGATTGTTTAACTAAAACCACACTGGCTACGCTCATGAGTGCCATGGTGTTAAGCGCTGCTTTAAATAGTAATAGATGACTAACACCTGGCTTAATCCTGGGGCTCAAGCCCCAGGATTAAGCCGCTTCTAGCGACTAAACCTTATACGCCTTTAAAAACATCGCAATACAGCCTGTTAAGTAGTCAGCACGGCCCTCAACCAGATCATCTGCGTTTAAGCCTAACTCCAACTTTAATCTCATCTCACCATACATCATCAGACAGAGTCGCACGGCGCAGCTGCGGCAACCATCAAATTTATAAACGCCTAATTTTTGCACTTGTTCAAAATAATCGGTCAACACGTAGAGTAAATGTTGGGGACCGGCGTCGAAGAAGAGTGCCGATATTCCTGGGTGGGTCTCAGACTGAGCCACACAAGTGGTAAATACTTTCAGCGCTTCCGGGCTGACAATCAAGTCACCGAAATACTCGGCAAAACAACTCAGGGCCATTTCGGGCTGACTGGGATCGGTAAACACATCCTCGGCTAAGCGCTGAACCACGCATCGTGATTCTATCGATGCGACAAATAATTCATCTTTGCTGCCGAAGTGAGAATACACAGTCTGTTTCGAGACACCGGCTAACTTAGCAACCTCATCCATACTGGTATTGGGAAAGCCCTGGCCACAAAAGAGCTCCATGGCCGCTTCGAGTATTTGCAGGCGTTTTTGTTCGCTTCGAGTTAAATTTCCGTTCGGAGTAACCGATTCCATACACAAGCCCCTTTTAACAAGGTTTTTACACTTTAGACGCATTTAATCACAAAGTAGACTAGACAGTCCAGTTCTTTGTAAATAGACTAGGCAGTCTAGTTTAACATTTTTGCAACTAAGACTTAACCAAGGAAGCGTGTCAGCATGAGTATTTTAACAGCCGTCTCAAACTCGAGAGTGTCAATAAGCCTACTGCTTAGCCTTTCTCTTGCTGCGTGTCAGGGTGAGGTGACTGAGCATGCTGGGTCACCATTAGTGCAAACAGTGACTACCGCCACGCTTACCCTCTCCCCCTCTTATCATCATACTCAAGAGTTTACCGGCACGATTAAGGCCGGTAACACCACAGGCATAGGCTTCGAGTTAGCGGGGAAAATTAAACTCATTGCCGTGGACAGCGGCGACTCGGTGCAACTCGGACAATTACTGGCTCAGCTTGATACGCAACTGCTCGAAGCCGAGCGAGATGAACTCAATGCCAGCGTGTTACAAAATAGCGTCGATCTGCAACTGGCAAAGAGTACCCTAAACAGAAGTCTGGCACTGCAGCAACAGGGATACACCTCGGAGCAGACACTCGATGAACTCAAGGGTCAGCTCAACAGCCTTAAAGCGGGTCAAAAAAGACTCAAGGCTGCCGTATATGCCAATGCGCTCAGAATAGAAAAATCATCACTGCTGGCACCTTTCGATGGTGTGATCAGCAAAAGAAGCAGCAATCTAGGCGAAGTCATCACCTTGGGTAGCGCCATCTTCACCTTAGTCGAAAACAACAATCCTCAAGCCATCATAGGGGTGCCGGTCAATGTGGCACAACACCTGATGCCTCAACAGAAAATATCACTGCGGGTGGCTAATACCCATTATTGGGCTCACATAGAAGGCATAGGCGCCGAAGTTAATTCAGTGACCCGAACCGTACCTATACGCCTCTCTCTGCCGAAAGACTCCAAGGTACTCAATGGCGAGATAGCCTATTTGGCCTACGAAAAAGAGATCCATCAAGCGGGATTCTGGGTGCCTATTTCGGCGCTTACCGATGGCATTAGGGGGCTTTGGAACCTGTATGTGCTGAGTTCAGATCTGGATCAGGATAATCATAAAACCTTCAATATTGAGCGCAGAGACATAGAGATCCTTTATACCAAGAATGACATGGCCTTTATTCGAGGCGCGGTTCATGTCGATGAGGCTTATATCGATCGAGGCCTGCATAAGTTGGTCGTAGGTCAGCGGGTCAAACCCACATCTACCGCTGCCACGGCTGCGAGGTAAACAAGATGGTTAAAGCTTTAGTAGAGAATGGACGCTTAGCAAGCTTATTTATCGCCCTCTTGATCGTGGCTGGATTAGGCGCGATATCCAGTTTGCCGCGCATGGAAGATCCCGATATTACCAACCGCTTCGCCTCGGTGATCACTCAATATCCGGGAGCTTCGGCCGAACGAGTCGAGGCCTTAGTCACCGAAGTATTGGAGAATCGCCTACGCAGGTTAGAAGAGATCAAATTAATCCAATCCACATCCAGGCCAGGCATTTCGGTTATTCAGCTCGAACTTAAAGACAGTGTACAAGATACAGGTCCTGTGTGGTCCAGGGCGAGAGATCTCATCGCCGATGCCAAGCCGGTACTGCCTGCAGCGGCACAGAACCCACTACTGGATGACCAAATTGGTTATGCCAGCACCGCCATCTTAGGACTGGTTTGGCGAGGCGGCGGTGAAATTCGCACCGATATGCTCAACCGTTACGCTAAAGAGTTACAGAGTAAGCTTAGGCTGCTCAGCGGCACAGATTTCGTCAAGCTTTATGGTGCCCCTACCGAAGAGGTATTGGTACAACTCGATGGCAACAAGGTCAATCAGCTGGGGCTCACCCCGGCGTCCATCGCCAGAATTCTCAGTAACGCCGATACTAAGGTGTCTGCCGGAGAGATTAATAACAATAACTTCAGAGCCCTGATTGAAGTTTCCGGAGAGCTCGACTCACTCTCGAGGATCCGCCGAGTGCCGTTAAAAGTGGACTCTCAGGGTCAGATTATCCGCTTAGGCGATATCGCCACCATTAACAAACAAGCTAAGACGCCAGCCAATTCCATTGCCCTCATAGATCAGCAGCAAGGTGTGATGGTGGCCGCCCGCATGCTCAATAATACCCGGGTGGATCTCTGGCTAGCCAAAGTTAGAGTCGAAGTCGATGCCATGCAGGCGTCGGTTCCAGCCAATATCGAGATCCAATGGCTGTTCGATCAAGAGAGTTATACCAGTGACAGGCTCGGCGGCCTGATAGGAAGTCTACTGTTAGGTTTCATCATTATTCTGCTGGTCTTGATGCTGACCTTAGGTCTGCGCAATGCCCTCATCGTCTCCCTATCTCTGCCTCTGACTGCACTCTTCACCTTAACCTGCATGAAGTACGTCGGCCTGCCTATCCATCAGATGTCTGTCACCGGCCTGGTCGTTGCGCTGGGGATCATGGTCGATAATGCCATCGTCATCGTCGATGCCATCGCCCAGCGAAGACAACAGGGCTTATCGAGAATCGAGGCGGTCGCTGCAACACTCAAACACCTATGGCTACCTCTGGCAGGCTCGACCATCACTACTATGCTCGCCTTCGCCCCTATCGTTCTTATGCCTGGTGCGGCCGGAGAATTTGTCGGTGGTATCGCCATCTCGGTCATGTTTGCCCTGCTGGGGTCATACATCATCTCTCACACCTTGATAGCCGGCTTAGCGGGCCGTTTCGGTGTAGAAGGAGATCAAGACAAATGGTATCAAACCGGCATCAGCTTGCCACAAGTCAGTAAGCTGTTTAATGCTTCGCTGACCCTGGCGCTCAAGCGCCCTCTGCTATCAGGCTTGTTAATAGGCATCTTACCTATCACAGGCTTCATTGCTTCGGGCCAGATGACAGAACAATTTTTCCCGCCCTCAGACCGGGATATGTTCCAAATTGAGGTCTATCTTGCCCCCCATGCGAGCGTGGCGAGCACGCGTCATCTCGTGGAACAGATGGATCAACAGCTAAGAGACACGCCGGGCGTGACCCGTATAGACTGGGTCATAGGCGGCAATACGCCTTCTTTTTATTACAATTTACTGCAACGCCAGCAAGGCGCGAGCAATTACGCCCAGGCCATGGTCAAAGTCGAAGATTTCGACACCGCTAACCGTCTCATTCCTCAGCTGCAACGAGCCCTAGATCTTGCCAACCCGGAGGCGCAGATATTAGTCAGAAAGTTGGAGCAAGGCCCTCCCTTCAATGCCCCGGTTGAACTAAGGGTATTTGGCCCTAACCTAGATCGACTCAGGCTGATTGGCGATGAAATCAGGCGTATCTTGAGCGATACCCCGGATGTGATACACACGCGAGCGACCCTGAGCGCCGGAGCCCCCAAGATATGGTTCCAGGTCAATGAAGATGCCAGCTTGATGAGCGGCCTCAATTTGACCGAAATAGCCGAGCAGATCCAGATGGCCACGATCGGCGTCAATGGCGGCAGCATCTTAGAGCAAACTGAATCGATACCCGTGAGAGTCAGGCTACAAGACAGCACTCGGGAGCAGCAGAGCAAGCTCTCTGAGATCAATCTGGTATCCTCATCGGGAGCTGGCATTCCCTTATCGGCCCTCGCCAAAAGTCAGATCCTGGTCAGCCGCGGTGCGATACCTCGCCGCGATGGTCAGAGGGTCAATACCATAGAGGCCTATATTGTCAGCGGCGTGCTGCCGCAACAGGTGCTCGATGATGCTAAGGCGCGAATAGACGGGCTTAACTTGCCGGCTGGCTATCATATCGAAGTCGGCGGTGAGAGTGCTAAACGCAATGAAGCCGTAGGCAACCTACTGTCTAATTTAGTCTTGGTCGTTACCTTACTGTTAGCAACCCTGGTATTGTCATTTAACTCATTCAGGCTAACGGCCATCATACTAATCAGCGCGATTCAATCCGCAGGGCTTGGTTTACTGGCTGTCTATCTATTCGGTTATCCGTTTGGTTTCACTGTGATCATCGGCCTATTGGGCCTGATGGGACTCGCCATTAATGCGGCTATCGTTATCCTGGCCGAGCTTGAGGACCAGAGTGATGCCAGAGAGGGCAATATAGACACCATAGTCAGGGTCGTATCGGGCTGTGGTCGTCATATCGGCTCCACCACCATTACCACAATAGGCGGCTTTCTGCCCTTGATTATCGCCGGTGGTGGCTTCTGGCCCCCCTTCGCCATCGCGATTGCCGGTGGTACCTTACTCACCACCTTACTCTCGCTGATCTGGGTACCGACCATGTATAAACTCATCATGCGGCCGGAGAAGTCCAGCGATGTCGAACCCGGCGAGTCTTGGGTTGGAGGATAGCAAATAGGCTGACGAGCGGCTGGATGGATAATTGCGATCTAGGTCAAAAAATCGCAAAAAAACAGCTTACTCACTGATATCCATTGTTATTAGACCCATGTCAAATCAGTGATTATTAATATGCTTTACATTAATAGCAATAATAATTAGACAGAGTAACCGGCAGTGTATCCTACCTCGCCGCCGCAAATGAGCTCGAAGTTAAGGCGGTGACGGGGATCAAGGCCCAGATGCAGAGCACAGCGGATCTGATCAAGCTGCAGTATTCCACTCTGCTCGCCCTGGCGCGCCGCAACGCAGATATTTTGCGGATCATGTATCCGGGCCAGTTCAGCAAACCCGACAAGACGGTGAAGATATTCGGCAAAGCCACCCCGGCATTGAAGCATGAGAGAGAGCAACTCAATGCCACCAAGAGTAAGGTCGATCGTTACTCTAATCTCACCGGCGGCAACGCCACTATCTTCGTCCGTGATGGCGATGACTTCATGCGTATCTCCACCTCCTTGAAGATGGCCGATGGCAAACGCGCCCTCGGCACCTATCTGGGCAAGGATCACCCGGGTTATCAGGCCCTGCTCAAGGGGGAGAACTATGAAGGCTATGCCAACTTGTTTGGTAACGATTATATGACGGTATATCGCCCGTTCACCGATGTGCAGGGCCGAGTCATCGGCATCTTGTACATAGGCTTCGATATCACAGACTCTCTGACCCAACTCAGACAGACGATCATGCAGCTGAAGATCGAAGATGGCCAAAGGTCTCAGGCAGCTGATCGTCGCACTGCAACAGTCGGTCGGGACATTAGAGACCCAGGCATCACAAGCACAAGAAGTTGCCAAACTCAATGGCGAGGAGGCTCAGTCTCTGATGGCGCAGACAGATCAAATAGCCACTGCCATCGAAGAAATGTCGATGTCAATCAGAGATGTGGCCAGCCATGCCAGCGAAGGAGCGTCCAAGAGCCAACAGGTCGATATAGCCTCACGTGAAGGACATCAACAGTTGAACCTAGTGGTTCAAGGCTTGGCAGAACTCAGCCAGCAGTTAAATGCAAGCCATGTCAGTGTCGAGAGTGTCACCAAGGAGAGTGAGGCCATCAGCAAGGTAACCGAAGTCATCAATGGTATCGCCGAACAGACTAACTTGCTCGCGCTCAATGCCGCCATCGAGGCTGCCAGGGCCGGAGAGCAAGGCAGAGGATTTGCCGTCGTTGCCAATGAGGTACGCACCTTGGCCCAGAGAACACAAACCTCTATCACAGAGATAGAGCAAACCATCCATCAACTCCAGTCCCAAGTAAAAACAACCGCGGCTCAGATGGCACAGAGCCAGCAACTCGGGGTGTCATCGGCGACTCAAGGTGAAGAGGCCAATAATCAACTTAATCAGATCACTAACAGCATAGGAGAGCTCGCCATAGTCTCGAGCAGCATAGCCAGTGCGACCGAGCAGCAGAGCGTCGTTGCCGAAGAGATCACCCGCAATCTGCACCAGATCACCGAGCTTGCCCGAGACGGCGAGCAAAGAGCCGGTGAGACTGTCGATTCAGCCATGGAGTTGTCGAATATCGCCGCCGAAATAAAGCAACAGATCAGCATATTTAGGGCATAACTAAGTGAGTCGCTAGACACTAGATACGAGTGCTAACACAGAGGGGACGCTTCATCCCCCTCTACAACTTCTCGTGACTCTTAACCTGCCAAGAACATATCTAACATCATTCAAGCTGGATTCCGGCCACAAGCATGCCGGAATGACGTGTATCTTGAGCTTTCTTGGCTCTATCTTGAGCCTTCTTAGCCTTAATAAATAAAAAGCCCCGCTCCTTTCTCAAGGGCGGGGCTTTTTTAGTATCGACTAGAGCGGAAAATAATTAATCTTTATTCTCTATCTCTCTGTCCATATTCTCGGTGTTCTCCAGCCAAAGGGCATTGATGATGCCGAATGAACACGCCAGCAATACTCCGAGTATCCAAGCAAAATACCACATAGATTAAACTCCTTAGTTAGTAAAGTGACGTCTTATTGTCTTCGATGAAACTGCGAGATAGACGGCCAAACATCTTATAGTAAGTGTAGATAGTGTATGAAAGCACTATCGGGATAAAGATAAACGCAGCCCAAGTCATCACTGTCAGAGATTTTTCACTGGCCGTGGCATCCCACATGGTCAAACTCACATTCGGCTCCAGTGAAGATGGCATAACGAATGGGAACATGGCTGCACCACAGGTCAAGATCACGGCTGCAATAGCCACTGAACTAAACAGGAAGGCGAAACCAGAACGATTCAAGCGACTGGCTACTATAACTAGGAGTGGCATGACGAGCCCCAAAACAGGGAACATCATAGTAAAAGGATACTTGTCATAGTTTGTCAACCAGGCACCAGATTCGACGGCAACCGTCTTAAGTGTTGGATCCGATATGCCATAAGTATCCAGAGCTGAGGTGATCACATAGCCGTCGATACCATTGATCAGCCAGACACCGGCAGCGCCAAACAAGACAAACAATAGTAAGGCAAATACCTGAGCCGCATTCGCAGAACGGGCTCTCAAATCACTCTCTGTCTTCATCTGTAACCAGGTCGCACCTTGCATCATAAACATGCTGACGCAGATAAGACCCGCTATGATACCGAAGGGGTTCAACAAGCCGAAGAAGCCACCATGGTAAGTCGCACGCAAGTATTCATCGAAATTGAACGGCACACCTTGAAGCAAGTTACCGAAGGCGACACCTATGATCAGCGGCGGTACGAAGCTACCGATAAACAGTGCCTTGTCACATGCTGAACGCCATCTTGGGTCATCGATTTTAGAACGATAATCGAAGCCTACGGGTCTAAGGTACAAGGCGAACAACACCAACATCATCGCCACATAGAATCCCGAGAACGACACCCCGTATACCATGGGCCAAGCTGCGAATAAGGCGGCACCAGCACTGATGAACCACACCTGGTTACCGTCCCAATGAGGGGCTATGGTATTGATCATAATACGACGTTCGGTGTCATCTTTACCTAAAATAGGTAAGAGTGCACCGACCCCCATATCGAAACCATCGGTTACGGCAAAACCAATAAAGAGTAAGCCTATCAGCGCCCACCAGATAAATCTTAACATTTCATAATCAAACATAATCAGATCTCCCTTTAGGCATCCAGATTTTCAAAATGATAACGACCCGTCTTCAGGCTACTGGGTCCCATGCGAGCAAATTTAAGCATTAGATACACTTCGATCACCAACAAAATAGTATAAAAAGTCGTAATTGAGATGATACTGAACCAAAGATCACCTACGGTAACACTCGATGCAGACATGAAGGTCGGTAAAATCTCTGAGATAGTCCAAGGTTGACGACCATATTCAGACACAAACCAACCACACTCGATGGCAATCCAGGGCAAGGGCAAGCTGTACAGCGCCGCTTTCAGTACCCAAGTTTTCTCTTCGATGCGATGACGTGTGCTTTGCCAGAATGCAGCAGCAAACACAAACAGCATGATGATCCCCGACCCCACCATGACTCGGAAGGTCCAGAACATAGGTGCTACGTTTGGAATTGAGTCCTTAGCCGCTGCGACTATTTGCTCTTCTGTCGCATCGACTATCTTGTCGGTATAACGTTTCAGCAAAAATCCGTAACCTAGATCGATTTTAGCCTCTTCGAAGGCTGCAAGTAATTCAGGTGACTTATTACCTTCACGCAATTCAGTCAACATGGCATAAGCCTTCATACCATTGCGAATACGAATTTCGTGATCGGCAATGAGATCATGAATCCCAGTGACTTCTTCATCCAGAGAGCGTGTAGCTATGATGCCCATTGCGAATGGGATCTTGATGGCGTAATCGGTTTCCATGGTTTCCTGATTAGGGAAGCCCACAAGAGTAAACGAAGCCGGAGCCGGTTCTGTATGCCACTCAGCTTCGATCGCTGCTAATTTGACTTTCTGCACTTCGCCGACTTTATAGCCTGATTCATCACCGAGTACGATAACCGACAGAATTGATGCTAAACCGAAACTCGCGGCAATCGCGAACGAACGACGAGCAAACGGCAAGTCTCGTTTGTTAAGGATATAGTAAGAACTGATAGCCAAGACAAACATGGCACCGGCAACATAACCAGAAGCCACGGTATGAACAAACTTAACTTGAGCAACCGGGTTAAATAACACTTCTCCCCAATTCGTCATCTCCATGCGCATGGTTTCATAGTTAAATACCGATCCCACAGGATTCTGCATCCAACCGTTGGCAATCAAGATCCACAACGCAGACATGTTAGAGCCGAAGGCGACTAACCAGGTGACCGCCAGATGCTGGCGTTTGCTGAACCTATCCCAACCGAAGAAGAACATGCCCACTAAGGTGGATTCGAGGAAGAAGGCCATCAACCCTTCGATTGCCAGTGGCGCCCCAAAAATATCGCCGACGTAATGGGAAAAATATGACCAGTTAGTGCCGAACTGGAACTCCATAGCTAGCCCGGTAGCGACGCCCAAGGCAAAGTTAATACCGAATAACTTACCCCAAAACTTGGTCATATCTTTATAAACCTGCTTATCTGTCATCACATAGAGTGACTCCATGATAGCCAGCAAGAAAGCGAGGCCCAAAGTTAAGGGAACAAACAAGAAGTGATACATGGCTGTCATCGCAAATTGAAAGCGAGAGAGCTCAACAACTTCTTCTAAAATCATTAGTGACTCCTTAGGTGGTGCAACCATCAACTAAGATTAGATCCCCATCAATCAAAGTTAATGCCTATTGAGGAATTTTATTTTAAGCCTTTTACTCGCTCAGCGGCGGTAAAGAGAGGCTAAATATCGTTTTTTACAAAATGTTCGAAATAAGCACAATAATATTCATATCAAGCCATTTCCATGACCAAACTCACAACAAAATATATATATGCGCTAAATACATGGGTAAAACATAACACTCTAGAGGCTAAATCTTTATTATCAAAAACTTAACCAAAACACAGACTATCTCACCG
>NZ_ABIC01000016.1 GCF_000172075.1 Shewanella benthica KT99
GTCATGACAAGGTGATCTACTGGCGGGAAGTTAATTAGTGTTAGATTAGGACTATGCTAAAGAGCGGCTTCGAGAGATTAGCCAACTCATTGGTGTACTCGAAAGCCTTCTTGGTGACATTAGCAGGGGATGTCCATCCTCTCAGGACAAAGCCCCACTTACATCTACTTTTTCTATGATATTTAAAAATAAAGCGCTTGATTAGCAAATGTTAACCTCATCGCCCTTGTGTCATAGGGGTGTCGTTGTTAAAGTTAGCTGATTTTTTATTTTTCGGACTCGACTGAGACAGGCTGGTTACATGTTCAAGAAGCTGCGTGGCATTTTTTCTAACGATCTTTCGATCGATTTGGGTACGGCTAACACCTTAATTTACGTTCGTGATGAAGGGATCGTACTTAACGAACCTTCGGTTGTGGCGATTCGTACTGAGCGAGGCAATGGCGGACAGAAGTCCGTGGCGGCTGTAGGTACAGAAGCTAAGCAGATGTTGGGGCGTACTCCGGGTAATATCCAGGCGATACGTCCGATGAAAGACGGCGTGATTGCCGACTTTTATGTGACTGAGAAGATGTTGCAGCATTTTATCAAGCAAGTGCACAAAAACAGTTTTTTCCGCCCAAGCCCTAGAGTATTGGTTTGTGTGCCTGTTGGTGCGACACAGGTCGAACGTCGTGCGATTCGTGAATCTGCTATGGGCGCTGGCGCTCGTGAAGTGTACTTGATCGAAGAGCCTATGGCTGCTGCGATAGGTGCGGGTCTTCCTGTTTCTGAAGCAACCGGTTCTATGGTTGTCGATATCGGTGGTGGTACTACCGAAGTGGCCATCATCTCACTCAACGGTGTGGTGTATGCCTCTTCTGTTCGCATCGGTGGTGACAAGTTTGATGATGCAATCATCAACTATGTGCGTCGCAATTACGGTAGCCTGATCGGCGAAGCTACTGCCGAACGCATCAAGCACACCATAGGCACCGCATATCCGGGTGATGAAGTATTAGAGATAGAAGTGCGCGGCCGTAATTTAGCCGAAGGCGTACCTCGTAGCTTTACCCTGAACAGCAACGAAATATTAGAAGCATTGCAAGAGCCATTGTCTGGCATTGTCAGTGCTGTGATGGCTGCACTAGAGCAGTCTCCACCAGAATTAGCCTCAGATATCGCTGAGCGTGGCATGGTATTAACAGGTGGTGGTGCATTAATCCGCGATCTGGATCGTTTGCTCATGCAAGAAACGGGTATTCCGGTCATGGTTGCCGATGACCCATTAACCTGTGTTGCTCGAGGTGGTGGTAAGGCGCTAGAGATGATCGATATGCATGGCGGCGATCTCTTCTCCGAAGAAACCTAATTAGGTCGAATAAGGCGGTGTTAAACCGCCTTTTTTCTGTCGCTCATTATCGCCATAGGGTATAAAGCCTGATTTTGTTTTTATGATCCAATGAATACTAGTTAGTATTTCGTAACCATTTATAGTTTTTTATGAAGCCCATTTTTGCGCGTGGTATTTCAAACCAGTTTAGATTAACACTGGCTATTATCTTGTCGGTGATCCTTATTGTGGCCAACGGCCGACTCGATCCTGTTCGTCAATCTATCTCTTCTGTTCTAAGCCCACTTCAATACGTTGCCAATGTTCCCGGAGCTTTGCTTGATTGGTCTGCCGAGCATCTTGCGACTCGCGACATGCTCGCTAAACAAAACAAGGCGCTATTGCGTCAACAGCTGCTGATGAGTGAGCGTTTGCAGCGTTTCGAGCATCTAAGACAGGAAAATGATCGCCTGCGTGGTTTGCTGGGCTCTCCCGTACACATGGATTCCAAGAAAGTCGTTGCCGAGGTGATGGAAGTCGCCAGCGATCCTTATCATCAATATGTTGTGTTAAACCAAGGGGCGAGAACCGGCGTGTTTGTTGGTCAGCCTGTGGTGGATGCACAGGGCGTCGTAGGCCAAGTCGTGCAAATTAGCGAGTTAACCAGCCGAGTGCTGCTTATCTCTGATGTCACTCACGGTATACCTGTGCGTATCACACGTAATGATGTGCGCCTGGTGGTGAATGGCACAGGTGTTCTCGATGAGTTGGAACTTAAATTCGTGTCAAAGAGCACTGATATTCGTGTCGGTGATCTGCTGGTTTCCTCCGGGCTAGGTAATCGTTTTCCCGAAGGCTATCCTGTGGCTCGTGTGATGAAAGTGATTAAAGATAATGGCCAGAGCTACGCCACAGTTACGGCTCAACCATTGGCAGCATTAGATCGTATTCGATATTTGCTGCTTATTTGGCCCGATGAACTGGAACACCGCCAAGATCATAATGACATTCCTGTAGCAGAATCTAATGATGTTAAGCCTGAAGCTAAGCAAGAGGTAAGCGAATGAGCATGCATATTGCCAATGGCCGTTGGGTGGTGTGGTTAAGCCTTCTCGGAGCCATGTTATTACAGATCATGCCCTTGCCGGACATAGTCGAAGCTTGGCGTCCCGACTGGTTATTACTGGTTATCATCTATTGGGCTATGGCGTTACCCCACAGGTACAATATTTTATCAGCCTTTGCACTAGGGGTGATGTTAGATATCTTGCTGGGAGCTCACTTAGGTATTCGGGCGTTATCTATGTCATTAGTCGTCTACGTGGTTGTACTTCATTTTCAGCGCCTGCGCAATTTCCCTATATGGCAGCAGGCATTGATGATTTCAAGTTTAGTCTGCCTGCATCATCTGGTGGTGTTTTGGGTCCAGTTTGTGCTGTCGACAGTGACATTCGATGAGAGCCTGTTTTTACCCGCTATTTCCAGTCTGATTATCTGGCCTTGGGTGTTTTGGATGTTACGTCGCTTACGACGTTTATATAAGGTGAGATAGTAATGGCGTTTTCCGGTCCACTCATACTGGCTTCGGCCTCCCCGCGTAGAAAAGAGATTCTGACTCAGTTAGGTTTTTCACGTGCCGACTTTAGTTTTACGACCCTGACGGCGGATATAGATGAGAGTCATATATCCGCAGAGACGCCTCAAGTGTTCGTGTCTCGCCTGGCAGTAGAAAAGGCTCTAGCCGGGCTGAATTTGTGCGGAGTCGAGGGAACCCCAGTGGTACTTGGATCAGATACCATAGTGGTACTAGGTGATAAGATTTTAGGTAAACCCGTCGATGAGGCCGATGCCCTGAAGATACTCTCCCAGCTATCGGGTGAGGTTCATAGTGTCATGACGGCTGTCGCGTTAACGGATGGCAGCAAGACAGTGATGCGTCTGGTTGAGACCAAGGTACAATTTTGCCGGTTAACCGAGCAGGATATTTTGGCCTATATCGCTACTGGCGAACCCATGGATAAAGCTGGAGCTTATGGTATCCAAGCCTTAGGTGGCAGCTTTGTCGAGCGCATAGATGGCAGTTATTCTGCTGTAGTGGGCTTGCCTATGGTAGAGACCCGAGAACTGCTGCAAGAGATGAACATTTTATAACGTTATCTAGGCCCTAGAGCCTGGAAACTGCAACCCTAATAAAAGTGAGTGTAAATATGAGTCGCATAGTCAAAAACAGAGTACAGAGAAAGATGGGTTCTGAGCTATTGATCAATGTGACTCCCACGGAAGCCCGAGTCGCCTTGGTTGAACATGGCGTGTTGCAGGAAGTCCATATCGAGAGGCGAATGAAACGCGGCCTAGTGGGCAATATTTACAAGGGCAAGGTGAGTCGTGTCTTGCCGGGGATGCAGGCGGCATTTGTGGATATCGGCCTGGATAAGGCGGCCTTCTTGCATGCCTCTGATATCGTGCCTCACACCGAGTGTGTTGCCGATGTCGAGAAGGGTAATTTCGTGGTACGCGATATCGCTCAGCTGGTAAGGCAAGGGCAAGATATTATGGTGCAGGTGGTGAAAGATCCCTTAGGTACTAAAGGCGCTCGCCTGACTACGGATATCACCTTACCCTCTCGCTACCTGGTATTTATGCCTGGGTCGAGTCATATCGGGGTTTCTCAGCGTATCGAGTCTGAAGAGGTTCGTGCCCGTTTGAAAGGCTTAACTCAGCCTTTCGTCGACGAAGATGGCGGCTTTATCATTCGCACCGCGGCAGAGAGTGCCGGTGAGCAAGAGCTGGTCCAGGATGCGGCATTTCTTCGCCGGGTGTGGGCCAAGGTCTGTGAGCGACGTAAGCGTCCTGGTGTGTCTCTGCTATATCAAGATCTGGCACTGCCAGTGCGTATCGTGCGTGATTTCGTCGGCACCGAGCTGGATCAAATTCAGGTCGATTCGAGCAAGACTTTCGATGAGCTGCTGGCATTCAGCCAAGAATTTATGCCTGAGATTGCCGATAAGATTGTGCATTATTCAGGCCCTGTACCTATTTTCGATCTCTATGATGTTGAAAATGAAGTGCAGCGAGCATTGGGGCGCAAAGTTGAATTGAAATCGGGTGGCTACCTGATCATAGATCAGACCGAAGCCATGACGACGGTGGATATCAACACAGGTGCTTTCGTCGGCCATCGAAATCTCGAAGATACCATCTTCAATACCAACCTCGAAGCGACTCAAGCCATCGCACGTCAGTTGAGGCTGCGTAATCTTGGCGGTATCATCATCATAGATTTTATCGACATGTTAGATGCTGAGCATCAAAAACGTGTGCTTAATAGCCTAGAACTGGCATTATCTCTGGATAGGGTTAAAACTAATATTAGTGGTTTCTCTGGTTTAGGCTTAGTGGAGATGACTCGTAAGCGTACTCGAGAGAGTTTAGAGCATGTCTTGTGTGGAGAGTGCCCGGTATGTTTAGGCACTGGGAGCCTGAAGACGGTTGAGACTGTGTCTTATGAGATCTTCAGAGAGATCATCAGACTCAACCGCAGCTATGATGCTGACGAGTTTTTAGTGTACTGCTCGCCTGCGGTTCATAGCAGTTTGACGGGTGAAGAGAGCCATCTAGTCGCCGAGCTCGGCGTCTATATTGGTAAACGAGTTAAGCTTAAAAATGAGCCTATGTATGCGCAAAATAAGTTCGATGTGGTAATAATCTAGTGTCTGGTAAATTTTGTCTCCGAAAGTTCAGCCGGCTTTGCTGGCAAATATTAGCGATCATTCTGGTGTTATTTGCACTGGTGGTGAGCCTATTTCGTGGACTCTTACCTCAGCTCGATGAAGTTCGAACTGAGTTAGTAAAATATGTCGAACAACAATACCAGGTTCGGGTCAATGTTGGCCTGCTGAGCGCCGAATGGCAGGCTTTCGGACCTGCCTTAACGATAAGCAAACTCGTCATCCCTCCCCAAGATCGCCTGCCATTTACCTTAGTGGTGAGCGATGTCCATATTAAATTGGATTTCTGGGAAAGCCTGTTCACGGCATCACCACAAATCGAGAATGTGATCTTCGATGGTGTCCAGGTTGCCCTCGACTTAGATAAGCTCAATGAGACCGACGACACCGCGAGTGTTCAAGAGATGGATACCGACTGGTTGTATCGCCTCTTATTAGAGCAGTTGGAGCGTTTCTCGATTAAACAGGCTAGCTTGCAACTTCTGAGCAAGAAAAATAATTACCGCCCCATATTTGTCAAAGATCTCAAATGGTCTAACTCTCCAAATCGTCATCGTGGTCAAGGTAAACTCTATCTCGATGAAGATGCGTCACAGGTGGAGTTATTGTCACTGCAAATCGATATTCATGGTAGCGGTAATAAGCCAGACGGGCTTAAGGGACAAGTCTATTTAGCCGCGCAATCATTAGACTTAGGGGCGTGGGCTTCGAGACAGAAAAATCCTTACGATGATAAGGCTAAGCTGGAGTTAGAGGGAGTTCTTAATCTTCAAGCCTGGATGAATTTAGCCAACCGTACGGTTGAATCCAGTATCATCGAATTTTCTCCTAGTTGGCTCGAGTGGGATCTCAATGATCAAAAGCAACATTTCGAGATCAAGGCTGGCCAACTCGAGTGGTTGCCTACACCAACCGGTTGGCGTTTCACCAGTCATGACCTCGCTTTCGAGTCTAATCAACAAGCTTGGCCTGAGTTTAACTTCGTTGCCGAGATGCGAGAGCAGGGCTTATTCACTTATCTTAATCGACTCGATACTGGCTTACTATTACCCCTGTTGCCCCTAGTGCCGGGAATGGAGTTAGCAGGCCTGAAAAACTGGCAGAATCTGAACCCAAAAGGCGCAATCGAGTCTATCAAATTGACTAAACTGAAGGATCAGGCTCCTCAGCTGTCTTTATCCGTAAAGCAATTAACTTGGTCACAAGATGGCGGGATCCCGGCTAGCGACCCCATAGATTTTCAACTCGGCTGGGGAAATGAGTCGATCTATATCTCGGCGCCGAAGCAAGACTACCGATTAGATTTTGGCAGCGACTTGAAACAGCCCTTGTCTCTCTCGGGGGAAGCCTTCGAGGCTAAGTATGATCTCGCCGCTCAGGCGATATTGGTTCCTCAGCTGAAGATGAGTAATCAGGACATAGCTATCGATGCTGCCATGAAGTTAGAGCTGGGGGAGCAAGTCCATTTGGCTTTACTGTCAACCTTCAAGGTTAATGATGTCGTCGAGGTAGGTAATTACCTGCCACTGGACGGTATGAGTCAAGGTCTGATCGATTACCTCAAGGTCGGATTAGTCGCAGGACGTATTCAAGACGGTGTAGTGGTTTGGAACGGCGCCTTAAGTGATTACCCCTATCTGAATCATTCCGGAGTATTCAAAGCCAATTTTACTCTGGAAGATGCAGAGTTTAAGTTCCAGCCCGATTGGCCAGCCGTGACCAACTTGAATCTAATGGCGCAGATTGAAAATGAAGCTATGGCACTCACCATCCAGCGAGGTCATTTATTAGATGTGGTTGTCGATGGCGCTAGGGTGAGTATTCCTCAGTTAGGCGCGAGGTCATTACTGCACGTTAAGGCTAATCTGCAGACTTCAGGCAAGGCCGCGACCCGAGTCATTCAGGCCTCTCCACTGGTGGGTTCTGTTGGGGAGACCTTAGCCGTGATACAGATAAATGGTGATGTGTCGGCGTCATTGGAACTCACCATCCCTCTGTATGAGGCAGGGGCTGGTGAGTTTGTGAAAGCAGATATTCGTGGTTTAATCACTTTCGATAAAACGCCGGTTTATATCACAGAGCCGGGTGTATTACTCGATCAGGTGACCGGCCAGGTGAGTTTCGTTAACGACATCGTTAACGGGGAGGATATTTCTGCCTTACTGTATCAACAACCCATCTCTTTGACATTCGATACGGGTAATGTCGGCAGGAATTATGGCCTCAATCTGGATATGAAGGGGGCATGGTCACTAGCAGACTTACCTGAAGAGCTAAACAATCCATTGCAAGATTTCTATTCCGGAGATGTTAGCTGGAAGGGGGCTATGACCTTAGTTTTCGATCCATCTGGCTATCGTATACAGGCTCAGGTCGAGACAGATTTAGTCGGTGCCGAGCTGGATCTGCCTGCGCCGTTTACCAAGGCGAAAGATGAGTCAAGAAAGCTGACGGTCGAGCTGATTGGCGATAATAAGCAATCGTCTCTAGGCATTAAGTTAGGCAAGCAGATGGAGTTCTGGGGAGAATTCGATCAAGAGTCGGGTCATCGCCTCGCTCATTATGATCTACTCTTGGGCCGCTTATTTAAACTCGGAGATCAACTGAAAAAAAATCAGGGGCATCTGCAGTTAGACATAGAGCATACTGAATTAGCCCCTTGGCTAGCCATCATCAATAAGTTTACCGCCGGGGATAAGGTGGTGAGTGACGCGACTGGACTTACTGGCGTCGAACCAGGCTCAGAAGTTGCGCATGCAGCAGCTGAAGAGACGAGTAGACAGGCATCGTTTTTCCCGCCATTGATAAGCCTGGATGCAGACATTGCCGACTTTAACTTAATGGGACAAACCTTATCCGATCTAAAAATGACAGCCTATCCCACCCCAGACAGTTGGCGTTTCGAGGCGAGTTCGAATGAGTTTGACGGTAGAATCGATTTTTATCCGGACTGGGCGACCCAGGGACTCAAATTGGTCGCGACTAAGTTCCATCTTGCGCCCAATGTTAAGGCTCAGGAAAATGCTGACTTTAAAACCGATACCGTGTTGGATAACCTGCCTCCTCTAGCCGTGGATGTGGATGACTTTTCTTTCTACGGCAGTTCTCTCGGGCACCTGGTTTTGCAAGGATCTCCTAAGGGAAATAGCTATCAAATTCAGACACTGTCGCTGACCACTCCTGAGGTCAAGTTGCGGGGCAAAGGCGTTTGGCAGAATGACAATAATGAGAACTTAACTCAATTCAATGTGAAATTAACCGCGACAAAATTTGATGCTATATCGGCAATTGTCGGCATGGATCCAGGTTTAAAAGATGCACCGGTCGAGGTCGATGCTGAGATATCATGGCAAGGCGCGCCATATCAGTTCTCGCTAGAGAGCCTCAATGGCTTGGTGAATTTCGAGTTAGGCAAGGGACATCTGTCCGAAGTCAGCGATAAAGGTGCCAGAATCTTCTCCCTGTTTAGTCTGGATTCCTTACTGAGAAAGCTGTCTCTGGATTTTTCAGATGTATTTGGCAAAGGCTTATATTTTAATTCCTTTACCGGCACTCTGAATATTGATAATGGTGTGGTTAAAACCCATGATACCGAGATGGACGCGGTAGCGGGGGATATGAAGGTCAGAGGCTATACGGACCTGATGACGGAAAGCCTGAACTATGATATTCGATTCGTGCCTCAATTAGCATCGAGTGTGCCTACGGTTGTTCTCTTGACCACAGGTGGCTGGACATTCGGCCTAGGTGCGCTCGCGCTAACTAAGGTATTAGAGCCGGTGATCGAAGTAATTACTGAGCTAAGATTTCAGCTAACAGGTACCATGGCTGAACCTAAATTAGAAGAGATAGGACGTAAGAGTAAAGAGATAGAGATCCCTGAATCTGTGCTGCCTAGTGTTAAAGAGCCTCAGCCAGATGAAAGGCATCAGCCAGACGAAAAGTCTCAGCAAAATGAGCGTATAGATAAGGAGCCAGAAGATGCAGATCAACCTACTTCAGTGCCAAAGTAGCCAAGACGTATGCAAGAATCTGCAGTATATCGAGTCGCAGCTTAGTCAACTTCCCAGAGTTGCAGGTGAAGCGCAACTCGTCGTTCTGCCTGAATGCTGCCTGCTGTTTGGTGGTCACGAAAACCAGCAACTCGAGTATGCCGGCGATAGCCAATCGAATCCTTTTAAAACGTCACTCGCAGATCTGGCGCGTCGTTATGATATCTACCTGGTGGCGGGGAGTATTCCCGTTGCCGTCGGTGATGGCCGAGTCTATAACCGTACCTATCTATTCGATAACCAAGGTCAGGTCTTGGGTGAATACGATAAAATACACCTGTTTGACGTCGATGTTGCCGATGGGACTAAGGAGTATCGTGAGAGCGATACCTTCTGCGCCGGAGATAAAATTAGTGTAATCGACACTCCCTTTGGTAAGTTAGGCTTAGCAATATGTTACGATCTGCGTTTTCCGGATCTATTCAGAGCCATGAGATTAGCCGGAGCCGAACTGATTGCCCTACCGGCAGCCTTCACTAAGGTGACGGGAGAGGCCCATTGGCAAACCTTGATCCAGGCCAGAGCGATTGAGAATCAGTGTTTTATTCTCGCGGCGGCTCAGTGGGGACAGCATAACCCGGGTGGCCGGGAAACCTGGGGTCAGAGTATGGTTGTTGACCCATGGGGACGAATTAATGCCCAGAAGATGACCGGTTGTGGCTGGGTCCAGTCGAAGCTGGATAGAGATGAAATGATAAAGATTAGGCAGCAGATGCCAATAGCCAGTAATAACCGCTTTGCTGAGCCAAAGTTACAACACAAAGATGCTAACCCATAGAAAGTAGATGTCAGTGTCTTATAAAAATTATGCACAAAGAGAGAGTGATTAATGCCATTTTTAACCCAAGTTGAGCAGAGCCTTTTACAAGATGAACTATCGCTGGATGACCTGCAGGGTTATCTCAAGCTAATCCATCAACATGATATTGACTTTTCTGATCTCTATTTTCAGAGTAGCCGTCATGAGTCTTGGGTATTAGAAGATGGCATAGTGAAAGAGGGCAGCTTTCATATCGAGAGAGGTGTTGGGGTCCGGGCTATTACAGGTGAGAAAACTGGCTTTGCCTATGCCGATGAGATCACTCATGCGGCACTAACCGCATCGTCCGAGGCGGCTCGCAGTATTGCAGCCCATGGCGGCGAGAGTGCTTCGGTACAAGCCTGGAAGCGCAGAGAGATGAAGGCCCTGTACCAGAGTGACGATCCAATCGCGGCGATGGAAGAGGTTAAGAAGATCGCACTGCTTAAGCAGGCAGATGCTTATATTCGTAGTCTAGATAGCCGTATTATTCAAGTGGTCATCAGCCTATCGGGTGTCCACGAAGAGATACTTATTGTGGCGAGTGATGGTACCTTGGCGGCTGATATTCGCCCACTGGTTCGTTTTAATTGTAGCGTGATCCTGGAAGAAAATGGCAAACGCGAACGCGGTGCCAGTGGTGGTGGCGGACGTCATGATTATCAGGTGATGATGGAGACGGATGATGCGGGTCTGCCGGTTTGTTTCGAGTTCGCTCGTGAGGCGGTGAGACAAGCCGTGGTTAACTTGACCGCGATAGATGCACCGGCTGGTGAAATGCCGGTGATCTTAGGTCCTGGCTGGCCAGGAGTGTTACTTCATGAAGCGGTTGGTCATGGGTTAGAAGGTGATTTCAACCGTAAGGGCAGCAGTGCATTCAGTGGTAAGCTCGGCCAGCAGGTTGCTTCTAAGCTGGTGACTGTGGTCGATGACGGCACCATGGTAAACCGACGCGGCTCTTTGAGCGTCGATGATGAAGGTGTGCAGACTCAGAAGACTGTGCTGATCCAAGATGGGATCTTGAAAGGCTATATGCAGGATAAATTAAATGCGCGCCTCATGGGTGTGCAGTCAACGGGTAATGGGCGCCGTGAATCTTATGCGCACTTGCCTATGCCGAGAATGACCAACACTTATATGGAAGCCGGCGAGTCGGATCCGGCTGAGATGATTAAGTCCGTTAAGAATGGCATCTACGCGCCTAACTTCGGTGGTGGTCAGGTCGACATTACTTCCGGTAAGTTTGTGTTTTCGGCTTCGGAAGCCTATTTGATTGAGAATGGCGAAGTGACCCAGGCGATTAAAGGCGCCACCCTTATCGGCAATGGCCCGGAAGCCATGAAACAGATATCTATGGTGGGTAACGATCTGGCATTAGACCAGGGTGTTGGCGTCTGTGGTAAGGATGGTCAGAGTATTCCCGTCGGCGTTGGCCAACCAACACTCAAGATAGATAAATTAACCGTAGGTGGAACGGCATAAGAAAAAATGATCAGGAGCTAGGCTTGTAGGTTTAGCTCCTTCTATTCAACTTCAATGAATGCTAAGATTGTTCAAGAAATTAGAGTAAACACTCTAGGTTGTACACACCAAGGTGCAGAGGAAAGGGATGAAGTTTTCAAGGTTAGCTCTAGTGTCGTTGTTGGCATTGGGCTCTTTTACTGCACAGGCATCGAACCTGAGCTTCGAACAAGCCTGGAAGCAGCTGCTTACCGTCAGCGATAAACTACAGGCCAGCGCACAGGAAGTACGACGTGCCGAGGCCGAGCATGAAGCGGGGAAAGATCTCAACCTTCCCTCTATTAGTCTCAATGGCAGCTACACCAGATTAGAGCAGCCTATCGAGATGGATCTGAGGGATCTTAATCCTTTGGCATCTATGGATCACGCTGCGCTGCCACCTGCACTGGGTGGGGCCCTGGCAGCGATCCCTGGCACCATGTTTATTACTCCCTTTACCGAGCAAGATATCTTTCGCTCCAGCCTTCAGGCCATGTGGCCCATCTATACTGGCGGTAAAATCACTGCGACCCAAGCCATTCATGCGGCGCATGTGACTGAGAAAGAGCAGCAGTTGCAACTGACCACCCGAGATCTCTTTATTCAACTGGTGGATCGTTATTACGGCGTAGCAGTGAGTCAAGCCATGGCCCGCACTAGAGGCGAGCTTGTGACCTCTCTTGAGGAACATGCAGAGCATGCGGTTAAGCTGGAAGAGCAAGGTCAGATAGCGAAGGTTGAGCGACTAAATGCTCAAGTTGCACTAGAGAATGCCAAGGTCAACTTTGCCCGCGCCAGGCGTCAGGCCGAGATGGCGGAAATAGCCCTGTCGCGCATGCTACATGAACGGGAAGTGACCCCTATCTCCGAGCTATTTATGCTCGATGATGCTCCCTCACTGCCCCGATTAAGTCAGCTAACTCTGGCACAACATCCGGCATTGAAGCTACTCGAGGCCAAAGAGGCTCAGGCACAGGGGCTGGTGGATGTTGAGAAAGGTCAGTATTTACCGACGGTTTTTCTCTACGGTAACTACACACTCTATGAAGACGACAGTTTGTTTTCCAAGATGGAGCCGGACTGGATGTTAGGCGTGGGCGTTAAGATCCCCTTGTTGAGCAGGGATGGACGTAGCGGCAAAGTAGAGGCGGCTAAGAGTGCTCTGCTGCAAGCGCGTTATACCAAGGCGCAGACTCAGCAAGATCTCAGCTTGTTGCTGGAACAAAGCTATCGTCAACTGCTACAGGCTCAAGAAGAGGTACAGTCTTTAGACTTATCACTGAGTCTGGCAACAGAGAATAAACGTCTGCGGGATCTGGCCTTTCGTCAGGGATTATCCACTTCCATCGAGAAGGTAGACGCAGAGCTTAAGCTCACAGGTGTTGAGATGCAGCAACTGGGTGCCGAGTACCGTTATGTTCAGGCTTATGCCCGTTTGATGGCAGTCAGTGGTCAACTGGATGAATTTTTAGGTCGCAGCAGTATTGAGACTAGCGCGATGCAGGAGAGTAAGAATGCAGGCTAATCGTATAATCGCAGTGGTTGCCCTGGTGGGTTTAGTGGGGGCATTGGGCTATGGGCTTAAACTGGCCTATACCCCGAGAGTCGTCTATCTGCAGGGGCAGATAGAGGCGAGAGAATACAATATCTCCTCCAAGGTTCCCGGGCGTGTCGAGCAGGTACTGGTGAGACGTGGCGATAGGGTAGAGGTCGGCGATCTCTTGTTTGCCATCGACAGCCCAGAACTTCATGCCAAGTTGATGCAGGCGGAAGGCGGCAGAGATGCGGCTCAGGCGATGCAGTTAGAAGTCAATAGCGGCGCGCGTAAGCAGCAGGTAATGCTCTCTCGTGAGCAGTGGCTGAAAGCGAGGGCGGGAGCCACATTAGCCAAGACCACCTACGAGCGGGTAGAAAACCTGTTTGTCGAAGGCGTACTCGCTAGACAGAAACGTGATGAAGCCTTTACTCAGTATCAGGCGGCCAAATACACAGAGCAGGCAGCCTTAGCCATGTATCAGATGGCTCAAGAGGGGGCGAGGGTAGAGACCAAGGCTGCCGCAGCGGGTAATACTCGTATGGCCGAAGGTGCAGTTGACGAAATCAATGCCATCTTGGCAGATAGCCAGATGCGTGCACCTAAGTCCGGTGAGATAAGCGAAGTGTTACTGCAACCCGGTGAACTCGCTCCTAGCGGTTTCCCTGTGGTCAGCTTGATAGATATGCAAGATGCTTGGGCCGTATTTCAAGTCAGAGAAGATCAGCTTAAGTTGTTCTCTAAAGGGCAGAAGTTGATGCTGACTCTGCCGGCTCTCGAGCGTGAGTTCGAATTTACTGTGTCCCATATCAGTGTGATGGGTGATTTTGCGACTTGGCGTTCGACTGAGAGTGGTCATGATTTCGACATGCGTACCTTCGAGGTGGAGCTGCGGCCTAATTCAGACATTAAAGATCTAAGGGTCGGCATGTCGGCGATTTTAACTCGTTAAGCCTGAGATTATCATGAACAGCTTAGTGGCCCTTATTCGTCGTGAGATCCAGGAACTGTGGAACTCGCCCTGGCAGCTCGCCCTAGTTAGCTATATCCCCATCTTGAGCATACTCTGTTTATGGTGGCTGTTCAGTGCGGGATTACCGAGACAGTTACCTGTGGCCGTAGTCGATTCAGACCATAGCCAATTGAGCCGTATGTTAACGCGTAAATTGCAGGCCAACCCAGTTGTCGCTCCGCAGAATTTTGTCGACTTATCCTCGGCAGTAACCGCCATGAAACAGTCCCAAGTATATGGCATCGTGGTGCTTCCCTATGGGCTGCAACGGGATCTTATAACGGGTCATAGTCCGGTCATTGATGTTCGCTATAACAGTCAGTTCTTGCTGGTGGGTAAACTCTTATCCAGCCAGATTCAACTCACATTAGGCTCGGGACTTCTCGAGGTCGCAGGCGTTAAACAACTGCTTCAAGGCGTGCCTAAGTCTCAGGTCGCATCGCATTTGAGTCCGGTGACCAGCCAGACCACGGCACTGTTTAATCGCAATAATAACTATGTGAGTTTCCTTGTGCCACCTGTGCTAGTTGCCCTTTGGCAATTACTGGCCATGCTCACTTTTTCCAACAGCTTAAGTCGGGAGTTAACCCCTGAAGGGTGCTTCGCTGCAGAGAGCGGTATCTGGCCCAGAGTGTGGGCCAAGATTGCCGTGTTTACGCCGATTTTACTCATGCACGGTGGCTTCATTCTGGCCCTGCTATATCAGTATTTGGCCCTGCCAGTGGCGGGAAGTTTATCCTTATTAATTTTGGCGCAACTGGCAATGTTATTGGCGGTCTGGCTGCTGGTCTTGCTGGTCTTTTTCATCATGCGAGACAGTGCCCGTATGGTGAGTTTCGGTACCGCATTATTCGCGCCGGCATTTGCGTTTATGGGGATCACATTTCCCGTGCATGAGATGCCCATGCTCGCCCAGTGGTGGCGTCTAATTATGCCGTCCAGTCACTATGTGGACTCACATATCAGCATCGTCAGTTATGGTGTGGGTTGGGAGACTATTGCCCTGCAGCTTACTAGTTATTGGGGCTTCCTATGCATAATACCGGTACTTTTTTGGCTATCACGCCGCATTGAAAAAGCCGCGGACGCCGAGTCCAATCGGCAGGTGATAGACGCAGATCTAGCATCGAAAAACTCAGTGGCGGATCTGTGATGAGTAATAAAATAATGAGTTTTTGGCAGCTGGTATCAGCCGAGTTAAAGGCAATAGTGGCAGATAAGGCCATCGCAGTGACCCTATTTGGTGGTGTGCTGTTTTATTCGGTTTTATACCCCTTACCTTACCTGCATCAGGTGCCGACCGAGCAACAGCTGGTGGTGGTGGATCTGGACCGTTCCTCATTGAGCCGCCGTCTGATCCGTCACGCGGATGCCAGTGCGAAAATCAGTGTTATCGGCCAGGTGACCAGTATCAGTCAAGCTCAGAGCTGGATAGAATCCGGCCGCGCTCATGGCCTGCTGGTCATTCCCGAAGGCTTCAGGCGAGATCTATTATTGGGCAAGGGGGTAACCTTAAGCTATGGCGGTGATGCCAGCTACTTCCTTATTTATTCCGCGGTTGCTGAGGGCCTAGTTACGGTTGGCATGGATGCGGGTAAACAAGTCCAACTGCTGGGCATGCTGGCTAAAGGTGTGGCGCCTAAACAAGCGGATTTAAGCCTAAACTCGGTGAAGATCAACAGTGTGCCGGCGTTTAACCCTAGCCTGGGATATACCCCCTATGTGGTGCCTGGACTCTTTTTGTTGATCTTGCATCAAACCTTACTGATAGGTACCGGGATCTTAGGTGCCGGCCAATGGCGCAGAAAGGGTTATTGGCGAGAGGTTTCACCTCTACAACTCGTCTGTGGTCGCATCTCGGCATTCATGTTGATCTACCTGTTTTTTAGCAGCTTTTATGTCGGTTTCTGTTTTTACTGGTATCAGGTCAGCGTGCAGGCAAGCCTTACTCTGGTGGCCCTGTGGATGTTACCGTTTCTATTGGCAACCAGCGCTGCTGGTATCGCCTTGAGTAGCTTGTTTGTCCGCCGGGATCTACCGACTCAAGTCTTGTTGTTGGTCTCTATGCCCATCATGTTCGTCTCAGGCTTCGTCTGGCCATTGGCGCTTATCCCTGAGCCTCTGATTTGGCTGTCTCAGGTGATCCCTGCCGTCCCCGCTATTATGGGGATGTTAGAGCTTAATCAGATGGGGGCGTCTTGGACTAGTGTCATGCCTAAATGGCTACAACTTTGGGCCTTGTTCGCAATCTTCTTTGTGCTGGCTTGGTATGGCGTCACACGAAGGCTAAAACCAGCAGTTGATGAGACGAGCTAGTTCTTAATCAGATTCATGTTAGGAACAGTTATATTACTGTCTATGCCCAGTCTGGTTCCAGCCCTATGTCCCAGTAAGGGTGACAGAAAGACCTAGGCTGGATTTTATCTGTTTAGGCGTGGTGACATAGATACTGATGTTACTCGTCTTCGGCGCCTCTCCGACACTGGCTGGATCTATGTCATTGGTTATTATAAATCCAGTCGTTGTCCCGCCATTTCGGCTGGTGTTAAGTACTGCAAAAGCATCGAAGTTAAGCTCTCCGGATGAAGCCGTTACCGTTACTTGGGAGTCGGCTGGCATTATCTGGTAGGCGCTGTCATAGAACTGCACAGAAAATTGTGATGATTGGCCCGGAGCGATATCGGTCAATGAAACGATAGGATCTGTTTCTTTACCTGAATCATCTGAGATGAGCTTACCATCTTGCCAGAGGGTGAAATCTGCATGAGATCCTGACATGGTCATCACTAGGGCCTTACGGATATAGGTCTGGTTGGCTTGATCTATGCCGCAGAGATTACCTTCGCATTGTGGGCCATTAAACTTGCCATCAGGTCCCAGATAACTAGTACTACTTTCAGTGTTAAAGTACTTCTCACCTTCACTATGCTGACCTGTTTCATCGTCATCGCGAAAAGCATCACCTAGATCGCTAAAGCCATTAGGCATATAGGCTTCAATGTCCATTCCGTTGCCGCTACAGGCGATAGGAGCTCCTGATGAGTTCAAGCATGCATCAACGGCAATTCCATCAGCATCATCGAAGATATTATTGCCGTTAGTATCGAAGAAAGTTTCATGACCGAGTGCGTAGGCGAGAATTGTGATTCTGTGGTTCGGTACTCGAGGGCTTGTCGAAGTCCACTCGACACTACAGGACCCATTTACGGTTGAGCAGTTCGGGACTATTTGACCGCCTTCGGCGGTAAAGTTGATGCTGGTGTCATCGGGTGCCGGGTTACCGAAGCTGTCTGATGCGTAAGCTGTAATAGTGGACTTCTCACCATTGAATTGATCGGCTTCGGGGTTTAATGCTGAAGCCGACAGGCTAAAGCCAAGTTGCTGAGGCAGGCCTGTGTTTACGGTTAATTGCTCCGATTGACTGGTAATGGTTTCACCTGTGTCGGAATCGGTCGCTGAGGCAAGAACTCGTACCGGTGTTGGCACTGTACCCGATTGCACGCGAACACTGGCTAACCCTTCAGAGTTAGTAAAGCTGCTAGCGGTATCTTTAGTGGTACCTTGCCCGTTAGAGAAGCTTAAGCCACCGACGAGAGTATCGAGAGAAAATGATACCTGCTGCTGGGCTATGGGTTGTCCATCTGAACCTGTGACCTTAAAGGTCACCAATGAAGATTCTGTGTTGCCAGTACCGCCAGCATCCTTGATACGGATCACCTTAGGCTCAGCCGACTCAAAACTGAGACTTGCCAATGCTTGGCTTTCCAGAATGAAGGCAAGCTTAGCGGTTAATGTTAGATTTCCTGATTGGGTGGTTGCTACGATTTGATCGTTGCGCCGACTGTTACCGCTACAGCTGGTGTTTTGGAAAGTGGAATTGGCCTGGCCTGAAAGTGTGGTGACTGGTGTATCCAGACTAGCGTTGTTACCCAATACACAATCTGAGCTAAAGCTGATTGAAGCAGGAGTCTGCACTCGGGTGATAGTACCGTCATCTGCTTGGCTGATCAGCGTTGCCGTGATACCGAAACTTCCGCCTGCACTTATAATGTACTGACTTTCAACTTCACCTTCAACTCGAGTGAGAGAGGTCCCTAAAACACCTGATACAAAGTTATTACTGCTATCGAAATGACCTAACTTAAGTATACCTTCACCACCGATAGCATCGGCTGAAAGGACCTCATACAGGCTATTAGTCTGGTAATTTTGTTCTTGATAGTCTAGCGATACATTGAGGCTGGCTGCGCCAAGGTCACTGGTGCTTGGGGTATAATTTACCTGAGCGATGCCATAGTCACCTGTTAGTGCGCTATTAGGTAGTAAACTTGCGTTACCCGCGGTGAATATAACTTTTAAGCCTTTAATGCCTTGACTCGACGAGTCTAAAAATTGTGCCTGTAGTTGTACTGTCTCATCGACTTTGAACTGAGTGACTATCACTGCTCCATTGATGATGCTGGCGCTGATCTTAGGCGTCTCTTCATCTGGAGTCATACTCGTGCTGGTAAATTCGTAGTTCCTGCTAGCCGAAAGGATATTGTTCTCGGCGGCTCCGGTATCGAATTGAGCCGTTAAGATTCCCGCACCTAAGAATAGACCAGGATTACTGAGTATGACTCGAGCTATACCACTGGAATCTGTCAATTTAGTCGCTGGAGTCAAAGTGCCAAAGGTGGCACCGAAACTGATTAAGCCGCCGCTGCTATTCCTGCCACCTTGAGTGAGTTTTGCCACAGCGCAGATGCTGGCATTACTGACAAAACTCAAGTCGCTGGTCGCCTCGGCACATTGGCCATCGACAAGGGTTTTATAACTCAGGGAGAGAGCGAACTCTCCGGTGCTGCCGCTGTTATCGCCACTGTCATCGGATGGGCCATTACAACCTCCGATAAACAATAAGGCAAGCAGGGTGAATAGCGCAGCAGGTTTTATCAGTCGCATAAGCAACATCCTTGTGAAATTAAAATAGTCGAAAATTTATAGGGCGGATATATCTTTATCGATATTTTACGCCAGGCTATTCAGCAAGTTCGCTGCGAATATATTTAACTAACTCTATTGCTGACTTAGATGCATCATCAGGCTTTTTTGTGAGCTCTTTTTTAGACTGGCGTACGAGTTGGCGCAGCTTCTGTCTTTCTAAGTCTGGATATTTTTCGATGAGGGCCTGCACCGCACTGTCCCCTTCGCTTAGAAGCTGATCTTTAATTTTTTCAGCAACATTTTGCTTAGCACTCTCATTACTGTTCTGGTTTAACACATTTTTCATCTTGAGTTGCAGCTCTTCGATGTCGACATAACGCATTAACTTACCAATAAATTGCAGCTGACGACGGTAAGCCTCAGTATTTATTTTTATGATCTTAGTTTTTAATACGTTGTCATATAACATCTCATCAAGTTCCAATCTGTCGATCTGAGTTTTGCTCAGCGCAACGATTTTCTTTCCTAGCTCTTGATATATCGCAATTTCACGTTTGGTTTCTGCTCTACTGGCATAATCTTCATCATGGTCGAAGGGCTGTTTAAAGTGTTCTGAATCACCGACTACTTTCATATATAAATATCTCTCTCCTAAACTGAGGTAATAATAACATTGCATGAGAAAATCGCCTATCGGCGAGGCAAGTTATTTAATGTACTTGGGTATTGGGTTTGTTATGCTATCAAGATCCCTGATAACAAAAGAGCAGATTTGTGACGACACCTAGCATTGACACCGAATTAGATTCATTAAAAGACGCTGTATCTATGGCACTCGAGTATGCCAAGCAACTCGGTACATCGGGTGCAGAAGTTGCTATCAGTAAACAACAAGGGTTATCCGTATCGACTCGAATGAAAGAGGTTGAAACGGTTGAGTTTAATAAAGATGGCGCGTTAGGTATCACCTTGTTTCGTGATGGCTGTAAAGGCAGCTCATCGACCTCAGATTTGAGCCCAGAAGCGATAAAAGAAGCGGTCAAGGCTGCCAATGGTATTGCAAAGTTTACCTCATCGGATCCTTACAATGGACTAGCCGAAGCCGAACTCATGGCAAAGGACTTTCCTGATCTAGACTTGTATCATCCTCAAGAAGTCACTCCAGAAGAGTTAATTGAGTTAGCAGCGCGTGCAGAAGAAGCTGCATTGGATGTCGATAGCCGGATCACAAATTCTGATGGGGCCAGTGCTAATGCCCACACAGGTATAAAAGTTTACGGCAACAGCCACGGATTTTTACATGGCTATTCCAGTTCTCGTTACAGCCTAAGCTGCGTGGTTATCGGTGAGACTGATGGCAATATGCAGCGTGATTATGATTACACTATCGCTCGAAAATTGAGTGAGTTGCTATCACCGGAAGAGGTGGGACGCAAGGCATCGGAGAAGACGTTAGGTCGTCTTGGTGGACGTAAAATTGCTACCACTGAGTTGCCGGTATTGTTTGCTCCTGAAATCGCCACCGGACTCATGGGTCATTTAGTGGGCGCTATCAGCGGCGGTAGCCTCTACCGCAAGTCGAGCTTCCTCCTCGACTCCATCGATACTAAGATATTCCCTGATTGGTTTAGCATCGATGAGCAGCCGCATATGGTCGGCGGCTTAGCGAGTGCTAGCTATGACAGTGAAGGCGTTGCGACTCAAGACCGCGCTATTATTCAGGACGGGGTGCTCTCTACCTATCTGTTAACCAGTTATTCGGCTCGAAAACTGGGCCTGAAGAATACCGGACATGCGGGTGGTATATACAACTGGACACTCTCTCATACAGGGCAAACCTTCGATGAGCTAGTGAAAGAGATGGGCACGGGTCTTATCGTGACCGAGGTCATGGGCCAAGGTGTCAATGCCGTGACTGGTGATTATTCTCGCGGTGCGGCGGGCTTCTATGTCGAAAACGGCGTGGTCCTCTATCCTGTAGAAGAGATCACCATAGCGGGCAATCTCAAAGACATGTTTCAGAATATCGTTGCAGTGAGTAAAGATCGCGATCTGAGATCTTCGATCCGTACCGGTGGCATCTTGCTCAGCGATATGAAGATCGCTGGTAATTAGGTTTCTAACCTTCCAGGTTCCTAGAATCTAGGTTTTAGGAACTAGGTTTTAGGAACTAGGATTTTCTTGAATTCTTGAGGGCTCAAGATAGAGCCAAGAAAGCCATAAAGTAGAAGTGCAACTAAACACATGTCATTCCGGCATGCCTTTGGCCGGAATACTGCTCGACTACTTGAAAGACTGTTAGCTTGAAGAAAAAGTTGCCTTACCGCCTACCGCCTTATAGCTTCTTTATCGCTTCTCCCTAGGCTTACTGTCCAGAGCTGAGTCTCATCCCCCCGCCATGCCATGAACTACTTAGATCCCAAGGATAACCGACGCACTTCTTATTCCTAAATTATCAAATTCCTCACTTATTTAGAGTAACTTACCTATTGAACATATGGATAAACAGATATATGATTCGTCGTATATTTGTTTTGGCATATGTCTTTCTTTTTTATCGAATGCTCAGGTATTGTGAACCTGAGGTTATATGTCGAATACAAGCTTGTATGGAGTAAACATGACCACTTTAGAGTTTTTTAAACTGTTATCCGATGAAACCAGACTACTCAGTTTGCTGTTGATCATTGCAGAGGGGGAGTTATGTGTCTGTGAGTTAATGCAGGCGCTAGACGAGAGTCAGCTAAGGTGTCAAGACACTTGGCTCAAATGAGAAAGGCAGGTCTGCTGCTGGATAAGCGTCAGGGACAGTGGGTGTTTTATAGGGTAAACCCTGAGTTACCAGATTGGATCAATAAGACGCTTACAGAGCTCAGTGAAAATAATAAGTCACTCATTTCAAGTAATATCACTAGGTTACACAAAATGGGCGAGCGTCCGGAACGTGTACGAGCTTGTTGTAATTAAACCGATAAAAATTGAGGAAATAAAAATGGGATTATTTGAACGTTATCTCAGTGTTTGGGTAGGGTTAGCTATTCTTGCTGGTTTGGTTTTTGGCAATCTAATGCCGGCTGTATTTGCCTTGGTGGCATCGCTGGAATATGCCCATGTTAATTTAGTTATCGCCGTACTCATTTGGGTGATGATTTACCCCATGATGGTGCAGATCGACTTTTCATCGATTAAAGATGTCAAAAAGAGCCCACAGGGGCTCATTCTGACAGTCGTTATCAACTGGCTGGTTAAGCCTTTTACCATGGCACTCTTGGCCTGGTTATTTTTTAAGGTGCTGTTTGTCGATTGGGTCGACCCTCAGAGCGCGACCGAATACATCGCCGGTATGATTTTACTCGGCGTGGCTCCTTGTACGGCCATGGTGTTTGTCTGGAGTCAGCTCATCAAGGGCGATCCAAACTATACCTTAGTTCAGGTATCGGTAAACGACCTCATCATGGTGGTGGCTTTCGCCCCTATCTGTGCATTACTGCTGGGTGTGAATGATATCCAGGTACCTTGGGAAACCTTACTCTCTTCGGTATTTCTCTATGTGGTTTTACCTCTGGTTGCCGGTGCGCTAACCCGTAAAAAGCTAGAAGCAGACGGGGATTCCGAGTCATTAAACAAGTTTGTTAGCAAGCTTAAACCTTGGTCTATGCTGGGTCTGCTCGGCACGGTAGTGCTGCTATTTGGCTTCCAGGCCCAGACGATTATCGATGAGCCACAGAACATCTTACTCATTGCCATCCCTCTGATGATCCAGACCTATGGCATCTTCTTCATTACTTACTATATCGCTAAGAAGATGAAGCTGTCCCATAAGATAGCGGCCCCGGCTTGCATGATAGCGACCTCTAACTTCTTCGAGTTAGCCGTCGCCGTGGCTATCTCACTATTTGGTCTGCACTCTGGAGCGGCCCTAGCTACGGTTGTTGGTGTCCTGGTTGAGGTTCCGGTTATGCTCACTCTGGTGGCTTTCGTGAATAGTCGGCGCAGTAAATTTGAAGCCGATACTGGTAATGAAACGGTCGAAACATAAACATTGACTGAGTGTCCCGATAGGATTTAGGACCTAGAATCTAGCTTAAGAGCTAGATTCTAGAGTTAGTAATAGCTGAATCGTAATAGCTGAATTGTAATAGAAGCAATCAAGGAACTGAGTCATGAGTATTAAGATAGGTATCAATGGATTTGGCCGCATGGGCCGCTTGGCATTAAGAGCCGCCTGGGATTGGGATGATGTCGAATTTGTACATATCAACGATCCTGCTGGAGATGCCCATACTTTGGCTCACTTGTTGATGTTCGATTCGGTCCATGGACGCTGGCAACATGAAGCCACAGCAGATGAAACTGGTGATAGCCATTACATAGTGATCGGTGATAAGCGTATCCCTACTAGCCGCAATACGGCTATTGCGGATACTGACTGGTCTGGTTGTGATCTGGTTATCGAGGCGTCTGGCGTGATGAAGTCTAAGGCTAAGCTGCAGGCTTACTTGGATCAAGGAGTGAAGCGTGTCGTGGTGACGGCGCCAGTGAAAGAGGAGGGGGTGCTTAATGTGGTGATGGGAGTCAATCATCATTTATATGACAAGGACCTCCACCCTATAGTCACAGCGGCTTCCTGTACCACCAACTGTTTAGCACCCGTGGTGAAAGTACTCCACGAGAAAATTGGTATCAAGCATGGCTCCATGACCACGATACACGATATTACTAACACCCAGACCATCCTCGATGCGCCCCATAAAGATCTGCGCCGCGCCCGAGCCTGTGGTTTGAGTCTTATCCCGACCACGACAGGTTCGGCCACCGCAATTACCCATATATTCCCAGAGCTTAAAGGCAAGCTTAACGGCCATGCGGTGCGAGTTCCTTTAGCCAATGCTTCGCTGACAGACTGTGTATTCGAGCTTGAGCGTGCTACTACAGAAGATGAAGTCAACGCCCTATTCAAAGAGGCCGCGGCGGGAGAGCTCAAGGATATCTTAGGTTTCGAAGAGCGCCCTCTGGTTTCGGTAGATTACAAGACAGATCCACGCTCCTGCATCATAGATGCGCCATCGACCATGGTCGTTAATGGCACTCAGGTGAAGCTCTATGTCTGGTATGACAATGAGTGGGGATATGCCAACAGAACAGTAGAGCTAGCGCGAATGGTTGGATTGCAAGATAAAAGCTAAGAAGGAAACTAGTTCCTAGAATCTAGAATCTAGGAACTCAGGGCTCGAATCTAGAGTGTAGGATATTTATGTTTTCCAGTATCAAAGCTTTACCGGAATCTGTGAGGCAATATCTGCTAGTCACAGGCAACTATTGGGCATTTACCTTGACCGATGGTGCCCTGCGGATGCTGGTGGTGCTGCATTTTCATCAGCTAGGTTATAGCCCTCTCGCTATCGCCATGCTGTTTCTCTTCTACGAGATTTTCGGCGTGATTACTAACTTAGTTGGTGGTTATCTGGGGGCACGTATTGGGCTAAACAAGACCATGAATATTGGTCTGGGCTTGCAGGTCGCGGCGCTTGTCATGCTGCTGGTGCCAAGCTCCATGCTTACCTTAATTTGGGTGATGATGGCGCAGGGCATCTCCGGCATAGCCAAAGATCTCAATAAGATGAGTGCCAAGAGTTCAATCAAGATGCTGCTTGTTACTGAGCCATCTAACGGCCAGACAGACGGCGAGGCTAAGGCTGGAGATGATGTCAATGCTAAGCAGCAGAAACTCTATGGCTGGATTGCCAAGCTTACCGGTTCTAAAAATGCCCTCAAGGGAGCGGGATTCTTTCTTGGTGGCGCCCTGCTGAGCCTGTTTGGCTTCACGTTTGCCATCGCTATCATGGCAATCGCGCTAACCTTAGTCTGGGTCTTGAGTCTGTTTACTCTCAAGCGAAATCTGGGCAAAGCCAAGAACAAGCCCAAGTTCAGCGAGATATTTTCTAAGAGCCGCAGTATCAACATATTATCAGCGGCGCGTATGTTCCTATTTGCTGCCCGTGATGTCTGGTTTGTGGTGGCATTGCCCCTCTATCTCGGCAGCCAGTTTGGCTGGGATCACTATTATGTGGGAGGATTCCTGGCACTTTGGGTGATTGCTTATGGCTTGGTGCAGACTCAAGCGCCAAGGTTTACCTCTAAATCCGATGGCTCCGCGCCAGGAGGCAGGCAAGCCCTGCTATGGGCTTGTGCTCTTACGGCTATCCCTGGGCTGATTGCGCTAGCCTTGACCTTTAATATCAGCCCTCAGTTGAGCCTGTTAGCTGGATTGATGCTCTTCGGTGCAGTATTCGCGGTTAACTCTTCACTACATAGCTTTTTGATTGTCAATTATGCCAGCGACGATGGTGTCTCCCTGGATGTGGGATTTTACTACATGGCCAACGCCATGGGGCGCTTAATTGGCACTGTGCTTTCCGGCTATGTGTATCAAGTAGCAGGGTTAGAAGTTTGTTTGTGGATCTCATCAGTAATGTTGGGGCTGACGGCTGTTATCAGTATCTATCTACCCAAGGATTAGCCGCCTTGAAATGAAGGTGGTTTACATTTTTTATTTAGCATCCGGCTTATTTTTTACTTGGTAGTTTGCTAGTTTATCGTACCTTTGCTGTTATCTATCATCTGCGGTGAGCTATGTGCAGATACTTCAACTAATTTTAGGGCCTTATAATTGAAGGCTATTTGCATTTTTTGCTGTTGGCTTTTTGTATTGGGGAGTGTGATTGAAGGTTTAACCTTCATGGCTACCTATCGCTTGCTGCGGGCTTATATGCAGATACTTATATGGACCCATCCCGTTTGCAAGAGGCTCTCTATTCGATTTAGCTTTTTAAATTGTGGGTAGCGTCTCCATAGGTCGTCATTCCCGCAATGCTTTTGGGCGGGAATCCAGTGCCTTTCGGTATTTGGTCGGTTGTTGAAGGCTAAACCCTCACTTTTACTTATCGCCTGTAGCGGGCTATTAGTGTAAGTAATCTCTCGGTACGCTGGTTCTCGATTTTAAAAGAGTCCATCCCTGGGTGCTCTGCGGTTTCAAACAACTTCCATGTTTAACAGTCAGTTCGACAAAATATGTCCATATACAACAGCCAGTTCAGCTTCCATGCTTCTCGTTCATAGGCACATGGCTATGCCATATTCACCCTGTCTCTCGTTCGAAGAGTATCACTTCGCGACACCTCACCCTGAAACCTAAGTCCTTGAGCTAACTTACACCTGCTGATTTACAAGAAATCTGTCTATTCGATTTAACCAAATTTGACCCGAGTCCTCTATTATTTCTTCTTGCTCTCGACAAATGACTGAATTAATTTCAGGAAGTCACTTTCGGCTAACTTTGCACTTTTGAGGGTTTGCTCGTGTGACAGTTTTACATCACCTAGGCCCTCTGCCATGTTGGTAATGGCGCAAATCGCAAGCACAGGTAAGCCACAATGCGTGGCAGAGATCACTTCTGGTACAACAGACATACCCACAATTGCCCATCGACTATTCGTAGCAGTTTGCGGAGCAAGCAAATAAATTAGGTCAGACAAAGGTTAATGGCATGTCTTCGAACCTTTTCCAAAAAAAACGAAGGCGATCACGACGATAAAATGAGCAAGATCAATCTTTGTCTATAAATACTAAGACGTTATCAAGCTAGGGAGGGTTTGGCACATGAGAAAACTATCAATATCAATTTTATGGTGTATATGAATGGAATAATAAAGGTGGTGTAGTGCATTGGATTCATCGAGATCCAAATAACAATCATATAAATGGCTGGCTAAAGCATAAAGGTCATATGTACCAGTAATTTTATAACAAGCTAATAAATAATGGCGCTGGGGGGGGGGCTCTCATCATTGAGGCATCCCAGCATAGTCAACGGTCTTAATCTATTCAATCATTGGTCAGCCTTCAGGACATTGATGTATCCATACACGGCACCTGCTGCAGGCAATAAACACTATTGAAGCTATGGACTTGATGAATCCTATAACTACCCATACAGCTAGATGAAGAAAAAGATATTTGAATCAAACTTGTTATCCGACAAGTTATCCAATTTCTATGTGTAAAACTATTCACTAATAGTTTCCCCCTGCGCCCTTTCCAAACCTTGACTATTCGTTGTACTCTGTAGCGCAATCAAAAATATTAGCCATAGAGCTAAACGCACAAAAAACATAAAAATAATCAGCAAGAATTGAAGAGGTTTGAATGGAAGGAATAACTGAATTTATCAGTATGATCAATGGCTTTGTATGGGGTGTCCCCATGCTGGTCATGATCTTAGGTGTTGGTCTGTTTCTCTCCGTAGGTTTGAAACTGATGCCAATTTTAAAATTGGGAACCGGCTTTAAACTGCTCTGGTCTGGTCGGATCCCTGATAAAGATAAGTCGATGAAGGGGGAAATTAGCCCTTTCAATGCATTAATGACTTCGCTTTCAGCAACAATCGGTACGGGTAATATTGCCGGTGTTGCTACAGCTATCTTTATTGGTGGTCCGGGTGCGTTATTCTGGATGTGGTGTACGGCGCTGGTGGGTATGGCGACTAAGTTTGCTGAGGCAGTACTCGCGGTAAAATATCGTGAAATAGATGCAAATGGCAACCACATCGGTGGCCCTATGTACTACATCAAGAATGGACTCAGCAGTAAGTGGGCCTGGTTAGGTACCGCGTTTGCCCTGTTCGGTTCTTTTGCCGGTTTCGGTATCGGTAACACGGTACAGTCAAATTCGGTAGCCGATGCCCTAAGCAGTAACTTTGGTGTGCCGACTTGGGTAACAGGTCTTGTATTGATGGTGCTAGTCGGTGCTGTACTGATGGGCGGGATCAAGCGTATCGCCGATGTGGCGGGTAAGCTGGTACCACTTATGACCCTGTTCTATATCGCCGCGGGTCTTGCCGTATTAGCGGTTAATGCAGCCGAGATCCCGGATGCTATAGTGCTAATTTTTCATAGTGCATTTAACCCGGTTGCGGCTCAAGGTGGCTTCGCCGGTGCAGCGGTATGGGCAGCGATTCGTTTCGGTGTGGCACGAGGCATCTTCTCCAATGAAGCAGGCCTAGGTAGCGCACCGATTGCTCACGCTTCGGCTCAGACTAATAACCCGGTCGCTCAAGGCCTGGTTGCCATGTTGGGTACCTTTATCGATACCTTAATCGTCTGTTCAATCACAGGCCTGGCAATCATAGTATCGGGGGCTTGGACATCGGGTGAGAATGGCGCGGCGATGACGTCCTTGGCATTCTCATCGGCGCTGCCTATGGGAAACTATATCGTGGCAATTTCCCTGTCTGTGTTCGCCTTCACCACCATCTTAGGTTGGAGTGTGTATAGCGAGAAGTGCGTGCAGTATCTATTTGGCGTGAAGGCGGTGAAGCCTTTCAGAATTCTATGGATTCTGGTGGTGCCATTAGGTGCGGTTAGTTCACTGGATTTCATCTGGTTACTGGCCGATACGCTCAATGCCATGATGGCGATTCCAAACCTTATCGCTCTGGCATTACTCAGTCCGGTAGTGTTTAAACTGACGCGGGAATACTTTATTAAGAAGCGCGAAGAAGATGATGCTGCTAAGGTTTAATCTATAATCGCGACATAATCGACAATTAAAAGCGCCGAGAGGCGCTTTTTTATTGTCTGTGATTTCAGATTGTTCCAGTGTGGGCAGAGCCTGTTTTAGCCAGATATCGGGTTGGCTAACCTTGTCATCTACCAGTATTCGTAAGCGCTGATAAGAAAGATATCAGGCTATTCGGAGGAGAAGTGAGATCTATTTAACATTATTTGCAGATAATAAAAATTATTGGTTAGTGGGGGAGGACGGAGAGTGAAGTTGATTTAATTCTATTTTAAACAATTATTTAATGTGTTTCGTGAACTAGGCTATCGCCGAGAATAAGATAACCTAGCAGGTTGCGGATCACAAATTTAGTAAACTCAGGCATAAAAGAAATCTCCCTGTAGGAGGTTTCTTTTAGACAGAAAAACCTTACTGATTAACGCTATCTTTCAGTGTTTTGCCTGCTTTAAACTTAGGTACGGTTGCAGCTGGAATCTGGATCTCTTTACCCGTCTGTGGGTTACGACCAATACGTGCCGCTCGATTTGTAGTTTCAAAAGAACCAAAGCCAATAATAGAGATTTTATCACCGCTCTTCAGTGCTGCTGTGATTGTCTCTTCAAAAGATTTTAGTGCGCGTGCAGCTTCTGTTTTAGTCAGGTCCGCATTTTCAGCCATTTTTGCAACAAGTTCAGTCTTATTCATTTGAATCGTCTCTTCTTTCTGTAGATTTAATTAAGCTAACCACATTAGGTACTTAGTAATTACGCTAGGTAACATGCCATAAGCTTAGCCATTTTTAAAGGGTTTTAGCGTCCTAAAATGGCGTTTCAGGTCAACTTTTGAATAAATAATCATCAAAATGTGCTTGTTTGACGAATCATCGAGCATTTACTCTCGTGGTGGACCCGTTATCTGGTTCATTCCTGTTTGATTGATGCTTCCGCTTGCAAGTAGTCCTTAGTGGATTTGGCCAGAGCAAGATAGATTTGGAATGATAAGAGTAGCATGGCGACTATTGCGATGAGAGGCACGGGAATATCATGTCCATCAAGGATGACTTTGACATCTTGCGGCGAGATTTGATAGGCGATAATGGCTGTGCCACCCAGTGCCGATAATCCCAATGTTTGTATGCCTAAGTAAACTTTAAAAATAATGCTGGCCCAGTTAGTCCTTAGTATCAGACCTATGAGAACGGGGATAACCCCTAGAGAAAATAGACCCACGGCTTGAGTGTTGACAGCCCGGGATAGGGCGAGCAGGGCCAAGGCGAAATATAGCAACATGAGTATAGATAAGCCTAAGGGTGGTTTTTTCATTGAATGTCTCATAGAACCTAAGTGATAGTTTATCTTGCGGTTAGGAATCGCTGGCGAGTGTAGAAAAGTTCATCAGTGCTGTCAAAGGCATTAATCTTATTTCCCCCCGTAAAGAAATAAGATTAATGCCTCTGTTGATACTTTTACCGACTCTCTCTTTCCTATCAGAGAGTTTGTACTGTCTCGAGTCGGCATATTGGTTAGAATGGTCAAAAGCAGTAGATGAGAGAGAAGAGAAGCCAATGACTGAAATAGAATTCTGGCAACTGGTAACGAGAGAGACACCCGCGCAAGACCAGATAAGCCTTGCCGATAACCTTAAGAGTAAATTAGAGCGATTATCTGACCAGGAATTGCTCGAATTTGATAAAATATTCGGTCAGCAGATGCGCAGATCCTATTTTTGGTCTATTTGGGGAGCGGCTTATATTATCACTGGTTGTGATTCAGAATATGCTTTTGCCGAGTACCGATGTTTTCTTATCTCATTGGGTCAAGACTGGTATGAAAAAGTGATCGCCAATCCCGATGAGATTGCCCGGTTAACTCAGTGGCCGGAGAAAGATGGTTATCCTTACCCGTTTTTGGATGAATATGATTTGATAGCCGGTCAGATCTTCGAAGATAGAACTGGCGAGGAACTTCCTTTTATCCCTTCCGGAAAAGCGACACCACAAGGTAAAAAATTCACCACTAAGAAAAAGCAGTTAACACTTATTTATCCACAATTGAGTCAAAGGTTTCCATTCTAAACTGGCTTTGTTTGGCTGATGTTTTAGAGAAGGGAAGCTAATAAAGCGAGGTTAACCTCGCTTTTTTATTGAGCATCTAATTAGGCAATAATCACTTCGACCTCGGTGGCATTATCATATTCACGTCCATGTTCGTTACAGATATTACTGATAAACTTGTTTTCAGCCTTTTCCAGGCCAGCGTCGAAATCTTGTTGCTGGTTAACTTATTCAGTATGTTAAACGGTAAACCATGAACCTAATCTGAATGAAAAGTGAGCGGTTTGATTTAGAGCGAGATGCCCGATTAAGAGTCGGTAATGGCTATTTTGAGGAAGTTGGCTTGGGAGCTGTAAGGAAGGCGAGGCATAGATTGTCTCGCTCCCGTTTTCTATACTTATCTCGATAGCATTGGCAAGTGTCATTCCACTTGCCAATGTGGATTCGTTATATGAATTATAGTGAAGTACAGATCTCTTCACCGGTATCTAGGTCGATAGAGTATTCGGTACAGATTGGCTGTAACATCTCGAGGTTTTCTTGCTCGAGTTGCTGATCGTTTTCCTCTAATTGCTCATCTGCACTCATGTCATCGGTGAGGGCCTGATACTGGCTAAGCACATCGTCGGCAGTAGCCTTAGTCTCATCTATCTTTAAGTTAGTTAGGTCGGTGGCACTCACTAAAGAAGATGCAGCGAGAAGAGAGAGCATTAATATATTTTTTAGTGAAGAAGTCATAGTTATACTCATAGTGCTTGGATAGATATTGTGTTGCATATTATCATCACCAACTTGAATATCTGCTGAACTGTTAGCGATTTCAGCCAGGTTTATAGATAAAAAGGAGTGCTTATTCTCTTGTCATTGTTTCACATTGAAACCCCTGTCGGCTGGAATCGAAGCGGCACCTTAGCCCGCATTCCCAGGGGGCGTGATCAAACTTGACCGACGTCTCTAATGCGTGTTCACGGCAGGCCTCATAGTTGATGAAGCCATCTTGCTTCTTATATCGACCCGAATCATAGCCATTGGTATACACGAAAGAGGACCAAGTTTCAGGTATATGGCTCTTTTCTGAGCGATTGATAAGATAGAGGCTAGTACCGAGAGCGATAAAAATCAGAGTAACAAGAATAAGCGCGGGAGAATTTTTCATTTTATGTCAGGATTTTTAGCATTGAGTGACGCTATTCTATTTATCAATGATAACTTTTGATACAGTTATATCTCATTATTATGTAATTAAATCTAGCGTGTTACGGTCTAGTATAAATGGGACTCTATACAAATGAATTGTCACTAATTGTTTTGCATTAAGCTCATATTCAGGTTAGATTTTGTACGCTAAATGCCATAGGAAAAACTTAGCCTAGGAGGCTGATATGAAGTTAATCCATCTATTACTAGCAGGAACTATGGTTTCTGGCGTGATGCTTTCTGGTTGCGCAGTTGCCGATGATGTAGCTGGAAATCCAGTGACAGAGCACGGTGTGGTTAAGATAACTTGGCAAGACCCTAAGAATTTTCGTGATGTCAAAGCGGTGAGCGATATTCAGTCGCGTTATGAGGCTCGTACGTTTGCAACATTAACCAAGGGCCTAGATAAAGAGGCTCGAAAAATTCTCAAACCTGAACAAAAACTTGAGTTAATCGTAACAGACTTAGATCTTGCTGGCGATGTCAGACCGACATTCGGTGCGACCATGAATGATATTCGCTTGGTCAAAGATATCTATCCGCCTCGCATTACCTTTAGCTATTCGGTACTCGAGGGCGATAAGGTGGTCATGGTAGGTAACGAGAAGCTGACCGATATGAGCTTCATGCATAACATAGGTCGTATGAGTGATAAGCCATTAAGATATGAGAACAAGCTACTTGCCGATTGGATGAAGAAGAAGGTTGAGCCTAAAATTTAAGTTTTAAATGAAAAAGGCTAAATGAGCGAATCGCTTATTTAGCCTTTTTTGTTGCGTTATTCAGAGCTCACAAAGTACAGATTATTTTGATTGCTCTTTAAATGCCTGTAATGTCTGAATCAATACACCTAACTTGCGTACAAACTTCTCTAATGCAGCAGGCATATTTTCGCTATCAGTCGGTAGCGCTTCGAGTTCATCTGCAAGCTCCTGGACATAGGGCTTAAAGCGATTGCTGTTGGTGGTGAAGCCTTCAGTCTGAGTGAATATCCTATTGAACTTAGCATGACCCGCATTTTTTAACTCATCGAGCTTGCCATCTGCATCGATGGATTTACGATAGGCTGATTGTAAGTTTTGTTTCAATTGTTCAATAACACGTGTATGTGGCACAAAAGCCTCTCATTGCATAAACTTTTAAATTATCGAGATTATAAGGGGCTAATCGGATGGCAACAAGTCGGCATAGGCTATTAGTCGGTGTTGTATGGCTCGTTTTCTCGGGTTTTATCGCATCGACCCAGGCTGCAGTAGAAGATAGGCCTCCCTTTTTTAAGATCGATTATCAAGGTCAGACAGCCTATCTACTCGGTTCCATTCATGTAGGCCAGGCTGATTTTTATCCTATGGCACCGCTGATCGAAGCTAAATTTGAGTCGGCAGGATCTTTAGTTGTCGAGGCCGATGCGGGCAGTGCCGACATCATGGCTTTGATCAAAAAGTATGGCTTGAACAAGCTTGCCATAGACGTTGAAACTAAGACTGTACTCGATGCGTATTGTAAGCCAAGAGGCAGTGTGTGTGCTGCACTGAGTGGATTTGCGCCTTGGCTGCAGTCGATGCAACTGGGAATGAATCGATTCGAAGAGCTAGGTTACAGTGCAGGTTATGGTGTAGATCAGCGGTTTATTGCTAACAATCAAGGTCGGCCCTTGTTAGAGCTAGAAAGTACCGAGTTCCAGTTTCAGTTACTCTCCTCCTTCGATGAGGAGTCTCAGTGGGCCATGGTGAGAGATGCCATAGAATCACCGGACGAAGATATGCATGGCCTGGTTATGGCATGGAGAACGGGAGATGCGGCACATATCGCCGAGCTTATGCAGGGCCAGATGTCAGATGAGCGGGATATCTTTATGTTGGACAAATTGCTCTGGCAACGAAACATAGATATGGCAGCGAGAATTCGTGAGCTAATGCAAGAGTCTGGCACTCAGCAACCGCTATTTATCATTATCGGTGCCGGCCACCTGGTTGGCGATAGAAGTATTCCCATGGAGATGACTCAGCACGGTGCTAAGGTGAAAAGCTGTTGGCAGCAGGCGTGTGATTGATACCAATTAATCCCAGAGTTAATGTTAATCGCCAGCTCAATAAGGATTAAATAATGATTAAGTATTAAGGCTAGCCTGCATTTGCCTGACTATACTTTGGACTCATATTGGTACGCAAAACAATACTCGCATCCTAGATAGAGTTTGAGTTGGTCAAATTAACAGCAAGGAGGCTGAATGCAAGCTGTCGCAATTCCTCCACCACGAATGGGTTTCGAGAAGATCCCCAGAAACTGGGATAGGAAGCATAACAAGGTCATAGCCAGAGTCGACCCCGGCGTTTTCTATATATCCTCCCATGACGAATATATCTTCACCCGTTTGGGTTCCTGCGTTGCCGCCTGTATCTGGGACCCCTTATTGGGGATCGGGGGCTTGAATCACTTCCTCTTGCCCGAGAAGGAACTCCACGAAGACTGGCATCAACTGACAAGTTATTCGTGTCGCTATGGAAACTTGGCCATGGAGCAATTGATCAATGGCATCTTGACCTCTGGTGGTCAACGACAAAGATTGAAGGCAAAAGTGTTTGGTGGGGCGCAGATAACCAAGATGTCAGTGCTCAATGTCGGTCAATCTAACATAGAGTTTGTCAAGGAATACCTGAAACTCGAGGGGATCGCGATAGAGTCGGAGGACTTGGGCGGTCCCTGGCCGCGTAAGGTGCTGTTTCACCCTAATAGCGGTAAAGTCTTGTTGAAACGTATGTCACCTGCACGCATCGGTCAGATGATGACTGAAGAGAAGGTCTATCTTAATAATATCGTCAAAAATAAAGAGGATAACCAGGTAGAGCTGTTTTGAAATAGATTAATTCAGTTTGAATTTAGCGTATTTGGCGTATTTGGCGTACTTTAAGGTATACTCGCCAGCTTGAAAGCTGTTTGGTGAGATAAAACTTGAAAGGTTCGGTTAACGTGGAAAATGATTATTCTATTGAATTGAAGGCGATGCCTTCGCTGTTTTCCCTCTATCGTAAGATCTTCTTCGGGCGTAAGCCAGGATGGAATGAGCAGCCTTTGCCACGGATCTATGTTTCAGTCTCTAATGTCAGCTTATCGCAAGATAAAGTGGCCCAATACTCATCGGTATGTGGCTTCGACTTTGACGGCACGACACTGCCCATGACTTACATGTATGTGATGGCATTTCGTCTGCATGCGGCTATCTTTATCCATGATGGCATCACGTTTCCACTGCTAGGCATGATTCATCTTAACAACAGTATTTCTCAATACAGAATGTTAAATGTCGATGAAAAATTCGATATTGAGTGTACCTTAACGAGTAGCACAGTGACGGATTCAGGCTTAGAATTCGATTTAGTCTCGAAAGCTTTTGTCGATGGTGAATTGGTTTGGGAATCATCGTCTACTTACCTCTATCGTATCGAGAATGGTAAGCGCCGTATTCGCCCACCTAAGGCTAATGCCATGGCTTGGGAGTCACCCGAGGCCTGGAGTTTAGACGATGATTTAGGTCGCCGTTATGCGAAAGCTTCGGGAGACTATAATCTTATTCATCTTCACCCCATACTCTCGAAACGTTTTGGTTTCGACCGTGTGTTAGCCCACGGTATGTGGTCTAAGGCTCGCTGTATCGCCCAGATGATGCCGCAAATTGGCGAGCGTCCCTGCAAGGTGGATGTTGCATTTAAACTGCCACTGTTAATGCCTGCCGATGTGACCTTCGATTCCGAGGCCGATGAAGATGACTTAGTCTTTGAACTCAGAGATAAACGGGGTCGTCGCCCACATCTATCGGGAAAAATTAGCTTTCTGTGATAGATTATACCGCTTGGTATTAAGCAACGTTGCGGCCTGCAAGATGCTAAACCATTTCTGCTAGCTTTATTCTACTAGATTACTATTTATTGATTTAGATTCAAAAAAGCTTAAATAAGCCTCACTAATCCTACTTTTGCTATTTTTCTCATCACATTAAAAGCAAGCGGACCTCGGCCTTTACGGATCCGTGATTCATCTTCTCTGAATGTCATATCTAACACCCAATGCATACTTTCTACTTGCCAGTGATTTCGCACAGAAGATAACGCCTGCTCTGCATTTAAATCTAATGAGCTAATGTACCAACGTGTTTCAGTGGTCTCTTTACCTGTCATTTTTTCATGTACGTCTGATGTCACTTTGATAATGCTTTTTAAGCCAACCCACTGATATTTATTATTTAACCAACTTTTATTAACCAGCACTTGCTGACAACGTCTTGTTTCAATTCGCCCTGTAGACCAGAATGATGACCTTTAAGCGCTAGAATATAATCAGCCTTTTGCTTAACGATTAGCTTTGCTATCTCTTTTTGACATCCCATAGCATCGAGCGTGATGATGCTGACAACTCCAGGCGCTCACAGTATGAAGTGCAGTTTTGCCGTCAATGGCAATGACATCGCAACCAGTACCTTCTAGGAGAGAAGAAATCCAAGCTTGAAAAGCTTTCTCTATTTCATCCGCTTTTAATCGGCAGATAACACGGGCAATAGTGTCATGCCGAGGAATACCGGCTTCAAAAGGACGATACTGACGAAGCCAATCAAGCTTTAGATGTCCAAAGTTTTCAATGTCTTCCCATCCTTCAGAGCCTGACATAACCGCACTTATAGCGAGTAAAATAATATCTAATAAGTTATGTTTTTTACAACGCTCAATACGGGGATCCGCAATCGAATCAAAATGTTTTAAAAAAGTAGCAGTCATTAACATCACCAAAAAAGAGTATTTGGTGATCTGATCGCTACTTGAGCATAAAGTTCAATTTATAATGATCTTACCGTGGAGATCTCTCGTCAAGCAAAGCTTAGTCCTATCAAGCATATCGCAAATAAGTTAGGCATAGAACCCGGTGAATTATCGCTATTTGGCGATACTAAAGCAAAGATCAATTTATCGATATTAAATCGCCTGCAAGCAAATCATGAGGGGAAGTTGGTGATTGTCAGCGCCGTGACTCCGACTCCGTTCGGTGAGGGTAAGACAGTCACCACTATTGGTCTGTTCCAAGGATTAAATGCCATAGGTAAGCGTGCTACCGCTTGTATTCGTCAGCCCAGTATGGGGCCTGTATTTGGCATAAAAGGCGGAGCTGCTGGTGGCGGATATGCCCAAGTCGTGCCGATGGAGGAGCTTAACTTGCACCTCACCGGCGACATTCATGCGGTTAGCAGTGCTCACAACTTAGCGGCAGCGGCTATCGATGCTTGCCTGTTTCATCAATCCAGATTATCTCGAGATGAGTATGTTGTACAATCCGGATCTGAGCCTCTCAATATCGATCCTAAGCAGATCCTATGGCGCAGGGTTGTGGATCATAATGAACGCAGTCTGAGAAATATCAGCGTGGGGATAGGAGATAATAACGGACCCGTACATGATTCTGGCTTCGATATCACGGCGGCATCCGAGTTGATGGCCATACTCGCCTTGAGCCGGGACCTGAAGGATATGCGTGGACGTATCGGTCGCCTGATATTGGCGTTAGATACCCAAGGGGCGCCAATTACGGCAGAAGATGTGGGCGTTGCTGGTGCTATGACAGTCATCATGAGAGATACCATCGAGCCGACCCTAATGCAGACGCTAACCGGAGATCCGTGCTTCATCCACGCCGGCCCCTTTGCTAATATTGCACATGGAAATTCATCGATTATCGCCGATAGAATCGCGCTAAAACTGTCGGATTTTGTGGTCGCGGAAGCAGGTTTTGGTTCGGATATGGGCTTCGAGAAATTCTGTAATATCAAGGTCAGAGAATCTGGCAGGGCGCCCGATGCGGCCGTTGTCGTGGTGGCGATTAATCATTTCCCAACGGATATCGACACAGAAATCCAATGGTTTAAAGGGGCTGTGGCCGAGACATCGGCCTTTGGCTGTGAAGTCAGTGAGGCCTTTAGTGAAGGGGCTAGCGGCGCCGAAGCTCTGGCAAGAGCCGTGGTGAGTGCCACGGAGCAAACATCTAATTTTAGATTTCTCTATCCCGTTAGATATCAGTATGGAAGCTAAGCTAATGACGATTGCCGAAGCTGGCTATGGGGCGAAAGGGATCCCAACAGACTTCGAGTTGCCAATAACCCAATTTAAGATCAATGCAGGAGCGGGCTTTATCACCGCCCTGGTCGGTAAAGTGATGACTATGCCTGGCTTAGGCGTTAAGCCAGGGTACTTGAATATAGATATTAATGAGCAAGATGAGATAGTTGGATTGGCATAAATAGAAGAAGGCTGATATGACGGCCTCTGGCATAATCGATGCTGAAGAAGTCAACTGCTGGCAACGTCCAGATTGAGTACATCCTGAGTGATGTAGCCAGATGTACTGAACAGGGTCTTTTATAACTCAAATTCTGTTAAACTCGTTCACCGAATTATTGTTAAACGAAAGAGATCTAGCCTGTGTTATGTACTCATTGTAGTAAGACTTTTGGTGTCAATGCGGTCAAAAACCAGCGTGGTAAGGGTTTAAATGCGCAGATTCAATGTCCCCATTGTGATGCCTGGTTAGGTAAGAATCCTATTCTCACACGTTTAAAAATTGCCGCCTTTTATTCTGGAGGCGCTGCTCTAGTCTACGGTTATTTTGAGCCAGAGATGGGTAATTTAACTACACCTCTGGCCATAGTGGCTGTGATTGTCTTACTTGTCAGTCATATGATGGATCACCTAAGAGTAACCCAAGCGCCAGAGGTTAAAGAGGTCGACGATAGTGAGCATAGGCAGAAGTATCGCTAACTTTTGCTGCAATATATTTTATTGAAAGCCTAACTTAATTAATAACCCTAACCTGTGCTTCCAATGCGGCGTCGACATAGTAGATCCCGCCACCTATGGCGATGAAGAAAAAGGTGGTCCAAAAGATCATTTTACCGTTTTCACGTAGGAACTCTAACATGGTGTTTACTCCCCTGATGGGTTTACGCTAGCTCAAATAGGATTAGCTTATTTAACTAATAGTGGTAATTTTAGACTTTAGAGCTTAAGTCAGTATTAATTGTGGCCTAGAATTGAGTGATGGCGATCATATTCTATGATGATATTATTCAATTAAGATCATCAGTTATATGTGCTTTTCTCGTTACAGACTCATTTTTTCTTACATTTATTTTGTGGATTTCACCGCGTTTTATTACAATCGTAACTTGACTTAACCCTCTGTTTGCATAAAATTGGACGCGCTGTTACCTCGTCTTGATTCGGGGTAGGCTGTTAAACGGTGGTATTCATGGTCAGTAATAGTGTGAGACGAGGAATTGCTTTATGGCTATCAGCCATATTGATCTGCCTGTCTTTTGCCGCTTCTGTCCATAGCGTTGAGCATATAGATCATGGTGCTCAGGGTCACTGTACCCTCTGTTTCCATAAACATCAGCTTAATAAACTCTTACCTAGTGTTCCATTTACCCTTCTAGCTGCAATTCAAACATTCGAACCTGTCGCCTATCGGGTATGTGAGCGTCTGGCGTCACATGTCAGTGTTTTCCGCAGTCGCGCTCCTCCTGTCGCGTAAATCAGCTCAATCTCAGTTAACTAATTTCAATCGTAAGCTCAGTTTTGGACGGGATGACTGTACTCCTTGTACCTGTCTGACATCCAATAAAGCTATTAGGGCTAATAGGCCCTAGAGTTGAGCGTGCGTTTGTCTAGTTAACTTCAGTAATACGATTTTTTGATTTAGTCCACCTAGCACCTAATTACTTAATTAAGTATAAAAATGTTAGGGGACTTATGCTGTATTTTGGAGAAACAAATGTCCGTTTTTAATAGCCGCGTATCATGCGTGGCCGCTGCATGTGCCTTTTTTACGACTTCAGTCTTCGCCGCTAATCCTACCCTGACAAACCCAGCGATCAGTGCCGTGCTCGATGGTTACTATCAAAGTACCGAACGTCCCATGAGCGAGCGCATCGAGGGTTTCGGCCTAGGGCACACCGAGTTGGCATTGAGTGCCAATATCGATGATATGTTTTACGGTAAGTTGACCTCGGTCATCGAGACTAATGCAGAGGGAACCGAACTGGGACTGGAAGAAGCTTTCATTCAAACCTTGGCCATGCCAAATGGCTTCTCGATTCGTGCTGGCCGTTTCCTATCCGATATAGGTTACTTGAACAATCAACATGTTCATACCGACGCCTTCTCGGACCGTCCCGGGGCATATCGTGCCTTCCTCGGCAGCCATTATTTCGATGATGGCGTGCGTTTCAACTATGTTGCCCCGACCGATCTGTATTTGTTGTTGGGGGCGGAGGCGTTTAAGGGAGACAGTATGCGTGCAGTGGATGAGCACGGTGAGCGTCAGTTTAAGGCCTTGGGTGTCTTTACGGCTTATACCAAACTTGGTGGTGATATAGGTGCAAATGGTTCCTGGCAGGCTGGCTTAAGCTATCTTCGTAACGAGAACGGCCGCTTGACTGCGGATGAACACGATCACGAAGAGCTGGTCAGCGAGACTGGACACGACCACAGCCACAGCGCAACTTTTACCGGTGAGAACACTTATATTGCTGATTTTGTCTATAAGTGGGCTCCCAATGGCAACTATAAATATCAACACCTGACGCTGAGCGGAGAGTACTTCAGGGTGACAGACTTTGCTCCACTCGAAGATGATCATGCTGCAGTGAGTGTCGATGATATGCAAGCTTGGTATGTGAGTAGCGTGTATCAGTTTAGTCCAAACTGGTCCGCTGGTGTACGTTATGGTGAGACCCATGTTCAGGATCGGGAAGGTGAGACGTTCCATGCTGAGAAGTTAAAGGAAACCGAGGTCAGCCTCGCCTGGCATCATAGCCACTTCTCAACCGTTCGCCTGCAATACACCAATCAACAAGGTACGGATCACTTCGGCATCGAAGACGATAACGTGCTAACTCTTCAATATGTTATGACTCTGGGGGCTCACGGTGCGCATCAATTCTAAGTTAGTTAAGTCGGCGATAGCCGCAGTAGTAGTGAGTTATTCGAGCATGGCATCTGCCCAGTTAAATATCTTTGCCTGTGAGCCAGAGTACGCGGCTCTGGCAAAGGAGCTGGCACCCAATGCCAGGATCTATTCGGCGACGACCGCGATGCAAGATCCTCATCAGGTTCAAGCCAGACCGAGTCTGATCGCTAAGATGCGTCAGGCGGATATTGCTGTCTGTGCCGGCGCCGATCTGGAGATTGGTTGGCTGCCTATGCTGCAGATGAAGTCAGCTAACGCTAAGGTGCGTTCAACTGCTCAGGGGCTCTTTTATGCTGCGGAGCAGGTTGAAACCATAGATCAGCTTAAATCTGTGGATCGAAGCATGGGCGATGTTCATGCTAAGGGGAATCCACATCTTCACTTCTCTCCGGAGCGGATGTTGAAAGTGGCTCAGGCGCTTACGCTTAAGCTCATAGCCGTCGATCCGGCCAGCAAAGCGGAATATGAGTCAGCCTTGGCTGACTTTAGTCAGAGATGGACCGCGGCTATTCCGGTTTGGCAGAAGAAAGCGGCGCCTCTGCACGGCAAGAAGGTTATCGCCTATCACTCCAGCTTCAAATACCTGTTCAATTGGGTAGGTATTGAGCAAGTTGCCGATCTGGAGCCTAAGCCTGGCTTACCACCTAGTAGCAGTCATCTTGCAAGTTTGCTGACGCGAACGGAGGCGGGTGATGTGATGGCGATTATCGTGGCATCTTATCAGGATGAGCGTGGCGCCAATTGGCTGGGAGAGCGGGCAAACTTACCGGTTCAGGTGCTACCCATGTCGGTTGGTGGCAACGATCAGAGTCAAGACCTCTTCAGCCTCTACGACAGTGTGTTAGATCTCTTACTTAGCATAACAGCTAGCTAGAGCAATTCGATAAGGGCAGTGGTTTATCCACTGCCCTTATCTTCTATTCGATTACGTTCAACAAGCGAGTATTCGCCCATGTTTGATATTAATTTAATCTCAATTCTCCTGCCTGCATTAGCGGCGGGTGTGCTGGTGTTGTCGACCCATGTGTTACTCGGTCAGCAGGTGCTAAAGCGAGGCATTATTTTCATCGATCTTGCGATTGCGCAAGTGGCTGCATTGGGAGCGATTATCGCTCACCTCAATCATGATATTGAGCATCTGCCTTTCTCTAATGTGTGGATGCCGGCCCTATTTGCCCTTGCCGGAGCGGGGTTTATTGCCTGGTTATCTAAGTGTATGGCCGATGAACTCGAGGCTATAATTGGTTGTTTTTACGTGCTGTCTGCCGTCGCTGCCATGTTGCTGCTGTCCAACGATCCCCATGGGGCAGAGATGCTTAAACAGTTGTTGTCGGGGCAAATACTCTGGGTCAACTGGTCACAACTTATCTGGCCTGCTTGTGTCTCCGCGCTGGTATTAGCCGTGGTTTTCTTCAAGCCTAAGCTGCTCGAAGGCAGTGGTTTCTATATTTTGTTCGCCATAGTGATCACCTTATCGGTCGAGTTGGTTGGAGTCTATCTGGTATTTAGTACCTTGATATTACCCGCACTCGCGGTCAATAAGTTTGGCTCTAAATATAGGCTGGGGGCTGCTTATATGGTGGGACTGACGGGTTACATTCTTGGTTTACTGCTTTCTGCAACGCTGGATTTGCCGAGCGGCGCCGCTATAGTGGCCACGCTTGCGGTCAGTGCCATCCTGTTTAGGCTGGTACTGAGTTTGACCAAAAAGTCCGCTCAGCAAGTCGCTATGCAGGCTAAGGTTAACTAAAGTTAGGCTAATGCTTCTGGACGCGATTATGCTCCTGGTCAGATAATCGCGTGTTTAGTCGGTTTGCTCTAATTGATGTATATCAGTTTCGGGCTACAAACGTAAACAAAATATTGAGTCATGTCCTCTTGCTGGCTATAATGACGCGATTAGAATCATGGGAGTATGTTGTGCTGTTAATCCTCAGATCGTTGATATTAGCTGTGATGCTGTTGCTAGCATTTGTTTTTGGTGGCCTTTTTTGCCTGCTTAGACCTCGTCATCGAGATAATGTACACATGTTCGCTAAAATATTTTCCTATGCCGCGCCGGTGTTAGGCATCAAGGTCATAGTGCGTAAGCCGAGTTCTGGCTTGAAAGATGAACCTTGTATTTATCTCGCCAATCACCAAAATAACTTCGATATGTTCACTCATACCGCTGCGGTGCCTAAGGGGACCGTGAGTCTGGGCAAGAAGAGTCTCGCCTGGGTGCCTTTCTTCGGTCAGATATACTGGTTATCGGGCAATATCCTCATCGACAGAAAGAACCGTAATAAAGCCTTCGAAACCATGGCGCAAACAGCCAGAAAAATTAAAGATAAGTATTTATCTATCTGGATATTTCCCGAAGGTACACGTTCCAAAGGTAAAGGCTTGCTGCCTTTCAAATCAGGTGCCTTCCATACTGCAATCGAAGCTGGTGTTTCTATGGTACCTGTATTGGCCTCGTGTCAGGGGCATATCAAGATGAATCGTTGGGACAATGGCGTGGTCATCATAGAGATGATGGAGCCTATCGAGACCAAGGGCTTGGCTAAGAATCAGGTCAAAGAGCTTTCATCACGTATCCACGCGCTAATGTCAGCTCGGTTGACTCAGCTTAACCGGGAAGCATCGGCGTTAATGGCCAAGTAGACCTGGCTCGATAGTCGATAAACAAGCCTCCATTGTCGGAGGCTTTTTTATGTCTGGATTAATACCTTTCCACGGGTGTTGATATATACCAATTCCATTAAATGTATGCTCAATTCAGAGCTCTCTCAGGGCTTTTAATTCAAGGCGAATTGTTGAGGAAATGGTTATTCCCTTTTGAGACAATGCAACACAGAAGTAGAAGTCCTGAGAAGCTCACCTAGTGCGGGTTTAAAAACACTTTATGCTGCGCAAGTGGCTTTCGATATAGAATAACTATTAGCTTCAATCCCCTTACTTGCCTACAGCGTTTTTAACTCCCGCTGAATGATCACTTACTTAATGGAACTGGTATTATCTATGGTATATAATTTGCCAAGATTTTTTATTGGGAGTCATCCATGTCAATTGAGCGTTTACTTAAGGCACAGAAACAAGAAAACCAAGAGATAGTCAGTGCTATTCTTGGTGACGGTTCACATCCGGATGCCAACTACACAATTGAGCATCACTTTTCGTCGACTAACTTCGAACGCCTGGAAAAAGCGGCAGTAGATGCGTTTAAATCCGGTTTTGAAGTCAATGATGCCGAAGAGATGGAGCTGGAAGATGGCTCTGTTATCTACTGTTTCGATGCCGTCGCAAGCCATAAGCTTGAAGTTGAGCTACTCGATCAGGCTTGTGAAGCCTTATTAACGTTAGCGGCTAAGCAGAAAGTCGACTATGACGGTTGGGGTACGTATTTCATCGATGAAAACGGTGATGAGGTGCGCGATGATGAGTTTGAAGTTGAAGACTTTGAAGAAGACGATGAGACTCTTCACTAATCTGTCTGAACCCATTCGGTTAAGCTTAAAAAGGCCCATTATGGGCCTTTTCTGTTTTTGTGACTCTATTTCTGTTTAAACCATTTATGTCTTGGGCTTATAGATCACACAATTGTTGCGCCCTGCCTTCTTGGCTTGATAAAGGGCTTGATCGGCAAATGATAACCATTGGCCACTGTTGCCTATCTGTTCTTGTAGATCGCTGATCCCAATACTGACAGTGACCTTGATAGGCTCGCCCTCATAAATCAGTTCAGTAGTTGCAATTTTATGGCGCAAACGTTCGGCGAAGTTAAGGGCGTCTTTGGCACTGGTTTTCGCCAGCACCACAGCAAATTCTTCACCACCATATCGCCCCGCGCAATCGGTCTCACGCAGAGACTGCTTAAGCAGATGGGAGATATGTTGAATCACCTTATCACCGGCCATATGGCCATAGGTATCATTAACTTTCTTGAAATGATCGATATCGAACATGACCAGACTGGTTTTATCACCATAACGGGCGTGGCGATCGAACTCTTTCTGCATGCATATCTGCCAGTATCTGCGGTTATGCAGCTGAGTTAATCCATCGGTCTGACTCAAATGCTCTAAGCGTTCATTGACGGCCTTTAGCTGTAACTTGTGGATGGCAACATCGGTCACATCGTAAACAATCATGCTGATGTGGGTGATCTGTCCTGTGAGCGAAGAGAGGGGTAACAGAGTGACATTTTGGTACATAAAATCTGCTCGTCCGGTGATGGGCCGATAGTTTTTAAATTTAAACACATAGGGTCTCTGTTCCCAGCTAATGAATGCCCGGTTCTTGAGTAAGAAAACTGACTCCATCTTCTTTTTCAGCCAGTCGGCGGGAAGGTAATCGAACTGTTCAAACAGATTGGAACCCTTGATAGAGTTAGGAGAGACGCCACTATGGTTCTCCATGAAGCCATTCCAAAGCTGAATATCAAAGTTTTTATCTAATACTACCAAGCCAACTTCTATGGTTTGAACCATATCGATTAACCAGTGGAGTTCGTTCATTGCGCTTTGGTCATATGCCATAGATAGATCCAACTTAATCTAACAGATAGCCGAGCTTAGAATTGAGCGTCGGTAATGAGTCTTCGGTAAACAGTAAGAGCAGATCACATTGGATATCATGACCTTCGATTCGATAGTTTATCTCCATGGCCAAGGTGCGAGACCACTTCTCTGAATTATCATGAATAAGATCATTCACTGTGCAGTGACGCCCTAGTACAACGGGATGGCTTTGGCTAAATTTCATATGCAGTTGTTCGGAGATGCCATTGAGAAATGCGCCAATCAATACGTTACCCGTATCTATCATGACCTCTATCTCGGTATTGTCATCTTCGGGGTTGGCGAGTCCCATTAATTTCGCCATATCTTTAAAGGACGAGTCATGGAACAGCAGTAAAGCCTCTCCGGCGATACCTGCACCGATAAAGCCTTGGCATAGTGCGGAAACCGTACCGTGCTCTTCGGTGGCTTTGAGGGTCATGGTCAGTTCGCTGACCTCGAGCACATTCACGTTTGGGATAGGTAATAGCACGAACACATCGAGCAACTTGGCCAGCAGGTCGGCCGCGCGTCCCATGGCGACATTGGCGACCTCTCGACAGGCGTCAAGTAGGTCGACTTCGATCATTGGGCTGTCAGCAACGCCATCGCCTAATGCAATGGTGAGAATGCCATACTCTTGTAATATGTTACTGATAGCATCGGCGCTAACGGGTTTCTGGATAAAGTCCAGCGCACCCAGCGCCTTGACCCGTTCATGGGCTTTTATCTGAATATCACCCGAAACGACTATGACTAGAGCGGGGAGATCTTCTTGCTTTATGGTTTGCAGTACTTCATAGCCATCCATCACAGGCATGTTGAGATCGAGAAAAACAACCTCACCTTTGCCCGCTCGAATGGCCTCGATACCTTCGGCACCATTATTTGCAAAAGTGATGTCAACGTCCCACTCTTTGGGGAGCGTTCTCGCCATCTGTTTTCTAGCGAGCGCGGAATCATCGCATATCAGTACTGGGATCGACATTATCGTTTTAACATCCTAATCTGCCCATATATTCAAGATAATACTTATTATTGAACTCGTTTGTTCAAATGATAAATTCAGAGACTTTATTATATCAATTTTTGCCTATCAGCATGAGTCCAAAGTGGAAATGCTATGTCATTTTTTTGACACCGATCAAATTTTCTTTGTATGTTATCTCTATTAGTTAAATAATCCAAATATGTTAACCTCATGCTCTGGACTGACCAGTTTAATGGTGGAGGATAATATGGCAAGGAAGTTCGTTCAGTTAAACATTGATAAGCAGGTGGCCCACGTCATCTTAAATCGGCCGGAAAAATGCAATGCGTTAAATTTCGATATGTTTCGTGAACTCGATGAGGTGATAGGTGAAATACAGCAAGATCGCTCGGTTCGTGGGGTTATTCTTTCGGGGAGTGATGGCAACTTTAGTTCAGGCTTAGATGTGAAGAGCGTGATTAAATCACCCATGCAGGCGGTTAAGCTGTTGTTTAAGTGGCTTCCGGGCAATGCCAACCTGGCCTAGAGGGTCTCAATTGGCTGGCGCAGACTTCCCGTGCCGGTTATCGCCGTGTTTGAGGGAGTGTGTTTTGGTGGTGGCATGCAGATCGCCCTTGGCGCAGATTTTCGCATCGCGGCCGCTGATGCAAAGTTGTCGATCATGGAGGCTAAGTGGGGACTCGTTCCGGATATGGCGGGTCTGGTCTCTCTAAGGGAAGTGGTGTCTAAGGACTAGGCACTACTGCTAACGATGACGGCTGGGGTGCTCAGTGCACAAGATGCCTTGTCTAGTGACTGAAGTCGTCGATGAGCCGATGGTGCGGCGCTCGAGTTAGTCGCAGTCTTAGCTAAGACCTCACCCGATGCTAACGCGGCAATTAAGATGAGCATAAATAACAGTTGGAGCTCGAGCATCCGTAGTTTGTTATCGCGGGAGTCTTTCAGCCAAATCAGGTTACTGCTGGGGAAAAATAGACTGATAGCGGCAAAGCGGCAAACAAGCGAACCAGATAAGGCCTATAAAAACAGGCAAGCCAGGTGGTAAACCGTCGCCTTTCCTACTGGACCCTATTTTCTTGGGCCTTGGCTGATTCTTAATGCAAAGCCCTCGATGGACTTCAAGGCTGACTCCCAGGACATGGGATTATTGAGGTTAAGTGCCAAAGTCTGCTGACTGTATCGATAGGGGGAGTTTTGCGGCGATAGTTCGGCTCTCATATGAGCCGTCGCAGATGAGGCCCTATGACCATCGAAAGATTGGATATCCAGTACGGGTATGTCTAACTCTGCTAGCTGCTTAGCTAGTGCTAGGTTCTCATGTTTCATCTTCAGATAGGGGTTGATGAGCACCAGTATGTCGGGCTTGGCCAGGAGATTATTGCTGAGCATGGCTATGACTAACCCTGCGCCCTGCCCGCTGGTTATCAATAAACGTTTACCCGGATAAGGGGCACCTATTGCGTCGAGTTGGTTCATGGTCTGGCTGATGAACAGGCTCTGTTTGTCACGAATATCTTGCCAGACTTCATCCGAGTATTGCTCGGTTGCTTCATTGGCTTGTTGATTTCCCTTCATCTCACCGGCCTTGGCGATCTCTTCTGCGGAGGTGGTAAAGTTAAGCATGGCTATTTTTTTAGGTGGCGTTATCGCGATAGTAGCCCAACCAGCAGGGTTCAATTTTCGTCTCAAATAGGCTTGAAACCCTGCGCCATCGGCAGTCATGCCCGGATTAGCAAGTAAGATGGCTGTGCCCAGTTGTTTCTTGCCACTCCAGGATCTGACTAAGACTTGAGTCTGCTGTTCACTTAAGGTTATTTCTATTACCTCTTCTTGGGGGAGATAATCATATTTTTCGGAAAATACGGCTTTATCCTCGATCATGTTCTCCTTGGCCATAGCTTCGTTAGGCGAGGTATCTTGGGGATCGGCTGCAATAGCTACTGGAGCTGTAAGCAGGAGGAACAGAGCGATAACAAGGGCTGTGTTGAAACGCATAAACAGGTAATGTTTGGACTGAGAATAAGATAAAGAAAGTATAACAGGATAAATGGCTGGGTGATTGAAAGAGGCCCTAGGTTCGAGAACCTAGGGCCTAATTATTTATGTTATACCTATGGGTATTAAGCGTGGCTCACTAGCACCAGACGCACGGCATCGAGTTGCAGCAGGCTATCATCTAAGTAAGCATTGAGTTCGTTCATCTGATCCTTAAGATGGGTTAACTCTTCGTCACGAATGTTAGGGTTCACCGCCTTGAGCGCTTCGAGACGCTCGAGCTCCAGTGTGAGCTGGGAAGTCATCTTTGCTCTGGCACTCTCTACCAGCCGTTTAAGCTCAACCTGTGCAAACTCTTCTCCCTTAGCAAATAAGGGATGTAAAACTGTCTGAGAGGCATTGACCAGCTTACTGGCTATGTGTCGGTTGACCGCACTGAGCTGCTTATTAAAACTCTCGTAGCTGACCTTGTCAGACAAGTTGTTACCATTCTTGTCCAGCAAGATACGCACAGGTGTTGGCGGCAGGTATCTATATAGCTGGCTCGATTTAGGTGCCGAAGCATCGGCCATGTAGATCAGCTCGAGGAAGATGGTACCCGCAGGGAGTGCCTTATTCTTCAATACGGCTACGCTGGTGGTTCCCGTCTCTGATGAGGTGATCAGATCTAAACCTGTCTGAACCAGAGGATGCTCCTGAGTGATGAGGGCAATATCATCACGGGACAGGGCCACTTCTCTATCGAAGGTGATCGTCATGCCGTCTTCGGATAATCCAGGGTAAGTTGGGAACATCATATGTTCACTGGTCTTTAGCACTATGGTGTTTTCACCACAGTCTTCCTGCTCGACACCTATGATGTCCCATAAACGGATAACCGAACCTATGAGTTGTGTGTCTTGATCTCGTTCTGCCAGGCGTTGTACTAACTTAGCTGCGCGCTCGCCACCATGAGAGTTGATCTCAAGCAACTTATCCCGGCCTTGTTCCATGACAGTCTTCAGCTCTTGGTAACGAGCCTGAGTATTGCTTAGCAACTCCTGCTGTGCCGTCTCATCTGGTGTTATCAACAGTGACAGCAGAGACTCAGAAAGTTCGCTGAAGAGTATATGGCCACTGGGACAGGTCTGCTCGAAAGCATTGAGCCCCTGATGGTACCACTGCATCAGATACTCTTGGGCCGTGCCTGCCAAGTAGGGCAAGTGGATCTCGACATCGTTATTTTGACCGATACGATCTAAACGGCCTATGCGTTGCTCCAGTAAATCCGGATTCAGAGGCAGATCAAACAGAACTAGCTGGCTGGCAAACTGGAAATTTCGACCCTCAGAGCCAATCTCGCTACAGATGAGTGCCTGAGCGCCACCGGTTTCCTGAGCAAAGTAGGCGCCGGCCTTATCGCGCTCGATAATCGACATGCCTTCATGGAACACGGTCGCCTGGATGCCTTCACGGGTACGCAGAGCTTCCTCCAGACTCAGGGCTGTTTCCGCCTGGCTGGCAATAATCAGCACCTTCTTGTTGCGGTTGGTCTTTAAAAATTCGATGAGCCAATCGACTCGGGGATCAAATTTCCACCAACTGGCACTGCTGCTCTCGAAGTCCTGATAGATCTTCTCCGGGCTCAGGACCTGTTTGACCCTAGCGGCAGTATCTAGGTGGCCATTCATCATGGCACTGACTCGTGCGGCCGTCACATATTGGCTTGGCATCACTTGTGGGTGCTGATGGAAAATTCGTGTAGGAAAGCCTTTGACCGATGCTCGGCTGTTACGGTAAAGCACCCGGCCTGTGCCATGTCGGTCCAGCAGATCTTGTAACAGTTCATCACGGGCGGCTTGTTGCTTGTCGACATCGGCGTCGCTTGCCTGAATTAACTCCAGAGTCGCGCCGATATTTTTCTCACTGAGCAGGGTCGTCAGCTGAGCTATAGCCTGGGTCGTGAGTGCATCACCACCGGCGAGTGCTTCGGCGGCACTGGCAACATCCTGGTAGCTTTTTTCTTCTTCGAGGAAGGCGTCATAATCGTAGAAACGATCGGGATCGAGTAAGCGCAATCTGGCAAAATGACTCTGATGACCCAGCTGATCCGGCGTCGCGGTCAGCAATAATACGCCTGGTACGACTTTACTCAGGGCCTCAACGATACGGTAAGCGCGGCTAGGTGCGCCTTCGGTCCACTCCAGGTGATGTGCTTCATCGACAATCATAAGATCCCAATCGGCATCTATGGCTTGTTCCAGACGCTTCTTCTTGCGCAATAGATCGAGTGAGCAGATCACCAGTTGTTCGGTATAAAATGGATTGTCGTTATCGGCGTAAGCTTCGATACATCTGTCTTCATCGAATACAGAGAATTTAAGATTGAAGCGGCGCAGCATCTCGACCAACCACTGATGACGCAGGGTATCGGGAACGATAACCAGAATTCGTTCGGCGCGCCCGGTAAGCAGCTGCTGATGAATGATCAGTCCCGCTTCGATGGTCTTGCCCAGGCCAACTTCATCGGCGAGTAATACCCTAGGGGCAAAACGGCGACCCACTTCATGGGCAATCCACTGCTGATGTGGGATTAGGCCGACTCTGGGTCCCTGTAATCCCAGCAGATCCGATGTGGCCAACTTATTTCGCAATAATTGGCTCTGGTAGCGAACGCCGAATCTGTCTAAGCGATCGATCTGACCGGCGAATAGCCTATCTTGAGGCTTATTGAATCTAACATTGTGGTTGAGCAGGGTTTCTCTGAGGGAGACCTGCTCACCCGTTTCGGTGTGAATTCCGTGGTAGATAATGAGCTCATTTTTCTCTTCGAGCTCACTGACGGTCAGGCTCCAGCCTTCATGGCTTTCAATTTTATCGCCAGGATTATAAATAACTCGAGTCAGGGGAGCCTCGGTGCGTGAGAACAGCCTGTTCTCATCGGTTGCTGGAAACATTAGTGTGACCATACGGTCTTCTAATCCTACGACTGTACCTAAACCAAGTTCTGATTCGGTATCACTTATCCAGCGTTGACCTAAGGAAAAGGGCATTAACTATTTCTCATCTACGGGTGAACCACGAAAGGGCGCGTATTTTACCTAAACTCCCTCAAAGTGCAAGGATCGGAGCCTCTTTCGAGAGGCTTAATCGACCTCGATTTTGTGTCGAGCCTAAGCTTAATTAGTAAAAGTGTCGATTACAAATTATACCAGCAGTTTCTTTATCTGGAATTTGTCATATCTGTGTAATCTAACTAAGTAACTCTCAATTATAGAAAGTTCTAAGCAAGTGATTGAAGCGGCCCTTTAATAGTGGCAGTATGAAATCAAGGTGATCGCTATTTTTTACTATTGGTTAACACTAAAATTTATTACTCGACATTATTTTTAAAGGACTAAATTAAGGACTGGGAGCCGCGAAAACATAACATCATATAGAGAGAAGTAATTGGAGGCGCCATGGAACAAGACGACAGAAAGTTGTTTGTACTGGATACCAATGTATTACTACATGAACCCTTAGCCATCTATTCATTTAAGGAAAACGATGTAGTTGTTCCCATGACAGTTCTGGAAGAGCTGGATCAGATTAAAGACAGGAAACGAGACGTAAGTAGAGACGCACGGGTTGCCATCAGGGCGCTCGAAGACATACTCGGCGGTAAAACCACCCCAGAGCAGATACTTCAAGGGGTCAAACTGCCTCGGCGGGAGGATCACGGCGATGCCTGTGGCACCTTGTCTATCTTTCCCGATCATCAACTCAAGATGACCCAGGGCTCGCTACCGGACAGCAACAACGATAACCGCATCATCAACACCGCATTACACCTGCAAAAAATTCATCACCCCCGTGACGTCGTTCTCGTCACTAAAGATATCAACATGCGTCTCAAGGCTAAAGGGGCGGGCATTAAACAGGTCGAAGATTACCGCACCGATCAGCTTATTGATGATATTCGCTTTCTAGCGACTGGATTTCATCAATTTAAGGGAGATTTTTGGGAGCGCAAGGAGCACGTCTCTACCGAGTCACATGGACGTCATACCGTGCATACGGTACCAGTGGCTGAGGTCGGAGATGAAAATTTCTATATCAATCAATACTTGTTAGATGAAGACTCCAACTTCTGTGCCCGAGTGTTAGAGAAGACCAATGGGGATCTTAAACTGTTAGATCTCGGTAAAGATAGATTACTCAACATGGAGGTATGGGGCATACGTCCAAAGAATATTTATCAGGGCATGGCGATGCAGGCGCTGCTGGACCCGGATATTGATCTGGTGATCCTTACTGGGCCTGCAGGTTGTGGTAAGACGCTATTGGCCATGGCGGCGGCGCTGGAAATGGTGGTTGAGAGAGGACTCTACGATAAAATTATCGTCACGCGTAATACGCCGGAAATCGCCGAGTCCATAGGTTTCCTCCCCGGTACCGAAGAGGAGAAAATGACGCCTTGGCTCGCGGCAATTACCGATAGCTTAGAAGTGCTGCATAAGAATGATGTGAATCCCAGTGGTAGCATGAACTACATCATGGATAAGGCCAATGTCCAGTTCAAGTCGATCAACTTTATGCGTGGACGCTCGATACAGAACTCTGTGGTGATCCTCGATGAGTGTCAGAACCTGACGGCTTCACAGATTAAGACCATGATCACCCGCATGGGGGAGGGGACTAAGCTTATCTGTAGTGGTAATTTGTCACAGATAGATTCTAATTATCTCACCGCAGTGACATCGGGGTTGACCTATATCGTGGAGCGTTTTAAAGACTTCGAAGGCAGTGCCAACATCTATCTCAACGGTGTGGTACGTTCGCGTCTGGCCGAATTTGCCGAGGAAAACCTGTAAATTATCTGAGTCGCTCACTGCTTTAGCCCTAAAAATAAGGCCTCCATCTTCATGGAGGTCAGATTCAGGAGGTGCGAGCCCATGGACAGATGAAGGTAGAATAACGCAGGAGCCGTTACTTAGGAGTAAATATAGCCCTTGTCTACAGCACTTTGAATTGCCACTGAACGATCTGCTATTTAATGAAAGTGGTATTCTCTTGCAGATACATAAAATATGTAGCATTAGGGTAAAATTTTAATCATCTGTGTATCTAGCTGTAAGCTAGGTGTTTATCCAGAGTCTTTATTTCACCTTAGTTAACTTATTAGACTAATACGGTGTATTCAATTCATCTATCTTCCTGATACTATACTGTTAATGAAATTTAGAGCCTGTGCAGGGAAATGCAGGTTGATTCAAGGGCCATGAATGAAATCGACTGAGCCAGATCTTCAACTGAAGTCGCCGATACAGAAAAACTATAATCGCGCTGTTTTTTATACCTATATTGGAGTGATTATCATGGCGCTGATCACCGCCTGGTTCTTCTTCGATCGGCAGAAATCTCAGCTTATGCAGCAAAGAGAGGTGCAGGTAGAGCGTCATGTGATGCAGATCGATCTCTTGCTAGAATCGAGTATCCGAGCGGTTAAGAGCCTGAGAAACGTAGCGGTCGATCATCTCAGGCTAGGAGAGTTAGTGCGTAAAGACCGCTTGCCTCAGTATGAGAAATTCAATGAGAGTGGCCAGTATTTTACCTTAGAGCCAAGTTACGCCCAGAGTGGCGAACCTTTTACCAACATGGGGCGCATCACAGGTGCTGGTTCCCTCAATGGTCGCAGCGAGAAGTTCTATCAGGAACTGGAGATGTTGTTCGAGTTATCTCTTTCCTTCCCGGTGGCAATTGAAGCGGCACCCAAAGCCTCATCTATCTATTATATCTCTAAGCGTAGGATCATGTCCTATTTCCCCTGGCCATCTGATGAGCAAAGATTCAGAGATGAGTTGCTCAATAAGAACCAGTTTCAGCTAGCAACGCCGGCGATGAACCCCCAGCGAAGCGTGTTCTGGAGCCCAGCTTATGTGGATCCGGCCGGTAAAGGCTTGCTGACCACCTTAGGCGTGCCTATCTACCTGGAAGATGAATTTATCGGTTCGATCAACTTGGATATGACCTTGGCCTCGCTGGCGAGACAGATACGTCTCTACTTCAAGATGCCGGGTACGGTTATCTTACTGGATCAGAAGAACAATATTCTCTCCGACAGCGATGATGATAACTCTGAGATTAGTCGTGTCTTCCATATTAGTCAGAAGATCCCCTCTGAGCTGCATTCGATTCCTGAGTCTGAGCTGTTCAATGCCCATGAAGGGATCATCAGAAATGGTTATTACATCCACTCTGTAGCGCTGCAGAATGCCCCTTGGCGTCTGCTCTACCTGCAAGATATAGATGAGCTATTTAAGGATTCTTGGGAAAAGCTAGAGCTGACCTTTATCTTAGTGGTATTGGCCCTATCGATATTGGTGACCATAGTACATTGGCAGACTCGACGCTCATTCGTGAACCCCGCTTCTCTGCTGTTGACCCATCTGGAATCTTGCTCCCAGGAGCCCCGTAAGCCCCCTGAGCTGATTTCTCAGAGCTGGGAGCCCTGGTTCCAACTGGTGAGTCGAATCTTCGAAGAGAACCAACAATATACCCGGCACCTAGCGGAACAAAACAGGAGACTCGATAAGCTGGTGGCTCGCCGTACCGAACGGCTAAAAGAGACCACAGAGCGGCGAGAACGGGAATACGCCTTACTGAGATCTTTGCTCGACGCTATCCCAGAAGCGATCGTCTTCAAGGATAAAGAGGGTAAGTACTTAGGCTGCAATAAAGCGGCCGAACGTATGTTGGGTTATACCGAGAGTGAGCTCATCGGCCAAGAGTCGATAAAGCTTACCTCTAAAGAACAATCGGTACGTATCAAGGCAGAAGATGAACGAGTTCTGGCGGAACGTACTCCGCTGCGTTATCAGGAAAAAGTGGAACTCGCCGGCAAGACTGTGCTACTCGATACCCTTAAACTGCCGTTCTATAATCGACGCGGCGAGCTGTTAGGTCTGATCGCCGTCTGGCGTGATGTGACTCGCGAATATGAGTCGGCTGAGCAGTTAAGATTATCGGAAGAGCGTTATCACTTAGCCATGGATGCGGTAGAAGATGGCCTGTGGGATTGGTATCTGGACTCGAAGCAGATCATCTGTAATCCGGCTTATTACTCTATGCTTGGCTACAAGAGCAATGAGTTTCCGGCATTGGTTTCAACCATAGACGAACTTATTCATCCCGACGACAGGATCAGGGTGCAGGAATATCGCGAGCAGTATCTTGACGACCCTGTCGGTGCTTTCGATATCGAATTCAGGATGCGTGGCAAGAGTGGCCAGTATCACTGGTTGCTTTCGCGCGGTCGTGTGGTGGAGTTCACCGCCGACAACCAGCCTAAACGTATGGTGGGCACCCATAAAGATATTACCCGGCATAAGAGTAACGAAGTGGCTTTGCTTGAGGCTAAGCAAGATGCCGAGTCGGCCAATGTGTATAAGAGTGAATTTCTGGCCAACATGAGCCATGAGATCCGCACGCCTATGAATGCCATCATCGGCATGCTGCAGCTGGCTGAACGAACAGAGCTCACGCCCAAACAGCGCGACTATTTAGAGAAAGCCGGCTTCTCGGCCCAGTCTCTGCTTAGGATCATCAATGATATTCTCGATTTCTCTAAAATTGAAGCGGGTAAATTAGAGCTCGAGAGGGTGGCATTTCCGCTGGATAAGGTGCTGGACCATGCCCTGGACCTCAATGCGCTCAAGTCGCAACAGAAGGGAGTCGAGTTACTACTTTACGCACCAGTCACGGCCGGGTTAATCCTCGAGGGTGATCCCCTGCGATTAGGTCAAGTGCTGATTAACATGCTCTCTAATGCGGTCAAGTTTACTCAAACGGGTGAGATCGAGTTGGGTTGTGAAGATGTGGGTGAGCGTGATCATCGCATCACTCTCAAGTTCTGGGTCCGTGATACAGGCATAGGGATCAGTAAAGAGCAACAGGCCAGCCTGTTTGATGCCTTCGCTCAAGCCGATGGTTCCACCACTCGTAAGTATGGTGGTACCGGTCTGGGTCTCTCCATCAGTAAACATCTGGTATCCATGATGGGCGGTCAGATGCAGGTCCAGAGTGAGATGGGGGTCGGTAGTACTTTTAGCTTCACCATTAGCTTTGAGATTGCCGAAGAGGCCGAAATGAAGCCTATGATAGTGCCTGAGCGATTAGGCCATCTTAAGGCCTTGGTGGTCGATGATAACCCGACCGCGCTACAGATATACTCAACCGTGATGCGTGACTTCCACTTCGAGGTGGATACCGCCGCCAATGGTTCGGAGGCGCTATATAAGCTGGAGAAGTCATCGGTCGATCTGCTGCTGCTTGACTGGATGATGCCCGAGATGGATGGTATTCAGGTGATCGATGAGCTGGATCGTATGGTGGCCGATGGTCGATTAGATAAGCGTCCCATTGTCATCATGATGACGGCCTATGCCGCAGAGCCCTTAAAAGAAGATGTGGACCGTTCAAACATCTACGCCATGTTACAGAAGCCGTTTAAAGCCTCGGCCCTGTTCAATGAGATCATTGGTGCCTTTGCCGAAGAGCCTAAGGTCAGCTCTGTGATACAAGTCGAAGTCGAAGAGGTTGTCGATACGCATGCGGGTGTGGTCTTGCTGGTAGAGGATAACGTTATCAATCAGCAGGTCGCGACCGAACTCCTCAAGAGCGCTGGCTACGAGGTCGATGTTGCCGATAACGGTCAAATAGCCATAGATATGCTCGCAGAGAAGGATTTTGATGCGGTACTCATGGATATTCAGATGCCGGTTATGGATGGGTTAACGGCAACAAGAGAGATCAGGAAGCATTTTAGCCTGCATGAGCTGCCTATCATAGCCATGACGGCTCACGCCATGTCCGGCGATAGAGAGAAGAGCCTGTCGGCGGGGATGAATGCCCATATTACTAAGCCTATTGTCCTCAGTGAGCTATTCGATACCTTAAGTTTTTGGATTAAGAAGAAAGATGAGGTAAATTAAGTGGTAATTGTCTTGTGGCCCACTCTATATATGAAGAATTAAGCTAATTCCATAAGACTAGACTAAATGAATGATTTGCACTTGAGACTAAAGGGATAGCTGTTAAGCTGTCTTTTTAGTGCAAAATTAGCACAGAGACTCAACATAAAACAAAAATTAATATTGAATTGTTGAGCACTAAAAACCGTCTTAGCCGCATTCAAGGATACCCAATGAAGCCCTATAATCTCGCATTGGCGATAGCACTTCTCTCTGTGCCCGTCGTCGATGTCGTCGCTGCCACTGCTGCCACCGCCACAAGCAATAGCGCCACTATCATCAAGAAAAGCCAGTCCGCAAGCGGCTTTCTCAATTTGTTCTATTCTAAAGCCGATGGTGAGCTTTACCTGGAAGCGAACAAGCTAGATCAGCCCTTCCTCTTACTGACAAGTCTGCCCCATGGTGTTGGTTCCAACGATATCGGCCTAGACCGTGGTCAACTCGGTTATACCCGCATGGTGCAATTTGAGCGTCACGGTCCCTACTTGATTTTGAAGCAGCTCAATACTCAATATCGTGCCAGTACCGATAACCTTGCTGAGCTCAGAGCGGTTAAAGAGGCCTTTGCCGAGTCAGTGCTCTGGCGAGGCAAGATCATTGATGGCAAGCGAGATCTGGTGTCGATCAATGATCTGCTGATTAACGATCTTCATGGCATCTCCTCGGTGCTCGAAGACACTCAGCAGGGCAGCTATCAACTAGATAAAAGCCGTTCACTCATCTTGCCTGAAGGCGTCAAGTCCTTCGAGCGTAACAGCGACGTGGACGTGCTGTTGACCTTCAACAGCGCCAAGGCGGGACACTATGTGGCCCAGGTGACGCCCGATGCAAATCATATGTCGGTCCGTCTGCGTTACTCTTTTATTCAGTTGCCAGAAGAGGGCTATGTGGCTCGCGATTACCAGCCTATGAGCGGCTATCTGTCCGATGAGTATCTGGATTACGCGACTCAGGTTAATCAGGATATTCGTCAGCGTCATCTGCTGCGTCATCGCCTACAGAAGGTGAATCCGGGATCTGAGCCCAGTGAAGTGATCGAACCTATCACTTACTACCTGGACCCAGGTGTACCTGAGCCCATTCGCAGCGCACTCTTAGAGGGGGCTGGCTGGTGGGCAGAGGCATTCGAGCAGGCCGGATTTATCGGTGGGTTTAAGGTCGAGTTATTGCCAGAGGATGCCGATCCTCAAGATATCCGTTACAACGTGATCCAGTGGGTACACAGGGCGACACGCGGCTGGTCATATGGCTCGGTGGTTGCCGATCCAAGAAGCGGCGAGATCATCAAGGGGCATGTGACCTTAGGCAGCCAAAGGGTTCGTCAGGATCATCTGATTGCCCGCGGCCTCACTGCTGGCTGGGAAGATAGACAAGCTGCAGAAGATGCGTCTATGGCACTTTCTCTGGCTCGAATTCGCCAGCTGGCCGCCCACGAAGTTGGCCATACCTTAGGTTTCGATCATAACTTCGCCGCCTCGAGTAATGGCAACTCTTCAGTGATGGATTACCCCCATCCACGGGTGACACTGAAAGGAGATAAGATAGATATTTCGGCTCCCTACGGTATTGGAGTTGGTGCCTGGGATAAGTATATTGTCGAATATGGTTATAGTGAATATAGCGATTCTGCCGAGGAGTCGACTCAGTTATCTGCATTGATGACTCAGGTGCAGCGTCAGGGGCTACGCTACATAGGTGAAGCAGATTCTCGCTCGAAAGGTGCCAGTAATGCCTACGCCAGTCTTTGGGACAATGGCAGCGATCCCGTTACCGAGCTCATCCGTATCAATAAGGTGCGAGCCAAGGCGATCGATGATTTTTCTCCCTCCGCGTTATTAGCGGGTCAGCCCAGGGGGGAGCTAAGCGATATCTTTGTGCCCATCTATCTGCTCAATCGTTATCAGATCACCGCCGCGGCTAAATTTATCGGTGGCACAGATTACAGCTATAGCGAAGGAATAGAAGGTGAGACATGGCACTACATTGCGCCTCAGTTGCAAAAGAGAGCCCTGGATGCCTTGCTGGAGACCTTGTCACCCAAGGCGTTAGCTATCTCCCAGACATTGCAGGAGTCCTTAGTGCCCAAGTCGGGTAACTATAATAGGACTCGTGAGAGTTTCGATTCGGGTCTTGGGGTCATCACAGACCCTCTCGGTATGGCCGAAGTCTTGAGCCGTCATACGGTGCAGCAGCTGCTCGCGCCTCAGCGACTCAATCGAGTGAATCAGGGCTATATCGGTGACAGGGAACAACTATCCGTTCCGGCATTAGTCGATAAACTACTGGGCAGTACACTGTATGAGGATATGCCCAACGGCGCCGAACAAGGCGTCTGGATGCGGGTTAACAGCGTGATACTCGATGAATTGTTAGCCAGTTACCATGCTAAACAGACGCGACCCGAGGTAAAGGCCCAGCTGGCAGGGCGTCTGCGTTACACCCTTAAGCAGCTTAAACGTAAGGTAAAGCGAGTCAGCGCCTACGAGGCCGCTCACTTTGCTTGGCTTGCCGATGGCGTTGAGAGAGGAATGAAAGATGCTAAGGTTAACTTGATAGCTCAGCCACTCAAGATGCCACCGGGTTCGCCAATTTAGCAGGAAGAGAATCAATTCATTGCACATCGGGGTTAAAGCCCCTCCTACATAAAAGACGATGCCGCACAAGTTTTTATCGGAAATTTGGTTATATTTGTATCAATTTGTATGAAATGTGATTAATTTGTTCATTATTTGTAATAATTAACTTAGAGTTATTGTTACACACTTGTGGTCAGAAAAGATTGGAGTTTTATATGAAGTTATTAACCAGCGTGGCCTTATCTGCAGTATTTGTATTTTCATCGGCGTCTGCTTTCGCAGATATTCCTGATTTTTCTAAGACAGCGGCTGCAAAATCCAGCTACGATTTTTCAAATAATCAGCCTGCTAAGGGCAACCAGTTGCAACAAGCGTCGACTCGACATGATTTTTCTAAAACGGTGGCGGCAAACGACAAATATTTGTTTTCTATCAATGAAGCAGCAGTCGTCGTCCAAAAGACAGTGAACCCTTCGACTCAACATGATTTCTCTACGACAACGGCAATGAAGCGGATTTAAGAGTTAGCCGTTAAAACGTTTGAAGTAAAGGCCCGGACTAAGATGGATTGTCCCGGGTCTTTCTTTTTACTCATGGCTTACCGCTTACCGCTTACCGCTTACCGCTTACCGCTTAAAGCTCATCAGCTTTATCTAAAGCGTGGCCCAGTCGATAGGCATCGATAACCCCAACCAGCCAGCCAATGATAAATGCCCAAGTGGCAATAGATACGTAGACTGCCTTTGCGCCACTCGGTTGCTCGGTGAACATCTGATAGATCAGATTAAAATCCAGCGGAACGGCACCAGATAAGATCTGAGCTGAAATCTCTTGTGCTCGCTCTACGGCTTGATAGAGAAGATAGACTAATCCGCCCAGGCTGACGGCAGAGATTAGGGTGCCGATATTATATTTTTTCAAGTAAAAATGCCCGGTCCCGGGACAGACTAAGGCTGAGATCAGTGCGGCTGTGATTGCCTTGTTCATATGAGATTCTTCATTGCTTGATATGCAGGTTGCAATCATTCTAAATCAATTCGACCCATGGCTTGCTGTAAAAATGCGACTTTGTCGATGAATTTTTGTTTATTTTCTGAGTTGGACTCGTTTGCCTGGCTTGCGTCTAACAGTAAACCCGATCCGCAATGGGATCGGGATTGCCGGGAAGCAAGTTACTTGTTAATCCTTGGGTCGTGAGCTTTCTCCTTATTTTTTACTCCTACTATTTTATTTTTTAAGCCATTTCTTGCTGCAGCTTCTTAGGGTAGGAATACGAAATGCCAGGGTATAAGTCACCGGCAAGACGATGAGTGTTAGCACAGAGGCGAAGCCTAGGCCGAAGATGATGGTGATCGCCATAGAGCCAAAGAAGGCATCAGATAGCAGAGGCACCATTCCCAACATAGTCGTTATCGCTGCCATCAACACGGGTCTTACTCGGCTCACCGACGAGTCGACCACAGCCCGATAGGCCTCCTTGCCCTCTCTCAGTTCCAGATTGATTTGATCTACCAATACTATGCCATTTTTGATGATCATGCCGGTCAAGCTGAGTAAACCTAGCAGCGCCATGAAGCTGAAGGGAGCATCGAATATTAATAGGCCGGATACCACGCCGATTAAGGCTAACGGCACGGTAAACCAGATAACCAGAGGCTGGCGTACCGAGTTAAACAGCAGCACAGTGATGAGGAACATAGCCAGATAGCCCATAGGAATTGAGCTAAATACCGAGACCTGAGCTTCTCCTGCAGTCTCGTACTCGCCTCCCCATTCGAATTCATAACCACTTGGAAGCGGGATGGCTTCTATGTCTGCTCTGATTTTCTTGAAGACCGAATCGGCAGTCTCATCGGTGCCGTTGATGGGGTCGGCATATACGGCCAGCATACGTTTCCTGTCGCGGCGCATGAGAAGTGGGTTTTCCCACTCGGTGCTAAATTCTGACACCACCTGAGTGGCGGGCACGAAGACGTTGTTCTCTGAGCTCCAGACCAGGAGTTTCCACAGGCTGTCGGCATCGAGGCGCTCCTCGGCCGGCGCCCTGGCGATGATAGGCATCAGGTGACTGTTCTCACGATAGACACCGATCTGCTTACCACTGAAGTTGATCAGGAGTGAGTTATCAAGATCTTGTTTGCTGATCCCGGTTTCACGGGCCTGAGCGAGCGCCAGTTGTGGGCGGATCAGGAACACCTGATTACGCCAGCTATGTCTTACGCCTACGGCTGTAGGCTCAGCATCTAAGATCGCCTTGGCTTGGGTGGCAAGCTGATGCAGTACCACAGGGTCTTCACCGTAGAATCTTGCTTCAATCTTAGCCGCAGGGCTGGGACCATTTTCCATATATTTGAAACGATACTCGGCTTCGGGATACTTGAGGCTTAACTCCTTCTCCAGTGTACGCATGTATCGGTTTAAGCTGGTGAGATCTGTCATCTCGATCAGTAGCTGACCGTAGGAGCTGTAGCTTTTCTCCGGAGCATAGGAGAGCATGAATCTTTGGGCGCCCTGGCCGACAACGCTGGTGAGGTTAACCAGGCCAATATCCTGGGTCTCTTGCTGGGCGAGCAGGTCTTTTTCTATGCGACCGATCAAGGTCTCTGTCGCCTTGATATCAGTGCCTTCCGGCATCCACACATCCACGAAGAACATAGGCGTGTTTGAGGCAGGAAAGAAGACATTTTTCACATAGCCGAAGCCCATTAGCGAGGTGAACAATGCCGCGATAACTATGAGTAGAGTGACGGCGCGAAAACGCATCGCCAGATTTAAGCAGGTACGGTACAACTGGAATATCAAGCCCTTGTAAAGGTCATTAATTTCATCCCCGCTGACTTCGCCATCTTTGAACATCAAGTGGCAGAAGAAGGGGGTTAAGGTCATGGCGGTGATCCAACTGATAAACAGCGAGATCAGTAACACCTGGAATAACGAGACGCAGAACTCCCCCGTGGCCGTGTCTGACAAGCCAATCGGAGCGAAGGCCAGAATGGCGATGACTGTCGCGCCAAGTAGCGGCCATTGAGTCTGTGACACCACCTGTTTAGATGTATCTAGTCGGGTTTGGCCACGCTTGATGCCTATGAGTATGCCTTCGGTCACCACGATGGCGTTATCGACCAGCATACCCAGGGCGATTCTTCGACCTGTTCCGGTGAAGCGCCAGGATAAGCGGTGACCACGAGTGCCTGCTTGAGGGTGAACTCAGGAAATTCGAGCTGACCTAGCCCAAGAAATGAGATGCTGCCCCCCCCCACGAGTAGCAATAGGGCAAACATCCAGCTCACCACTTTATGTTCTATAGCGTATTGTGCGAAATTCACGGCGTAAAATCCTTGCAGGCGAAAGAGTAAAAATAAAAGCTTAGGTGATATTGAGTCGGATGGATATTACACCCCGCGTTGCCAGTGAAGAGGTTTAACTTTCTGTTCTGCTGACAGGTACTGCACACCGGCTACCACTAGCTGATCGCCCATGCTCAAGCCTGTTAAGATCTCTATGCCATCTGTGGTGACCCGACCTAAGGTGACGATTTGTGCAGTCACCTTGCCTGTGTCTGCATGGTAGAGCCAGATGATACTTTCACCATCGAGATCACGCTTCATCACTGCACTGGCAGGGATCACTGTCTTATCTAGCTGAGAGTCAGTAGAGAGATCTAAGCTTAATTCGGCGCTCATACCCGGAAGAATATGGATCTGAGTGGGTCGGGCTAATGTGAAGACAACTTCGTAACTTTGAGTGCCTGGAGTCACTTGAGTCGCGTGCTCTTTCAGTTTTACCGGATAGGCTTGCTCCGGCTGAGCGCTGAAACGTACCTGAGGTTGAAATTTAGCATGGGGATTAAATTTGATGGCCTGACTGGCCATAGACTCAGGCACTTGGATCACCACGTCGATATTACGATCTTTCTGTAACACGAGAACCGACTGGTTTGCCTGAATCATCTGATAATTGTCTATGGAGATCTTAGCGACCGTGCCGTCATATGGTGCGAGTAAATGGGTGTAACTCAATTGATCGTGGGCGTTAGCCAGATCGGCAGCGGCTGATTTCAGTTGAGCCTTAGAGAGATCGTAATCTGCCGGTGAGATCAACTGGCGACGTAACAGCTCACCCTTACGCTTATAGTCGGCGGTGGCCAGCTCATGATCGGCTTCGCGGTTGAGTAAGGTGTTGCGGGCATCTCTGTCATCGAGTTTGGCCAGGATAGTGCCTTTTTTCACCTGTTGGCCTTCGACCAAAGTAAAATCGATCAGCTGACCAGACACTCTAAAGCCTAAATCTGCCTGCTTAGTGGCGGCTATTTTTGCCGGAAAGACACGAATAGAAGCAGCATTAACATCCGTGACTTCCAATAACTTCACCGGTCTAATGCTTTGTGGAGCAACTTCGATGGACTCTGCGCTGCAGCCAGCCAATATGCCGGTGATCATTATGACTACGATTTTTTTTGCTAGGGACTTCATAAACCGGTTTCCATGTGTGCGACAAGATGTATCAAGCTGGCTAAGATAGCAGCATCTAATATTGAACAAAATGGGAACATATGGAACCATAGGTTCCATAAAATGAGACTGTTTAGGTTTGCTTGTTAAAATTAAGCGTGAGCATGATCGTTTTCGTTAGCGGTTTGAATGTGAAAATCATCGAGAGACTGTGAGAGATTAGTGAGAGTTAGTTATGAAAACTGAAGATATTGCCCTGTTCCATCGCATCGTAGAAACGGGGAGTTTAGTGGATGCTGCGGATCTGCTGAACTTGCCTAAGTCGACCGTGAGCCGCCGTCTGCAGGCATTAGAGGATGAACTTAAGGTTAAATTATTTCATCGTCAGAGCCGAGCCATGACGTTAACGGCTTCGGGGAGCCATTTCTACGACAAAACCTTAGCAATTCTCGGTGATCTTGAGCAGACTCTGGTGGAGCTTACGGATACTCAAGCCGAGATTGGCGGCCACCTACGTATCCTCATGTTTCCCGTACCTGAGCTATTGGATATTGCTAATGGCATCTTCGAGTTTATGGACCATCACCCTGAGCTCACCGTCGAGTTGATTGTCAGCACTGAGCCTCAGGATATGATCCGTAACAATATCGATCTCGCCTTCATGGTAGAAGATTCATTTAATGAAAATGAGATGGTGGCGCGAGAGGTGATCAATGAAGAGCTGCATTTTGTCGCCAGCCCGGACTATCTGGCTAAGGCCGGTACGCCTGTGTTGCCAGAGGAGATCGAGCAGCATAACTCTATCCTGTTTCGTTACCCTAACGGTCGGATTTTCAGTGAAGTCCCCTTCGGCAATGATATGAAGATAGCGGTGAAAGGTAACTTGTGTCTCAATAGTATTCAACTCTGTCTGCAAGCGAGCCTTACTGGCCGGGGTATTGCGTTTTTGCCTACAAAGCTGACTCGAGAGCATGTTGATCGAGGTGAGCTGACCATCTTGTTTGAAGATGTAGAGCCTTATATAGGCAAGTGCTATCTGGTTTATCCCTCAAGACGTTTTATCAGCTTAGCGAGCCAGAGGTTTATCGATCATATGTTAGGCGCACTTGAGCGTTGTAATATCGGTAAAGGTTGCGGCAGGGAAGAGCGACTACGTGGCTCAATCAAGTCTTGGGTTTAGCTCTAGCTGTAAGTTGTAAGCGGTAAGTTGTAAGTAAAGCTAGAGTACTGACTCGTATCTAGGCTCTGCTGTCTTTGTCTTTGTCTTACCGCTTTCTTCGCTCTGTTTTGAGCTTAATACTTATCACTTCTTAGTTTGTTAATCCGGTGCCACTATGATCCCCAGTGGTGCCAGCAGTTGCTCTTGCTGCCACTGGTTTATCATCACGCCCTCGAGCTTGACGTTGCGGGGATCCAGTCCATCGAGTTCCACCCGACATAAGTTACAGCCTGCGAGCTCGAATGTGCCCCATTGTGATTGGGAGAACTGGCCGCCGCTGAGATCTGAGCCCTTCATAGATGCACCGAGCAAGTTAGCGCCCCGCCAGCGATTGTCCATCAGCTCGCACTTCTCTAGCTTGGCCGATTCTAAATTGGCGTAGGAGAGGTTAGATTCCGTGATGTAGGCGCTGCAGAAGAAGGACTTGTGGGTGATATGGTTAGCAAAGCTAGCCCGGGCGAAGTCAGCGCCTTGCAGGTTGCACTCCCTAAGCTCGATACCGAAACAGCGAGCACCGATAAACAGGGCCATGCTCAGATTGCAATGTTTGAAGCTGGCGCTGATTAAGGTGGCATAACTGAAGTTACAGCCTTCACTCGTGCCCGTCTCGACGAACCTGCAATTAATAAAGTTGGCATCGGTCAGATCGGCGCGACTAAAATCACAGCGGTAAAACTCGCAGCGCTCAAACCTGGCATCCTGCAGATCTTCACCGCTGAAGTTGGTATCTATAAATGTCTTGTCTGTGTAAGTATCAGTTTGCATATCAGTGACCTTTAGCGCGCTTGTTAGTTTCAGTTTGTGTGTACTTCAAGTGTACTGGTTCGGAGATTTTTTTCGCCAGAATATAGCAGGCGATACCCATCAAGGTGTTAGTGATAGGCAGTGCCAGAAGCAGGCCTTTGACACCACCTAGGTACGAGCCTAGTGCGGCCAGAGGCAGCAAAATTAGAAACAGGCGACACACATTGAGGATCAGAGAGCTCATGGGTCTGTGGTAGGCATTGAGTGATGTGGCCATCAAGATAACGATACCCAAGGGGCCATAGGCGGCAGGGATCATTAAGATATAGAAGGACAACCACTCTACGACTTGAGGGTCGCCACTGAATAACTGAGCAATCGGCTCGGCCAATAGCAGCAGTGGCAGGTAGAGCAAGGTCTGAAACAGCAGAATAAATTTGAGTGACATCAAGAGGGCATCACGGGCACGCTGCGTCTGACCCGCGCCTAAGTTTTGGGCAATAAAGGGCACCAGGCTGGATGACAACGCCATCACGACTATTAATAATACCGACTCGATACGGATCCCGGCACCGAAGGCGGCGACTGCACCATGATCGATGCGGGCTAGCATGGCCATTATCACCGCATTGGCGAGAGGGTTGAGCAGGTTCATCAGGCTTGCGGGTTGAGCGATATGAGCCAGCTGTTTCCAGTTGCACTTGAGGCGCTCTATATTGAAGTCGGCAAACTCCACTAAATGACGCTTAAATATCAGCAGGTAGCTAGATAATGACAGGGCGACAAGCCAGGAGATCACCGTGGCGATAGCAGCCCCTTGGATCTCCAGCCGAGGAAAAGGTCCGATGCCGAAGATGAGCAGGGGATCGAGAATAAGGTTAATCAGCGCCGCCAACATCATTATCTTGGCCGGTGAGCGGGTGTCACCCGTGGCGCGCAGCCCCTGGTTGCCAACCATTAGCAGCACCAACAGAGGGGCCCCCAGATACCAGATAAACATGTAGTCATCTATCAGTGGCAAGCTGGAATCATTGGCACCAAGCAGGCTAAATAATGGATCTATGCACAGGCTGCCCAGCATGGAGATTAGTGCGGTCAGCATAAAGGTCAGTAACAATGAGTCATGCAGAAACACCTTGGCATTAGTTGCCTGACCAGCGCCTATGAGGCGGCCTAAGTTGGTGGAAACTCCGGCACCTATGCCTATGGCTATGCTGGATATGATCAGAGTCACAGGAAAGGTGAAGCTGATGGCTGCCAGAGATTCGGTGCCTAACTGGCTGATAAAAAAGGTGTCGACTAGGCTGAACCCAAGAATGGTCAAGATACCAATCAGGTTTGGGAGGCTCATATTTAGCAGTACACGACCGATTGGCTGGGTGAGCAGCCCGTGTCTGTCTTTCATGGAGAAGTCTTGCCTAGTCTACTGGGGGAGGCAATTCTATCAGGATTGGTGAGGCTTTTATAAAAGCCGGATAAAAAAAATGAGATTATTTTTGTAAAGACCTTGGTTCTCATCTAGATGGCCCCATATATTCAACATCAAGCGACTTAATCAACATAAAGTTTTGCCGCAATATTTTTTATTTGCCCGCCTTAATGCTGGGCAAAATCATTAGGAGAGTCCATAGATGAACATTCGTCCATTACATGACCGTGTCATAGTTAAGCGTTCTGAAGCTGAATCAAAATCTGCTGGCGGCATCGTACTTACAGGCAGCGCTGCCGAGGAATCGACTCGCGGTGAAGTACTCGCAGTAGGCAATGGTCGAATTCTTGAGAATGGTTCAGTTCAGCCACTCGACGTAAAAGTGGGTGATATAGTGATCTTCAACGAAGGTTATGGCGTGAAGAAAGAGAAGATAGATGGTGAAGAGGTCTTGATCCTTTCTGAATCTGATCTAATGGCTGTTGTGAGCTAAGCAGCTGTTAAGTACTCATTGATTTTCAACATCTCATTCAAATAAATTTTAAAGGAAAAAGAACATGGCAGCTAAAGAAGTAATCTTTGGTAACGACGCACGTGTAAAAATGCTTGCGGGCGTAAACATACTGGCAAACGCAGTTAAAGTTACTCTGGGCCCTAAGGGTCGTAACGTGATTCTGGATAAGAGTTTTGGCGCACCACTGATCACCAAAGATGGTGTCACAGTGGCTAGAGATATCGAACTTGAAGATAAGTTAGAGAACATGGGCGCGCAGATGCTTAAAGAAGTTGCTTCTAAAGCCAATGACGAAGCCGGTGACGGTACCACTACCGCTACCGTTCTTGCTCAATCTATCGTTAACGAAGGCCTTAAAGCCGTCGCCGCTGGTATGAACCCAATGGATCTTAAGCGCGGTATCGACAAAGCGGTTATTGCAGCCGTTGCCGAGCTTAAAATCCTATCTCAAGAGTGTAGCGATACTCAAGCTATCACTCAGGTGGGTACTATCTCGGCTAACTCTGACGAGACTATCGGCGAAATCATCGCAACAGCGATGGAGCGCGTAGGCAAAGAAGGCGTTATCACAGTTGAAGAAGGTCAGTCTCTGGAAAACGAGCTGGAAGTAGTAGAAGGTATGCAGTTCGATCGCGGTTACCTGTCCCCATACTTCATCAACAAGCCAGAGACTGGCAGCGTTGAGCTGGAAAGCCCATACATTCTGCTTGTAGACAAGAAAGTCTCTAACATTCGTGAGCTACTGCCTACCCTTGAAAGTCTGGCTAAGACAGGTAAGCCACTGCTTATCGTCGCCGAAGACGTTGAAGGTGAAGCCTTAGCTACACTAGTCGTTAACAACATGCGTGGTATCGTGAAAGTTGCTGCCGTTAAGGCACCAGGTTTCGGTGATCGTCGTAAGGCTATGCTACAAGATATCGCTATCTTGACTGGCGGCACAGTTATCGCTGAAGAGATTGGTCTGGAGCTTGATAAAGTGACTCTGGAAGATCTTGGTACGGCTAAGCGCGTTATCATCACAAAAGATGACACGACTATCATCGACGGTGCTGGTGAAGAGAGCCTAATCAAGGATCGCGTTGCACAGATTAAGATCCAGGCTGAAGAGTCTACCTCTGATTACGACAAAGAGAAGCTACAAGAGCGCATGGCTAAACTAGCCGGCGGTGTTGCAGTGATCAAGGTCGGTGCAGCTACCGAAGTTGAGATGAAAGAGAAGAAGGCTCGTGTAGAAGATGCACTTCACGCGACTCGCGCAGCAGTCGAAGAGGGTGTTGTTGCCGGTGGTGGTGTTGCTCTGGTACGTGTTGCCAGCAAGATTGCTGACATTGACGTACTTAACGAAGATCAGAAGCACGGTGTGGTTATCGCAATTCGTGCCATGGAAGCTCCTCTACGCCAGATCGCCGCTAACGCAGGTGAAGAAGGTTCAGTTGTTGCTAACAACGTTAAGAACGGTACGGGTAACTACGGTTACAACGCAGCTAACGACACTTATGGTGACATGCTTGAAATGGGTATCCTAGATCCAACTAAGGTGACTCGTAGCGCGCTACAGTTCGCAGCATCTATTGCTGGCCTGATGATCACCACCGAATGTATGATTGCCGATGTTGCACAAGATGCTTCTGCACCTGATATGGGCGGCATGGGTGGTGGTATGGGCGGCATGATGTAATTTTGCTTTTTTGGCTGGTCTAAATCGGTGATAGCTGCGTTCCTTTACTGCTCGTTTAAGAAAAACTAAACGTCGCGGTAAAGCGCCTTGCTTTAACACGATTTATCCTGCGAAAAACCCTTTGCTGGTTTAAATCGATTCTTACTGTGTTGCCTTATCGCTCGCGTAAGAAAGACTACGCGTCGCTCAAGGCGCCTTGTCATAATCAATTTATCCTGCGCAAAAATTAGCAAAAACATTTGCTGGTCTAAAGCCTAAAAGCTTAAAACCAAACTTCTTGAAAAAGAGTAATGAAAGCCTCGATACTTAACAGTGTCGGGGCTTTTTTGTGTCTGGAACATTTATGCCATATCCCATGGACGGGGAGATATGGTATTTGCACATGGATGGTCTTGGAGGGGATTTGTGTCTGGAAGATAACCCTAGCGTCATTCCGTCAATCTAAACCGTCATTCCGGTGATGCTTTTAGCCGGAATCCATTCTGTCATCCCGGTGTTCTTTTAGGCCGGGATCCACCGCTTTGCTCTTAGCTTTGTTCTTAGCTTGTAAGCTAACCAAGCAGCGCTTGATAAAGGTCGCAGGGTTCCACTTCCTTCTCATAATAGGGAGTAGAGAGTAGGGCAAGGAGGACTGCTTTGGGATGTGAATCCATTTACAAGGCCAGTTCGCTGTCCCTAGATCTCGTTCATGAGCTAGGGCTCTGCCACATTCTCAGTCGTAGCCTCAATTAGCTCCCCTCTCTTACCATCAACATATTTGTCGAGTTATCGAGTTGTCAACCGTTATTTTACTGGTCCGATGAGTGTGATATAATTAGTCTTATTAAAGGTAACTGAGATGATTGTATGGTTAAACCAACTTGGGGCAAAAAAGCTTCTGCTCATGTTAAGCAGGGGGAATTAGTTATAGATAGTATTGGTAACTTATGCTTATTAATTCAAAAACTAATTTTTGCACTAAAGAAGCTTTGGTTTAGTCTTGGTGGTCTTTCTGCAATCTATTTTCTCGATAGTAAAGTTGATTGGAGTATAATTTCAGGACTCATTAAGTAGTCTAAAAGTGGGGATTTGTCAGGATCAGAGTAAACTTTACCTTGTGTCTAAATTGATTAACGGGCACCCACATTATTTTACTATCTCTTGCATCACCCTTGTCAAAATAGAAGTGTGTGGAGCTAGGTGATAGACCATGCGAGATTCACGCTTATTTGAAAAGTTTATGCAGCAGAAATTTGTCAATATCACACAAATTCAAATTAAATTGCTGTCAATTTAATTGTGCGCAACTATAATGAGGGTTAATAGAATAAACATATTCAATGGCGCTGTAGGTGTCGCCGCCATGAGCTTATGGGGCAAGAGTACCAGATACCACCGGCAACTCTGTGAATGCCTGTAGCGAAAACACGATTTAAATTTGGCTCGTTTTATAAGCTTTAATAATAAGGAACACCATGAAAATAGTATTAACTACTGGTCAATGGGCGATGATTTTGTTCATTACACTGATCAGCAGTACAGCGAGTTATGCGGCAACGCCTGAAGCTGCATCCGCCGTTATGACTATCGACGAAGAGAGTTTTAGCTGCATACGAGAAATGACGCCTGTGCGCCATTTTTACGTAGACAATCTGCTGGGAGATATTGAAGGGACTCTGGCCGCAGCAAATTCTCCTGAGGGGGCTGTGTATCCGACCGGATCTGTGGTGCAACTGGTACCTACGGAAGTGATGGTCAAGCGCGAGCCTGGCACTTTTATGGCAAGCGGTGACTGGGAGTTTTTTGAATTGGAAGTTAATGAAAGTGGTTCTACAATTGTAAAACGTGGTTTCGTTGATGTGGTGAATCGTTTCGGTGGCAACTGCTTCGCTTGTCATGCGCCCGCTAAAGAGAAATGGGACTTTATTTGTGAGTCAGGACACGGCTGCGAACCTATCCCAATTAATCATAAAATGACCGGAGCATTACAACGCTCAGACCCGCGTTGTGGCCCTGCGGTATTGGAGTCTGGTGATACTATGGCGCTAATAAAACTTAAGGCTATGGTCGGTATTGGCCTGACCAAAAAGTGGCTGGAAGATTTGTTTTAAGCTACTCAAGCAAGCAACTTATTATTCTCTTTTCTTGGTTATCAAAAACTCAAATATTGTCTCAATAAGCCAAAATTAATCAGAATTTGGTGATCAGATCTATCGCCAAACAAAAATAACCACGGATAAATGCCATGAATGCGAAACAAGTTTTATCAAAATGTTTATCGATTGTCACGCCCTCAATGCACTGCGATTAAGCCTCTTTGCTGCCATTGAAAGCTCAATGAATGGCTCTTCTCTTTCCATTACAGGACTTGGCCGCAATATTGATAATATAGCCAAAGAAAAGCATAAGATCAAACGTGTAGATAGGCTTTGTAGCAACGTGAATATTCATCGAAAAATCGAGTTTGTCTATGCCCGTATGGTCTACTTGTTAGTCGGTAAAATGAAACAGCCAATTATCCATATAGATTGGTCTGATTTAGACGAACGTAAGCAGAATTTCCTCATTCGAGCCACCCTTGCTGCTCAAGGTCGCTCCTTAATGCTTTATGAGGAGATCCATCCTTTAAACCGTAAGGAAAAGCCCAAAACATACCTGTTATTTATGACAAAGCTAAAAGCCATGCTACCCAATGACTGCAAGCCCATCATCGTAACCGATGCTGGTTTTCGTATTCCTTGGTTTAAGCAGATTTTATCCCTTGAATGGGATTATGTTGGCCGTGTCAGAAATCGTACTCACTGTAAGAAAGTAGCAGAAAACGAGTGTGCTCCAATTAAAAAGCTATATGGTCTATCGAGTTCACGCGCCAAGACCCTGGGCGCTTTTCACTTGGGTGAAAAGGTAAGCTTTAAGACTCGTTTAGTCATTTTTAGTCATTTTCAAACGCAAGCCCAAAGGGCGTAAAGATAAAAATGCCATGGGTGACGGTGCTAGAAACAGCAAAAGCTCTCGTGCTAGCGCAGAACGAGAAAAAGAAAAAGAGCCATGGTTACTGGCGACATCATTATGTGAGTCTACCGACACCGCTAAGAGAGCCGTTAAAATTTATGCGACAAGAATGCAGATAGAAGAGAGCTTTAGGGATGTTAAAACTGGTCTAAAGATGAATGATAGTGGTACTCGAATTGCAGTAAGGCTTAGCGTATTGCTACTCATCGCCAGCCTATCTCAGTTCATGCTGTATTTGCTAGGTTTAGCAGTAAAGGCTGCCGATAAGCACTGGCAATATCAAGCTAATTCAATAAAGTACCGTAACGTACTCTTAAACCAATTTATAGGCTTAAGGGCATACAAGGATAGGAAGTTGAAGCTGCTGAAGTTCCACTGGCGAGCTGGAATTAAGTTGCTGCAAAATTTGGTTAGGGATCCACAGGCATGCTATTAAATTTGCGGGGATCCCTCAGCCCATTATTCGCAATTATTTCCAATTATTCCAAACCTGACCACATTTACTTCATAAATAATGAATTATTATGATGGTGGGTAAACATAGGGATGGAGAGGAACCATGCGCCAGTTGATTAGAAATGCCACCGTAATCGATGGAAGTGGTGGGGCAGCTTTTAAAGGCGATGTCCTCATTGATAACCAGATGATTACCGATGTTGCACCGCTCATCACAACCGCTGCTGATATGGTGATTGATGCGGATGGCGCATATGTTACCCCGGGGTTTATTGATGTCCATAGCCATGCCGATCTGGCGACATTTTTACCACAAGGTTTTAAGCCTAAAGTACTACAAGGTATCACCACTGAACTTGTCGGTCTCTGTGGCCTTGGTGTCGCTCCGCTGCCGAAGGCGCTTCAGGATGAGGTCAGAGAGCGGCTGATCATAGGTAATCCAGCAGTCGACTGGAACTGGGATGATTTCACCAGCTATGGCTTAGCTCTTAAACAACGAGGGCTGGAGGTCAATCTATCCTCCTTCGTTCCTCATGGCTTATTGCGTTATCAGATCTGTGGTAACAGCTGTTTGGCGATGGATAAAAATCAGCGCAGGACGCTGGCTCAGTTGGCTGATGAAGCGTTGGGATCTGGTGCTCGTGGTATCAGTTTGGGGCTGATCTACCATCCGGCGTTATTTAGTGATCAGCGTGAGCTGCTAACTTTGGCCCAGGTTGCCGCCGCACACCATAAGCCATTGGTTGTGCATATGCGCAGTGAAAGCGATGAGATTCTCGAGGCTTTGCAGGAAATGATCACCTTGGCGCAGCAAGCTGGATGCCAACTGCATATTTCTCACCTAAAACTTATCGGCCGCCGCAATGCCTCTAAATTAACCTCGTTACTGGCGCTGATTGATCGCCATGAACTCACGTTTGATCAGTATCCGTATCATTATGGCAGTACGACACTGCTTTCTATCTTGCCTCCCAGCCTTATTCGCACATACGCACCGGATGCCCTCATGATCGCATTGAAAGCGCCGGCCGTCAGACAGGAGGTCCGGAGTTGGTTTGCCGAACGGATTTTACCTCAGGCCGGTGAGCCGTGGGATAACCTGCCGGCGCTATTGGGCTGGGAGAATATCTTGATTTGTGAAGTTGAAAGTCAGGCGGCCCAGCAGTGGCTGGGATGTTCTATTGCCGAGTGCGCACGAAAGGCTGACCTGCACCCGGTTGATTTTGCTCTTGATCTTCTTATCAGTGAGCGCGGTAACGTACGTATGATTGATTACTTTATGGATGAGGAGCTGGTAGAACGCATTTTTCAGCACCCGCGAGGCATGGTTGGTACAGATACAATATTCGGCGGTCGGCTTCACCCTAGGGTCTGTGGTTCATTTCCGCGGATTATTCACCAGTTTGTTTCACAGCGTCAGTTACTGCCGCTTGAGAAGGCCATTCATAAAATGACGGCCTTGAGCGCTGATACCTTTTCGCTCCACAATCGAGGTAGGTTAGCGCCGGGCTACTATGCCGATATTAGCTTGTTTGATGCCAATTTCTGTGACAATTCGACGATAGTTCTACCTGAGGTCTATGCAACTGGCTTACGTGATTTATGGGTGAACGGCAGGCGAAAAGTGGCACACGGCGATTATCTGGAAACTCGTTCCGGTCAACTATTACTTGCCAGTAGTGGTGCCTCACGGAATAAATGGAGTCACTAAATGGGAGTCAGAGTAAACTTGATAGGCGGGGCCTGTGACCCCGCATATCCATAGTGAATTAACTATGGTTGTTTATGGTGTTTTACTGATCGGTAAATGCCGCTTCAATCTTTTCTAATTCTTGCTGTTCTTTGGTCTTAAGTTCTTGCTGCGTTTTTAGTTTGGCTTCATCTAAAAGTGCTGCTTGTCTTTCCTTAAGGCTGTGCTTCTCTGATTTAGTCAGAAACTTAAAGGCTTTCTTATTGGCTAGTGCGTAGGCAACGACATCTTCGCCCTTTACCCTGCGCTCATCCACTCGTTGTGCAAAACGTTCATTGTCTCGGGCTTTGCGTTCTTCGGCATTTAACTTGCTCATATTTTGTATCCTCATTAGTTAATCACGGTAGGTTTCACTACGCTCAGTCAAACAAATGAGATCTGTTGCACATTCATAAAGCTGATAGGGGATTTTAGCATAAGATGCGTTTCAAACCCTATGCTATCTAGCTTTAGCCTGCCTTTTCCATTGCCTTGGTACACTGGTTCCTCTTATTCAGTTTGCTTACTTTACTCCACCCAATTGAATTCTTGTTTTAGAACCTCATAGCGGCCATTTTCCCGGAGTATGATTAACCCCTTGTTAAAGGCGTCAATTATGTCCTGAGCATTTGGTATGTGTTTGGGTACAATCACATGAAGCGAGATTTCTGTAACAACAAATTCAGAGCGTTGCACCTCTTCTGGCGATATCCCAGCCTTTAAAAGTGCTTTTATGGCATCGTTAGGGGCCGCACTGACGAAATCAACCCGCTTTTTCGGCAGCATTCTGAAGCAATGCTGCATGGTACTGTCCTCGCTGTGCGAGCGTATAGCCTCTTTTCCATGGAAGCCATTCGATTTCTTTAACAAAATACCCAGATTTTTCGAAGGCGTTGAGCACCAGTGTGGTCGCCATGCCGCCTTGGGCAAGTTTACGGTCTGTAAAAGGCGGGTAATCGTCACCCGTTGTCAGAGATAGCGTGAATGTATCGGCTTTTACAGGGTCGATAAACACCGCAAGGATCATCACCATTAATGGCAAGAAATATCAGATTTGTAACAAGTAGGGGCTGAGTAAATCAACACCGACTTTCTACATTTCAAGCGACTCGGCTATAGCTACCAAAGTCATCCCACTAGAGTCGGCGCTTTGCTTGTGCAAAGCGCCGTGCAGATGCGCGCTTAGCCTCGATTGATCGTAATATCTGACACATAACCATGATCTGCGTTGACCAGAGCCTGTTTTAACATGATGGCGACTTCTTGGGCGGTCATAAAACCCGAAGTATCGAGCTCCTTGCCACTGGTTTTCCAGAAATCTGTGGCCATGCCTCCCGGGTAGACGGCGATCAACTTCATCGGGCTGCCTTTGAGTTCCAGGCGCAGGGACTCGACCAGTCCCCGTATCGCCCATTTCACCGCGCAATAGGTGGACTCGCCGGCTTTGGCGACCTGAGCCGCCGTCGACATCACTACGACGACATTGATCTTGTTATTGCGATAGCGCTTCACTAGCTCCCGTAGTAACAAGATCGTCGCCGTCAGGTTGTTATGGATCAGTTTCTCGATCGAGTCAGGCTGCTGCTGTTCGATGGCACCGAAATAACCACTGCCGGCGCAATGGATCACGGTATCTGGGGCCTGTGACAGTGAGTCTAGCAGCGCCGATATTTCCCGGGGCTGGCACAGGTCGGCGGCGATGGCGTTGACTTCACCGGAAATGGTGCTCACCACTCGGGCAAGTCGTTGCTCATTGCGGCCGGTGAGTAACAGTGACTGCCCCTCGGTGCCATATATATTTGCCAGCGCGGCCCCTAAGCCACTGCTGGCGCCAGTAATTAAAATCATAATATTCCTTAAGGTCAAAAAAGACTGCGTCAGTCTCAAAATATGCATGATATTGGCATCTGAGTGCAATAGATAACAAGTGGGGATTGGTCAGGGTCAGAGTAAACTTTTCCTCAGACCCATTTTGTCATTAATAACCACAATGTTGCTTTTCGCAGGGGATGCCGTCTCCATCGCCGTCCATCTTGGTTCCGGGACAGTTGTTATTGTAGAAGTTGGCTTCGGCACATGAGCGCATCTGGCTGCAGTATTGTTTTCCTGATTCACAGCGGAGACTTTCTTTAGGCTGAGTCCATTGTATCTGTTCGGCGGTGGGTTCCTGCTGGAGTTCATTGGTGACTTGGATTGGTGCGTTTGATTGCTCAGAGAGAGCTTCATATCTTTTAAAGCCGAATACACCTAAGCCAAGAATGATCAGCAGTGGAATGAGTATGATGCTTGATGATTTGCTTTTTTTGCTTTGATTGGCGTTACTTGCACGTCTTGGAGTCGTAGAAGCTGAAATAACTGCGACGCCCTTTATGCTGGCGTTGATGGCCTTGAATTTGCCATCGGCTTGTTGCTGGGTTCTATACTCAATCGAATCGCCGACGATGGGCTTTCTGGCCATATGCTTAAGCTCTGAGATATGAATAAACACATCTTTGCCATTAGCTGTTTCCGGTTCGATAAAACCAAATCCCTTGTCATTTTTCCAGCGAACTAGAATTCCTTTTTCCATGTTCATGTTTTTACTCTTAATTGTGCTAGTTATAAGATTGAACCATTAAAGTGTGAATAGAGCTTGGTGTCTGTAATTTTGATCAAGTTTGTTGATTATTAACGGGGAAACGGAGATTAATGGTGCAGGGGATTATGTAGACATAGAGCTGGTGACAAAAAAATAAGACCGCCCAAAATTATTTGGGTAAATTTTGGCTGGCCTTATCTAGTTTTATTAGAAGCGTTGTTAGCGGTGAGTTCCATGATATTTTGCTGTCACAAAATATAGCCAAGTTTACTGAGTTGTTCCATAACGGTTTATCAATAGACCTAAAATTTCTCCACTCGCCTGATTAGCATTATCGCCAGACGCATTAATAATAATCATCATCACAGCAATATTTTCTTCAGGAATAATCATCCATTCTGCCAGCCAAAAGGTATTCGAACCTCCGTGAGTCAATATTTTTTCTTTTGCCCAATCGACATTGAAAGCTCCCCAGCCCATGGCATAACCGTCATCTACCGCTTGGTGCAGTATTTGAAATGAGCTTGCTTCAAGAATGTTGTTCTCACCACGACTACCCTCAAGATGGGCCATTAAGTACTTAGCCAAAGAATTTAAATCGGCATTAACCCTACCCGCTGGACCTAAAACGAAAGGAACATAAACACCGTCCGAAGGTTTGCGAGCATGCCAGCTGGCATTATTATAATAATGGCCACTGGCTTGCTGGGAAGAGTCATCTAAATTTGGTGGGCCAAATCCAGTATTATTCATATCCAGCGGAGAAAATAGTTCATCTTGAATTAAAATAAAAGTTAAGTTAAAACAACTTGATAGGTTTGTGTTTGTCATGTTTTGGCTTGGGGTTTTGTGGCGCTGGATTAAATTTTACAGTTCGATTATTTGACACTCGCTAGTTTCGAACCATAATTTAGTTTTTTATGTTGTACTTTTCTTTGAAGTTGAAATAAGTCTCCGCTATCACTTTTTAGATTGATGTCATCATTTTATATGGATATTTTATAATGAATCAAATAAACCAAAGTATTGTTGAAATTAGTGATATTTCTAAAAATAATGCCGTGTTGGCGCAGAAAGTAAATACCAACGGTGTTGAAGTGAATGTTAATGCAAGCTTGATTGATGCCTTGAGTACAACATTTAGATAGGGGCATTGACAGCTGTACTAAGAATTAATAGTGCGGCGGCTTTTATCGAAATTGAGCGGGTGACAAAAATATGGCCGCCCACAACTCCTGATTGGAATTAATTGTGGCTGGCCCTTATTTATTTTTAAAAGCAGCGCTGTTAGCTGTGTGGGATTATTTCTGTAGTTGTGCCTTGGCGGCTGCAACTTTTGAGAAATCCAGGCCTAGTTCAACAACGGCTTCTTTTATCAGGGCAGGTTTTTGCATGACTAGCCCCATTAGCTGTTGAAGCTTCTCTGGTGGTATGCCTAATTGACCGATAGTGGTCATCGCCGCCATAGGATTTTCGGTTAGAGTCTGGAACAGGTCTTTAATTTGTGCGTCACTGACATTGTGTTCTTTTAAGATCGCAAGAATGGGATTCATTGCACTACCTTGTATGATTTTCAAGTTAAACAGGCATCGATTCTATCACTCATCAAAGCGCATTTCTGGGCTTTGAAAAAATATATGTGTCTGATCATTTTCCTGCTTATTCACTCGTTAGATTGCTAGTTTGATTGATTAACCATGAGGCTATTAATAGCTCAGTTTTTTAGTTTCTAGTCAGAACTCTAGGCGTAGAGGCCGCTAAGTACCGCTAGATAAAGGAGATTGATACAAGCGCTGAGTGGATAATGAGATGCTAGGGATCGATATAGCTATTGAAAATTGTGTCACCTTGCTCCTCTCTCACTTCGGCTAATGTTTGCCAAAACTTTAGCGTCAGTTCTGAATGTTGCTGGTACCACTGGTGAGACACAGGCATATACAAATTTACGTGCATAAAATCTTCCTTTAATGTCGTTAGCTCATCGGTTAATTTCAGCTGGTTAATGATGTTTTGGCCTATGTATTTCTCAATCACATAGCCATCGAGCCTTCCTCTGACGAGTAGGGTAAATCCTTCATTTGGCGTTAAGTTGTTGGCGGGTAATGTGCCTAACTTAGACAGTTTGTCATGGGCGATATAACCTAATGGTGCAGCCACACCTAATTTCAGCCCTGAAAATTGTCCGTTGCTCCATTTTAGGTTCGAGTGCTTATGGATAAATACTCGATATCTGGCTCGCCATAAACGTTGATCTAAATTGATACTGCCATTTAGCTTAGGGAATACCCCCCAAGTCTCTCTTTCTTGTGTCCATATTGCCGCAAAAATAGCATCGATTTTCCCTTGGGCTAGATGTTGAATGCAACGTTTCCAAGGCAGTCTAACGAGTTGAATCGACAAGTTTGAAGTGTGTGCAGATGCAATAATTAAGTCCGTCAGGGTGCCGTGTAAACCAAGGGTTTTGCTATCGCTGATACTCTCTTTCGTTATGAAGGGAAAATTGTTTTTATCTTCATAACAGATCCGCATGATGGCTTGTTCGCTTTTCATCAGCGGATCTTGGGTGATCGAGCTGTCGGCATTAGCCCTCTCCATGCTCCCTAGACTTATTATTGATAGCAGTAGCGCGAACAGGTGGCTGGTATGCTTAGACATAAAAGAGAACCAAAATGAAACGAATGAGGTTAGATGTTGAGAGTCGTTATGATACTTAATCACAATTTGATCCATATACGCCTTGCTCACAATATTGATCACCCTACTAATCAGGGGGTATACCGATTGAAATTATTTCACTATCTATATTAAACGGATTCACTAGTCTCAAGTTTAGTTGATGTAGCTTGTTTGGTGGGCTTTAGTGTAATCGATGGCGAATTGGCGTAAGCAGAAAGTAAAAAAGGTGACTAGGCGCTTAACTACAGAGTCTAATCACCTACATTTATCCAGGTTAATAAGCCCCTGCTGCGCCGGGGAAGACCACTGGGCTGGTGTTGCCGTTAGCGCTTACGCTGGCGACGCCATATAGGTAGTTGTCGATGACGCCATTGATGCCTTCGATGTTAGCTATCATGTCGTTGTTAAGTACCGCTTGTACCTGCCAGTGTTGATCTTTGGCATATTGAGCGAGTGCTGCGCCGCCATAGAGGCCCTGCTCTTCGCCAGATAGCGCGGCATAGATAATAGTGCCTGCAAACTGATATTTAGACAGTACCCTGGCGGCTTCGATGGCTCCGGCCACACCGGATGCATTATCGTTGGCACCGGGTGATATAGAGGTCGAGTCCATCACCTCTGTGACGCGAGAATCGATATCTCCGCTCATCATCACCACACGCTTAGGCTCGAGCGTACCGCGCTGGATGGCAATGACATTGACGACTTCAGTAGAATGAGGGATACGCTTGCGTCACAGTGTCGGATAAAGTTATCACCTCCAGACAGCCGCCACAGTCAGTAGATATGCGTTCAAACTCATTTTTAATCCAACGTCTGGCCGCGCCTATGCCCTGGGTATCAGACTCGGTCTCTGACAAGGTGTGGCGGGTTCCGAAGCTCACCAACTTCTCGACATTACTGCGCAGTCTGTCGGCGCTTGGCGCCGTGGCAATATCATAAAGGGAGTCTGGGTGGGCATGGAAACCTCGATTTATTATTATTTTGTTTCTTACTCTATCAAAAAACAACTCATAAATGGCAGGGTTACACCGAGGAATTGTTAGTCGATATGTCTTGCTAGTTATCCAAGGTTACCCAGTAAATCATGCCAACATTAACAGGGATACTAGATCAATCTGTGTTGAGTTCCGTTTCCCGCGAGGATGAGGGCAAGTCTATTGCTAGAGTGCGTGTAACTAATTATCGATTGGTATGAATGCGCTTGCTACAAAACCTGCTTTTTTAGGTATAATTTCATTCACTGATACCCATTAATTAACACTGTAGGCCATATGATTATTTTTACGACGAATTTAGGTGATATTGAGATTGAGCTCGATTTCGAACGTGCGCCTGTGAGTGCGAAGAACTTCCTGAAATACTGCGAGGATGGCTTCTATGAAGGTACTATTTTTCACCGTGTGATCAAGGGGTTTATGGTGCAGGGCGGTGGCATGACTGTCGATTTAGAAGAGAAGCCTACACGTGCGGCTATCGTTAACGAAGCCAATCGTGGTCTTAAGAATGTCAAAGGCACTCTCGCCATGGCTCGCACCGATGCGCCGCACTCGGCCACCGGCCAATTCTTTATTAATCTTGGCAATAATGATTTTCTCGATCACACCGGCACGACTAATGACGGTTGGGGTTACGCCGTATTTGGTGCTGTTACTTCAGGTATGGACGTGGTTAGGAAGATGGAGAAGGCCAGAACCACGTCGAAGATGGGACACGATGATGTGCCACGCGAGCCTATTATCGTCGAGAAGGTCACGATTAATTACTAGGATACGAGTCAAAGGAGCCAACTGACCTTAGGCAAAGATGACTTTTTAATGCCTAAAACAGCAAGTTTATAATCTTTATAACCCCAAAACCTCTTGGTTTTGGGGTTTTCTACTGTAAGGCAGCGGCTTTCTTATAAGCTCAGTATTGACAGTAATCCTATTGTGGAGAACGACGACTTGCTTTAGTTTACAGTGCTAACCTTTCAAAGAACTGGTAGTAAAAATGGAACTAAGCTGTCATTGCGGTAATGTGAAAATCACAGTTACTCACTCCCCTGAAACACTCACTTCCTGTAACTGCTCCACCTGTAATCGCTGTGGGTCCTTGTGGGGCTATTATAAGCCAGATGAAGTTCAGCTGTCGTTGATCACCGATATTGCGGGGACCAGTGTGCCAGCCACTAAGGCTTATAAGTGGGGAGATGAGTATATCGAGTTTCATCACTGCCAAAATTGTGGTTGCCTGACTCATTATGTCACCACGGATAAAGTCCCCGATGCTAAATACGGCATTAACTTCCGCATGGCACCTATCGCTAAGATGAAAGATATCAAGGTAAGGCATTTCGATGGTGCAGATAGCTGGCAGTATTTAGATTAGTGCCAATTGGTATGGCCATGAAGATCCATATACTGATGCTAACTTCATTGCATTAGGTAAGTCTTAATATGCTCGTTATCTATAACGTCGTAGGCAACAAACCCGCTGGCTACAATACCTGTTAAAGAAAGTGAGAGCTTAATTGAACAGTTCATCGAGTCGATAGTATTGCAGCTTACTTTCTCCTGAAGCCTCTTGCTGACTCGCGATTTTACACCTCTTCGCGGCTACCCGATTTCCCTGTGATAGGCCGGTATTTACTCAGTCCTAGAAGTCGGCAGATAAGGGGAAGTAGCTTGCTACCCAGTTTCTCACCCAGTCTAACGTCTTGTCGTTTACCCAATAGTAATGAAGGCTGGATTATGCTGAGCCGCTGAAAGCCTAACTCAATGACTTTAGCCTCTAATTCACCTTTCATCTTTAAATAGGCGCTGTGACTGCTAGGGTTAGCCCCGCTGGAGGAGACCATTAGATAATGACTCACACCCTTGGCCAGAGATAGTTTGGCGGCTAGATATTGATAGTCGATATCTAGCCGTCTTTGTCGTATTGTTTGTGATAGTGGCGGCTAATTTTATGTAGCGTTCCTCGAAAAATAAAGGGGATTCAAGGCTAGCAGCTCCGTGGCGCGGCTGTTATCCAATAACTGTTTACTCGGAATGGTATAATGATGATTTCACATTTTTATCGCCATTATATTAAAGAAATATCAAATCATTCTCAGTTTGTTTTATGAATTCTTTT
>NZ_ABIC01000015.1 GCF_000172075.1 Shewanella benthica KT99
TTGGCATCGACTTTCTTGACTATGATGGCGGCGTAGAGGTTATATTTGCCACATTTTGAAGGTAAGGTACCCGATACCACGACAGAGCCGGCAGGAACGCGACCATAGTGGATCTCGCCAGTTTCACGATCATAGATACGTGTGCTTTGACCAAGGTAGACACCCATAGAGATCACGCTGCCCTCTTCGACGATAACACCTTCCACGACTTCAGAACGTGCACCGATGAAACAGTTGTCTTCGATAATAGTCGGACCTGCTTGTAATGGCTCTAATACACCACCTATGCCGACGCCACCTGATAAGTGGACATTCTTGCCAATCTGGGCACATGAGCCTACTGTGGCCCAGGTATCGATCATAGTACCTTCACCGATATAGGCACCAAGATTTACGTAAGAAGGCATTAGCACGGTGTTCTTGCCGATGAAAGAGCCTTTACGTACTGTTGCCGGTGGTACGACACGGATAGCCTCTTTTCTGAAGCGTGCTTCATCATAATCGGCAAACTTCATCGGGACTTTATCGAAGTATTTAGTCTCTCCGCCGTCGATAACACCATTATCGAAAATTCTGAAGGAGAGTAATACCGCTTTCTTCAGCCATTGGTGTACGTGCCATTGGCCATCGATCTTCTCAGCGACTCTGGCTTCACCCTTATCAAGCATGTTAATCACTTTTTCAACATCAGCACGTACACTATCATCTACTGTGCTAGGGCTGATCTCGGCGCGCGCTTCAAAAGCCGCCTCTATACGTTGGCGTAAAGCCTCCATTTACTTCTCCAGAATAAGTTATAAGTGAATGTTATATTAAAAACAGTGAATATTTATATGTTTGAGCTAATTTTGTTGTGGCCGATCGAGCGCTTGAGTCAAGTTTTCACTCAACTCCTGCTGTTGAATCGGGCTCAATTGTTCTCCATCGGCATTCTGTAACATGAAGAAGTCCTCTGCACGCTCGCCTATGGTGGTTATCTTTGCGGCCATCAGCTTTATGTTACATCGGTAGAATATATCGCCGACCTTGGCTAATAGCCCCGGGCTATCTAGAGTTATAAGCTCCATCATGCTGGTTCCATGACGGCGTGATGGCAGGAAACTCACCTGAGTTTGCACTTTAAATGGCTTCATCTTGCGAGGGAGCTTCTTAAACTTAGGTAATTTGGGTGTGTCACCACTGAGGGCTTTTACCAGTGCCTTTTTAATCCCTTGAATACGCGCTATCTGTGCAACCGGGCTCCCATCCTGCTCTAAAATGACAAAAGAATCCAGCGCATAATTATCTTTTGAGGTCATGATACTGGCATCATGGACATTGATGTTTTTATTGTCGAGCAAGGTCATCACTGTGGCGAACAGTTTAGGTTTATCCTGTCCATAGACAAACAGCTCGGTGCCGCCTCTGGTTGTATGTTTGGAGAGCAAGACTAATGGCTCATCATGTTTGTGCTTGATGATGGCTTCAGAGTGCCAGGCAATCTGATTGGGCTGATGGCGTAAAAAGTAATCGGCTTTTAACCTTTGCCATAACGCATCTATACTTTTCTCTTTAATGCCTCGTCTGAGCAGCTCTTTCTTGGCTTTAGCTTGATTTTCTCTCACCCGAGCCCTGATATCGACGGGTTTTTCTTTGCCTCTGGCTAACACCCTCTGGGTTGAAAAGTAGAGTTCTCGCAGCAGAGAACCTTTCCAGTTGTTCCATGTTTTCTCATTGGTGGCGCAGATATCGGCTACCGTCAGGCAATAAAGGTAGCTGAGATGAACCGAATCACGGACCCTATCGGCAAATTCGGCTACCACATCGGGATCTGAGATATCGCGTCGTTGCGCCGTGATGGACATCACCAGATGATTTTCTACCAGCCAGGCCACCAATCTGCCATCATGATCATTGAGGCCGTGAAGTTTACAGAAGTCCCTCGCATCTATGGCGCCTAACTTACTGTGATTGCCACCTCTCCCCTTAGCAATATCGTGAAAGATGGCGGCTAAAACCAGTAAGCCTTTCTTAGGCAGTTGATTGATCAGCACAGAACACAGAGGGAACTCATCTTTCTGCTCCGGGTGAGAGAAACGATCTATGTTCTGTAGCAGCCTGTGAGTATGTTCATCGACCGTATAGGCATGAAAGAGATCAAATTGCATCTGACCCTCGATATTACGCCATGCCGACAGGTAGGCTGATAACACACCATGACGATGCATCAAGGACAGCGAGGCAATGCCTCTGGGGTGTTTTAATATCTCTAAAAATATCGCTCTGCAATTGGCGTGGTTCATCAAGGGTTGGGATTGCTGACGCCTGGCTTTACGCAGGCTTCTTAATGTCGGCGCATATATCCCCTTGATGTTAGAGTTTTTTGCCACATGCAGGCAAAGTTTCATTATTTCTACGGGCTGCTCGAAGATATTGGCGCTCAGGGACTCTATAAAGGTGCCGCGTAGTTGATAATCATTATTTATTTTCTTTATTTCCAGAGCCTTGGCATGACCTAGGGTGGCACGATTAAACAGTTGTAATAGCATCTGGTTAAGCTCCATCACACGTCTAACCGTGCGATAGTAGCGTTTCATCATCTGCTCGACACCGAGCTGAGTCGAGTCCTCATAGCCCATGAGATCGGCGACTTGGCGTTGCAGATCGAACAAGAGCCGGTTTTCATCTCTGCCAGAGATAAGGTGCAAGGCAAATCTGAGTTCCCAGAGGAAGTACTGGCATTCGAGCAACTCTTCGAGTTCATCTTGATCGAGAAAACCATGTTCGACCAGATCTTCAGCATTGGCAGCATCGAAGTGTCTCATCGCCACCCAAGCGACCGTATGTATGTCCCTCAATCCCCCGGGGCAGGTCTTAAGGTTAGGCTCAAGACCGAATGCACTGGCTCTGGCGTGGCGGGCTAACTGCTCGTCTCGCTTGGCGATAAAAAAGTCACTCGCCGGCCAAAAATCGTCACGGCGAATACTCAGATACAGAGATTGGTAGAGGTCCTCCGGACCACATAATAATCTGGCCTCGAGCAGATTCGTCACCACGGTGACATCATGACGACCTTGCTCTAAAGTTTGTGCCACAGTTCGTACACTATGCCCAACCTCGAGGCCAGCATCCCACAGGAAGGCAATATACTGGCTGAGGGCGGCCTCTGCATCGGGACAAAGGTCAGACTCGATTAAAAATAGCAGGTCAACATCGGAATGTGGATGCAATTCGGCTCGTCCATATCCGCCAACGGCGATGAGTGCGATAGCAAACTTGTCGAGTCCGTGGCTCTGCCACTTCTGTTGCAGCATCGAATCGACAAACTGACTACGCTGGGCGACGAGCTGTTTGATGGGGTCTTTGTTGCGAAAGCGAGTCAGTAGTTCATCATTTTGAGCGAACAGTGCCACTTTGGTAATTTGCGCCGATTCAATGGTCATAGAGTTCCCTTAATCTCCTGGCGAGTAGTTTGAACAAACAAAAAGTACCAATCAAGTTAACTGGTACTGAGTATGAAAGAGGCCGGACGATATATCAGTGATTGATGATTCTTGGGAAATCTTCCTCTGAGCGTAGGGTCAAGACTTCAACGCCTGTCTTAGTGATGAGTAAGGTATGTTCCCATTGGGCGGAGTTTTTACCATCGGACGTGGTCACTGTCCAGTTGTCTTTTTTATCTAAAATACAGGTGTGACGACCCGCATTTATCATGGGTTCAATGGTGAAACACATGCCTGGACGTAAAACTGTTTTATCACTATTTTTGTAATGCATGACCTGAGGCTCTTCATGGAAGCCAGCACCTATGCCGTGACCACAATAATCTTTGACTATGGTGTATTTTTCCAGACCGGTTTTCTTGGTCTTGATAAATTTCTCGACTATGGTGCCAATTTCACCCAATTTCATTCCCGGGCGTACCTTACGTATGCTGGCATATAGGCTTTCTTGAGCGACACGGCACAGGCGCATATCCTTGGGGCTAACATCACCAATTAAAAACATTTTCGACGTATCGCCATGGAAGCCATCTTTGATCACGGTAATGTCGATATTGATGACGTCACCATCTTTCAGGGCGCGGTCGCTGGGAATACCATGGCAGATAACCTCATTGACAGAGGTGCAGATAGACTTGGGGAAGCCATGATAATCGAGAGGGGCCGATATCGCGCCATTGTCTTCGGTAAACTTGGCACAGATATCATTCAGCTCATTAGTGGTGACTCCAGCTTTGACGAAGGGGCCCACCATCTCTAAGACTTCGGCCGCCAACTTGCCTGCAGTGCGCATTTTTTCTATCTCTTCAGCAGTCTTTATCACTATACTCATTTAGCTATCTCTCGTGTCTCGATTTATGAGGGTTTGGGTGCGCATTTTATTAGTGCAAAACACACGTAAAATTTGTGTTCTCGGTCCTAATATGGTATAAATCGCGCCGTTATGTTTGACTCTATTCTCATCTTTGGTGGTGTGAAGTACTCACTATTCAATGTAATAGGGATTCTAGCAAAAACCTAGGATGTAGAGTTAAGATGGCGGCCATTATACATGGCTATTTATTAAATACTAAATCACACACGTATCGACACATTCTTCGGGGTGCCTGTATAGGTCGAAGATATGGGATGCGTGGAGGTCTAACCCCCAATTATTTAAGGTAATAAAATGACTACAGTTTCAATGCGCGACATGCTTAAAGCCGGTGTTCACTTCGGTCACCAGACTCGTTACTGGAACCCAAAGATGAAGCCTTTCATCTTCGGTGCCCGTAATGGTGTTCACATCATCAACCTAGAGCACACTGTGCCTATGTTCAATGAAGCGCTTGCTTTTATCAGCAACATCGCCTCAAAGAAAGGTAAGGTTCTTTTTGTTGGTACTAAGCGTGCTGCAAGCGAAGCAATCAAAGAGTCTGCAATTTCTTGTGACCAGTACTATGTCGATCACCGCTGGTTAGGCGGCATGTTGACTAACTGGAAAACAGTGCGTCAATCAATCAAGCGTCTTAAAGATCTTGAAAGCCAGTCTATAGATGGTACTTTCGACAAACTGACTAAGAAAGAAGCTTTGATGCGTACTCGTGAACTTGCGAAGCTAGACAGGTCTCTTGGTGGTATTAAGAACATGGGCGGTTTGCCTGACGTTCTTTTCGTCATCGGTGCAGATCACGAGCATATCGCTGTTAAAGAAGCTAACAATCTGGGTATCCCAGTTGTTGCTATTGTTGATACTAACTCTAACCCAGACGGCATCAACTACATCATTCCTGGTAATGATGACGCTATGCGTTCTATTCGTTTGTACACTGAGTCTGTTGCCGCTGCCGTTAAAGCTGGCCGTGGTCAAGATCTTGCTATTCAAGCGGAGCAAGACGGTTTCGTAGAAGCCGAGTAATTTGGTTAGATGCTAAGCATCTCCCAAATTAACTAAGCGACATGATAGCAAAACAGGGGCGCTTTCACCTTGGTGGTAATAGCCCCTGTTTTATATCTAGTGAATTTATAGACTTATCTAGAGGATTTAACAATGGCAATTACTGCTGCCCAAGTTAAAGAACTTCGTCAGCGCACTGGCGCAGGCATGATGGATTGTAAGAAAGCGTTGGTTGAAACCGATGGTGACATCGAACTAGCGATTGATAATATGCGTAAGAGCGGTGCTGCGAAGGCTGCTAAAAAAGCAGGTAACATAGCTGCTGAAGGTACAATACTGATTAAAAATGGCGATGGTTTCTCTGCGCTTTTAGAAGTTAACTGTCAAACAGACTTCGTTGCAAAAGATGCCAGTTTCCTAGCATTCGCTAACGCGGTACTAGAAGTTGCTGCTACCTCTAAAGTCACTATCGAAGAGTTGAAAGCTCAGTTCGAAGAAACACGTGTCTCATTAGTGACTAAAATCGGTGAAAATATCAACGTTCGTCGCGTTGAGTACATCGATGGTGCCAACCTTGTCTCTTACCGTCACGGTGAGCGTATCGGTGTCGTTGTAGCCGGTGAAGCTGACGAAGAAACGCTAAAGCATCTAGCAATGCACATTGCTGCTTCTAAGCCTGAATTCGTTAACCCTGAAGATGTTCCAGCTGATCAAGTGGCAAAAGAAAAAGCACTGCAGATCGAAATCGCCATGAACGCAGGCAAGCCTGCAGAGATTGCAGAGAAAATGGTTTTCGGTAGAATGAAGAAGTTCACTGGTGAGATCTCTCTTACTGGTCAAGCTTACATCATGGAACCTAAGAAAACTGTGGGTGCAATTCTTAAAGAGAAAGGCGCGACTGTATCAGGCTTTGTTCGTTTAGAACTTGGCGAAGGTATCGCGAAGAAAGAAGAAGATTTTGCTGCTGAAGTGGCTGCCACCATAGCGGCTACTAAGGCTTAATCTCCTGTTGTAAGCACTCCTAAGACCGTGGTACTTGCTGCGGTCTTATTGTATTATTTGACCTATTGGCATCAATCTGGACTATAAAAATGAGCACGAATCCTAAACCTGCATTTCGACGTATCCTTCTCAAGCTCAGTGGTGAAGCCTTAATGGGCGATGAAGGTTTTGGCATAGATCCTAAAGTCTTAGATCGCATGGCTCAGGAGATTAAAGAACTGGTTGAACTCGGCCTTCAGGTAGGTATTGTTATCGGTGGTGGTAACTTATTCCGTGGCGAAGGGCTTGCAAAAGCCGGCATGAATCGCGTTGTGGGCGATCACATGGGCATGCTAGCCACAGTCATGAATGGTTTGGCGATGCGTGATGCCCTACATCGTGCTTATGTTAATGCTCGTTTGATGTCTGCTATCCCGCTTAAAGGTGTCTGCGATGATTATAATTGGGCCGAAGCCATTAGTTTGCTAAAGTCCGGTCGGGTGGTCATTTTTGCCGCCGGTACGGGCAACCCTTTCTGCACCACTGATTCTGCAGCTTGCCTGCGCGGTATCGAAATCGAAGCCGAAGTCGTGATCAAAGGGACTAAGGTCGATGGCGTCTACTCAGATGATCCAGTTAAGAACCCAGATGCAGTAATGTATGATGAAATGGATTACGATGAAATTCTGGAAAAAGAATTAAAAGTGATGGATCTTGCTGCATTTACCATGGCGAGAGATCACAACATGCCTATATTGGTATTTAACATGAATAAACCTGGTGCCTTACGTCGGGTCATCATGGGTGAGCGGGAAGGTACCATGATCAAATCAATGAAAACAAAGAATTAAAAAATATTGTAATATTCAGTCAGTAAAAGTGAATAGCTTAATGTGACTGGCTAGTCCTATGACTAAGAATGTAGTGACTCATTTAAAGGATATTTAACGTGATAAACGAAATCAAAGCAGATGCTCAAACACGTATGGCTAAATGTATAGAAGCCACTAAGACTCAGATGGCTAAGGTCCGTACGGGTCGTGCACATCCTAGCCTTTTAGATTCGATTAAGGTCTCTTATTACGGTTCAATGACGCCGCTTAAGCAAGTGGGTAACGTGACTATCGAAGATTCACGTACTCTGGCTGTTTCTGTGTTTGATGTGTCTATGATCAAAGCGGTAGAGAAAGCAATCATGACTTCAGATCTGGGTCTGAACCCTATGTCTGCCGGTGCTGTCATACGCATTCCACTTCCTTCATTGACAGAAGAGCGTCGTAAAGACCTTATCAAGGTTGTTCGCGCAGAAGCTGAAAATAGCCGGATTTCTGTTCGTAACGTGCGTCGTGATGCTAACTCAGATGTGAAAGTGTTAGAGAAAGAGAAAGAGTGTACCGAAGATGATGTACACCGCACCGAAGATGAGATTCAGAAATTCACCGATGCGCATATTAAGCAGATTGATGATCTTTTGTCTGCAAAAGAAGCTGAGTTGATGAAAGTCTAATCTAGGACTAAGAAACTAGAGTTCAGACGCCGTGTAGCGGTATACTACACGGCGTTTGCTTTTTTAAGGGTTGTAATAGATGTCAATCGATTCCCAGTCTGGTTCTGAATTCTCTCTGGAGGAGATTGCAGAACTTGTTAAACAGTCTAAGCCTAAACACGTCGCCATCATCATGGATGGTAACGGACGTTGGGCACAGGCGCGGGGGAAACCCAGAGTGATGGGACATAAGGCGGGAGTAAAAACCGTCAGACGTGCAGTGAGTACCGCCAAAGAGATGGGGATCGAGTCGTTAACCTTATTTGCATTTTCCAGTGAAAACTGGCGCCGACCCGATAAAGAGGTTTCCCTGTTGATGGAACTCTTCTTTACCGTGCTGCAACGTGAAATAAAGCTGCTGCATAAAAATGGTGTCAGGCTCAATATTATCGGCGACACCAGCCGTTTCTCTGAGCGTTTACAGAAACAAATTGCCGCAGCTGAAGCGAAAACTGCCGGTAATACCGAGCTGATACTCAATGTGGCGGCTAACTATGGCGGTCGTTGGGACATCATGCAAGCGGCACAGGCTTTGGCTAAAAAAGTTGAAGCTGGTGAAATTAACAGCAGTCAGTTCACCGAAGAGGCCCTAAGTCAGCATCTATGCATGCAAAACCAAGCCGAAGTTGATTTAATGATACGCACGGGTGGGGACTATCGTATCAGTAATTTCATATTATGGCAGGCGGCCTATGCCGAGTTGGTTTTTACTGATACTTTGTGGCCTGATTTTGATGAAAATGCGTTTAAACGGGCAGTTGCAACTTTTGCATCCCGTCAACGAAGATTCGGTCTGACGGGTTGCCAAATAGAGACGATGCAGTCCGAGTTATAATTTTTTTGAGGGTTTTTTTTTGCTAAAACAACGAATAATAACAGCAACTTGGTTAATCCCCTTAGTTTTGGGAGCGGTTTTTTTCCTCCCGACAGCATACTTTTCCTGGGTATTAGTGCCCGTATTTCTGCTTGCTGCCAAGGAGTGGGGACAGATTATCGATAAGCGCTGTCAAATAACACAGTGGAGCTTTACCATCACCATAGGTGCGCTATTAATCGCACTCAACCTGTTTGTTCCTAGCGATGAACTCTGGTTTAAAGGTCATCTGCATCCTGTTTACCTGGCAATCATCTTGATTGGAGCCTTGTGGTGGGTCATATCACTGTTATTGGTGCTCTCCTTTCCGAAGAGTTCAGGGCTGTGGCAAAAGAGCCACATGTTCAAGTCTATGTTTGGCCAGCTGACCCTTATTCCTTGTTTTGCAGCCTTGATTGCGCTCAAGGGGCTAAGTTCTGAGGCTGACCCTTATTACGGTGGGATCTTAGTCTTCTTGGTCATGCTGGTTGTTTGGGCTGCCGATAGCGGAGCTTATTTTGTGGGCAAAGCCCTTGGGCGTACTAAGTTGATGCCTAACGTGAGTCCAGCCAAGACTATCGAAGGTCTGGTAGGCGGTTTAATTACCAGCATGATTATTGTGATAGGCGTGATGCTGGTTTCACCAGAGCAGGAGCTAGGCTTGGTCGTTGCTGTGACCTTGTTTATCGCCCTAGTCTCGGTGGTGGGAGACTTGTCTGAGAGTATGTTCAAGCGGGTGGCTGACATTAAAGATTCGGGCACTATCTTGCCGGGACATGGTGGCGTACTCGACCGAATAGACAGTCTGACAGCCGCATTACCTGTATTTACTCTTATTTATATCGCATTTTGGATGTAAGCTAATGCAAAAAATGGTCATACTCGGGGCAACAGGATCGATAGGTGCCAGCACCTTAAGTGTCATTGGCAAAAACCCTGAGGCATATTGCATATATGCCTTGGTGGCGAATACCAATGTGGATAAGATGTTGGCTCTGTGCATAGAGCACCAGCCATCGATTGCACATATGGTCGATGTCGACGCCGCCAGGCTCTTACGCCAGCGTTTACCTGCAGACTCAGGTGTAGAAGTGACTACGGGGGCTACTGAGCTTGATGATCTTGTCAGTGCATCTTGTGTCGATACCGTTATGGCTGCGATTGTTGGCGCCGCGGGCTTGCTGCCGACTTTAGCCGCTGTTAAAGCGGGTAAACGAGTCCTACTCGCTAATAAAGAGTCGCTGGTGATGTCCGGCAGGCTGTTTATCGATGCGATGAAGGCCTCTGGTGCAAAAGTGCTGCCGGTAGATAGTGAGCATAATGCGATATTTCAGGCTTTACCCGAGTCGATTCAAAGCAATATTGGCTACTGTGATCTAGAAGGTGCGGGAATATCGCATATTTTATTGACCGGTTCTGGGGGCCCTTTCCTTAACTCTCCTCTGGATTCCCTGAGCGCCATGACGCCGGCGCAGGCTTGTAAACATCCGAATTGGTCTATGGGCCGTAAGATATCAGTCGATTCAGCCAGCATGATGAACAAGGGGCTCGAATATATTGAAGCCCGTTGGTTGTTTAATACCACTGCCGAGCAGCTGAAGGTGGTCATTCACCCTCAGAGTGTGATTCACTCTATGGTTCAGTATCGAGATGGCTCAGTTTTAGCTCAGTTGGGTAAGCCAGATATGCGTACGCCAATCGCTCATTGTATGTCTTATCCCCAAAGAATCAACTCAGGAGTTGAACCTTTGGACTTTTTCAAAGTCGGACAGTTAAGCTTTCTTGAACCAGATTTCGAACGATTCCCTTGTCTTTCTCTTGCCATTGAGGCTTGTAAGCAAGGTCAGGAAGCGACCACAGTGTTAAATGCAGCAAATGAAATATCGGTTGCTGCTTTTTTGGAAAATAAGTTAACGTTTACTGATATAGTCAGAGTCAATGAAACGTGTTTAAGTAAAGTGTCCATGAGTTCTTTAAAGAGTCTGGATGATATCATCGCATTAGATACACAAACACGCAGATTTGCTTTAGAGTTGGTAGCAAATATTTAACTAGCTCAAAGGATGGGAATGATCGACTTTCTATGGAATTTAGGTTCCTTCGTTATTGCATTAGGCATCTTAATTGCTGCACATGAATATGGTCACTTTTGGGTCGCCAGACGTTGTGGCGTAAAAGTAGAGCGTTTTTCTATCGGCTTCGGTAAGGCAATATGGCGAAGAGTCGGTAAAGATGGCACCGAATACGTGTTAGCCATGATCCCCCTCGGTGGCTATGTCAAAATGCTTGATGAGCGTGTAGATGACGTTCCGGAAGAACTAAAAGATCAAGCGTTTAACCGAAAGACAGTGTGGCAGCGTATCGCTATTGTTGCTGCAGGGCCCATGGCTAACTTCTTGTTTGCCATTGTTGCACTCTATTTCATGTATCTTATTGGCGTACCGGCACTCAAGCCTGTCATCGATGCTACGCGTCTGGACTCCCCAGCGGCGCAGATTCAAATTGATGAACCTATGCTGATAACTTCGGTCGAAGGTAAGCGTGTTCACAATTGGGAAGAGGTGACTTACGCCTTGGTGAGTGAGATTGGTGAGCCACATATCGATATCACCATGACTCCTTTGAAATCGAGTGCCGATGGGGCTCTTGGCACTAAATATAGATTAAACACAGAATCCTGGGAGTTTAATCCGGATAAAGAGTCGCCAATCGCTTCATTAGGACTCGATTTCTATAGACCAGAAATAACCCCTGTTTTAGGATTTGTGAGTCCTGATGGTGCCGCCGCAGCAGCAGGCCTAGAGATTGGAGATACCTTAGTTGCCGTTAATGGTGTGCCCTACGGTGAGTGGGACGATTTTGTCAGTAAGATAAAAGCATCGGCCAACCAAACTTTGTTTATTACCGTCAGACGGGCCGGTGAGCAATTTAAGCTCAAAGTGATTCCTAGTGAACGTAATGGGCCCCAAGGTCAAATCGAAGGTGTTATCGGTGTAGCACCGACACAGGCTGATTGGCCAGAAAACATGAAGCTACAGCTCGAATATGGTTTCATCGAGTCATTTGGGGTGGCAACGGATAAAACATGGCAACTTATCTCTGTCAGCTTTAAGATGATTGGCAAGCTAATCACTGGCGATCTGTCTATTAAGAATTTAAGTGGACCCATATCCATAGCAAAAGGTGCTGGCAGCAGTGCTAGCTATGGCTTGGTTTACTTTTTAGGTTTCCTCGCATTAATCAGCGTTAACTTAGGTATTATCAATTTACTGCCTTTGCCAGTGCTAGATGGGGGACACTTGTTGTATTACTTCATAGAAGTGATCACAGGAAGGCCTGTGCCAGAGAAGGTACAGGAAATTGGATTCAGATTTGGGGCAGCCATGCTGCTGATGTTGATGAGCGTTGCGCTTTTTAACGATTTTTCCCGACTCTGAGCAGGGACACACACATAATTAGAAGTGCTCTATGAGATTGAATAAACTTTTTGCCTCGATTGTATTAGTCGGTGCGTCTTTATCAGGGAACGGTTGGGCAGAAACATTCCAACCATTTGAAGTCACAGATATTCAGGTTCAAGGACTACAACGCGTAGCCCTTGGCGCAGCCTTACTGACCATTCCAGTCAAGGTAGGTGATACTGTCGATGAACTTAAACTTCAACAAGCGATTAAAAGCTTATATGCCTCGACAAACTTCGAACATATCGAAGTCAGTCGAGATGGCGGCGTGCTGATTGTCACAGTCAAAGAGCGGCCGACCATCAGCTCGGTTACCTTCGAAGGTAACAAGGACATCAAGGATGAGCAGCTGCAAGAGAGCTTAGACGGTTCTGGCGTCAAGGTGGGTGAGTCACTAGACAGAACCATGCTCGCCGGTATCGAAAAGAGCCTACAAGATTTCTATTATGGTGTCGGTAAATACGGCGCTAAAGTAGAAGCCGAAGTGGTTAACTTGCCTCGTAATCGCGTCGAATTGAAATTTAACTTTACCGAAGGTCTAGCCGCCGAAATTAAGCAGATCAATATAGTCGGTAACGAAGTTTTCACCGATGCTGAGTTGATTGGCATGCTGGAACTTAAAGATTATGTCGCTTGGTGGGATCTGTTTGGTGAGCGTCGTTATCAGAAGCAGAAACTTCAAGCCGATCTCGAGACAGTAAAAAGTTTCTATCATAACCGTGGCTATATTCGTTTCGATGTAATTTCGACTCAGGTCGCTATGACCCCAGATCGTAAAGGTTTGTATATCACCATCAATGTCGATGAGGGTGAGCAGTACACAGTGACTGAAGTTAACCTTACCGGCGACCTGATGGGGCGCGAGAAGGTGATGAAGGCCATTCTGCCTATCAAGGTTGGCGACACCTATAATGGTGCCGACGTGACCTTTGCCGAAGAGATGTATGGCAAGTATTTAGGTCGCTTCGGTTACGCCTACCCAGAAGTTCAGACTTACCCTGAAATTAATGATGAGACAAAAGAGGTGAGCCTCAATGTCAATATCAATCCGGGTAAACGTGTCTATGTGCGCAGCATTAATTTTTCCGGTAATCAGGTGACTAAAGATGAGGTTTTACGTCGTGAGCTGCGTCAGATGGAAGGTGCCTGGCTTAACTCGGCTCAAGTCGAACAGTCGAAGGCGCGTCTGAATCGTCTGGGTTACTTTGAGACTGTCGATACCGAAACGGTACAGGTTCCCGGCACCGACGATCTGGTAGACATAAATTTCAAGGTGAAGGAGCAGCCTTCGGGTTCATTCAATGCTGGTGTGGGTTATGGTACCGAATCAGGCATGAGTCTGCAGTTTGGTGTGCAGCAGAGTAACTTCTTAGGCACGGGTAATCAGGCGAGTGTCAGCCTGAACACCAACAAGTACTCTAAGAATGTGAATTTGTCCTTTACCGATCCCTACTTTACTAAAGATGGTGTTAGTTTAGGCGGCAGCGTCTACTGGAGCGAATTTGATGCCAATGAAGCCAACCTTGAACGCTACAAGAATAGCTCCTATGGTGTGGCACTGAACTCGGGATTCCCGATCAACGAATATAACCGTATCAACGGTGGGATAGGTTACCGTCATAATACCATTTCGGAAATTTCGGCCTATGAGCAGGCGCTCAGGTTCTACAACATCTACCGTGATGACGAAGATCCTAATGCCGATTTGGCGTTTAATAACTTCGAAGCTAATTTAGGTTGGTATCGCAGTACATTGAACCGAGGCACCTTCCCGTCGGATGGTTCATCTCAGCGTTTAAGTGCTAAAATGACGGTACCAGGTTCTGATCTGCAATATTTCAAGGCAGATTTTGATACCAGTTTCTATTTCCCTCTATCTCGCAATCATAAGTGGGTATTATTAGCCAAAACACGTTTTGGCTATGGTAATGGTTATGGAAAATTTAACGATAACGACCAGATCTTGCCTTTTTGGGAAAATTACTATTCAGGCGGCAGCAGCTCACTGCGTGGGTTTAAGTCTAATTCGGTCGGTCCGCGTTCATTCTATTTGAGTCGTGGTTTAGAAACTTGTTCTCCTGATGCTTCGGGAGACGGTTGTTATCTACCGGGTGACCCAAACCAGATCCAGGTAAGTGACGGTCGTTCTATCGGTGGCAATGCGATTGCAACTGCTAGTTTTGAAGTGATTGTGCCTACGCCTTTCTTGGATGAGGCTTACTCTAACTCGGTGCGTACCAGCTTCTTCTTCGATGCGGGCAACGTATGGGATACCGAGTTTGATTATGATTCATATCGATACCTTCCAGCCCACGAATTTGATAAACTTGCGGATTATTCTAACGCGAGCAGAATTCGCGCCTCGGCGGGAATGAGTGTGCAATGGCTTTCTCCTATGGGACCTATGGTATTTAGCCTAGCGTGGCCTGTTAAGGAATACGAGGATGATGAAACTGAAATCTTCTCGTTTAACATTGGTAAAACTTTCTAAACTAGTACTTTGAAAAATAAAATAGTTTACATACAGAATAATCGGCAAATTTTGCTGAGAAAGGAGTTTATTGTGAAAAAGATGTTTAATCGCGCGATGATGCTATTGGTTCTGCTTAGTGTACCTATTGCGGCGCAGGCCGAGAAGATTGCAGTGGTAGATATGCAGGCCGTCTTCGAGCAGTTACCTCAGCGTGAGCAGGTGAGTAAGACACTGAAGTCTGAATTTGGTGATCGTGTTGCCGGCGTGCAGAAGATGCAAGAAGAGCTACGTGGCATGCTTGATAAGCAGCAACGAGATGGCGCGTTAATGAGCGCGTCTCAGAAAACCAACATGGTACGCAAGATAGAGTCGATGAAATCTGAATTGCAGCTTAAGGGCAAGGCTTTGGATGAAGATATGCGTCGTCGTCAAGGTGAAGAGCAGAACAAGTTACTGGTTAAAGTTCAGCAAACAATCAATGCTATCGCAGAGAAAGAGGGCTATGACATGGTGCTTCAGCGTGGTGCGGTGATCTATGTTAAACCCACATCAGATATCAGCAGTAAAGTCGTTGAAGCACTCAGTAAAGGTTAATGGTAAAGGCTAATCATAGATGAAAAGCTACACCCTAAAAGAGCTGGCTAGTATATTAGGCGCAGAAATTCGCGGTGATGAGGCATTGGAAATATCCAGTGTCGCGACCCTGGAGAATGCGACTCAAGGTCAGCTCTCTTTTTTAGCAAATGCTAAATATCGCGTTCAGCTGGAGAATACTCAGGCGAGCGCAGTGCTCATTTCAGCCCAATATCTTGAAAGTTTTACCGGTAATGCTCTGGTTTTAAATGATCCTTATGTAGGCTTCGCTCGAGTTTCTCAACTGCTGGATACCACACCGAAAGCTGCCATTGGCATACATGACTCTGTGGTGATTCACCCTTCGGCTAAGCTAGCCGAAGGTGTTGCCCTAGGCGCTAATGTGGTGATCGGTGAAAACGTTATCCTTTCTGAAAACGTTCAAATCGGCCCAGGCTGTGTTATTGGCCAAGATTGTATCTTAGGTTCAGGTACTCGTCTGTGGGCGAATGTCACTCTGTACCATGATGTACATCTGGGGCAAGGCTGCATCATACATTCGGCTGCTGTGATTGGCTCCGATGGCTTCGGTTATGCCAACGAGCGCGGGCTATGGATTAAGATCCCCCAGACTGGCGGCGTTCGTATCGGCAATCGAGTCGAGATAGGTGCCAGCACTACAGTGGATCGTGGTGCAATCGAGCATACCCAGATACATGACGGTGTGATACTGGATAATCAGGTACAGATAGCGCATAACGATATAATCGGTGAAAACACAGCCATTGCCGGTAATTCGACAATTGCGGGTAGCACAAAGATTGGTAAATACTGCATCATAGGTGGAAATAGTGCCGTTGCCGGTCATTTAAGCATCGCCGATGGTACTCATATCTCAGGTGGCACGAATGTCACCAGTAACATTCGTAAGCCTGGGGTGTATACATCCGCAACTATCGCCATGGATAACAAGTTATGGCGTAGAAATACCGTAAGATTTAGACAACTAGATGAACTTTTTCAACGGGTTAAAAAGCTTGAGAAATTGAATCAAACAGAAAATTAACTGCCCAGCGGCAGCCTAAGGAAAATGTGTGCCAAATGAATTAAATACCATGGATATCAAAGAGATCATGAATTCTCTGCCCCACAGATATCCTTTTTTATTGATCGATCGGGTTTTGGATTATACTCCTGGGGAGTCTCTGCACGCGATAAAGAACGTCACAATCAATGAACCTTTCTTTCAGGGTCACTTCCCGGTTCAACCTGTGATGCCAGGTGTGTTAATTCTTGAAGCCATGGCTCAAGCAACTGGTCTGTTGGCTTATAAATCTATGGAAGCTGCGGCAGAGGAGTCTCTCTATTATTTCGCCGGCATAGATAAGGCGCGTTTTAAGCGTGTGGTTGAGCCAGGTGATCAACTACACTTTGTGGTTAAGTTAATTAAAGAGCGCCGCGGGATTGGGGTATTTACCGGTGAAGTCCGGGTTGATGGTGAGCTAGTATGCTCGGCAAAAATCATGTGTGCTCGTAGAGAGATTAAAAAGTGATAGATAAATTAGCGTATATTCATCCCGATGCCAAGATCGGTAACAAGGTTACCATAGGTCCGTGGACCTATATTGGTGCCGATGTAGAGATTGGCGACGATTGTTGGCTTAGCTCCCATGTTGTTGTCAAAGGTCCAACGGTTATCGGTAAAGGCAATAAGATCTTTCAATTCGCCTCTGTAGGCGAAGATTGCCAAGACAAGAAATATGCGGGTGAAGCAACGCGACTCATCATGGGCGATAACAACATAGTGCGTGAATCTGTGACCATTCATAGGGGGACCACTCAAGATAAGGGTGAGACTCGTATAGGGTCTAATAACTTGTTTATGGCCTATGTCCATATCGCCCACGATTGTGTGGTGGGCGACAATGTGATCATGTCTAACAGCGCTTCTATTGCCGGCCATGTCCATGTTGGTGATTGGGCTATTCTAGGTGGACTCACGGGTGTGCATCAGTTTGTTCATATCGGTGCTCATGCGTTTACTGCCGGTTACTCATTGATCTTGCAAGATGTGCCACCTTTCGTGATGGCATCGGGTCAACCAGCTATACCTCGTGGATTGAACAGCGAAGGCATGAAACGCCGCGGCTTCTCGAAAGAGAGTCAGATAGCGGTTAGACGTGCCTATAAGACACTCTACCGTAAAGGTTTGACAATCGATGAGGCTATCGCTGCATTATCGCAAGAGTCAGATGATGAGCAAGTTGAGTTTATGATCGATTTTGTCTCTAATTCCCATCGTGGCATCATCCGCTAGATTATCCTTACCTGAGCCTGTGTTAATACGGGCTCTCCATTCGTTATTATTTTAAGACTCGTATCCTATGAGTGAAAACAGACAGATGATATTTGCTATGGTTGCCGGGGAGATCTCCGGTGATATTTTAGGTGCTGGCTTAATCGAGGCGCTGCAAGAATGCTATCCCAATGCTCGATTTATCGGTATTGGCGGACCTCAAATGGAAGCCTTAGGTTTTGAATCTCTGTTTTCTTATGAAGAGCTTGCCGTGATGGGCATAGTCGAAGTCTTGTCTCATCTGCCTCGATTATTGAAAGTTCGTAAAACCTTGATCGCTGAAATTTGTGCTATTAAGCCCGATTGCTTCATCGGTATCGATGCACCGGATTTTAACATTGGTCTCGAGCTCAAGCTAAAACAGCAGGGGATCAAGACGGTGCATTATGTCAGTCCTTCGGTATGGGCTTGGCGACCGAAACGTATTTTTAAAATTGCTAAGGCGACAGATATGGTGTTGTCATTGCTGCCTTTTGAAAAAGCATTTTACGATGAACATAAAGTGCCATGTACATTTGTGGGTCACACCCTGGCGGATGATATTCCGCTTAGCAGTGATAAAATTGTGGCACGTACCGCGCTGGGATTAGAACTTCACGCCGAATATCTCGCAGTTTTACCCGGTTCTCGTGGCGGTGAACTTAAGCTATTAGCCGAGCCTTTCGTTCGCGCGGCAAAGATAATCAAGCAGAAATATCCAGATATTCGTTTCGTGACTCCAGTTGTGAATGCTAAGCGTCGTGCTCAGTTTGAGGCGGCACTGAAAACATATGCCCCGGATCTTGAAATCCATATCATAGAAGGCCACTCGAGAGAGGTGATGGCCGCAAGTGACTGTATCTTGTTGGCTTCTGGCACCGCGACGCTGGAAGCCATGCTCGTCAAACGGCCCATGGTTGTCGCCTATCGTGTTAGCCCGATCACTTATCGCATAGCCAAGTCTTTGATGCTGATTGACAAGTATTCTTTACCGAACCTGCTCGCTGGAGAGAATTTGGTGACCGAACTCATTCAGGAAAACTGTACCCCAGAGAAGATTGCAGCGGCAGTCTCTATGCAGCTCGACGGTGATTTCACCAAACTCGAGAGTAAGTTTCTCGAACTCCATAGTCAGTTGCGATGTAACGCGAGTGCTCGCGCCGCAGAGGCAGTGGTTAAGCTTATCTCTCATTAGTGTACATTTTCAGTTTTAGCGCTCAGTTAGCAGGTATTAGGTATGGCAATTTTTAAAGCGATTACTCCCCAGCAGATCGACAGCTTGAGTGTGGGCTTATACGCCGGCGTCGACGAAGTTGGTCGTGGGCCATTAGTTGGCAATGTGGTGACCGCGGCGGTGATTTTGGACCCTAAAAACCCTATCCTAGGGCTCAATGATTCGAAGAAGCTGACCGAGAAGAAACGTGAGGCTCTGTTCACCGAGATCCATGAAAAAGCCCTGTCCATCAGTGTCGGTCATGCGACGCCTGAAGAGATAGATGAGCTTAATATTTTACATGCCACCATGTTAGCCATGCAGAGGGCCGTTGCCGGGTTAGAGATTAAACCCGTGAAAGTGTTGGTCGATGGCAATCGGGCCCCCATTTTTCATCATGGCGACAACACCGAACTTGCCCTAGAGGCCCATGCTATAGTGAAAGGCGATGGTTTGATTGCCGGCATCAGCGCGGCATCAATTGTCGCTAAGGTTATCCGTGACCGAGAGATGAAACTGCTCGATATGGAGCATCCTCAATATGGTTTCGCTAAACATAAAGGCTATCCGACCCAGGCTCATTTTCAAGCCTTAGAGCAACATGGTGTGCTAGCCGAACATAGAAAGAGCTTCCGCCCGGTAAGAGATAGATTAACCAAGGATCTGCAAGCCAGAAACTAGGCACATATTTTTATTCCTGTAACTTAGCGTTCTGGTTTGGTCTGTCTGACTCTGTTAATCTTTATCAGGCTCCCATCGTCTCTTTTTTACTCATTTTTTACTAATTTTAAGTACTCAAAAATATGTCTGATCCCAGTTTTGTGCATCTACGCGTTCACAGTGATTTTTCCATGTCTGATGGCCTGGCCAAAGTGAAGCCTATCTTAGCCAAAGTGACAGAACTTGGCATGCCAGCAGTGGCGTTAACCGATCAGACGAATCTATGTGGGCTAGTTAAATTTTATGGTGCCTGTCATAGTGCGGGCGTTAAGCCCATCATAGGTGCCGATTTTTGGATGCAGGTACCGGGATTCGACAAAGAATTCTGTGCGATTACCGTGTTGGCGATGACTAATGAAGGCTACTCAAACCTAACTCTGTTGATCAGTGACGCCTACCTTAGGGGGCACATCAAGGATAAGGCGGTCATAGATCAAGGCTGGCTGGCTAAATACAGTAAGGGATTATTACTCCTCTCCGGTGGTCGTCAGGGAGATGTGGGTAGAGCCTTGCTGAATGGAAACCATGGCCAGGTCGCTTCCCTGATTGAGTTCTATCGGACCCACTTTCCCGACCGATATTATCTGGAGCTGCTACGTACCGGCCGCCCCGATGAAGAGACCTACCTTCATCTGGCTGTGGCGTTGGCACAGGAGAAAGATTTGCCTGTGGTGGCAACCAATCAGGTGGTGTTTAATGGCCCGGAATTCTTCGAAGCCCATGAGATCCGTGTCGCCATTTCGGACGGCTTTACCTTAGCCGACCCTCGTCGCCCGAAGAAATACAGTGAGCAACAGTATTTTAAGACTAGTGAGGAGATGTGTGAACTGTTCCAAGACATTCCCGAGGCCATTGCCAACACAGTCGAGATTGCCAAGCGCTGTAATGTGACTGTGCGTTTGGGTGAGTATTTTCTACCTAACTTCCCCACGGGTGACCTCAGCATCGAAGACTTCCTAGTTAAGGTGTCGAAAGATGGCTTGGAGGACCGCTTAGAGTTTCTATTTCCCGATCCCGAGGTGAGGGCACAGAAGCGTCCGCGATACGATGAACGACTGGATATTGAGCTTAAGGTGATCAACCAGATGGGTTTCCCCGGCTACTTTCTCATCGTGATGGAATTTATTCAGTGGGGAAAAGATCAGAATATTCCAATTGGTCCGGGTCGAGGGTCAGGAGCTGGCTCCTTAGTGGCCTATTCCCTCAATATTACCGATCTAGACCCGCTGGAATATGATCTGCTGTTCGAACGTTTCCTCAACCCTGAACGTGTTTCCATGCCGGATTTCGATATCGATTTTTGCATGGACAGACGAGATGAAGTTATCGACCATGTGGCCGAGCTCTATGGCCGTGATGCGGTATCGCAGATCATCACCTTTGGTACCATGGCTGCCAAGGCCGTTATTCGAGATGTGGGCCGAGTATTGGGCCATCCCTATGGCTTTGTCGATCGTATCTCTAAGATGGTGCCTGCTGAGCCCGGCATGACTCTGGCCAAAGCCTTCGAAGTCGAACCAGCACTGCAGGAGTCTTATGATGGCGATGAGGAGGTCAAAGATCTTATCGACATGTGTCGAATATTAGAAGGTGTGACGCGTAACGCGGGTAAGCATGCCGGTGGCGTGGTGATATCGCCGACCAAAATTACCGATTTCGCTCCCATTTACTGTGACTCGGAAGGAAAAAACCCGGTTACTCAATTCGATAAGAATGATGTCGAGACCGCGGGTCTGGTCAAGTTTGACTTCCTAGGACTGAGAACCTTGACCATCATCGACTGGGCATTGCAGATGATCAATCCCAAACGCAAGGAATTGGGTAAAGAGCCTGTGCGTATCGAGTCGATTCCGCTGGATGATAAGAAGTGTTTCAAACTATTGCAGCGTTATGAGACGACGGCGGTATTCCAGCTGGAATCACGTGGTATGAAAGATTTGATCAAGCGTCTTCAGCCAGACAGCTTCGAAGATATGATCGCCTTAGTGGCCCTGTTCCGTCCGGGTCCTCTTCAGTCCGGCATGGTAGATAACTTTATCGAGCGTAAGCACGGTCGAGAGGTGGTTTCCTTCCCCGATGCCGAGTATCAACATGAGTCTCTTAGGTGGGTACTCGAACCCACCTATGGCATTATTCTCTATCAAGAGCAGGTGATGCAGATAGCTCAGGTGCTCGCCGGTTATTCACTCGGTGGTGCGGATATGCTGCGTCGAGCCATGGGTAAGAAGAAACCCGAAGAGATGGCTAAGCAACGTGGTACCTTCAAAGAGGGCGCCATCAATAACGGTATCGACGGCGAACTGTCGATGAAAATTTTCGATCTGGTGGAGAAGTTTGCCGGTTACGGATTTAACAAGTCTCACTCGGCCGCCTATGCGCTGGTCTCCTACCAGACACTCTGGCTTAAGACCCATTATCCGGCCGAGTTTATGGCGGCGGTAATGTCTGCCGATATGGATAACACCGATAAGATAGTCATCCTAGTGGATGAGTGTGAACGCATGGGCCAGCCTCTGCTGCCGCCTGATGTAAATAAGGGCTTACTTAAATTCACTGTCGATGAAGAGGGCAAGATAGTTTATGGTATTGGCGCTATTAAGGGAGTTGGCGATGGCCCCGTGGAGTCTATATTAGCAGCGCGTAAGAATGGTCCTTTCAAAGACCTATTCGATTTCTGTGCCCGGGTAGATCTTAAAAAGTTAAACAAGCGCATCATGGAAAAGCTCATTTTTGCTGGAGCCTTAGATAGCCTAGGGCCTCATCGCGCCGCGATGATGGCTACCTTACCCGAGGCTGTACGCGCCGCGGATCAAAATGCCAAGGCCGAAGCGATTGGTCAGCATGATATGTTTGGTTTACTCAATAGTGATGTCGAAGACATTAAGCAGCAATTTGTGCAGTGCACCCCCTGGCCGGATAAAGTCTGGCTTGAAGGTGAGCGTGATACTTTAGGTCTGTATCTGACCGGTCACCCGATAAATCAGTACCTCAAAGAACTTAAACATTATACATCGGGCCGACTCAAGGATGTGCATCCAACCGAGCGCGGTAAGACCATGAAAGCCGCCGGTCTGGTGATTGCGACGCGGGTGATGCTGACCAAACGTGGATCTAAGATGGGACTGGTGACTCTGGACGATAAGAGTGCCCGTCTGGAGGTGATGCTATTCACCGAGGCGTTCGAGAAGTTTAACCATCTGCTGGAGAAAGATCGCATCTTGATCATCGAAGGAGAGGTGAGTTTCGATGACTTTTCCGGTGGCAATCGTATGACAGCCAGAAACATCATAGATATGGGTGAGGCGCGTAATCATTTTGCCAGTGCCCTCGAGATAGATATCGACAGTGACTTAATCGATGAAACTTGGCTAGATAGCTTTAAACAAGTGGTGGAGCCGTGGAGAAAAGGTGCTGTACCTATCATAATCAACTATGCACAACCACAGGCTAAGGCTCAGTTCAAACTGGGTGATAACTGGAGAGTGAACCCGACAGATGAACTCATGTTGGCGCTGGAAACCTTAACCGGAGCGGGTAAGGTGAGGATCTTGTTTTAAATGTCTGCAGATAGGATGAAAAATGACTTAGATGTCGCCGATTTAATTGCTGATAGTGTCGCGTCATCAGGGATTAAACCTGGTGCTAAGTTAGTCCTAGCTTACAGTGGCGGCGTCGATTCAGAGCTGTTAGCACTAGGCTTGTCTGAGTTTGCTCGAGAGCACCATGAGTACCGTTACTTGCTGGTTCATGTACACCATGGCTTGAGTGATCATGCCGATGCTTGGGTTGCTCATTGTGAGTCCAGAGCTGAAGCTTATGGTTTAGCCATTAGTATCAAACGGGTCGTGGTGGATACAGGTCCACGTAAGAGTGTCGAGGCCGAAGCGAGAAACGCACGTTATGATGCGATGAGATCTCAGATGGAGCCTGGAGATGCCCTATTGACCGCGCATCACCTGGATGATCAGCTCGAAACTGTGCTGCTGGCATTAACGCGAGGCCTAGGTCCCAAGGGATTAGCCGCGATGGGAAGCATGCAGGTGTTTGGCAAGGATAAGCAACTAATTCGACCTCTTTTATCTATTAGCCGTGAGTTAATAGAGGCCAAAGCCAAGGCTGTTGGACTGGTTCACATTACCGATGAGAGTAATAGTGATGACAAGTATGACCGAAATTTTCTCCGCTTAGAGATCATCCCCAGACTCAAAGCCCGTTGGGGTGCTATAGCGACGACTGCGAGCCGTAGTGCATTTTTATGTGCTCAGCAACAAGCGGTTATCGATGCAGAGGTGAGTGAGCGCTTACCCATTTTTATCTCATCCAGGCAGGGAGGAGATTCTCTCGACTTAGGACTTCTCGGGGCGCAGAGCAGCAACTGGCAATCATTGCTCTTCAGAGGCTTCATAGAACAATTAGGTTTTGCGCCACCATCCCAGAGTCAATTAGCTCAAGTACTGTCACAATTATTGACGGCCAGACGTGATGCTAAGGTCGAACTTAAATTGGGAGACTTGTTGATTAGACGCTACCAGGGACATGCTTTTCTTGGGTCGGTAACAGATGAAACAGATGAGTCACCAATCCAGCAGTGTATCCAGGTCGACACCAGCAGTTTATTGGATAAAGATGCAGAGATGAGTCTTTCATTATCCAAGCGTAACAGATTGTCGATAACTAAAGTTAGCCTGTCAGATAGAGTTCGATTACCCGATAGCTCGCAACGGGTTAGCATTCGCTTTTCGGTGAAGGGAAGTACCCGATGCCATCCTGTTAATAGAGATAAAGTCAGAGAGCTGAAAAAATTATGGCAGGAGTGCGGCATTCCGCCATGGGAGAGAGCAAGAGTGCCCTGTATTTTCTACGGCGAGCAACTGGTGTGCGCCGTGGGTTATTGGATAGAAACAGGATTCTTGTGTGAACAAGATGAATGCGGATTAGTGTTCACTTCATATCAGGTTTAACACATCCAGTGTCAATGGTATTAGCTAAGTCTAACTTCATTATCGGCTTAAGCATTCGTATTGAATTAACTCAGGTCGGCTCTATAACATCTACGGCCTGCCGCTTTGGCTAGATTTATTTCTTTATTGGCTAAGCATGGGTATCCGTATTAAATTAACTCAAGTCGGCTTTCATACGTAGGATCTTAAGCAAAAACTCAATATCTACATGATTAACCAATGTTATTTAATAAAAGTTGGAAGTTGTACTCATCTTATGATCAAATAGTAAGTGCGAACCACTAATCAAAAATGAGAGAGCACAAGATGAATTTTAACGCGATTCCTAAGCAACTGACAAGTGTTCTTAACTCATGCAACATCACTCAATTAGCCAAACAGTGTCATTTCATGCAGCGGATGCGCAACATTTCACCCATGCAGTTGGTGCTGGCAATCCTCAATACTTTGGGAACCAGAACCAATATTAACCTTGCTGATATTCATAAGAATTTATGCAGCCAACATGACATCGGGATCAACTATAAGCCCTTGCATAATAAACTAAAAAACCAGAGTTAACTCAACTGCTTAGAACTCTTGTCGAACAAGCCGCTAACGAGTGGCTACTCGAGTTAGTGCATAGAGTATTACCGAGTGAATACCCCTTTAAGTCGATAGAGGCTCATGATGCTAGCTCCCTCAAATTGCACATTGGTTTAACTAAAGAGTTTCCCGGCCGATTCACCAAGACTCACCCGGCAGCCATGGAGTGACACGTGACCATGGATTTGATGTCTGGTCATTACAATTATCTGGGTATTTCTCCCGATTCAGAAAGTGAGCGGCACTATAATCCCTTTGCTTATGAAATACAGGACACCTTGCTGCTCATGGACGCGGGTTACTTTAATATTGATTACTGCTATCAAGCAGACAAACACGGTGGTCATGTAATTATGCGAACCAATGGTAAAATTAATCCCGATATAAAAGCGGCTTTTGATAGCCAAGGACTTGCGATAGAAGGGTTAATCGGTAAAAAATTAAAGCAACTTAAATCGCATCGAGAGCAAATAATCGACCTCGATGTTCAGTGGAAAAGCAAGCCAGGAACTCATCGATTAATCGCCTTCTGGGATAGAAATAAATCGGCGATTGGTTACCTCATCACCAACCTAAAGCGAGCACAATTCAGCGCTGATAAAGTAAGTAAATTATATGGGTTGCGCTGGCAAATAGAATTATTCTTCAAGGAGTTAAAGTCCTACAGCGGTTTAAAAACCTTCAATACTCGAGATAAAAGCATTGCCGAAAGTCTCGTGTGGGCGAGCATGCTTACCTTACTATTAAAGCGCTTTATCGCGAGGGCGAGCGGCCTAATACACCAAGTGACTATATCTACGCAAAAAGTCGCACGGTGTGCAAACGATTGGCTGCCTGACATTTTAAAAGCACTGTTATCTGGACGTGAATACAGGATCAAAAAGACACTAAGGAAATGGTGCCGTTACTTCAGTGAGTATGCTTGCCGCGCTCATCCTAAAAGAGATAATCAGACGCTTTTTGTACAACTAACAGAAACTCATGTCTGAGAATGTATAACCCCTCATATTTAAAGGGCTACAGCTCCTTAAGGACTAACATATGAGTCGGCTCTATAACATCTACGGCCAGCCGCTTTGGCACGATATAGTGCTTTATCGGCTCTTTCATACAATGAACAGGCTGTTTCATCGCTCTTCCATTGTGAGATGCCTAAGCTGGTCTGCACTTGATGCTTTTCAAACAGTGTCAACCTGGACATAGCTTGCAATACGCGTCTACATAAAATTTCGGCTGCAGCCAGATCTCCGCGGACTACGACAACAAATTCATCACCACCGACACGAAAGGCCTGATCTGTATTTCTGATGGCTTTAGTGAGCAAGATACCAAACTCTGAAAGTACAGTGTCGCCAAATTGATGTCCGTGTACATCATTTAGCATCTTAAAGTTATCGAGATCTAAGATCACAATCGACAATGCATTATCGTGTCGAGTCGATGTCGCAATGGCCTTCTTAAGACTCTCGATATAGTAATGACGATTGCCCAGTCTAGTGAGTGAGTCATACATGGCTTGTTGTGACATCTCTTGAAATTGAGTGGCATTAAACAAGGGCTGTATGACTAATGTTTGCAGCTGCTGCAATTGTCTTGCCTGTGAAGGCTGCAAAGGAGCGGCTAAGCTGTATTCAATACATGCCGTTTTACCTTGGTGTACCAACTGCTGCTGTATGGATAGCCCTTGGTGTCTGCCCCAAGTAAATTGGTGTTTGTTGTATCTCAGCTTTATACCAAGGATAGGCAAGTGTTGACCCATTACCTTGCCGAAACAGGCAAAAACTGTCCTGGGATCTAAACTTTCATGTAACTGCTGAATGATCTGTACGAAATCTGGATCCCGGCTCTGGAAGCCAAGTAATTCAGGTTGATATCTTGGTTCATCAGAATAAAAGTCTGTCGCTAGTCCTAAGTCCATCATGAGTGCTCCATCAATGCGGTATTGCTGAGGTTAATGCTCCTCGCTCATGTAGGATTACAAGCAAAAAGTGTGCCTAAAATAATGTTAATTAAATTTGTCTTTATTTCTCATTCAGTTAATCTTTCAGTGCTAGTGACATAAAACCCATGCCAGTTTTTTGACTCGGAGTTTGAATTTAGAATGGAACAAAGTTTTCTCATCCAGGTTCTGTCGATGCTTGTCATCGCTATCATCTCAATAGCCCTACTCATGCGGGCTGGCTTACCTGCAATCTTGGCCTATCTGGTCACTGGGGTGATCAGTGGCCCTTCAGGTTTCAATTGGTTTAGTCAGCATGAGATGCAATCGGTGGCTGAGCTGGGCGTTGTCTTGCTGATGTTTAGCCTGGGCTTAGAGTTCTCTCTGCCAAGACTCTGGGCCATGAGACGTACGGTATTTGGACTCGGTAGTGCTCAAGTGGTGGTGACCACCTTACTGGCAGGCTGTATTTCCTTATTCAGCTCCCTGAGCCTAGTAGAGTCACTGGTTGTAGGCTCTGCAATTGCGCTCTCATCGACGGCCATAGTACTTAAGCTACTCAACGAGCAAGGTTGGCTCAGGCGCCGCCATGGTGAACTCTCGGTCAGCGTGCTGTTATTTCAAGACCTTGCGGTTGTGCCCTTGCTCATCTTGCTGCCTTTACTCGCCTCTGGTGGTGAGACTTTATCGATACAGGGCATAGGCTACGCTCTGGCGGAAGGGGTGTTAGTCTTTATCGCCCTGATGGCATTCGGTAAGTGGGGCTTACCCAGGTTATTCGATGAGGTGGCTCGTTCACGCTCCAATGAATTGTTTATGCTTTCGACCCTGGTGGTGGCCTTACTGACAGGGGCATTAACCCAATGGCTAGGCTTGTCTATGGCGTTAGGTGCTTTTATGGCGGGTATGTTGCTAGGAGAAAGCCAATATAAGCGGCAATTAGAGGCGGATATTAGACCCTTCAGGGATCTCTTGATGGGCTTGTTTTTCATCTCGATTGGCATGTTGATCGATTTCTCTTTGGTACTGCAGTTCTGGTGGCAGATTTTAATCATCTTGATCGCCGTGATAGTCGGCAAAACTCTGGTGGTATTTGCCTTACTCAGGCTAGCTAAAGAGTCATTTAGGATCTCGGTAGCCACGGCCTTGAGTCTGGCTCAGGTGGGGGAGTTTAGTTTTGTGGTGCTGGCATTGGCGGTGAACTACGAACTGCTCGATGTCGAGCTCAGTACTAAGCTGGTAATGGTGGCAGTATTATCTATGGCCATCGCTCCTTGGTTGGTGCGCCATAGCTTGGATATTGCTCGTAGGTTGCAAAGGGTTAAATCTAAGGGAGAGACAAGCTTAGTAATAGAGCCTAAAATTGAGCATCAAAATGATCTGGTGTTGATATTAGGCTATGGCCGAGTTGGCCAGACCATTGCGCGCTTTATGAAAGCAGAGGCTGTGCCCTTCTTAGTGCTCGACTTAGATCCTACCCGAGTCTCTGAAGCACGAAAGGCTGGTGAACCTGTGTATTTTGGCGATGTGTGTAAAAGGAGCATACTCAAACAGGCTAAAATCAGGGAGGCTAAGTTAATCGTATTGACCTTCAGTGGCAGTCGCATTCTGGAAGAGGTGTTACCTCTTTGTCGTCAACTGGCTCCGGAGGCTAAAATTTTAGTGCGTACCCGAGATGACACTGACATGGAGGAGCTTGAAAAAGCCGGGGCCAGTCAGGTGATCCCTGAAACCTTAGAAGGCAGCTTAATGCTGGTCTCACAGGTCTTGTACCAGTGCGGAGTACCGCTGACGCGTATATTGAAGCGGTTAGAGTATGAGCGTCGTAACCATTACAAGTATCTTCATGGCTTCTTCTCCGGTGCCGAGACTGATTTTACCCTGGAGCACCTTCATGCCGTGGCTCTACCTAAAGGCGCCAGCGCCGTTGGCATGACTTTAGCCGATATCCCCTGGGAGAAACTCAGAGTCGAGCTAAGGGCGGTGAGGCGCAGTGGGGCCGAGGTAGAAAGTCCGGCACTCGATTGGTGCATACACTCCGGCGATATCCTGATTATTCTGGGTAAGCCAAGACGCATCGAGAAAGCCGAAATTTATCTATTACAAGGATAAATTAAAAAATATAACAACTTGAGTGTCTGAGTGTCAGGGACTTATATAGCAGAATTTAGTGTTACAGTTACTAACTTGTTAATTATTTAGATCTAATGATACCCTGTTGTCGGCAACAATCAGACAACAGGGAATGTCATGTTCAAAAAACTCCTCAAATATTTCGGGCTAGTCCTGCTCATTATCTTGGTATCAGCCACCACGTTTCGTTATCGAACGTGTACTGACTGAGATGAACGGCTTTGTCGATACACCTATCAAAGAAAATATTCTCTACACATCATTGTAGAGCAAGTTAGCCGCAGTGGGGGATATCCCTATTCAAGAGCAGACACGTATCTTGTTGGCGGCACAGGAACGTATTCGAGACTATGTCCATCCGGCTTATGGACTGTTTATCGATTATTTTTCTGAGCTTGAGGCTAAAGCGGGAACCGATGATGGGATCTGGCACCTCCCCGATGGCGAGTCTGCTTATCGGCTATCACTCAAATTCTTTACCGCCACAGATTATACCCCGGATGAGATCCACAACATGGGCCTCTCAGAGGTTGCTCGCCTTCAGTCTGAGATATTAGTCATCTTAAAATCTGAGGGCTATGGGGGTGATGATGGCTTCTTTGCTGCGATTGAAACCATGGCGGCCGATCCAAAGTTTTACTATGAAGACAGCGATGCGGGTCGCGAGCAGATCTTATTGGATTATCAGAAAATCCTCGATGAGATAAATATGGGGCTGGATGATGCCTTTCGAATTTGCCCTCAAGCGGGCATGGAAGTCGTACGTATTCCCAAGTTTAAAGAGAAAACGGCTCCCGGTGCTTATTATCAACGACCGTCGCTCGATGGCAGTCGTCCCGGCCGTTTATTCGCAAGATGGCTCCTTTTACCGCTTACTCGGAAGGTTGGGCACTCTACTCTGAACAAGTGGCTTGGGAGCTAGGTTTTCAGGATGATCCCTTCGATAATATCGGCAGGCTGCAAGCCGAGCTATTTCGCGGGGTACGTTTGGTGGTGGATACAGGTATTCACCATAAGCGTTGGACCAGGGAGGAGGCCATAGAGTATATGAAGCTCAATACCGGTATGGCAGATAGTGATGTGGTGTCAGAGATTGAGCGTTATATTGTGATGCCAGGTCAGGCAACTTCTTACAAGATTGGCATGATGAAGATCTTATCTCTGCGTGAAAAAGCTAAGCTGGCTTTGGCCCCTAAGCTTGATATCCTGTTAGGCAAGGAGAAGCCATGTTCTATTATTTCGTGCTGCTGATACTTGGGCCTCTGTTACTTATACAGGGGAGGCTAGTGCGTAAGAATATACCTATATTGGCCGAAGCCACAGGGGGACGCAGTGGCTGCTTAGGTGAGGGCAGACCTCTTAGTTTACTGGTCGTTGGAGATTCAGCTGCGGCAGGTGTCGGTGTCGAGACTCAAGATGATGCCCTCAGTGGCTGTTTGACCCGGGTATTGGCACAGAAATATTGCGTGGATTGGTCCCGGTGGCGAAATCAGGCAATACGACGGAAGATCTTATCGAGACGTTACAGGGGCGCCCTTTTCAAACCGACTCCTTATCAGTGGGCTGCTCGCAAGCCAAGGTCCTTGATGGCAATAATCCAGATGACAATAGTTCAGCTGACAATTGGCTAGCTAGTAGCAGCGCACCTGATATCGATGTGGTCTTGGTCTCGCTCGGGGTCAACGATCTCTTGAGCCCGATAAGGGAGAGTCATTGGATAGCTCAGCAGGCACGGTTAATTAAATTACTCAAATCAAAATATTCCGCCAAACATATCTTGATGACAGCCGTCCCGCCTATGCACTGTTTCCCTGCCTTTTCCCAGCCATTAAGATGGTTTCTGGGACTGAGAGCGTCGGAGTTTAACCGTAAGCTAGTGTCGCTTATCGAGCTTGAAAGTGAGTGTGAGCTGATCATTATTCCCCTTATGCCAATAGCATCTGATATGGCCAGTGATGGCTTTCATCCCAGTGCAAAAGTTTATCGACTCTGGGGATGCGCGGCAGCCAAAGCCATCGAAAAGAGAATTGAGAGCCTTCAGCATCGTTAAGAGCCCTCAGCGTTATCAAAAGTTTTCAGGGTTATAGGAACTTCAGCTTGATAAAGAGCCCTCATCCTAGCAAAGCTCCTTTAGCTACTAGCTCCTGTGAGCCGCTTATCGCTTTTTAGCTCTCTATTTAGTTATGGCGAAGAAGTCTCGAAGCTCATCTATCTGACACATGGCATCCTGATAACCTAAGTCAATAAGGGCGCTGCAGTACGCCTGCTCGAATAGCAGATAGGAGACGATACTCGAGTCAGTATCTTGTTTTATGCCAATAGGCCTGAGCATAGCTTTTACCGCTGTTGGCATCTCCTTATAGTAATAGGATGCCAGTTGACTCAAGTCTTCGCTGGGCTTGATGACTAAGGTTTCTATCTTAGTCAGGGGCAGTGACTTTCTTTTTTCCTCTGGGATTAACTCGAGTGTGGCGTTGATCCGCTCCAGACGTTCCAGATCGCTATTTAAGGTATCGGAGAAGATGGTATCGAGCAGATGACCGGTAATCGTCGCCACCTTAGGGTGATGGGTTAGCTCTTGGGGCTGCCGCTTGTGGGGGCTCTCTAAATTTATTACCAAGATTTTCTTGGCGCCAAGATGAATTGGGCTGCTCAAGGGAGCAAGTTGATGCACTGATCCATCGCCGTAATAGCCCTGATTGAGCTTAATTGAGGGGAAGATTAGCGGGATAGCCGAACTGGCGAGTAGATGGTCTGTGTTGAGCTGAGTGCGTTGGCCACTGCGCCTGTCCCTATGCCAGTCAGTAATATCATGACTGCCCTGGAAGAAGGTAACCGATCTCGATGTGTTATAGCAGGAGACGTCGATGCTCAGAGCGTTGAGAGCGCCACTGGCGATATTTCTGTCGATGCGAATGAAGTTAATAAGCTGATTGAGCATGTCGCGTAGGGGATCGCTGTTAAACAGGCTGCCAGCATGGGTGTTGATTCTGTCATCTTGCAGGCTCATGAGTAACATCTTGCACAAGTGTCCCAGTACCCCTCTGGCCGATGATTTATATATCTTCTCGGTGCGAAAGTTACGCCATACCCACTCGAGTTTACGCACCCCAAGATGAAAGCAGGAAGCATGAGTGGCGATAGAGGTACCATTGATGGCTCCGGCTGAGGTGCCGCAGATTATCTTGAAGGGAATGCCGTGATTTCGTGGATAAAATTGCACTATGGCCTTGAGTACACCCACCTGATATGCGGCTCTTGCCCCGCCGCCGCCGAGCACAATCGCTGTTTTTTCTGGCAAAGCTTTCTCCATGCATAAATATCTAGTTTAATAATACCAATCCTACTAAATATATGATCTTTCAGCGAGAGTTCAAGGTGCTGTAGGCAAGATCTACCTATTGCTCCTCGATGATTGCTCCTGCATTATTCTACCTTCACCTGTCTATAGGCTCCTAGCTCCTGTATCTGACCTCCATGGTCCTAAGCGTTCCATACGTTTTAAAGACATTTCCTTTATTCCTATGGGTCCGGGGAGGAAATGGCTTATTTTGTATGGAACAAAATAGACCATTCAGTCGTATATCGAAAGTATCTAACGCTGCATATGTGGAAAAATCAAGCAGATTAATGGATTAAAATTGTTCGGCAACATTCTACAAAGATGCCATAAAAAACGCGCCCTCCTATGGAGTGCGCGTCTGGTATTAAGCTAGTCGTTTAATTGCTGGTGATTACTCGGCAGACTTAAGGAAGTCGAGCAGTTGATCGAATGGGATATCCCGCTTCTCACCGGTGCGACGGTTCTTATACTCGAACACGCCATTATCGATGTTGCGATCGCCGATAACGACAACATGTGGCAGACCCACAAGTTCCATGTCGGCAAACATCACGCCCGGACGCTCTTTACGATCGTCAAACAGGACTTCGATGCCTGCATCATTCAGATCTTGATACAGCTTCTCGGCCATATCTTTAACGCGATGAGACTTATGCATGTTCATCGGCAGTATGCCGACCTTGAACGGCGCGATGGCTGCTGGCCAGATGATGCCACGATCGTCATGGTTTTGCTCGATGGCGGCGGCAACGATACGGCTCACGCCCACACCATAGCATCCCATAAGTAGGGTCTTAGACTTACCATTTTTATCCAATACATTGGCATGCATAGATTCAGAGTAGTTAGTCCCTAGCTGGAAGATATGACCCACTTCGATACCGCGAAGCAGGGCGATAGTGCCTTGACCACAAGGACTAGGCTCACCTTCGATGATATTACGCAGATCGAATGCTTCAGCCTGAGGCAGGTCGCGCTCCCAGTTGATACCGAAATAGTGCTTGTCGTCCTGGTTTGCACCGGCGCCAAAATCGCTCATTACATTAACGCTGTGATCGATATACACAGGGATGTTCAGGCCGACAGGGCCGATAGAGCCAGGTCCTGCACCAATCGCCTTGCGTATATCGGCTTCATCGGCAAATTCAAACGGAGCCAGTACGGCTTCAATCTTCTCAGCCTTAACTTCGTTGAGCTCATGGTCGCCACGAACCACGATAGCCACTAAAGGTACTTCTTCAGTGGCGCCCTTAACGATCAAGGTCTTCACCGTCTTCTCGATGGCGATATCGTGTTGCTCGACGAGTTCGGCTATGGTCTTAGCATTAGGCGTATCGATCAGAGTCATCTCTTGGGTCGCAGCTCCCCGGGGCTCCGTAGGCATAGGTGCTTCTGCCTTCTCGATGTTCGCGGCGTAATCGCTCTCGGTTGAGTAGGCGATCAAGTCTTCACCGCTATCGGCTAGAACATGAAACTCATGGGACATGCTGCCACCGATAGAGCCGGTGTCAGCTAGTACCGGGCGGAAAGACAGGCCCATACGCTCGAAGATGTTGTTATAAGCCTGGAACATGGTGTCGTAGGTGACATCCATAGACTCTTGATCCAGATGGAAAGAGTAAGCATCTTTCATCAGGAATTCACGAGAACGCATCACACCGAAGCGAGGACGAACCTCATCACGGAACTTGGTCTGGATCTGATACAGAGTCAGAGGCAGCTGCTTATAGGAGTTTATCTCTTTACGTATGATGTCGGTGATGACCTCTTCGTGGGTCGGACCCAATACGAAATCACGGTTATGACGATCTTTGAAACGCAGCAGTTCGGGGCCGAACTTCTCCCAACGCCCCGTCTCAATCCAAAGGTCTGCCGGTTGAACCATAGGCATTAAGATCTCTATAGCCCCTGCCTTGTTCATCTCTTCGCGGACAATAGCCTCTACCTTACGCAGAACTCTAAGCCCCGTCGGTAACCAGCTGTACAGTCCCGATGCGTTCCGGCGAACCATGCCCGCACGTAACATTAATTGATGACTGACCACCTCTGCATCTGCAGGGGTCTCTTTTTGTGTTGAAAGCAGGTACTTGCTTACGCGCATTACCGATATCCAGTTCAGAAATAAATAGGCTGACATTTTATCATCTGAGAATTTGATGTCACCAAGTTTATTGGCCCTTGGAATGAAGGGGTATTACATTTCGTTTGGATTGTGGGTATTTTGTCTCTAATTGAGTTTGAAGCCGCCAACAACATGGTTTAGCTGCACATTAGCCTGTATTAATCTCTGTGTGCTGTCGACCGTATCAACAGCATTACTACTCAGTTGGCGGATCATCTCATGAATTTTAATCATATTGATATTTATATTTACATCTTCTGTTACCACACTCTGCTCTTTTGCTGAAAATGCGATCTCTGTAGTTAGGTCATTGATCTTAGTGATTGAGGAGGTCATATTTTCAAGAGAGATCATTACCCGTGAGTTGGTGTCTACTGTTTTGCTACAGCTTTTTTGGGTGGAATCCATCGAGGAGACCACTAGTCTCGTGGCTGAACGTAAATCGCTCAGCATCCTATCAACCTCTGAGGTACTCTGCTTAGTGCGCGCGGCTAACGCCCTGACTTCATCGGCAACTACCGCAAAGCCTCGCCCCTGCTCACCAGCTCTTGCCGCTTCAATCGCAGCATTGAGTGCCAATAAGTTGGTCTGCTCGGCAATTTCACCAATAACTCTGAGTACGGCATCTATTTTTTCAAAGTTTTGGCTCATCGTTCACGGCAAGATCATTATAAATTGAACTTTATGCTCAAGTAGCGATCAGATCACCAAATACTCTTTTTTGGTGATGTTAATGACTGCTACTTTTTTAAAACATTTTGATTCGATTGCGGAACCCCGTATTGAGCGTTGTAAAAAACATAACTTATTAGAGATTATTTTACTCGCTATAAGTGCGGTTATGTCAGGCTCTGAAGGATGGGAAGACATTGAAAACTTTGGACATCTAAAGCTTGATTGGCTTCGTCAGTATCGTCCTTTTAAAGCAGGTATTCCTCGACATGACACTATTGCCCGTGTTATCTGCCGATTAAAAACGGATGAAATAGAGAAAGCTTTTCAAACTTGGATTTCTTCTCTCCTAGAAGGTACTGGTTGCGATGTCATTGCCATTGACGGCAAAACTGCACTTCATACTGTGAGCGCCTGGAGTTGTCAGCATCATCACGCTCGATGCTATGGGATGTCAAAAAGAGATAGCAAAGCTAATCGTTAAGCAAAAGGCTGACTATATTCTAGCGCTTAAAGGTCATCATTCTGGTCTACAGGGTGAATTAGAAGCTTGGTGGCACAAGTGCCAGCGTGAAGGTTTTACAGCCGATAATTTTGATGAACATACGACCATAGACAGCGGTCACGGGCGAATTGAAACAAGACGTTGTCAGCAAGTGCTGGTTAATAAAAGTTGGTTAAATAATAAATATCAGTGGGTTGGCTTAAAAAGCATTATCAAAGTGACATCAGACGTACATGAAAAAACGACCACTGAATCACGGATCCGTAAAGGCCGAGGTCCGCTTGCTTTTAATGTGATGAGAAAAATAGCAATGACCTTGTTCAAGCAAGAGCAGACAAAACGCGCGAGTATAGTGGCTAAAAAGAAGATGGCAGGGTTGGACGACGAGTATCGCTCAACCCTGTTAGAGTCAGGGATTAAAATGCGCTAGCCGTGTTCACCAGCCCCTTATTGACACGATCAATTGATGATCGATAAGGTTTGGTCATATAGCTATTGAACGATCTCTTTTCCATGTGAAAATGGCTTCATGAAAAAGAAAAAACAATTCGAGCAAGAGCCGCCTTCGATTGATAATATCAGCGAAGCCAACCTGTTTATCCGTGAGCTTTGGCAAACGCTACGTGAGTATGAAGACAGGTTGATGCTCAGTTCTCGTCACTCATCCAAATCACCCTCCTCTGATTCCCCTGCGGATAAGGCCGAGCGAAAAAAGCTCAAACGCCTCGTAGTGGAAATAAGGTTGGCGCTCAACCTGGACATACGGGGCACAAAAGACCACTAGCGGAACTCGGCGAAAACGATGAGCAAATCGCTTGTTTGCCAGAGGCCTGTTGCTCCGATTGTGGTGGTGAAGTGACTGCCAATAAGTCTCCCAGTTATCGTCATCAGGTGCTTGAGCTGCCTGAGCCTAAGCTTGATATCACTGAATATCAGCTATTTCATGGACGTTGCAAGCAATGCAACACGGTGAGCAAAGGCACCTTACCTAAGGATACTTCTGATGGCCAGATGGGACCAAGACTGCTTAGCTACGTAGCTGTGCTCAGTGGTTTATATCATCTGAGCGTACGGAAAATTCAACGTTTACTGCAAGACCAATATGGTACTCATTTCTCTACAGGCCTGATTTCTGAGGCTCAAGGACGAGTCAGTAGTATGCTGACGCCGACACACCAAGCCTTGCATCAACACATAAAAAAAGCGTCATTAGTGCATGTTGACGAGACAACACATAATCGTAATGGCGAAGCGCATACCCGTTGGATATGGTTGCTATCGGGTGATGATGCCGTATTTCAGGTGGTGAAATACTTTCGCAATAAGGATGCCGCCAAATCGGTATTAGGTGCACAGACTCAAGCTATCGTAGTGAGCGACCAATGTCCGAGCTACAACTGGATAGCCCCTGAGCGTCATCAGTTTTGCCTAGCTCACGTGCTACGCAATTTACAACAAATGGCCGATTATTCAGGAAAAGGCCTCACTGCGAATATTGGCAACCGGCTGGTATAGCTTTTCAAGTCCGTATTTCGCATCCAACATAGATACGAATCCGGTGAAATTGACGAAACCATTTGGCGTCGGCGAATGCAACGATTACAGCGCAGTATTAAGCGCTGGCTTGAACGCGGAAAAAATGTGCCCGCTTCACGTTATGCTGGCAGATGCCGTCATATTCTCAAATATGAGCAAGGCTTATGGGTATTTCTCAATCACCCAGGCACTCCTCTGACCAATAACGAAGCAGAGCGTTGCATACGTGGTAGCGTGATCATGCGTAAAATTTGCTATGGCACCCGTTCAGATCGAGGGGAGAAGTTCCGTTCCCGGTTACTGTCAGTGGTTGAAACATGCAAAAAACGGCAGTTATCACCAATCACAGTGATAAGTAAGATCGTTACAGCCGTTGTAGGCAACAGAGAATACCCAGACGTGTTTGATCTCGTGTCAGCTGAGTCAACTCCCTTCTGGTGAACGCTTACGGAAATTTCACTTGGAATCCTTTTTCTCTGCCTCCAGAGGTGCACCGTCAGTTTACAATGCGCACACTTCGCTACGCATTAGAACATTGTTCAACCCAGATTTTTGATGGTAATGCGGCGGATTTCTATTTGGCTAATGCGACCCTCAAACCAAGTTTGATTTTCATTGATGCAGGATATGACTACGAATCCGTGAGGAAGGACATTGATTGGGCCGTTTCTACCGGTTGTCCGGTAATATCGGGTCATGACTATACGCCTGCTCATCCTAGTGTGGTCAAGGCCGTTGACGAGACATTCGGCGATAACATTTCCCTTTACGGCTCAGTATGGATCCATTAAAGGCGCGAATGTGAATAAGGTGAAGCTGCGGATGGCGAAAATGCCGTTAGCAATGGTAAAGCAATACCATGAATTGCTACTTTCACATTTAGTCAGTCCATTATGGTTTATGGCGACTTCATTGCCCATTATTATCGGGCCGTGGAGGAAGATGTCGGCCATGCGTTTCTTATGCTTGATAGTCGTCTGGTGTCATCGATGATGCCATCAGCTAAACACTGATCCCCGTCTTAATCTCTTGCACAATAATGGTGTCTTCACTAACACTATCGTTATTCTTAGCATGAGCGACTTTGACAACGCGCCAGAGTATATCTAAGTCATAGAGGGCGACTTGATAGACCTTAGGGTCGGCCTTAGCTCTCTTATAGGCGGGACGCGGGTCTTGGGCAAGGACACCTATGATGAGCTCTTCTAGCTGTTGGTATTGCTCGAGTCCCTCATAGCAGGCTAGTTGCTGCTTAGCGTCTTGACTGAATTCTACCTTGGTCAGTTTTGGCGCTTCATGGGCGATACCGCCTAATGCATCAGGAATCGAGTCCGAGAAGGGGATATAGGGTTTGATATCTATGATGGGGGTGCCATCGAGGAGATCCATTCCCGAGATCTCTAAAGCCAGATAGCCTTTGCGCCGGTGGATTTTATGTAGTTTTACCACCGACTGACCTAAGCCGTTGGGGCGGAAGGTGGAGCGAGTCGCGAACACACCCAGCTTTTCGTTGCCGCCTAAACGGGGAGGGCGAACTGTGGTTTTCCATCCCTGGGCGAGATTTTCATGGAAGCAAAATACCAACCAGAGGTGAGAGTATTGTTCCAGGCCTCTGACGGTATCGATATCATTGTAGGGGGCCTGGAGTTCGACAAAACCGCGGGCGGCGTTGACGAGTCCCGGTTGTCTGGGGATCCCAAATTTTTGTTTATAGGGCGTACGACAGTACGCCACGGCTTGAATTTGACTGCTAAAACTCATTGATGACTACTTTGAAGTGGAGATTAAATATTTAAGCAAGATTATTGCTCGTCTGTTACTGGCGTTTTTATTGCCTGGCCAATACAGATGGCGCGGCTGAAACAGCCCTGACCTTGCTCTTCAAATAGCAGGCACTTCTTGATAACCAGACCGTTAGCCCCTTTATCTGCCGCGGCTCTGCGGGCAAGTGTGCGTGCTTCGCTTATCGCAGCCGGAGCATCATTGGCTTGCTCCTGACATGTTTCGCCTTCGACTAAACCTATGATCTCATAAGGAAGGTTCGCTGCTCTAGTATTATCATAGACGGTGACATCCGATGCCTTGAAATAATCGTCGATGGCCTCCCCGCTGAGGTTACTGGAAAATTTATATTCGCCGGCACAGGCGCTAAGCAGTAAAACTAGGGCAGAGATTAATAGGGTCTTCATTATTTAGGCCTGTTATTGGAGTAGAGTGACGTACTCATATTCGTTATATTGGAATTTATTTTATGATCCTAGCAGTAGGAATTCTAGCGCTTTAGGTACTTTTGATAAAGCTGTTGTTGACGATTATTGAGATCTATCTCGCGGTCATCAAGTTAGCCGGTGCTCGCTCGCATCTGTGCCAAGCTTATCTTTCTTTCACTGTTGTCATCGCCAACCAAGGGGGCGGCGGAAGTTCAATGGCAGAATTAATCCATATCCATAAGCTTTAAGTTCGTCTAGTTGAGCGTACTCTTTACCGTTATCCAGTAAACTTGCTTTATAGTCATGTTTACTTAATAAGCGGGCAGCCCTGAGTTGATTGTTTAGGTTTTGTTAGATTTCAGCAATAATCGAAAATAATCTGTTCGTTCTCTATATTAGCCAAAGCCGCGAGTGCACTATTAAACTCAATCAATAGGGTTTCGGATTTTGAAAATGATTTGTCTTTATTTTCTCTATACCAATTCGCATCGGCGAACGTTTGTCTAATAAGCGCTATGCTACCCATCAAAGAGCTTGGGTAATCTTGAGGGGACTGCCTTTGTCGAATGCTAAAAAATGGCCGGATTGAGCACGATATATAATTTCATGGGCACTTCATTTTTTGGGTATTCAAATTCGATGGCGTAGTCGGTAAATGGATCGATAAATCCCGGATAGACAGTATAACCATGCAGATCGATAATGAGTGCATCTTCAGGCACTTTATTATTTCTTATAACTTCTATAATCTTATTATTTTTATCTGGTTAAATCATTAAGGTAACATGGGTGAGAACGGTTGATTTTCGGGTATTATCAGTGAGTTGGTCATTTTCCTGCGCTTGCAATGCACCGATTTAAAATAATGTCGTGACTATCGATAGTGTTAAATAAAAAGTATAAAAAACCGGCGCGAGCCGGTTTAATATACTACTTCTGTTTGATAGAAGTGATTTAGATGAGGAAGTCATCCATAGAACGGCCTTTATCTAGCTCAGTCTTAAATACTGTCGGCATACGACCTTGGCCAGTCCAAGTGGTTGCTTCACCATTCACGTCGATAGTATATTTAGCTGGACGTGGAGCGCGCTTCTTAGGTGAGGGTTTTACTACCGATGCACCTAGATCATCAATGGATAAACCTACGGCTTCCATCTGTTTACGGATTTCATCTATCTTGGCGTTTCTTTCTGCGGTAGCTTCAGCTTCAGCTTCAGCTTCAGAGTCTCTTTCTGAGATAACTTTATCAAGTTTTACCGCCAATTCTTTTAAGTCTTCAATTGATAGTTCTTTTACTGCGGCTTTAAAGCGGCGGCCATGAGTTAGTATTTCAAGAAAATCGCTCATAATTATTAGGTCCAATTATATTTAGTGAGTTATTAAGTTATTAGACTAATAATAGGAATTATTAGAACAAGTTTCAAATGTTATTTTAATTTAATCGATGAATATATATTTATATTCATCTTATCTGCTATTTATTGTTATTTTTTAGGCCGAAAGTCAGCATAATATGATTTGTATCAAAAAAATACAAACAGTCGTTTGAATCCTTGTTGACGTTAACGTTAACAGCACGTAAAGTGACTCTACTTTGTGTAGGTGTTAACCTATACTCAACCCTCTAAATATGACGTAAGAAGGAAGCCCTATGAAAGTATTGGTGCCTGTTAAGCGCGTCGTCGATGCCAATGTTAAAGTCAGAGTGAATGCTGACAATACCGATGTCGATACCGCTAACTTGAAAATGGCGATTAACCCTTTTTGTGAGATTGCCGTAGAAGAAGCCGTGCGCTTAAAAGAAGCAGGTGTGGTTTCTGAAATTGTGGTTGTTACCGTGGGCCCTAAAGCCGCACAGGAACAGCTACGCACGGCAATGGCTTTAGGTGCCGATCGTGGTATTCATATCCAGACTGAAGAGGCGTTAGTACCTTTATCTATTGCTAAACTGCTTAATGCAGTTCAGAAAAAAGAGCAGGCACAACTGATTATCTTAGGTAAGCAAACCATCGATGGTGATAATAACCAGACCGGACAGATGCTGTCGGCACTGGCAAATATGCCCCAGGCGACATTTGCTTCTGAAATTAAAGTCGATGGCGACTCTCTTGCCGTGACACGTGAAGTCGATGGTGGTCTACAGAATGTTACCATTTCGCTGCCAGCGGTAGTGACGGTTGATTTGCGTTTAAATGAACCTAGATACGCTAAGTTACCTAACATCATGAAAGCAAAGCGTAAGCCATTAGAAACCCTTTCTATCGATGATCTAGGTGTAAGTCTTAAGCTGCATCAAACAGTATTGAAAGTGACTCCACCGGCCGAGCGTAAGGCTGGAATTATGGTGGCTAGTGTTGCAGAACTGGCCGATAAGTTAAAGAATGAAGCGAAGGTGATCTAATGGCAATTTTAGTATTAGCAGAACATGATAATGCCAGCTTAAAGCTGGACACCGCCAAGGTTGTCGCCTGTGGTCAAGCCATTGGTGGCGATGTTGATGTCTTGATTGCCGGCCATGAATGCGCCGCCGTGGTCGATGCCGCCAAGCAACTTGCAGGTGTCAGACATGTGTTAGTCGCACAGTCGGTGCAATATGCCAACGGCTTCGCCGATAATGTGGCTCAGCTTATCGTCGATCTCGCCGGTGATTATGAACACATTTTGGCTGCAGCTACTAGCCAAGGTAAAGACACATTACCACGAGTATCGGCGCTTTTAGATGTTGCTCAGTTATCGGAAGTGGTAGAAGTCGTCAGTGCCGATACCTTCGTGCGTCCAATATATGCGGGTAATGCATTAGCCACGATTCAGAGCCATGATGCAAAGAAGGTACTCACAGTACGTACAAGCGCGTTCGATGCGGTCGCTAATGATGGTGCAGCAGATGTTGTTGCCATAGATAAGGTTTTTGATTCTGTGACTCAATTTGTTTCTCAGAGCCTATCAAAATCTGAGCGACCCGAACTTGGTGCTGCATCGGTTGTGGTATCGGGTGGCCGTGGTCTGGGTAGCAGTGAGAACTTCGTCATCTTAGAAAAGCTTGCGGATAAGCTAGGTGGTGCACTCGGTGCTTCGCGTGCCGCGGTCGATGCGGGTTTTGTGTCTAACGATCTGCAAGTGGGTCAAACCGGTAAGATCGTGGCACCGGATCTGTATATTGCCGTGGGTATCTCGGGGGCAATTCAGCACCTGGCGGGGATGAAAGATTCTAAAGTGATCGTCGCCATCAACAAGGATCCGGAAGCGCCTATCTTCCAGATTGCCGATTATGGCTTGGAAGCGGATCTGTTTGAAGCGGTTCCTGAACTCACCGATTTGCTATAAATTGTCGAGTACATGCTGTGAAAGTGTAAGTTTTAAGTGGTTTTTTTTAATTCACACTAAATAAGTGTGATCTTGATCACGGTAAGCGGCTTTGCGGTGGAATTTTCAAAGCCGCCTGTGTTTTTATAAGCGTCACGTTTGCGTGTCTGACTGATTTTGCTACCTGTGGATTACAAATAATCAGCACATGACATGGTAAACGTCCTGAAAAGTAGAGGTGCATTAAAGATCAGTAGTGATAGTCAGGGTGATACCGCTTATCTATCATGAAAGGCTTTGATGCCGAAGTAGTAATACATATCACGGTTTACTGCTGGGGCTGTATCTAATAGATATGGCACTGCCATAGTATTTCTTATCCGGATGATAAGAAAATTTATACCTTTTAATTAACGGTATTACTATGGAGCGCTACTGATAGGACAGGTGTTTTAAGATATCGTCAATATCCCACCAGTTCAGCAGCCTCCATTCGTACTAAAAACTAAGATTATAATTAAATGACAATTTTAAGTTATGCCGATTCGGCGCTTTCATTGCTGCCTCCTGTGGTGGCGATTATGATGGCGATTGTTACTCGTCGTGTATTGCTCTCTTTGGGGATGGGGATATTACTCGGCGCTGTATTGATAAATGATTTCTCTGTTATAGCATCAGGTCAATATTTAGGTGAGCAAGTTGCTGGCTTATTCTGGGATGATGGCGCTGTCAATGCCTGGAACATGTATCTGCTAGGCTTCCTAGTGCTGTTAGGGATGATCACCTCCCTCATTACAGTGAGCGGCGCGGCGAGTGCCTTTGCCGATTGGGCAAGGAACTACATAAAGTGTAAACGTGATGCTAAGTTGCTGACCATGTTCTTAGGTTGTGTGATCTTCATCGACGATTATTTCAATAGTTTAGTGGTTGGCAGTGTCGCCAGACCTCTCACCGACAGATATTATGTCTCCCGCAGTAAGCTCGCCTATATATTGGACTCTACAGCTGCGCCTATCTGCGTTATCTCACCTGTGTCGAGTTGGGGAGCTTATATCATCGCCTTGATCGGCGGTATTCTCACTGCCCATGGTTTCACAGATTCAGGACATCTGAGTGTCTTTATCCAGATGATCCCGATGAACTTCTATGCCATCTTTGCGCTGCTACTCCTGCTTTGTGTCATTTTTTGGGACCTCAATGTAGGCCCCATGCGTCAACATGAGCTCAATGCACAGAAGGGGAACTTATATGATGAGGCTAAAGGCTTACCACCCGGTGCTAACTCAGATCTTCCAGAGGCCAAAAACGGTAAGATTCTGGGATTATTTCTGCCCATTATCGTACTGGTCTTGGCGACCTTCTATTTCATGGTGAGCAGCGGCGGAGACGTCTTAGCAGCAGACGGAAAACCTTTCAGTATTCTCGGTGCATTTGAACATACCGATGTCGCCTCATCTCTGTTCTTCGGTGCCCTAGTCGGTTTTATTGCGACTCTGGCTCTAGTCTTAATACAGGGATTGGATAAGTTATACTTGACTAAAGGACTGGTGGCCGGTGCTCGCTCTATGTTGCCAGCCATCTATATCTTGCTATTTGCTTGGACGATTGCCGGTGTGATTGGTCAATTAGAGACAGGTAAGTACATGGCGAGTCTGGCATCGGGTAATATTCCCTTTGCGCTGTTACCCGCCGTGTTATTTGTGCTTGCAGGCCTGACAGCGTTCTCTACCGGCACAAGCTGGGGCACGTTCGGTATCATGCTACCTATCGCCGCGGATATGGCGATGGGCACTCACACCAACATGATGTTGCCTATGCTTGCGGCAGTGCTCGCTGGTGCGGTATTTGGTGACCACTGCTCGCCAATCTCAGATACGACCATCCTCTCCTCCACGGGAGCCAACTGTCATCATATCGATCATGTGATCACTCAATTGCCCTATGCCTTAATTGTGGCGGGGATCAGCTTGGGAGGGTATATCGTACTGGGATTCACCGAGTCTCTGATGGCAGGACTCGCTACCTGTAGCATCTTATTTGTGATCAGTATCTTAGTCTTGAAGTTTAAATCTACTCAGGCTATCAGCTAATCTAAGCCATAGCTAACAAGTGAAATACCGCTCAATTGAGCGGTATTTTTTTGTTTAGAGTTTCGCTGTGATCCAGTCGATGTTTAGCAGAATTAGTGAGTATTGGCTTGAATAGCACGGGTACATGATTTTCGTGATGAAAATTGTTAAACTGTAGTCGAATTCACCTATAAGGAATCATCAGTTTGGCACAGCTCTATTTTTACTATTCGGCGATGAATGCCGGTAAGTCTACTTCACTGTTGCAGTCTTCATATAACTATCGCGAACGTGGCATGAACACCTTAGTGATGACGGCCTCAATCGATGACAGATACGGTGTGGGTAAAGTGTCTTCACGCATTGGTATCGAAACTCCTGCGCAGGTATTTGGTAGTCGCGATGATATTGCTAAGATGATCGCGACGGCTCATGAAGAGCAGAAACTGCATTGTATCCTTATCGATGAAGCTCAGTTTTTGAGTAAGCAGCAGGTCAAACAGCTGACCTATATTGTCGACATCGTGGATATACCTGTGCTCTGTTATGGCCTGAAAACTGACTTTCAGGGAGAGTTATTTACCGGTAGCCAATATCTGCTGGCCTGGTCAGATAAACTGGTCGAGCTCAAAACCATCTGTCATTGTGGCCGCAAGGCAAACATGGTGGTGAGACTAGACGATGAAGGCAAGCCTATGCGTGAAGGTGAGCAGGTTGCCATAGGCGGCAACGAGCGCTATGAATCTGTTTGCCGCAAGCATTTCAGAGAGTTTCTCTGGGATTAGTATCAGCATTTAGGTCCTAGTATCTAGGTATTAGGACCTCTCATTAATCCAACTTAGATAGTAGCAGCCTTACCTCTTCTCGAGTGTTATCTATCTTGGCGATTACTTGTTTTACACTAGTTTCGTCATCGTCGATCGAATCCCAATGTAATTGCCATGCTTGTTTTAGTTGTTGAGCTATATTCAGTGACCTCCATTCGCCAGACGTTGTAGCTAATATCAATCGCCACGGAGAGATAGTCTGGGTGACCAATATTTCAGCTTCTAACAACCCAAAGTTGACACTAGCTACTGAGCTTATTCTGCAAGATTCGCCATTATTTTTGCTTGTGTTTCTATTCAGGGATAGCCAATAAAAAGCCCCATAATTATGGGGCCCAGAATTTATAAAAACGAAGCTTACCGCTTACCGATTACCGCTTACCGCTTATAGCTTATAGCTTACCGATCACAGGTTCATCTCTGGTACATGCTCAGGAACAACTAACTTACCCGCCGTCTTGTCAACGATCTCTTCGACAGAGACCCCCGGAGCGCGCTCTAGCAGGTGGAATGCGCCGTCTTTAATCTCCATAAAGGCCAGATCGGTCAGCACACGCTTGATGCAGCCAAAGCCAGTTAGCGGCAGCTCACACTTAGCCAGCAGTTTAGAGTTACCGCGCTTGTCTGCATGCATCATGGTGACGATAATATTGTCAGCGCCGGCGACCAAGTCCATTGCGCCGCCCATGCCCTTGATGAGCTTGCCTGGGATCATCCAGGAGGCGATAGAGCCTTGCTCATCGACTTCGAAGGCGCCGAGTACAGTCAGGTCAACATGACCGCCACGGATCATGGCAAAGCTTTCGGCCGATGAGAAGAATGAAGCGCCATCGACGGCGGTGACAGTTTGCTTACCTGCGTTGATAAGATCGGCATCTATGGTCTCTTCAGTGGGGAATTCTCCCATACCGAGCAGGCCATTTTCCGACTGCAGCATCACGTCAATTCCCTTGGGAATATAGTTAGCCACTAAGGTTGGAATGCCAATGCCTAAATTAACGTAGAAGCCATCTTTAAGCTCGGCCGCTACACGTTGTGCGAGTTGATCTCTTGATAATGCCATTATCTCTCCCTCAGCTTATGCTTCAGCTGGCTTTACAGTTCGTTGCTCGATGCGTTTCTCGAATGTGCCTTGGATGACACGATTAACGTAAATCCCCGGGGTGTGGATATGATCTGGGTCTAATTCGCCGGGCTCAACGATATGCTCGGCTTCGACCACGGTAATTTTACCGGCCGTTGCCATCATGGGGTTAAAGTTAGCGGCGGTTTTACGAAACACCAAGTTACCCATGGTATCGGCTTTCCAGGCGCGAATTAAGGCGAAATCTGCGGTGAGTGAGGGCTCGAGTACGTAATGGCGACCGTCTATCTCACGGGTTTCTTTGCCTTCGGCAATGGGGGTGCCGTAACCCGTTGCGGTGAAGAAGGCCGGGATGCCAGCGCCGCCGGCACGTATTTTCTCGGCGAGTGTGCCCTGGGGAGTCAAGATGACATTGAGCTCGCCGGATAACATCTGCTGCTCGAAAGTGGCGTTTTCACCGACATAGGAGGCGATCATGGTATCGATTTGGCGACTTTTGAGCAGTAAGCCTAAGCCGAAATCATCGACTCCGGCATTATTTGAGATGGCCGTCAATCCAGTTACGCCGGTTTTGACCATATGTGAGATCAAGCCTTCGGGGATACCACAAAGGCCAAATCCGCCTACCATCACAGTCATGTTATTGGAAAGACCCTTAAGGGCTTCTTCATAACTGTGTACGACTTTATTCAGTCCTGCCATTATTCTTATCTCCTTTGTAGAAGGGTCGAGTGTTAATTCGTAGGAACGAGGCCCTAGGTTCTAGAGCCTAGGATTGAGCGCTGCTTTTATCCGCTGAAGGCTCCTTATCCGCTGAAGGCTCTTAACTGAGCAAGGCTTGGGCAACTTTAGAGCCTGTTTGTCTGCCAAGGGCCTGGCTTATCTTGTTACCTGCCTGGGCAAGTAAAGTGAGATCTATGCCTGTGTCTATTCCGAGTCCGTGTAACATATAGACCAGATCTTCGCTGGCTAAGTTACCCGATGCGCCTTTGGCATAGGGACATCCACCTAATCCTGCTACCGATGAGTCGACGACACTGACGCCGGTTTCAAGACAGGCGAGAATATTCGCCAGTGCTTGTCCATAGGTATCATGAAAGTGCAGTGCGAGTTTGTCCACCGGCACGACTTGGCTGACAGCTTGTACCATTTTACGGGCATTATTTGGCGTGCCAACGCCTATGGTGTCACCGAGTGAGATCTCATAGCAGCCCATCTTGTAAAGAATTTCAGACACGCGGGCCACTTCACTCACATCAATCTCACCTTCATAGGGGCAGCCTAAGACGCAGGACACATAGCCTCGCACTCGAATGTTTTCCGCCTTAGCCCGCTGCATCAGTGGCTTAAAGCGTGCGATGGACTCTTGGATAGAGCAGTTAATATTACGCTGAGAGAAGCTTTCGGACGCCGCACCAAAGATGGCAACTTCATCGGCTTTGGCGTCAAGCGCAAGTTCCAGGCCGTGTAGATTAGGGGTCAGCGCACTATAGGTCACATCCGCCGCACGCTTAATATTGCGCAATACTTCACCCGAATCGGCCATCTGCGGCACCCATTTGGGTGACACGAAGCTCGCCGATTCGATGCGTTTAATGCCTGCTTTGGCTAAGTCTTGTATCAAGACAATCTTGTCTTGAGTGCTGACAGGTTTTTCGTTTTGCAGGCCGTCGCGGGCGCCGACTTCAAATATGCTGACCTGTTTAGGGAACGTCATTAGGCTCTCCGCTCATCAGTTGCGTTTATTACATGAGTCATCTTCATGCTTTCCCTTCTGCTTTCTCTGTAGGCTCTAGGGGCTCGACTTCTACCAATATGGTGCCGTCGGTGACTAATTCGCCAGCCTCGAAGAAGAAACTGGTTACTACGCCATCACAGGGTGATTCAATGGTGTATTCCATCTTCATCGCTTCCATCACCATCAGGCCTTGACCCGCTGTCACAGCATCACCTTTATTGACCAGATGTGTCACGATAGTGCCATTCATCGGCGCCTTGAGCTTATCTTCTAGACACTCTTGCTCTTCAACGAGCTCAGTCTGAACCGCACGGTAATGATAGCTGGTGGCATTGATAAAGAGGGTGAAGTCTGCTTCAACCTGGCTGACAGGTACTTTTACTTTATGACCGGATGCCTTGATAGCAAGAGTCTTGTCATGCTCGTCTTTAACGGCAATCTCAGCGTGAAGCATGGCATCGATGAGCTCGCCCTTTAATACATAATTCTTATCATCGATTTGAACCTGATAGACAGACTGACCGGCAAGAATCACTTCACTGACTTCTAGATGCTGAACTTGATGCTTATCGTCCAGCAGTGAGATCTGGTGGATACTGCTGCTATTGAGTCTAAACCCACTCACGGTACCCCAAGGCGAGTAGGGATCATGACTGTTCACCGCACATGCTTTCGCGGCGACTTTTCGGGCACAGAGCTGGTAGAGCACAGCTAAGGCTAAGGCATTTTGCTCATCGTTTGACGCAGACTCTTGTGACAGAAGGGCGCTACGGCCGATAAGTTCGTCACCGTAGCGCTCGATAAAGTCGGTGTTGAAATTGGCATCGCTGAAGGCTTTATGCTCGATGATGTTAGCCAGGAACTCGATATTGTGTTTCAAGCCGCTGATCTGGTATGACTCCAGGGCGAGGACCATACGTTGCAGTGCTCGTGGGCGAGTCTCATCCCACACAATAAGCTTAGAGATCATAGGATCGTAGAAGTTACTGATCACATCGTTTTCACGAATGCCCGAGTCGATTCGTACAAACTTACTCTGCTCAGGTTCACGCAGGAAGTTAAGCTTACCGCTGGTGGGCAGGAAGTCATTTTGCGGATCTTCGGCGTAGATACGCACCTCGAATGAGTGGCCGTGAATACGCACTTCATCTTGCTTCAAGGGTAAGTGACTGCCGCTGGCTATCATCAACTGCCATTTAACCAAGTCCTGGCCTGTGACCATCTCAGTTACCGGATGCTCAACCTGCAGACGAGTATTCATCTCCATGAAATAGAAGCTGTTATCGGTATCGAGTAGAAACTCTATGGTGCCTGCGCCGCGATAGTCGATGGCTTTGGCCGCCGCGACTGCCGCTTCACCCATCTCGACTCTGAGTTCGTCACTCAGGCCTGGGGCTGGCGCTTCTTCGACGACTTTTTGATGGCGACGCTGAATTGAGCAGTCGCGATCTGATAAATAGATGCAGTTGCCATAGTTGTCGGCGAAGACTTGTACTTCAACATGACGAGGTTGGCGCAGGTAACGCTCCATCAGGAGTTTGTCGTTACCGAAGGAGGAGCTGGCTTCACGTCTGGCAGAGTGGATGTTTTCCAATACTTCAGCGCTATTCTCGACGATACGCATGCCTTTACCACCACCGCCATAGGAAGCCTTGATAAGCAAGGGGAAGCCCATCTTGTTGGCTTCCTCGACGAGTAGAGCATCATCTTGGGCATCACCATGATAACCAGGCACGAGCGGCACATTTGCCGCGCCCATGATCTCTTTTGCGGCGCTCTTGCTGCCCATTGACTCGATGGCATCGGCAGTAGGGCCGACGAAAATGACGCCGGCTTGCTCACATTTTCGGGCAAATTCGGCATTTTCAGAGAGGAAACCGTATCCCGGGTGTATGGCCTGTGCGCCGGACTTCTTGGCGATGTCGATGATCAGATCGGCTTTAAGATAAGAGTCTGCCGGCGCGCTGCCACCTAAGTAGAAGGATTCATCGGCTAATGCCACATGGCGGGCGTTGACGTCGGCGTCGCTGTATAAAGCCACGGTGCGCACGCCCATAGCCTTGGCTGTTTTGATGATACGACAGGCGATTTCACCACGGTTAGCAATTAATAGTTTTTTTATTAAGGATTGGCTAAACATTATTTGGCTCCTTGCACACTGATATTTTTTGAATCGATTTGAGCGCTGATCCAGTTTGGCTTGCGCTTGTCGAAGAAGGCATTTAAGCCTTCCTGACCTTCATTTGATACCCGGATTCTGGCGATACATTCACTGGTATAATCTAGAGTCGCGTCATCGATAACGCCATCTTCGAGGCGAGATAGCAAGGTTTTCACCCATGTCATGCCTTGTGGGCTGTTCGCGAGCAGGGCTTGAATAATGGGCTCGGCGGCGGCCTCGAGATCGTCATTAATCTCGTGAATCACTTGCAGTTCCAGTGCCTTTTCGGCAGTAAATCGCTCGGCAGTCAACATGTAGCGACGCGAGGCACGTTGGCCCATGGCGCGTACCACATAAGGGCTGATAACCGCCGGGATGAGTCCGAGTTTCACTTCACTTAAGCAAAAACTGGCTCGCTCATTGGCGATGGCGATATCACAACAACAGATAAGCCCTAATGCGCCACCAAATGCTGCCCCCTGGACTAAGGCAATTGTGGGTTTAGGAAATTTATCTAAGGTCGACATCAGCTTGGCAAGCTCATTGGCATCACCCAAGTTTTGCTCAAAATCCATCTTGGCCTGCTTGCGCATCCAATTGAGATCGGCGCCTGCACTGAAGTTTTTACCATTGGCTTTCAGCACCAGTATCTGGCATTGGTCATTGGTCGCAAAATGATCGAGGGTTTGGATCATTTCGGTGATCATCACCTCATCGAAGGCATTATGCTTATCGGTTCGGTTGAGGATCATCTGTCCCACGCCATTACTCAGTTGGCATGAAATGTATGTAAAATTTTCTATCAATTGTGTCGTCATGGTTCAGCACTCACAGCTTAGTCAATACCGCTTTATCGGTCAGGATGGCCAAGGCCATTACATACGAAACACACCAAATTTGGTCTCTTCTATCGGCGCATTGAGCGCGGCAGATAAAGCTAAACCCACCACATCCCGGGTTTGTGCCGGATCGATAATGCCGTCATCCCACAAGCGTGCGCTGGCGTGGTAGGGGTGACCCTCTTTGTCGTATTGCTCGACGATAGGCGCGCGGAACTTTTGCTCTTCATCATCTGACCATTCGACACCCTTACGGGCTAAACCATCACGTTTCACCGTGGCTAACACCCCAGCAGCCTGCTCGCCGCCCATCACAGAGATGCGTGCGTTGGGCCACATCCACATCATGGTAGGTTCGAATGCGCGGCCACACATGCCGTAGTTCCCCGCGCCATAACTGCCACCTATGATGACGGTAAATTTAGGCACCTTGGCACAAGACACTGCCATAACCATCTTGGCACCGTGTTTGGCTATGCCTTCATGTTCGTATTTTTTACCTACCATGAAGCCGGTGATATTTTGCAGGAACAAGAGAGGGATCTTGCGCTGACAACAGATCTCAATAAAGTGGGCACCTTTCAGGGCCGACTCCGAAAAAAGTATGCCGTTGTTGGCGATAATACCTATGGGATAACCGTGAATACGGGCGAAGCCACAGACTAAGGTGTTGCCGTAGTTGGCCTTAAACTCATCGAAATCTGAGTCATCGACTACGCGGGCGATGACTTCCCTGACATCGTATGGCTTCTTTAGATCTGTGCCGACGATGCCGTAGAGCTCATTGATATCGAACTTAGGCGGTTTCACCGGACTGAGCTGGGTTACAATTGTCTTCTGATGATTCAAACGAGTAATGGCTTTACGTGCCAACTCTAATGCATGGTCATCATTTTGCGCCAAATGATCGGCAACCCCGGAGATCTTAGTGTGTACCTCGGCGCCGCCGAGCTCTTCTGCTGTGACCTCTTCACCGGTTGCCGCCTTTACCAGAGGTGGTCCGGCGAGGAAGATGGTGCCTTGTTTTTTGACGATAATGGACTCATCTGCCATGGCTGGTACATAGGCGCCACCTGCGGTACATAAGCCCATGACCACGGCAATTTGAGGAATGCCTTTGGCTGACATCTGTGCCTGATTGTAGAAGATGCGACCGAAATGGTCTCTGTCTGGGAATACTTCATCCTGGCGGGGCAGGTAGGCGCCGCCGGAATCGACCAGATAGATGCAAGGCAGGTGACAGCGACTGGCAATCTCCTGCGCTCGCAAGTGTTTCTTAACCGTGACTGGATAGTAAGTGCCGCCTTTTACCGTGGCATCGTTGGCGATGATCATGCATTCGACGCCGCTAACACGGCCTATCCCGGCAATAACGCCGGCAGCAGGAATGACATCTTCATATAATTCATAGGCGGCGAATTGGGAGAGCTCAAGAAACGGCGAGCCGGGGTCGAGCAGCTTCTCGACCCTTTGTCGGGGTAACATCTTACCCCTGGACAGGTGGCGCTGACGGGCAACTATCCCGCCGCCCAGTTCAATCTGTTGCAGCTTGAGTTTAAGATCTTCAACCAGGGCTGCCATGTCTTCATGCTTTGCCTTGAATTCATCACTGCGGGAATTTATACGACTGCTAAGTTGCGTCACGGTTGCAATCCTTTTGAGAAAACTGAGATCAAATGACAATGCTCAATGAATACAGGCATCGTCTCTGTGTGGTGGAGCTACTTAGATTCGTTGAACAGCTCGCGGCCGATTAACATGCGGCGGATCTCCGAGGTGCCGGCGCCAATTTCATAGAGCTTGGCATCACGCAGGAGTCGGCCCGTCGCATATTCGTTGACGTAACCGTTACCGCCTAGCAGCTGAATCGCATCCAGTGCCATCTTAGTGGCGAGCTCGGCGGAGTAGAGAATGGCACCGGCGGCATCTTTACGCGTGGTTTCGCCTCGGTCACAAGACTTGGCCACATTGTAGACATAAGACTTAGCCGCGTTCATGCCGGTATACATGTCGGCAAGTTTGCCCTGTACCAGTTGGAATTCTCCGATTGATTTGCCGAATTGCTCACGCTCATGAATATAAGGAATGACGATATCCATACAGGCGTTCATTATTCCCAGGGGACCGCCGGATAGCACCACACGTTCGTAATCCAGGCCTCTCATCAATACTTTTATGCCCTTGTTCAGGCCACCGAGTATGTTTTCGGCTGGTACTTCGCAATCCTGGAAAACCAGTTCACAGGTGTTAGAACCACGCATGCCGAGCTTGTCGAGTTTCTGCGCCGTGCTAAAACCCTTAGAATCTCGGTCGACGATAAACGCCGTGATACCGTGGGCACCCTTGTGCAGATCTGTCTTAGCATAGACGACATAGGTTTGCGCATCGGGACCGTTGGTGATCCACATCTTGTTGCCGTTGAAGATGTATCTGTCACCTTCTTTACGAGCGTGCAGCTTCATGGATACCACATCTGAACCTGCATTCGGCTCACTCATGGCCAGTGCGCCTATGTGCTCACCGCTGATTAATTTCGGCAGATACTTGGCTTTTTGCTCGGCATTACCGTTGCGGTTAATTTGGTTAACACACAGGTTAGAGTGGGCGCCGTAGCTAAGACCAATCGAGGCCGATGCGCGGGAAATTTCTTCCATGGCAACCACGTGGGCTAGATAGCCCATGTCGGCGCCGCCATATTCTTCAGATACTGTTACACCCAGCAAGCCCATATCACCTAGTACTGGCCAGAGATCATTAGGGAATGCGTTGTCTGCATCTGTCTTTGCTGCGATGGGGGCAATTTCATTGGCGGCAAAGTTCTGCACTGCATCACGCAGCATGTTGACATCTTCGCCTAGGCCGAAATTAAGAGATGAGTAGAGTTGAGTCATTGCTTGTGTCCTGTCAATTTCTTAAATCTTTAATGAGTAGATTTTTATTATTGTTGGTATTTTAGTTAGTAACTTTAGTTAGTAACTTTAGTTAGTAACTTTAGTTGGTTACTGATCTTTATAACTTGGGTTTGTCATTACTGGTGTTTATTTTTCTTGCAGTGCCAGTGCCGTCCTACATTGCTGCTCGGCAGAATTTAGCTCCATCAAGACAACCTTGATGTCATCCATCTGCTGCTGCAGAGATGACTTCTTATCTTCGACGAGATCTAACATGGTCTGAAGTTGTGAACTGCTGTTCTTATCGGCATCGTAGAGTTCGAATAGACGGCGAGTCTCGGCGAGGGAAAAGCCTAGGCGTTTCCCTCTGAGGATCAGTTTAAGACGCACCCTATCTTTTGGCCCATAGACGCGAGTTTGCCCACGACGCTTTGGCTTAAGCAAGCCCTGATCTTCATAGAAACGGATACTACGCGTGGTAATATCAAACTCTTTGGAGAGATCGCTAATAGAGTAAGTTGTCTGGGGGCTCTGATTTTCACTCATAAAAAAATACCATAATATTTAACTTTTCCGGAACGATATATGAAGTTTACGTAAAGGTAAAGGTAAAGGCCGTTTTGAACATTGAATTTTTAATCAGCATTGCGCGGATGAACGTCAAGCAAATATGCCACTCGGATAAGAGACTAAGCTTGAGGTGCGAGTTAAGAGCTAGGCACTCATACGTAGGATCTTAAGCAAAAACTCAATATCTACATGATTAACCAATGTTATTTAATAAAAGTTGGAAGTTGTACTCATCTCATGATCAAATAGTAAGTGCGAACCACTAATCAAAAATGAGAGAGCACAAGATGAATTTTAACGCGATTCCTAAGCAACTGACAAGTGTTCTTAACTCATGCAACATCACTCAATTAGCCAAACAGTGTCATTTCATGCAGCGGATGCGCAACATTTCACCCATGCAGTTGGTGCTGGCAATCCTCAATACTTTGGGAACCAGAACCAATATTAACCTTGCTGATATTCATAAGAATTTATGCAGCCAACATGACATCGGGATCAACTATAAGCCCTTGCATAATAAACTAAAAAACCAGAGTTAACTCAACTGCTTAGGACTCTTGTCGAACAAGCCGCTAACGAGTGGCTACTCGAGTTAGTGCATAGAGTATTACCGAGTGAATACCCCTTTAAGTCGATAGAGGCTCATGATGCTAGCTCCCTCAAATTGCACATTGGTTTAACTAAAGAGTTTCCCGGCCGATTCACCAAGACTCACCCGGCAGCCATGGAGTGACACGTGACCACGGATTTGATGTCTGGTCATTACAATTATCTGGGTATTTCTCCCGATTCAGAAAGTGAGCGGCACTATAATCCCTTTGCTTATGAAATACAGGACACCTTGCTGCTCATGGACGCGGGTTACTTTAATATTGATTACTGCTATCAAGCAGACAAACACGGTGGTCATGTAATTATGCGAACCAATGGTAAAATTAATCCCGATATAAAAGCGGCTTTTGATAGCCAAGGACTTGCGATAGAAGGGTTAATCGGTAAAAAATTAAAGCAACTTAAATGGCATCGAGAGCAAATAATCGACCTCGATGTTCAGTGGAAAAGCAAGCCAGGAACTCATCGATTAATCGCCTTCTGGGATAGAAATAAATCGGCGATTGGTTACCTCATCACCAACCTAAAGCGAGCACAATTCAGCGCTGATAAAGTAAGTGAATTATATGGGTTGCGCTGGCAAATAGAATTATTCTTCAAGGAGTTAAAGTCCTACAGCGGTTTAAAAACCTTCAATACTCGAGATAAAAGCATTGCCGAAAGTCTCGTGTGGGCGAGCATGCTTACCTTACTATTAAAGCGCTTTATCGCGAGGGCGAGCGGCCTAATACACCAAGTGACTATATCTACGACAAAAAGTCGCACGGTGTGCAAACGATTGGCTGCCTGACATTTTAAAAGCACTGTTATCTGGACGTGAATACAGGATCAAAAAGACACTAAGGAAATGGTGCCGTTACTTCAGTGAGTATGCTTGCCGCGCTCATCCTAAAAGAGATAATCAGACGCTTTTTGTACAACTAACAGAAACTCATGGCTGAGAATGTATAACCCCTCATATTTAAAGGGCTACAGCTCCTTAAGGACTAACATATGACTTGAGCATAAAGTTCAATTTATAATGATCTTGCCGTGGCACCGACCGCCATACGCGCCATAAAACGCGATGACCCTGATGGTGACTTCTTGAGGGACGTCGATCTGTCTTGCTTGAAAACCCTGTTTCTGGCGGGGGAGCGCTGCGATCCCGATACCTTACTCTGGGCCGAAGCGCGGCTGAAAAAACCAGTGATCGATCACTGGTGGTAGACTGAAACGGGCTGGCCCGTGGCAGCTAACTTGATGGGGACTGCGCCGGTGAAGGTAAAACCTGGTTCGCTGGCATTGGCTGTGCCAGGCTTTAGGGTCGAAGTGCTCGATGAGTTGGGGGAGATAGTGCCTGCAGGGCAATCGGGAAATGTGGTGATCAAGTTACCTCTGCCACCCGGGGCATTCACCACACTTTGGCACAATGAAGCCCGATATCTCGACAGTTATTTATCCATGTATCCGGGTTACTACCTTACCGGAGATGCAGGCTACATGGATGAAGATGGATATCTCTATATCATGAGTCGCATCGATGACATCATCAATGTCGCCGGTCATCGACTCTCGACCGGGCGCTTCGAAGAGGTCTTGTGTCAACATGAGGCGGTTGCCGAAGTCGCAGTCATCGGCGTAGAGGATAAATTAAAGGGCCAATTGCCTCTGGGTTTAGTGGTATTAAAGAAGGGCGTAAACTTAAGTGATGAGGACTTGCATCGAGAGTTAATTGCCTTGGTGAGAGCACAGATCGGTCCGGTGGCCTCTTTTCGTCTGGTCAGTGTCATTCAAAAACTGCCTAAGACGCGCTCGGGCAAAGTACTGCGAGGGACCATGAGGAAAATAGCCGATAACCAGAGTTATAAGATGCCGGCGACCATCGAAGATCCTCATACTTTAGACCTGGTTCGCAATACGCTCACACGCATGGGGTATGCGGACTCCCTAGTGTGATCAGACCCTGCTAATCTAAGGGGGGGATTCCTTCAATGCTAACGTGTTTAGCATTGAAGGATTATAGCTAAACATGAAACTAATTCGTCATTCAAGCGTAAAGCCTAGTAATTAACTTACCAAAGTCGGTATAATCTGCGCCAAATATAACCTATCGTCTACGCTCCTTAGATGAGCAGCCTCTTATAAAAGAGCGACTAATATTCTACCTGTCCTCGGGACTTGAATGGGTCTTAGTCAATAACAAGATAGGGTAAATTATCTCTGTGACCTGCGGAATTTAATCAATGCAAAACCAAACCAAATTACATGATATCGGCGTTATTGGACTGGGTGTTATGGGCAAGAACCTTGCACTTAATATTGCCGATAACCAATACAGAGTCGCCGCGTTTGACCTCGATGCAGACAAGGTGCAAGGTGTTGTGCAACAAGAGAAATCTGAGCGCGCCGCCAGCCAGAAAGCCCAAGTACCTTTGCGTATCAATGGCTGTAATAATCTTTCTGAAATGTTATCTAGCCTCAAAAAACCGCGTATCTTGGTGCTATCAGTGCCAGCGGGTGCCCCTGTAGATGGTGTGTGTAATGCACTCATAGACGCGGGTATTGAGTCCGATGATATCGTTATCGATACGGGCAATAGCTTGTGGACCGACACTGTCGAGCGTGAAGCGCGTTACGCTAAGCAATTTATCTTCTTCAGCTGCGCCATATCCGGCGGTGAGATGGGCGCGCGTTTCGGCCCATCATTGATGCCAAGCGGTGACATCAAGGCCTGGGATAGAATCAAACCTATCTGGGAAGCGATTGCGGCCAAAGTTGATGCCGAAACTGGCTTACCCATAGAGCGTCAGGAGCCGGGAAACCCGGTGATTGAAGGCGAGCCATGTACTACCTACATTGGCCCGGCAGGTTCTGGTCATTATGTGAAGATGGTGCATAACGGCATCGAATACGCTGACATGCAGCTTATCTGTGAAGCCTATCAGCTGCTCAGTGATGGCTTTGCCATGACGACGACTGAGATTGCCGACCTGTTTGATAAATGGAATCAAGGCAGCCTGAATAGCTACTTGATGGAGATCAGCGCTGAAGTATTGAGACAGGCCGATCCTATTTCCGGTAAGCCTCTGGTTTCGATGATCCTCGATAAGGCAGGGCAGAAGGGCACAGGACTCTGGACTGCGGTCAGCAGCCTGCAGATAGGTTGCCCAGCCCCAACGATTGCCGAAGCCGTCTATGCTCGCGCCGTGAGTACCCAAAAACAGCAGAGACAGACATTGAGTCAACTGCTAAAAGGTCCAGCGGCCGAAAAGCCAACGGCTGCAGAGCGTGATGCTTTTATTGACCAGCTTGAAAATGCCCTCTATTGCGCCAAGATTGCCTGTTATGCCCAAGGCTTCCAGCTGATGGCTATGGCGGCGAAAGACAGAGGTTGGACGTTAAACTTCGCCGAGATTGCCAAAATCTGGCGTGCCGGCTGTATTATCCGAGCCCGGTTGCTGCAATCTATCACTCAAGCCTATCAGGCTGCAACGAATGATGGCACTGAGTTGGACAACTTGTTGATGGCAGATGATTTCAGCATTGCCTTGTCTGAGAAACAACTGGATTGGCGTAAGGCTGTATCGGCGGCGGTACTTAAGGGCATTCCTGTGCCTTGTATCAGTTCGGCTCTGGCCTATTACGACAGCTATCGCTGTGAAACCTTGCCAGCTAGCCTGCTGCAGGGGCAGAGAGACTTCTTCGGTGCCCACACCTTTGAGCGCACCGATAAGCCAGCGGGTGAGAAGTATCACCTCAACTGGAGCCATGCTACCAGAGACTTGATTAAGGTCTAACGACTCTTTGTGAGTCTCAGTTAAGACATAGAAAAAAGGCTTCCACGGGAAGCCTTTTTTGTGCGCGTTAGCAATCGAGCTGTGTCATACAATTAATAGAAATCACTCTTAAAAATCACTCTTAAAAATCTGCCTCGACGCTAAAGCTCATGGCTGCACGTGTCCTAGGATGATTGAGCTCCAATAGCTCGGCATGTAAGTGTAATCGCTGGCTCTTTTTGCCATACAGATCGTCACCGACGATCGGCATGTTAAGGCCTTGGGGGTGGGCGCTATGAACCCTAAGTTGATGGGTGCGCCCAGTTTTGGGATAGAGATGCACTTTCGTGCGTCCATCGCGCCGAGAAATGACCTGCCATTTAGTTTCTGCTGGCTTGCCATGTTCGAAACATACCAGTTGCCTGGGTCTATCATCGAAATCGCCGCGCAGCGGTAAACTGATGATGCCCTCATCTTGGCTTAAGTCACCGGTTAACAGGGCGACATAACGCTTCTTAACGGTGCGAGTAATAAATTGTTTCTGTAGGCTTTTGTTCGCTTCCTTGTTGAGGGCTATCACCATCAAGCCCGAGGTGGACATGTCGAGTCTGTGGACGATAAGCGGGCCTGTGGCCTCAGGGTAAAGCTGTTTAATTCGTGAATACACAGAATCATCTATGTTTCGACCCGGAACAGACAAGAACTCGGCGGGCTTGTTGACCACTAACATGTCACTATCTTGATAGATGATTTCGAGCAGTTTACCCTCGGCTGGATTGGTCAGTAGCGGGTTTTCATCGGTCGCTAGACCCTCGAGCATATGCCCTAAGATTGGTTGGCATTTTCCCTTGCAAGCCCCATAGAAGTTCTTATGTTGTCTTATCTCAGATTTTGGCGCTTCTCCCCACCAAAACTCGGCCATAGCGAGTGGGGTCATTCCATGTTTAAAGGCGAAATGCAACAGTTTAGGCGCGGCGCACTCGCCTGAGCCTGCTGGTGGGACCTTATGTATGGTGCCTTTAAAGATATCACCTAAGCTTCTCTGCTCACCCACAATGTTTAAGAATCGATACTCATCAAACAGACGTTGTTGCAGGGCACCAGACATGGTTTTACGTTGAAGCTTTAAGGCCGATAGGGGTTCATTCACTTGGCCATGGGCTAACTTAGCGGCTGCTAGTCGTTCATCCCAATAGACGTTTAGCTCCTTTAAGCGGTGCTTATCTTGCACGCTCTCCCTGCTCATCTGAATACCGAGTAGTTTGAGGGCGTCTTCATCGAGGGATTCTCCCGCTAAACGCTGTGCCTTTCTCTGTTTACGATTCTCAATCATAGCTGCACGATGGGCGGCTATCTGCTTTTCAGCGAGTTGAGTTTCATCGGCTAACCTAGCTTGTAAACGCGCCAGTTCTGGATCGCGCTTACGTTCTGTGATCTCAGCGTTTATCAGGTTTATCTTGTCTTGCTCGGGAATAAAGAAGCCGTCTTTTGCCAACATATCAAATACGGGAGGGACGAAATGTGGCAGCAGGTTTTGCTCTGCTATCTTGCCGGAAAAAGCCGACAGGTAACCTAGCTCACCTTGTTCATTTTTCACCAGCAGCACACCGAACATCTTGCCTAAGCCATCACTCCCCTCGACATTGAGGCCAGAGCCTTTAGTTTCACGTAAACCAAAGTTATGTTGCCAGTCAGTCTGGGTTTCTAGATGTTGCTGCAACTCACTTACGGCCAACAGACAAAGAGGGTGGGGTTCATAATAAAACGGAAAGGTAAAACGTTGCGGAAGACTAAACTCAGCGATAGACGCTTTAAATGAGGTAAAACAATGTTCAGGGGAATGCATCTGCTTTTCTTTCTTAGTAAACGAATAGTTATAAACTATTGGCCGTGAACGTTTAGCGCTTGAATCGCAAGTCTCATCTGGACTCAATACGTTCATCTGACGATAAATGTCGATAAAAAGTGGCAGAGACTTTAACCTTTTATAAGCGAGAGATCATCTTGCAATGGAAAAGTTGCAGTTTTTTGTTTTGATTCATTTGGGTGATGTTTTATCTGGTGGTGGATTTGAAGGTTTTACCATGAATGTAACCTATCGCCCGCAGCCGCATCAACACTGGGTGGTCAACAAGAAAGTGATCCCTTATGCATAGAATAATGTCACGCCTGCTGTCAGTAGGTTGTCAGTAGGGCTAATAGATAATCAATTGCGACAGTATCTTCTCAGAGACTGTTTTGGCACTTTTGCGATAACAGATGAAGCTTAGGTACTTGCAGTCTATTAAGAATGGATATTTTGTTTGTTTTTTTGACGAGGAAAATAAAGGCCATCGAAAAATCTGATGGCCATCTAGTGCTTAATGCGCTAGAGAACTGCTTGAATTTTTCTTCGCAGCCTTAGCTGCTTTCTTCTCTTTTGCTGTTAAAAGCGGTTTCTTTTTGACATTTTTTTTACTGTCTTGACCTTTACTCATGATACTTTCCTTTTGAGGTAAACTCTTAAACCTAAAGTTAGTTTGAGCCAACCTAAGGGCTGAGGTTACGCAGAGGCCTTTATTCAAGCTAGAGGTCAATGCACAACGATCTCAGTATGCCTCTACAGACGCTCAATTGATAGGAATAGCTTACATTAGCTGGTAAGTATGTACATTGCTGTATCTAATTTGCGCATAGCACTTTACACGGAACATCAATCAGGCGAGCCACCTATTTTATTAACCAAAAGGATACGCTTCTCCTGTCTCTAAATAGAGCGGAAACTTTTTCATCATTCTGGAAAACAACGGCCGGTTTAAATGGTCTTTTAACCACTGTCTAAGTAACGGGTAGGGAGATTGTAGATACCAATGGCGATCGACTCGGGCAAACTGACGCACGAAGGGCAGTAGTGCAAAATCAAGTAAACTTAGGTTGTCGCCCATTAGGTATTTATGCTGTGACAGGCGTAGCTCTAATGCTTGTATAAATGACTCGCACTCAGTTCTCAAATCGGCTTCGGTGTCTTTATGGTAGCGTTTGGCATCTTTATATTGCTCGAGTAACGGTTCGAACACCTTATCGTTATAGCTGATTAATTCGAGCATGACGGGTAGCGCTGCAGGTGTTTGGCTCAACAGCAGATCATCAGGGTCGTTTATATTCAGTGCCCAAAGCATGATATCCACACTTTCATCTATGATCCTTGGTGGTTTGCTTTTGTCTACGCTCTCGGCCTCAAGCCCAACCTCACCGTGATCCTCAAGCACCAGCACAGGTACCGTGCCCTTGGGGGAGAAAGCTAGCATCTCCGCGGATTTATTTTTAGTGACTACGGCTTTGAGCATCACCTTTTGCTTGGCCAGTAACAAGCCTAAGCGGGCTCGCATGGCATAGGGGCAGTGTTGCAGTGAATATAGGGTAGGTAAGGGGAGTTGGCTCATGGGTATTATAGACCTTGCTTGTATTGAGCATGTGTCGACACGGTTACCATGGTATCTAGCTGTACCTTGGCGTCTTCACTGCCTTGTAGCAGGTTTTCAAAATGTTCAATAAGCTGAACTTTATCCAGCTTGGCTTTAGAGCCAGAGCCGATATCGGTCAGGTCGATAAAGAACTCATCGAACAGGCTGGAGAAATCATCGATCACATCCAGGTTTAAGAACTGCTCATCATTATAGATGCTCGGGTAACCACCTTTTTGCTTATCGACGGCAAATGAGATGCCTTTGACATTGGTGATCGTGGTGGCTTTCTCACATTTGAGCATGCAGCCATCTTCGATACTCGGCTTGCTACAGCCTACAGTCTGCTGGAAAAAACATTGGCGGCTGGTCATCATCAAAATGGGATGATAGATGCTGTAAAGCAATTTAAATCCTGGCGGACGTTTCAAGTTCCTTATCTGCATACGATTAATCTCGTTAGAGATAAAGGCACCTGCACAGTTCAAGTCTTCCTGAAGAGTACTAAGGGCATAGGAGTTAGTGGTATTTAAAAACGGTCCTGCTATCCACTCGATGCCCATCTCAAACGCTTTATAGGCAACGCCGGTGTTATTGCTGACGATACGTGCGGGCTTAACCTCTTCGAGAATTCTCACGGCTTCGATATAGTCTTTACCGATCAATACCGCCGGGAACCAAGGGATGAATCTTGGATTACGCTGTAATAGCTCGATATATTTATCGCAGTTCTTCTTAAAGCTCTCGGGTAATTTAAAGTAGATGTCGGCATCAGTAACATCGCCGAGGTGGGCATCTTTTTCATCACAAATCAGCAAAGAGAGGCCTGGATTTTCGTTTACTTTGGCATGCTGCTCAAGTTTGGGTAGCTCGACGGGGGGGATCACATCCACCGAGTCATTGAGTAGAAACGCTAGCTTATTCTTTAGCGCCGTCAGCTCTTTAAATGGAATACTCAGGCCAGTAGACAAGCCACTGAAGTCATAATGCTGTATGACATAATCGGCGTTGTTGAAACTTCTGAAGCGTTTCTCCAGTGCCTCTTTATCCAATGGCGATTTATCCGAGGCTCGCAGCATGGAATCCGATTGCATTGAGAATGTTTGAATTTTATTGTCTTGTTCGAGCTGATTCGAAATAGTCTCGACTCTTGCCTGTATGGAGAACGGCTGATCTAACTGACCCGTGAAACTTAAATTGAGTCGCATCTTGTCGATATTAAGATATTTGATCTTATTTTCAAGGCTGGCACCCAGCTCATTTTTATCGGCTTTGAGTGTTTGTTTTACTGCTTGGATCTGCACCACCGAGATGGCGTTTTGTTTCTCTACTGCATGGTTAACACTGTTATCTCGAGGGTTATCGATAAACATATCTTTAGTGAGATTGCCCTTCAAGAATGAGTTGGTAAAATCACGGTTAAAGACCTTGTACAGGTTAGTGTCATCTTCCAGTAGCTTACCGGTATCAACAAACTGGTTGATCTGCTTGCGCCAGCTATCGACTACTGTGTAGACGTAGTGTGCGCCCTTGATGCGGCCTTCAATCTTAAGTGAGTCGACCTGAGCCGCGACTAACTCGGGTAAGTCAAAATAGGCTGAATTGTCTTTTAGATTTAAAGGATATTTATTGCCCGCAGCCGTCTCTTGGTACTCATCTCGACAAGCCTGACTACAACGGCCTCGGTTACCTGAATTACCCACGCTGACTGAGCTCGAATAACATTGGCCCGAGAAGGCGATACAAAGGGAGCCGTGAACAAAGACCTCGGTCAACATATCATGTTTATGGGCCAGAGCCGTGAGTGACTTTATCTCACCTAAGTTCATTTCTCGTGATAGGTTGACGCGTGAAGCCCCGATTCTGCTGAGGAAGTGTATCTGGCCTTCATTATGTGTGGTTAGCTGAGTCGAGGCGTGAATGTCTAAGGTCGGGAAGTGCTTCTTAACCAGATTAAACACACCGAGATCTTGAACTATGATGCCATCTAAACTGGTATTGACCAGTTGGTTCAATAACTTAAATAGCGCCGCTAGTTCATGCTCCAATATCACCACATTCAGAGTCAGGAACACTTCACATTCATACTGATGAGCCAGCCTTAAGATGCCACAGAGATCATCAAATGAAAGGTTGGCGGCACGATTGCGGGCATTAAATGTGTCTAAGCCACAATAGACGGCGTTGGCACCGGCAACAATAGCGGCCTTTATTGCTTCCACATCACCGCCAGGCGCTAACAACTCAATTTTTCTACTCATCTTAGACTAACTCACTCAATTATTCGATTATCATTTTTTGAGGGGCGATTTTACCCGCATCCCGTGAGCATTGCCATACATTAGGTTTCGATGGATTACTTAGTCGAACATTAATTCTAAGCTTAGCGGCGCTTAAAGCGCCTCTATCGAACAGACATTCATCAATAATATGCTTAGACAAAGAATAAACCAATACTAAATAAGCCACTGAACACCATGGTGAGCTTAGCCGTACGGCCGAGTAACGGGTTTAACGCCTCTCCTGAAGTCACACTAAAATCACTGTTTAGCTTACGGGCTAACACCAATGAAAGACCTGTGAGTAGGACAGGGGCACCGGGTAGAAAACCGAGAAAGAAGCTGCCAATAATAAGCGCGAAAGGTAAGTAGACCAAGGCTTGATAGAGGACGCGAGCTTGACCTATCCCCATACGAACGGCCAAAGTTCGCTTGCCAGCTTTGGCGTCAGTGTCAATATCCCGGGTGTTATTGACCAGCATTATCGCCGCATTTAAGCAGCCTATTGCACTGCCTAATATCCAGGCCGCGGTGCTGGTTTCGCCCGCTTGCAGAAAATAACTGCCCACCACGGCCACTAAACCGAAAAAGACAAAGGCCGCCACTTCACCTAAACCGTGGGATGCCAGCGGGTATGGTCCTCCGCTATAGCCAAGTGCACCACCAATTACGGCAATCGCAAGCAAAGCTATTGGCCAACCTCCGTGGTAGATAAGATAAGAGCCAACGATGAGTGCCAGTAACAAGCTGAGCACCATAGCATTGCGGACTCTTTCCGGTGCGAGCAAGCCACTCTGGGTCACACGCACCGGTCCTAAACGTTCTTCGGTATCGACGCCACTCTTAAAATCGAAGTAGTCATTGGCTAAGTTAACCGCAACTTGTAATAAAATGCCACATAGCATAGATGTACCAGCAATCAAGATGCTGAACTGATCTAATTCGAGGGCTAATATGTTTCCTACCAAGAGAGGCCCAATCGCCGCTGGCAGTGTACGAGGCCTTATGGCCAAAATCCAAGGGTTCATTTATTCGATTCTTATGGGGAGCATCTATATGCTGATGCTCACTGGCTATTAATGGTCATATCATATCATATCATATCAAGTTTCCAGACCTCGATGAAGGACTCTAAGCGATAGCTTTATTGAATGTGACTCGGTTAAAATATTAAGTTTGAGGATAAATATTTAAAAGGAATCTGATTTTGTTATCGGCTTCAAAGAAATGACCCGATAGATATGCTTCTATAGTTAAACTTAACAAATTAGCTGGGAAAAGTGGCTCAGCCGCAGGTGTAAGATTAGCACATTGATTTACATGCTTTTTTATCAATGTGTACCGTTCGTTTAGAGGCTATTCATTGAGGAAAAGTATCGATGCGTTTTGATAATAGGGTCGCTGTACTAACGGGAGCGGGATCGGGTTTAGGTCGAGCTTATGCCCTAGCCTTAGCCGAGCGTGGTGCCAAGGTGGCATTGATTGACTCAGACGCTCTGGATAAAGACAAGACTGGAGCCAATTCTGGGTTAGAGAGCAGCCATCAAGCCGTACTCGCGCTGGGTGAGCAATCTATGCTGTTTAACTTAGATGTCAGCGACTTTGCCGGCGTCAAACAGGCCGTGACGGAGATCATTAGTCACTGGGGGCGTATCGATATTCTAGTCAATAATGCCGGGATTCATGCTCCATGCGACTTTGATAATCTCACTGTCGATATGTGGCAGCATCAGTTAAATACCGATCTTAATGGTAGCTTCTACATGACCAAGGCGGTATGGCCGCAGATGAAACAGCAAGGCTATGGCAGGGTGATAATGATCAGCGCGGCCAGTGGTTTGTATGGCGATATGCATGAAACCTCATACAGTGCCAGCAAGATGGGCTTGATAGGTTTAGTTAACAGCCTCTACCTCGAAGGAATCGATCACAATATCAAGGTCAACAGCTTAACGCCCCACGCCCTGACTCCAATGACAGCAAACCGACTCGCATCTTCGGTAAAGCCGCTTTTCTCTAAATCATCAATCATGGCGAGCATGATGTTCCTCTGTAGTTTAGATGCGCCTACGGGTCAGCATTTACTCACAGCTGCTGGGAGTGTCAGTCACGGTCAATTTACCGAGTTCAAGTCTTGTTATTTTTCTGCCGAGGAATGTAAGCCTGAGGCTATACTCAATAGCTGGCAACAGATCTATCAGGCACAGCCGGTTAACTTACATCGAAGTGGTGAGGATCAAGTTCTCGCTTGGGCTCGGCGTGGTGCCGGGGAGCGTCATATCACTATTGAATAATAAGTGTGATTGGCTGATAGCCTGATGTCAGGCTCTCTAAGATGGAACACAGCAGGTGTGCTCTAGCCTGTGTATTACTCGTGCGGCTTTCTCTCTCCTTAACTCAGTAAAATTCTGGCTTGAAGACCATTATGTGAGTTAAGCTGTGTGGCTATGGATTAGTTGTGTGAGGCAAGCGGTGAGTCAGGTATTAAATGATCTATTATCTCTACTCTCTTTAGAGCGAATCGAAGAGGGGCTATTTCGAGGTCAGAGTCAAGATTTAGGCTTCGGTCATGTCTTCGGTGGTCAAGTGATGGGGCAGGCTTTGAGCGCCGCCAAACAGACAGTTTCGGCATCGCGTCAGGTCCATTCTCTGCATTCCTATTTTCTTCGTGCCGGTGATGAAAAATTGCCTATCGTTTATGATGTTGAAGTCATGCGTGACGGCGGGAGTTTCAGTGCAAGAAGAGTGAAGGCGATTCAGAAGGGGCGGCCAATTTTCTATATGACCTGCTCATTTCAGGAGTTTGAACAAGGGCTTGAGCATCAAGATAAAATGCCAGAAGTACCAGGCCCAGAGGGATTACTCAATCAACAGGAACTGGCCATGGCGCTTCAAGATAAAGTGCCGCCTAAAATGCTAGAAAAATTTATGGCCGATGCACCGATTGAGATGCGTCTGGTCGATGCCTGTAATCCTATGGTATCGACAATCACAGAGCCTCAACGTTATGTGTGGATCAGAGCCAATGGGCAAGTGCCAAAAGACTTTTCGGTCAACGAATACTTGTTGGCGTATGCATCGGATTTCAACTTTCTGGTCACGGCAGCGCAGCCTCACGGGGTCTCATTTTTGACTCCAGGCATGCGTATGGCGACGATCGATCATTCCATGTGGTTCCATCGACCATTGGATCTGAATGACTGGCTGCTTTATAGCATAGAAAGCCCGAGTGCCAGTGGTGGCCGCGGCTTCGTTAAGGGACAGTTTTTCAATCAAAAAGGTGAGCTGGTGGCCTCTGCGACACAAGAAGGTTTAATGCGCATGGTTGCGCCTAAATAGCGCAGCCGAGACTGGGAAATATTGATGGTTCAATTGGGCCGGATGTTGAAATAAGGGTTTATGATGTTGGTTATGTTGAAAAGATCAGTTATTTTATTGGTTTGTGCCATGTTGCTTTCGGCCTGTGTGACTGTAGAGCCGGAGCCGCCAGTTATCATTAACGGTGCAGTTGGATACCTGGAGAAGATTAATCTGCCCCAGGGGAGTAAGATCACTATCGCCATCATAGATCTGGACACTCCGGGTGTTATCATAGCGCAGAAGCATTTCGATATTGCCAGAGCGCCGGTGCCGTTTAAATTCATCCTACCGCCAGAATCGGTAGAGGACGATGTGAATTACGGTGTAGTGGCTATGATTGTGTATCAAGGGAAAGTGATTTTTCAAACTTATGATAGGTTCCAAATCATTAACAATGGTAAATACATCGCAGAAGTATTGATGAAAGCGGTTAGACAATAAGTTTAGTGGTTTTAATCGAATTTTAAAAAGGGGCGTCGAGCCCCTTTTTTGTGGCTGGAATTTGAGGACGCGATAGGTGTCCATGTATCGAGACAAGATTATCGCTTCGATTTTGTTGCCCTCGTTGGCTTTGAAACCCGCACCGCGTGAGGCTCTCAGTATTTCCACTTCTGTGTTACATTGACTTAAAAGGGAATAACCATTTCCTCATCAATACGCCTTGAATTAAAAAAAACTGAGAGTATCTGAACTGACCAGATACTTATATGGAATGGTATTAATGGAGTAGTATGATGAAAAAAATATCATTTCTGGATTAATCGCGGCCGCCCTACTGGCTACCGGTTTTACAGCCTCTGTTTCGGCTCATCAAGCGGGTGACATTATCATTCGTGCGGGTGCTGTCGTTGTCGCGCCGAACGAGTCGAGTGAGCAGGTAGCGGACTTCGGTGAGCTCGGCTTTAGCAGCAATACTCAATTGGGGCTTAACTTCGGCTATATGTTAACTGATAACATAGGCATTGACTTGTTAGCGGCGACGCCATTCAGTCACGATATATCTCTGCCTGGTGTGGGCAAGATAGCCGAGACCAAGCAGTTATCACCTAGCTTAGTGGTCCAATACTATTTTGGTCATGCGGAGTCCAAGTTACGCCCTTACATAGGCGGAGGAGTTAACTTCACTAACTTCTACGACAATGAATTCACCAATGACCTGGATGGGGCGTTATCGGATCTGAGTATGGGCAATTCATGGGGTTTAGCTGCTCAAGTTGGCATAGACTATCAAGTGAATAAAAATTGGTTGGTTAATGCCTCTATCTGGTACGCACAGATAAGTACCGAGGTGAAGTTTAATCTTGGCGGTTCGCCGACAACCATTGAAACTGATATCGACCCTTGGGTATATATGGTGAGTGTAGGTTATGCCTTCTAAACTAGTTTCATAAAAAAAGATGCGTAAAACGTTTTCGTAAAGCAGATTTAGTAAAACAAGTCCGTAAATCAACACAAAAGGAGCCGATTGGCTCCTTTGTTGTTTTGCTTTAACTGCTTATTACTAAATCAGCAATAGACCTACTTCTTGCCTTCGGCTTTGGCCGCAAGGCGCTCTTCTTTAGTACGCCAGTGGCGCGTATTGTAGACAAATTCTGGTAGTAATTTAGTCAGCCAGGCCACCAGAAGCCAACGCTTAGTCACATAGACCTTACGTTTCGCCTTCTGCATCGCCTTAATGATTTGCCTAGCCACCTCATCTGGGGGAGATAGCCATAGACGACTCTGCTGCATCGCGGCCTTATCGAGTAAACCTAGCTGAATATCGGTAATAGTAATTGGTAATTTCAGCCTTTGGGCATGCATACTTAAGCCATCTAAGTAGTTGCTGGCGAAGGCTTTAGAGGCATGGTAGGCCACACTAGGGCCACCACGTAGGCCGGCAATGGAATTGATCGCCGCGAGTTGGCCATAGCCTTGATCTCTAAATAACTTAAATGCTGTGTTGCAGATAGCCGCGTAGCCCTGAACATTGACCGTGATGATATCTTGCTCAGGCAGCCAAGGGAGCTGTGGGTCATAACTGTTTAAGCCGGTATTCACGATCACTAAATGCGCGCCGCCTAGCTTTTCCCAGACTTGTTCGAGAGTGGCGATGATTTTCTGCGGCACTGTGATCTCGAGTGGGAAGACATGTGTCTGAGTCGGAAGCGAGTCGACAAACTCTTGCAGTGAATCTGGGTCTTGAGCCAGTAGGGCAAGTTCAACCCCTTGACTCGCAAGTTGTTTGGCAATTTCACGGCTCAGAAGGGAGTTCGCCCCCACGATAATGGCAGTTGCTTTGGTCATTAGGCTATTCGACTTAATTTGGGTAACCCATGATAGGAAGATATCAGTAGGAGGACAAGGCTAATGACTTATCGCTGTGAAGCGACAGGGGTATTGTCAGCCAACAAGTTGCAAATTATCCTCTGTTGAGGAATTCCCTCATTTGACCGCTACCAAGCAAGCCTTGATAGACTCGAGCAACATAGGGCCAGCCTAGTCCTCCGGCTTGAGCAAGAAACCACAGACACTAAAAACACGACACAATAGTGAGCAAGTTTAGTTTTACTCATAATAATCCTCATTGAGAACTATTTTTAACGGGGGGTTATAAAATGGGGGGTTATAGCTAAACACGAATTTGGACCAAAAATTGTTAGGAATAAAGTGGGGACAGTCACTTATTCACCCTCATGTGGGCAAAGCATAAAAAGAACCTGCGACTAATCAATCAGTAATCAATCCGCCATCCGCTAATTTAAGGGGTTATACCGCCGTTCTACCTCAAGATGGGTGATTTTAGTGGCAGCGCCTGCACTTTGAAGTAGAACGGGCATAGCACATTTGCTAGAATCCCCCCTAATTTTTATGACAACAATCCTGACATAGGGGCTTGCTGCCACACTCTGCTTGATAATGACTGTTTCGCACCGTTCATTTTCACACAGAGTATTCAAGACTATTTAAAGGCAGGTTATGACCGTTCTTCTAATGACTCCACCTATGACCCAGCTGAATACGCCCTATCCGGCAACAGCGTATTTAACTGGTTTCTTACGCTCTCGAGGCTATGAAGCGGTTCAGCGAGATCCTGCTATTGAGCTTTTCCTAGAAATGATGACAGCGCCAGCGCTGGAGATTATTCGTCAGCATGTGGAAGAAAACTTCGAGCACTTTGCAGACGATGATCTGCCTGATGTGATCGTTAGTTTTCTGGCTGACTTTGACCGTTACCACCTGACAGTTGAACTTGCTATTCGCTTTTTGCAGGGCAAAGATCCAAGCCTTGCACTGCGTATTAACTCCCGTCGTTTTTTACCAGAAGGCCCGGCGTTTGACACTATTGCTCAGATGGAAGCGGTATCTGGCGATGTGATGCAAGCGGCCTTTGGTAATCTAGGCGTACAAGATAAAGCCAAATATCTAGCAACCCTGTTTATTAATGATCTGTCTGCGGTCATTACTCAGGGGGTTGATCCCTACTTTGAAGTGAGCCGTTATGGCGAGAAATTAGCAGCGGCCAACCCAAGCTTTGACAACCTCTACGATACCTTGATGGGCGAACCTAGTTTCAGCTCGGAAATTTTGGAACAATTGGTCGAGCAGTATCTGGAAGAAACTCAACCTAGCGTAGTCGCGTTAACCGTGCCTTTCCCCGGCAATATGCTCGGAGCTTTACGTATAGCGCAAACCTGTAAAGCCATCAATCCTGATATTCCCATCGTAATGGGCGGTGGTTTTATCAATACCGAGCTGCGTGCGCTGAAGGACCCTCGAGTGTTTGAGTTTGTCGATTATATCTGTCTGGACGACGGCGAACGTCCTTTTATCACCCTGCTGGAATACTTTAAAGGACAACGTGAGATAGACACCCTGGTGCGAACCTATTTCCTCGCAGAGGATGAAAATGGCCAAGCATACGTACACTTCAATGAAAATGCAGAGCTCCACGATATCCCACAAAGCGAAGTCGGTGCACCTATATACGATGGCCTGCCATTAGGGGAATACCTGTCTTTGTGTGAAATGCTCAATCCCATGCACCGCATTTGGAGCGATGGACGCTGGAATAAACTGACCATAGCTCATGGCTGTTACTGGCGTAAATGCAGCTTTTGCGATGTCAGTCTGGACTATATCGACCGCTACGATACCGCTGGAGCCGATATTCTGGTGGATAGAATCGAACAACTTATCGAAGAAACCGGACAGACAGGTTTCCATTTCGTCGATGAAGCCCTACCGCCAAAGACTTTATTTGCCCTCGCAAAACGGCTAATTGAGCGCAAGGTCGTGATCAGCTGGTGGGGCAATATCCGTTTTGAGAGGACGTTTAGCCCAGCACGTTGTCAGTTGCTGGCGGATTCCGGTTGTATCGCTGTTAGCGGCGGTCTTGAGGTGGCGTCAGATCGTCTATTGAAACTGATGAAAAAAGGCGTGAGTGTTGAGCGGGTCGGCCACGTAACCAAATCCTTCAGTAATGCAGGTATATTGGTTCACGCTTATTTGATGTACGGTTTCCCCACACAAACCGAGCAAGAAACCATAGATTCGCTGGAAATGGTGCGTCAGATGATGGAACAAGGTTGTTTCCAGTCCGCCTACTGGCACCGTTTTGTGGCCACTATTCACAGTCCTATAGGCATGAACCCTGAGAAGTTTGGCATCACGCTTAGCGATCGCCCTGAGATCTTATTCGCTGAAAACGATGTGGACTTCACCGATCCAACCGGCACGGATCATGAAATGCTTGGGGTCGGGCTGCGTAAGGCGATCTACAATTATATGCACGGTATTGGCTTTGATCAGCCGATGAGCTTCTGGTTTAATCAGCCTGTTGCACGTACTGAGATGAAAAAAGACCTGATATCAAAAGTGGTTAACAATCTAATCGCCAGCAATGAAGAATGATCAGCGTTGAGAGCCATCAGCAGTTGGGAACCCTCAGCTGTTAAAAGTCATTAGAGTCAGGTGAATACCAATAGATTTAATCTATAAAAAAGGCCACTTTCTTGTTCAAGAAGAAAGTGGCCTTATACCAATCGGTATTAAATATTGTTAGCGATAAAATGAGTAATTCAGTTAACTGGTCAGAGTGAAATTTAGCTGTGTATATAACTCAGTGTCATTTTCGAAAATAGAAACAACATTTGATCCAACCTTTGGCTCAAGCCTTTCATCCATAATTTGATTAGTTTTTGTATGCCAAAAGGCTATGAATCCACAGCTGACAAAATCACCAGCCAACTCATAATGGGGTACAAGCGAGTTACGTCCCCTAACCCATTGTTGGACAATACTTTCTTACCAACACAGTTGTGATGCCACTTTGAGACACTCTGCGTAAGGCGTACTCGGGTGCTTTTTGCGCGTAAGGTAACAAGAAGTGTGCACTAGCGCTAAGTTACGAATGGGGTGATGAGTAGGTGACACCGCAAGTGATACAATGTTGTTTCAACAAACCTATACAATAAAGTTGAGAGACAACATGACCGAATTCGAAAAGATGCTTGCAGGCAAAGACTTTGACGGCGGTGCAGACAGTATTAATCATATCCGTCAAAATGCTTCGAACTTATTGCAGGCCATTAACCAAAATACAGATAACTCTCAACGTAGTGAACTGTTTCAACAGCTAATGGGCAATATTTCAGCTTCTAGTATAGTTCGCTCTCCATTTTATTGTGAGTTCGGCAAGACGATTTCGATTGGAAAAAAAACCTTCATCAACATGAATGTAACTATGCTGGATGGCGCTAAAATTACTATTGGCAATAACGTGTTGATTGGCCCGAACACGCAGCTTTACTGTGCTAGCCACGCCTTGAACTATCTCAAACGTCGTAACTGGGAAACCATCTGCGATACTATTACCATTGAGGATGATGTGTGGATTGGTGGCAATGTTGTGATCAACAAAGGTGTGACCATAGGTGCGCGATCTGTGATTGCGGTTAACTCAGTCGTTAATACAGATGTGCCGCCTGATTCACTGTATGGTGGGACGCCTGCTAAGTTAATCAGGATGATTGATGAGAATGAGCAGGGTCATGAGAACGAATAGGCTATAAGGCTGACTCTTCTACACAAATATTGAGAAAATTGAACTTTATTGAATTCCCACGATCTGATCATAAAATTCAATAGCAAAAATATAGCCACCCATTGCTAATCAATAACATATTCAGTCTAGAGTAAATTATCAATGAACATCTTACCCATAAACCTAATCGCATAAGCTAATGGCATATTCAAAGCCTACATTGTTGGAAGAAGGGGATTTAATAGGGGAAATGATGAAATTAAAACGGCACTATCTAACCCAATTTATATTGAGCCCGTTATCAGAAGAAATGGTTGGAACTATTAGCCAGCTTGAAAATACTGACAACAGCTAGAGAAATGCCGTCGTCGCTTATCTAAATGGTCACAGTAGCTGGTGAGTTCTTGCAGTGTCCCCACAGGCCCATGAAACAACTTACCAAATTCAGAAGTGATTTTTATCCAGTTGTCACTGGAAATATTTAATCTGGTTAATACCTTAATCGCATTCGAAGAGATAGCACCTCGTTTATCATCACGGATTATCCTGCCTGTTTCATCGACTAATTCAAGGTACTCTTTTAGTGAAAAATTGATGCCTTTAGGCTGGTTTAGGCACTCATTTCCAATAAAAGGCAGCAGTCTTGTTGCTTGTTTGCCTTTTAAAGCCGCTTGTACTCGTAATTTAAGACTGGTGTAGTCTGACTGTTCTGGCGTATCAGCCATTTTGGCTCGAATAGGGTTGAGCTCTACATAGGCCATACAGGCTAGCACTGCGGCCTCATCGAGCAAGGCTTGTGACTTGAACCGACCTTCCCAGAAGTGACCCGTACAGTTATCCTCGATATTGGCTTTTCTAGCTATGGGCTCATTGAGGCAGCGCATAAACCAACTTATGTCACTTAATCGACTCCGATACTGGGCTATTGAATGTTTGAGGGCGATGATTTCATTGCTTTCTATTATCTCACCTTGTACAAATTTTTGAGTGATTTCAGTCCCTTTAAACAGTTGATGCCAATGCTCTAATACCTCTCTATCGGTCCAACTATTGGCTTGGTAAATATCAATTTTAAGCACTACATGCAGATGATTCGACATCACAGAATATGCTGCTATATCGATTGAAAATATTCCACCCAGCTTAAGCAACTGATTTTCTACCCAGGTTCGTCTGTGATTATAGTTTTTTCCTGTGAGCTTATCATCTCCAAAGAGGAAGGCTCTCCGAGTTACCCTACTACAGCAATGATACCAAGACGTGTCTTCGATACTAATTTGAGTTCTTCTTGGGCGTGGCATAGCGGACTCCTTCTTTCAATCAATATCTAAAGCTTAGTAGGTGGTTAAACATCACGCTATTAACTATGGCTGTCTCTATTTTTCCTATTAACTATGGCTGTCTCTATTTTTCTCTTATAAAACAAGAAGGCAAGGCTGGATCAACGTAAGCATTCACCAGAGGGGGATTGACTAAGCTGAGGTTAGTCCAAATACGTCTGGGTAGTCGCATTTACCCACCACGCCCGCAATGATAGTGCTGATCACTGTTATCGGGGATAACTTGCGCTTCTTGCACGTTTCAACGACTGAGAGGATCCGAGATCGAAACTTCTCACCCCTATCTGAACTGGTGCCATAGCAGATCTTGCGCATGATCACGCTGCCACGCAAACAACGCTCGGCTTCGTTATTGGTCAAAGGTGTCCCTGGGTGATTGAGAAAAACCCATAAACCTTGCTCATATTTGAGAATATGCCGGCATCGGCCTGAGTAGCGTGAAGCGGGCACATTTTCCCCGCACTCAAGCCAGCGCTTAATATTGCGCCTTAGTCGTTGCATTCGCCGACGCCACATTATTTCGTCAACGTCACCGGCTTCATATCTATGTTGAGTGCGAAATACGGACTTGAATAGCAATACCAGTCGATTGCCGATACTCGCGGTAAGCCCCTTACCTGAATAATCGGCCATTTGTTGTAAATTACGCTGCACATGGGCAAGGCAAAATTGATGCCGTTCGGGCTCAATCCAGTTGTAGCTGGGACATTGGTCACTCACGACAATCGCTTGGGTATGCTCGCCTAATATCGATTTGGCTGCATCCTTATTACGAAAATATTTCACCTGTTGGAATACGGCATCCTCACTCGATAACAACCAGACCCAGCGGGTATGCTCTTCACCATTACGATTGTGCGTCGTCTCGTCAACATGCACTAATGACGCTTTTTTTATGTGTTGATGCAGAGCTTGGTGTGTCGGCGTCAGCATACTACTGACTCGCCCTTGCGCTTCAGAAATCAGACCGGTAGAGAAATGAGTCCCGTATTGGTCTTGCAGTAAACGTTGAATTTTACGTACGCTCAGGTGATACAAGCCACTGAGCACAGCCACGTAACTGAGCAATCGTGGCCCCATCTGACCATCGGGAGCCTCTTCAGGCAAGGCTCCTTTACTCACTGTGTTGCACTGCTGACAACGCCCGTGAAATAACTGGTATTCGGTGATATCAAGTGTAGGTTTAGGTAATTCAAACACCTGATGGCGATAACTTGGCGACGAGTTAGCCACAACTTTACCGCCACAATCAGCGCAGCAACTATCTGGCAAACAAGCAATTCTCTCGTCAGTCTCTGTAAGCTTTGCTAATGGTCTTTTATGCCCCGTATGTCCAGGTTGAGCGCCAACCTTATTTCCACTACGAGGCGTTTGAGCTTTTTTCGCTCGGCCTTATCCGCAGGGGAGTCAGAGGATGGTGATTTGGATGAGTTTCTAGAGCTCAATGCTAGGCGGTCTTCATATTCACGTAACTTTTCCCACAGTTCTTGAATGAGTAAGTTTGCTTTTTTTTCACCGAGTTCAGCAACCGTAGGCGGCTCTGTTGCGAATTGTTTTTTCTTTTTCATGAAGCTATTTTGACACGGCAAAGAGATCGTTCAATAGCGATATGACCAAACCTTATTGATCATCAATTGATCGTGTCAATAAGGGGCTGGTGAACGGTTACGAAGAATTCATCATCCATTTTCCAAAGCACTCTTATCATAGATAATGATTCATATTTCAATACGATATGCATGTATATCATTGATGTTATACATCCATTATGGGGTTCTAACCATATTGAGTTGAACTTGTTTAATTGCTTTAATTAGGTCTTCATCGCTAACATCTGCTAACAATAATACAGCTGCTCTGATCAGCTTTGTATCATTGATTTCCCTTAAACTTCCTAGCTCTTGTATGATCATTTCGGGCTGATTTGTCTTGAGAGAATCTCTCCGTGTCGCCAGGCCTGTAATTTCATGCTCTAGAAACCTTATGGGTTTAGGATGAACTTTAGTGGTCGCTATTTTACCAAATAGATTCGTTTTTACCTGGCTACTAACTTGGATTTTTTCTTCGGATTTTAACTTTCGTTCCAGGTTCTTGAGTTGAGCTCTCTCGGCAGGTTTAAGTGTTCCTGTTTTTTCTTTTCCAAAAGTTTTTCTAGTTGTTGGTTATCCATTGCTTATTAACTCTTTTGCTAAGTCTTTATAGTAGCTTGAGGCTACGTGGCCAGCTTTTAGTGCTGATACTGGTTCATGTTCAAATTCAGCTTCGGTGAATAAACTCCGCTCCCATATAACGGTCTTTGAAGTATTGTTCGGCCATCGTCCTGCTAGATACTCTTTACCGTAGGATAAGGCTCTTCTAGCGGTTCTTGAAATTTTAGAAGGGACAACTAAAAATTTGATTTCTTCTTCATCGATAAAGCGTACATCTTGTATATGCTCAAGTAAGGTTTCAACGCCATCTAGAGAGTGCTCTTTGAATTCTGTTGGAAATACATATTCTGTTGCAGCCATTACAGCGTTTAAGCCAAGAACAGAGGTTCCAGGTGTAGTGTCGATAAGGATGAAATCATATTCAGATGATATTTTGTCTAAATGGATCTTTAACCGCTCTTCTCTTCTAGGAAGTGAGATCATATCCATGTCTAATTTAGTCATAATATCCCCTCGCTTGCCTGGAATGATATGTAGCTTTTCTTGTTCAATTCCTTTAACTAGAGCAGGGTATATTGCTTTTTTTAAATCGAACTTCCGATCTAGTAATGCATCACCAATGTAAAATTCAGCATCATCTCGACCGTAAAATTTTGTGGTATCTCCTTGTCCATCAAAGTCTATAACAAGGACTTTCTTGTTTTGTTTGCTTAGCTCAAAGGCAAGATTTACCGTGGTAGTGGTTTTTGTTACGCCACCTTTTCTACATCCAATCATACAGATACGAGTCATAACCGCTCCCTTTTTTGTGTATAACATTAATGATATACATTGATTGGTTAGAGTCTAACTCGAACTAATCTGGTTTGCAACGAGTTATGTATAACATTGATGATATACATTGAAGGTGAAGGGCTAACTCGAACTTGTTTTGGTTGTAATTAGCAGTGTATAACATTGATGATATACACTCTAGGTTGGGGAGATCGTCATCGATGTGCTGGAGTTGGAAGTTTTAGGTATTTTTGTTTGTGAATTTGTATTTGAGAACTAAAAAGTTGATGAGCATTTCGATTTTAGAGAAGCGCGAGCTATGTTAGGTGGGTACTGTTAATGTATAACATTGATGATATACATAGAGGTAAGGCTAAAAAATATGTTCTAAAGTGAATGCTTATGTTCTCATGTCGACCGACCCCTTTCTAGTTATTTGAACTTTGAACCGTCTTACGTTTGTGTTCGGTTACTGATTGAATATATACTGTTTATTCATCCACGGCTCGATTTTAAAAGGAATATAGTTATGTCTCTTAAACCAGGTCCAAAGCCAATTGCAGATTCAACTGGTAAGGTTGATCAGCGTCGACGTGATAACAAAAAAACTCCAGGAAACAATCCAGCTCTAAAACCTAGTAAGTCTTCTAAAAAATAGATTTTATTTTCCTGTTATCTATAGCCCTTGATTGGGCTATTTTTATTCCTTTGATCTTTTTAAGTTAGACGTTTTTTTACTTTGGAAATAGTATGCCTGGAACACCCCAATAAATTAACGATGTAGTTGTAACTTTTACCGTCAGTCAGCAAACCTTCTATTTTTTGATGCAGCACTTTGTCTTCCGGTCTGCCCTTATATTTACCTTCACGCTTTGCGCGCTGAACTCCTTGCGCTTGTCGTCTACGTCTATCTTCATAATCTTTACGCGCTACCGCTGCTAACATATCTAGCATCATGCTATTGAGCGCCGACATCATTCGTTCTGTAAACGCATCAGCATTTTTCATAAATTGATAACTGGTAGGGAGGTCGATAGAAACGACTTTAATACCTTTTTGGTTTATCTGGGTTTTGAGAGTCTCCCAATCTTCACTGTTTAGCCGGCTTATTCGATCAACTTGTTCAACCAGCAATACATCTCCCGGTTGAGCGACATCGAGTAAACGAAACAGTTCGGGTCGCTTTAGGCTTGCGCCGGATTCGTTTTCTTCAAACCAACAAGCAATGTGTAAACCCATTTGCTCGGCAAAGTCTGATAATTGTTCCTGGGCTCTACTGGCATCTTGTTCCGCAGTCGATGCCCTTAAGTATCCATAAATTCGCATTGCAGCCTTAGTTAGTGCATTTTACATAGGTTCCCATATGGTGGTGCATTATACATGTAGAAATGCTACATAGTGCACTTTGTTTGCGGTGGTGCATTATAGGTATACTTTATTTGCACTAGTTGATTGTCAGTTACCAAACTAATTTCTGTCGGATAGACGACACTTGTTACCAAGTGCCGCCCTCCTAAGAACCAGCGTGCAACTTTCACTGCACTAGGCTCAAGCCTCCACTAAAGCACCGTTAGGTACCCAGCAACTTAAAAAGCAGTTTGGATAGGTTCAGACCACGAGTTACGACATGCTTCTGGCTGTTCCCGCTCGATGAATTTATCGAACTTCGTTACATTGTCAGATCCGCTACTTTATTCAGGATTCTAGGGTCATCTGGTGATACAGATGGTTCACTCAAAAGCGGTGAACAGTGCTTCATACGACCTCACGTCGCATGCCCCAAGACTAATGTACATTTCACTTATCTGAATTAGCCCTTTTTAAACTAATGTAAAATACTGTGTTAGTGAACGTTACCCAGATTTTTGACCTGGCGGTGATCCTTAATTGATTTAAAGTGCTTAGTAAAAAATAGAGAGCAATAAGCTCGCAATGACATCAATGAGCAAATATTTATTCATTGATGTGGATAAAAACCGTTCACTATTTTACTCGTCAACAAAAATAATTAATAAATTTTTCTAACTTCTATTCATCTTTATTAACTCTAAAAACTGACACGGTTGTTAATTTTGTTTTATCCAGGTTGGCGCTGCGACGCAGTAATTATGGCAAGCCGAAAGAGTTATTAGCAATTACGCAACCTTCGGGTAAGCTGTTTCACATGATGAAGATGTTTTTATTTCTCCTTTTTATGTTGCAAAGTGTTTGATAGTAGTGTCTTATTCACCCCGGGTTTGTGACACGTGTAACAAAATTGATCGTTAGCATGTTGTAGCTCAATGCCAAAAGTATTTGGCATGTATTTGAGAATATGGAAGTTGTATGTCTGAATTATTTCGTCAACAAGCCGTTGAGGCGCAGAAACAGAAATTACACGGTGATGTGTCATTGGCACAGCCTATTTCAATTTATATTTCTGTATTTACTATCCTGTCTATTATCATCGCCATTGTATTTTTCTTGTCTTTTTCTCACTACGCTCGTAAAGAAACAGTTCGTGGTTATTTAGTCCCGGACAAAGGCTTAATAAAAACGTTTGCCAACCGTAGCGGAAATATTGAAATATTGCATGTATCTGAAGGTGATATTGTTAAAAAGGGCTCACCTTTAGCGACGATAGTATTAAGACGCAGCATGCTCTCTGGTGAAGAGTTAAGTGAGTCACTCATTGAAGAGTTGAGACTGCAACTTACGCTGCTTCAAGTTGAGCAGAGTGTTAATAGCACCATGGAAGTAAAAGATACCGCTCGTTTAAAAATATCAATGACGGATAGTCGCGCATCTCTTGCGGTATTGGCTAAGCTTGAAGCCCTGTTAGTTGAAAAGTTAGCGCTGCAAATGGCGCAACAGGTTCAGCATAAAAAGCTGTATAAAGACGGCTTCTTATCGACGTTAGATTACCAATCTCAGCAAGAGAAGTTCATTGCTGTTAGGCAAGAAATTGAAAACTTAACATCCAACCAAGTACAAATTCAAAGCCAACTCAATTCAGCGTCAGCAGAGCTGGATGTCTTACCCAGCCAATATGCACTTAAAGCCGGCGACCTAGCAAGGCGACGTTCAGAGCTCAAGCGTCAAATTGATGAAACTGAAAATAATTATCGCTACGTTATTCGAGCAACAGAAGCAGGCACAGTTGCATCGATACAAATCGTAGAAGGTGAGTTTGTTGTCAATAGCCGCCCATTAATGAGTTTAATTCCACAAGGGGCGCAATTAGTTGCGGAGCTATTGCTGCCAACGCGTAGCGCGGGTTTTGTTAAGTTGGGGGATGAGGCCAGATTGCGGTTTGATGCATTTCCATACCAACGATTTGGTTTCCTAGCAAGCCAGGTTTCTCGGATTGATAAAGCGTTACTACTCGATGGCGAAGCCAGGGTGCCTGTGACCTTGTCAGAGCCTGTTTATCGCATTAGAACTCAATTATCAAAGCAAGATATGCTGGCCTATGGCGATAAGTTCCCACTCAAGAGCGGCATGTTATTGGAAGCTGATATCGTATTAGATAGACGCAGCCTGCTTGACTGGTTACTTGACCCTATCTACAGCTTACAAGGGAGGGTGGGTTAATGGTCGACACATCATTAAACCAACCTAGTAACCCCGTCGAGTTGTTAGAGTTTTCTGGTAAGAAACGCGTGCCGCTCATCTTGCAGGCAGAAATGGCGGAGTGTGGCCTTGCTTGTGTCGCCATGATTGCTAGCTTTCATGGCCATAAGCTTGATATGGCAGCATTAAGGAAACGCTATAGTGCTGACCTTAAGGGGATGAAATTACAGCAACTTATTGGTTTAAGTGACAGCATGGGACTTGCTAGTCGTGCGCTGCGATGCCCGATTGAAGAGATTGGTAAGTTAGCTTTGCCCTGTGTATTGCATTGGGACATGAATCACTTTGTAGTGCTTACTGGTGTCACAAAATCAGGGGTGAGTATTAATGACCCTGGGCTGGGTAAGAGAAAGCTATCCCTTAAAGAGTTTGCCGAGCACTTTACGGGGATAGCACTGGAACTAACCCCCACAAAGGGCTTTGAGCAGCAAGATGAACGCCAACAAATGCGTTTATCCCAGCTCTGGAGCAAAATGACAGGGCTGGGTAAAACCTTAATCTCTTTGTTCGTACTGTCCATATTACTTCAAGTTTTTGCACTTGTGACGCCCTATTACATGCAGTGGGTAGTGGATGAGGTACTGATTAGTCAGGACAAACCACTGCTAATCGTGCTCGCGTTAGGCTTTGGCTTGCTTGCCATTATTAATGTCATTACTACCGGTGTACGTAGTTGGTTAGTGCTTAGGGTATCAAGCCTACTCAATATGCAGATGGGCGTTAATCTGCTGCGTCACCTGCTTAGATTACCCATGAGCTATTTTGAAAAACGCCATATCGGCGATTTAGTTTCACGCTTTGGCTCCCTTGCTCAAGTACGTGAAAGGCTCACTACTGGACTCGTTGAAACAGTAGTTGATGGCGTGATGTCAATTGCCGTATTGGTGATGATGCTCTTTTACAGCGTCAAGCTGACTTTGGTGGTTGTCGCAGCCATTTTGATTTATGCCTTGCTGCGGTTAGCCCTCTATCGTCCTTTACACCGTGCAACCGAAGAGTCCATTCAGGCTAGCGCAAAAGAGCAGACTAACTTTCTTGAAAATATTCGTGGTATTCAGACTATCAAGCTGTTTACCAGTGAGCCACAAAGACAAAGCATTTGGCAAAACCGTTATAGCGAAGTTATCAATGCAGACATTCGACTCGGTAAACTAAAAATCAGTTTTGAAGCGGTTAATAAACTGCTATTTGGCCTTGAGAACATCATTGTTATCTATCTTGCGGCAACAATTGTCATGTCGGGTGGCTTAACCATCGGTATGGTGCTGGCTTTTATTGCTTATAAAAACCAATTAACGGAGCGTTTCGCGAGTTTAATCGAACAGCTTATTCTGTTTCGTATGCTGCGCCTACATTTGGACCGAATTTCAGACATTGCACTGCATGAACAAGAAGCCAACCGTGAAAGCATTATGCCGCTTAATAAAGTGACCGGGCAACTCACCCTTGAGAATGTAAGTTATTGTTATGGAGATAATGAGCCGAATATTATCAACGATGTATCCCTAACGATTAACGCACATGAATCAGTCGCAATCGTGGGAGAGTCGGGTTGCGGAAAAACAACCTTAGTCAAACTGATGCTCGGGTTACTCACCCCCACTCAAGGCCGCATATTACTCGATGGGCAAGATATTACTCAAATCGGCCTGACTCAATATCGGCAGCAAATTGCAGCCGTCATGCAAGATGACACTTTATTATCCGGTTCAATCGCCGACAACCTGACCTTCTTTGAGCCTGAGCCCAATTATCTACGCATGCAGCAATGTGCACAAATGGCTGCGATAGACAGTGATATCAGTAAGATGACCATGGGATATAACACGTTGGTCGGTGACATGGGCAGTCAGTTTTCCGGTGGACAGGTTCAACGTCTTCTACTTGCAAGGGCTCTATACCAGCAGCCTAGTTTACTGTTTATGGATGAAGCAACTAGCCATTTAGACATAGACAACGAAGCGAAAATCAGCGAGCAGATAAAGCATCTTGAAATAACCCGAATTATTATTGCGCACAGACCAGAAACCATCAAGCAAGCACAGCGGGTATTAGTGATGCACCGAGGTAAAGTCTATACGCCAGAAGAGATGCAGAAATTAACAGGAACGGAATAAATATGATGAGCATGAGTTAAAAAGGTGCATCGGAAAAGGAATTTAAACGGTGAAATATTGAGCTCAAAGTAACAACAATATTTCATCGGTTAAAAACAAGGATGTGGCAACTTTAGACGGACGCCACACCCTTGGTCAATCGCTTAAGGCTGGGTGGCGTTCCTAGCACTTAGGCAAACATAACGTTAAACAGTTTAAATTAAGGAAGATATTATGCAAGAACTATCGATGGAAGAGATTGAGCAGGTTAATGGCGGTGTAATCCCTTTAGGTATAGCTGTAGCACTACATATAGCAGGTAATATAGGAAGTGGATATGCATGGTACAGGTTTGCACAGGATATGAGATAAAAAATTTAATTAAATTAGGGGAATTTTATGAGAGAGCTTACAAGTTGTGAAATTAATAACGTTTGCGGTGGTTTTTTTGGTTGGGCTGCCACAGCTTTTGTTAAAGGCTGGAACTACGGCGGAGGTCTGAGTTCATTCGGTCAAAACTATGACAATAGATATTTAATGCAAGCTAAATAACTTTGTCTGGATGTAAAGCTTGCTTTCAACGAGCTTTACATCATTTTTATAAGGGTTTTTATGCTTAAATCACTTTTAATTCCAGTTTTTGTTTTTGGTATTGTTAAGTTGGTCTTAACACTTGTTATAGCGTTTCAAAGTTTAAATGCCTTTGTCATTACGTTGTTTGTGTTGTTGATTTTTGTAAATTTTTACATTTTGATTTTTTTGATTTCAGGTCGATGGCTAGGATTGGATACATTAAAAGGTAGTGTGTATAAATAATTGCTGTTTTCCTGGATTGCCTTGGTTACTTTTTAGATTTGTGAGTTCCACGTTTTAAAATTTAAAATATATAAAAAAGGAGGGGATGTGGTCAATACAAATAGAGGCGGAGGTGACGATAGAGATAGTCAAAATATCGTAGAACAGGTTCTTCCTGTAGAGTTTGGTATGATTGAATCATTACATAGCTCAAAAACATTATTGCTTATGGTTGTAATTGGGGTTATTTTTTTTGTTGGTTTTTTCTTTCTTTTACTATATATGGCATAACATAAGTCTGTTTTTAATGGTATATGTACTAAGTTGCTAAACTTGTTAGGTTTTTGTGTTTGATGTGGACTGGTCTATTGGTGAGGTTGGCAGCGATAAGATGGATTGCACAAATAACGATGACGTGGCGTCATGAATCAGGGCAACCGCATGAGTTAGTAGAATGTTATCAGCAATAAATTACTAACCTATATAATTCGTAGAACGGCTTACACTGTATAATATTCAAACACCGCTTTGTTGTTTTTTTTCGTTATAGTCTTAACCCAGTAAATGTTACAAAATAGATAGCTGAAATTAACAGAGGGTTAACTCGTGCGGTCGCCCTGCGCCATCAAAGGTAAGCAATGTTTATTTTATTCATTTTTATTTATAACTAAAGGAGTAGTCATATGAGTAATGAGGAGCTATCGATATTGGATATAAATGAAATTGATGATGTGCAAGCATTACAACCTATGATTAGTACGGGGTGGGTAAGGGCGGTATAGCG
>NZ_ABIC01000014.1 GCF_000172075.1 Shewanella benthica KT99
ACGACTGATTGGTCGGTCTGTGTGGGGTAATCATAATTCACTATGGAAGTAAGATCTAGCCCTGCTTAAAAATAATACGCATCGTTAGAGGATAGAGGAGTGACATCTATCGATAAGGCGAGGAGGATAAAGGATAGGATTAACAGGCATTTTGGGACTATGCTTAATACATGAGAACGGCTCTAAATGTTCAATACTTATAGCTAATCGTTAAATTTTCGATAGGGACGTCGAACGCGATCTGAGAGGGTCACTAGACAAGGTTTGGCGTAGCCCTATTGGACTAAGTATGGCGCTGCTCGTGGCACATGTCATCAGCGACCTGTAGGCAGTAGATTGGGGCTATGCCATTTATTTTGAGATAAGGTTCAGGGGTTTAGGCTTAAGAACTGGGAGCTTATCTATTAGGAGAATGTCATGCGAACTCGTCAAATACTCTGTCCCACAGATTTTTCTGAGACAGCCTCCCATGCAATGAGCTACGCCTTTGAAATGGCCAACTTCTATAGTGTAGGCATTCGCATATTGCATGTGGTCGATAAGCCATTCGGCGATAAATATACACGCGTATTATCAGTAACTCCCGAGGAACTCGCGAGTCGAATGGAGGGGGAGGCAGCTGAAAAGATGCGTAAGCTGATTGGAACCTTAGATTCCGGTTTGTCGGTTGAGGGGGTTATTCGCCACGGCTCACCGGCCGAGGAGATCTTGGCATCGGCTAGTATGATAAACGCCGGGATGATCGTCTTAGCCAGTCATAGTCACACAGGTTTAACCCATTTTCTCCATGCGAATGTGGCGGAAGCTGTGGCAAATAAGGCTAAGTGTCCGGTCTTAGTGGTTAAGTAAATTTGGTCTGGATTCTAGTTCTAAGTTCTAGGGTCTAGGAAGGCTTATTGAGAGCTGACTATTTAGAAGCTGATCCAACAGGAGAGAGTTATGCGTACTCGTCATATACTGTGCCCGACCGACTTTTCGGAAACGGCATCCCATGCCTTAGGTTATGCCGTCGAGATGGCAAATCTATACGCAGTTGATATTAGGCTGCTCAATGTGATTAGCCTGCCATACGGTGCACCTGATTTTGGCATCGTTATCGATAGCCCCGCCGAATTGCTGCAAGACCAGGAAGCCTACGCCGATGAGAAGATGAAGAAGATGGTAGCAGAAGTGCGCGAACAGATGCCCAGTGGCTTGTTGGTACATACCAATATTCGCAGCGGAGGGGTATTAGCTCAAATATTGGAAGAAGCCGAAGAACGTGAAGTGGGCATGATAGTTATTGCAAGTCATGGTCATACCGGAATCTCACACATGTTAAGTCCGAACGTAGCCGAGGCCGTCGCCAATCAGGCTCTATGCCCTGTGTTGGTGGTTAAATAAAGCTAATAAGACAGCTTCGAGTTCAAGACAAGGCTAAGAAAGTCTCGAGTTGTAAGCTTTAAGTTTTAAGAAAAAGCTAAGAAAGTCTCGAGCTGTAAGCTTTAAGTCTTAAGAAAGGCCATAGAACTGGCAGGCTCAAGTTGGTCCAAGGCTGGAGTGCTACTATCCCTAGGTCATTCCGGTGTGCTTGTGGCCGGAATCCAGTTTTTAGCTTTTAGCTTTAAGGCTCGAGGCTGCAAACAATGACAATATTGTAAAACTAGGGGGAGCATCGGCTCCCCCTAGTTATGTAGACTTTTTTTAGATTAAAAGGGACCACAGACCAGAGCAGGTCGTATTCCGGGGGCTAAATCTTTAATGCCATCGATCAGTTGTTCATGACCAATCAACACCTCGACTATCTGGCTAGAATAGCGAATGGCGGTTTCACGCATCATTCCCATCATAGGCCAGCCCCATAGCGCGGAAACAAACACACCATCCTGTACCAGATAGGGGGCAGTCAAGAAGCTACAACTTATGACTGCTTCTACTGGGCTCCTGTTGGTAGGGCTGCCGCCGACCAGGTCTATGACCACCGAATTATGAGGCATTAAATCTTTGATGTGTTGGTTGCTGATTAAAAAGTTATTTCCTCTCAGATCAGCCGCTTGTTCGGCGCCATTGACGACGATATCGGCATCCTTGAGCCAATAATCAATTCTACCGCTGCTAGTCTGAGCGCGTCCTAATACATGGATATGTTTGATGCCTTGGCTATGCAATTCATCTAATGCCCCTTGGCCTACGTTACCATAGCCTAGAATGACAGCTTTACAGTTGGAAATATCCAGAGAGGGCTTATTTTTCTTCAGTAGATCCATGCCGTATCTCGCACCGGCTTGACCGGTTTCGTGTAGGCACTGGATACGGCGTAAGCCAAATTCAGCGGGTGGATGACTGGCTCTGTAGGCCTCGACGGCTTGCTGACCTTGTTCGCGCTCAAATTCATGCATGTCGAATAGGTGAGTGCCGTTATCTTTCAGTTGAGCGAGTATGTTATGGGGATCATCAAAGCTCTGACTGTCGTATAAATACAGGGCATTGCTTCCGCTGGCATCTAGCTCATCGAAAGTGATATTGGGCTGGATTACCTGTAATGAGCGTGGATTACGGTTGCCACATCGGTTGATTGCTCCGCGAAGACGTTCACTCCAGCCGATGATTCTGACTCGCAATCCGCCCACGCTATTGTCACTGAAGAAGGGATCCAAGGCCTGATTCATGGCCACTCTTCCTAAGATTCGAGTATCCGACTCCTGATTGGGAGATTCGTATATCTCTTCCATGGCGATGACATTGATACGCTTGTCTTGCAGTAATTTGGCTCGTTCCGGGTAGGAGTTAAAATGTGCCATGCAAAACAGGGTACAGCCTTCACTCATGTTTTCTATGGAAGCGAGTGACGGCCCTTTAAACTTAATGATGAGCGCTTTATCTAAGTATATTTGTTCTGCCGTCTGCATGATGGCGCCATTTTTCAGGTATTCGTCATCGGTAAAAGAGACACCTTCTCCGGCACCATGCTCAACATAAACCTTGATCCCGGCTTGGACGAGTCGACCCACATCATCGGGGACTAGTGCCACACGTTTCTCGAGCCCACCAGGGTTTTCAGGTGACTCTATCTCTTTAACCAGGGCAATGGAGGAATAACGAGCAAAACTCATGGACATAGATTTATGTACTCTCATAATATAAGGTAAAAAATAGTTTTGAGCATAACATATAACTTGGTGTAGAGTCTGAACTTGAGTTTTACCAAGGTGTTTGTGACTGCTTTTTGGTTTGATATTGATACGAATGACTATGTCGTCAGTAAATATTGGTTAATCGTGTTATTGCTATGGGGTTAAGAAAGTCGCGAGTTCAGGGAAGAGCTAAGAAAGTCTAGAGTTCAGGGCAGAGCTAAGAAAGTCTAGAGTTGTAAGTTTTAAGTCTTAAGATAAAGCGAAGAAAGCCATAGGACTGGAGTGTATAGCCCCTATGTCATTCCGGCATGCTTGTGGCTGGAATCCAGCTTGAAAGATTGAAAGTCTGTCGCTTTAAGTAATAGTTGTCTTACAGGTCATCTGTTTCCTGATTTATCGACACAGGTCCCGATAAAGCTGATCGGCCAGTTCTTGTATGGTGTCGCCTTCGGGATGTGTGTGTGCGAAAGTTCTCAGGCCATATACTCCTAGCATGAAATAGCGTGCCAGATGCTCTGCATCGCGCTCAGTTGTGAGCTCACCTTTGGCTTTCTTACATATAGGTATCTTCGATGATGCCATGGAGTTCGACTATTTAGGTGGTCGTGCTTCGAGTTACGTGCGTAGTATCTATAGTAAAACCTTAGTGGGTGTAGGTAGCTATACCGCTGAGACGGATAGCCGTGCCATAGCGGCAGATAAATTTGATCTGCTAGCCATAGGCAGACCCTTCATCGCTAATCCAGATTACGTGGAATTAGTGCGTGATGGTAAAGCGCTGGTGGAATACTCAGATGAGATGCTGACTAGCCTGGTGTAACGAGTACTGTATAGAGGCTAATAATAGAGGCTAATAACGACAAGAAGAGGGTTAGGTGTATCCCTCTTCTTGTTAAATCGAGTTCATCTTAGTGCCTTATTTAGGTTAACACCTTGATAACAGAGCCCGCTATCTGATTTAATAGCTGAGACTGAATTATTGGAGTCCGGAACTGAAAACACATGCTTCACAGCCTCTCGCCTCGTATGGCCAGTTTAGCTCGAAGGTAACACTGGCTATTTTGCTGGTGGTGTTATTGTGTCAGTTTCTCGCAATCGGTTCGGCTTTCTCTGTGCAATACCCTAGCGGTGAACACCCTATGGGGATTGACGTTAGTCATCACCACAGCCATATAGACAGTTCAAACTCTTATGCTTCAAACTCTTATTCTTCAAGCAAGCAAGTCTCTCATCACCATGCTCCTTTAGCATTTAATGCCACTGTGCCTTCAGCTTTTGAGAGCAATGAACTCACTATTTTAGATGGCGCATCGACAGTAAATGCAGAAGCTGAACATGAACATGCTAACCATTCACATACTCAGTCTCACCCACCTGCTGAACCTATAATCATTTCAAGTTTTTTCCAGTCTGAAATCCTCAAAGATGATGATATTTCATACCTTAATTGCCGCCATGCGCCGCCCATTCCACCTCCTCACACATAATATTGCTTCATTTTTTTAGCGTAGGAGCTCGTTTTTACGAGTAAAACGTTAATCCAATATTGTTAAGACACTTAATCTGCTTATAGCTTATAGCTTATAGCTTATAGCTTATAGCTTATAGCTTATAGCTTATAGCTTATAGCTTATAGCTTATAGCTTATGATTTAGTGCTATTTAATTGATTTAAATGTTATTTTTGGAGTATGTGTAATGAGCCATCCTTTGGCCAAAACCATGACGACTATGAGTAAAGTGATGACTCAAACTATGACCTTGTTGGTGGTCTTTTTTGGGATATTTGCTTCTTTTTCGTTATCGGCACATGGGGTCGATGAAGGTACCAGGCTGTTTTTAACTCAAAATGAAGGGGTATCGATTCTGCCCTTTATCTATATCGGAGCCAAACATATGGTTACCGGTTACGATCATCTCTTGTTTCTTGTTGGGGTGATTTTCTTCCTGTTCAGAAGTAAAGATGTGTTGCTCTATGTCAGCCTGTTTACCTTAGGCCACAGTATCACCTTGTTGTTTGGTGTGCTCAGTGACATTCAGGTCAATGCCTATCTTATCGATGCCATTATTGGTTTCTCTATCGTCTATAAAGGTTTCGATAACTTAGGCGGTTTCAAGCGGGTGTTTGGTTTTCAGCCCAATACTAAAGCTGCGGTGATGATCTTCGGCTTATTCCATGGTTTTGGCTTAGCCACCAAGATTCAGGAGTTTAATCTGCCACAGGAAGGGCTGGTGCCTAATATTCTGGCATTCAATGTTGGGGTGGAGATAGGTCAGTTCTTGGCTCTGGGGGGGGTACTTATCTTGATGAGTTTCTGGCGACGGCACAGGAGTTTTCTGCAGTTTTCCACTGCGGCTAACACCTTGTTGATGAGTGGGGGCCTGATGTTAGTCGGCTTCCAGTTAACGGGATTCTTCGTTAGCTAACAGACCCAATTTGACATCAGAAATAGATTTAAGCTTAAGGAATAATCATGAAAAACAATGACAAGCCAAGTTCAACAAATCACAACGATACACTGTTTAATAGCATTCCGGTGCACTCCATTGCCACCTTAGTCAAAGCCAGTGTTGCCGCTGCGGCGATTGCAGCAGTTGTCTTGGTCACAGCTATCTTGCCTGCCGAGTACAATATCGATCCAACCGGCATAGGTAGGGCGTTGGGATTAACTGAAATATCTCAGGCGGCTTCAACCAGCGCAGCAAACACAGTTGAGAGTAAAGCGACAGATAAGAGTGCCAGCTCAGTCAAGAATAACGAGACCGTTTTCGCCTTTGGACAAGCCACGCCAGTGACGAGTACAGAGATGGCTAATGCCCCGAGTGTTGCTCAGATAGCTCAAGCTCGCCAGACTCCCGGGGTGAGAAGCGATACTGTTAAGATCAATATCCCCGCGGGTAAGGGGCTCGAATACAAGTTATTGATGGATGAGTTTGTTCACTTAGAGTATGAGTGGAGCACGGGTGGCGAGGAGCTGTATTTTGATTTCCATGGTGAGCCTAAGGGAGATACCACAGGTTATTTCGAGAGTTTCTCTATCACTACGTCAGATAAGATGAAAGGGTCCTTGACCACGCCATTCGCCGGTGCACATGGCTGGTATTGGAAAAATAAAACAGACTCTGCAATCATTGTGACCCTATCGACAACAGGGGATTACAGCATAAAGGGCTAGCTGTTCTGAGCTAGTTGTTATAAATAGCTTTGTACTAAACCTTTCTATAATTATAAGAGGCGCATCCATGGGATGCGCCTCTTTGCATTCACACTCACTTAATCTGCTCAACAAGCTAGTGTGTAATTCTGTCAGCCGTAAACATCAGCTGAGCCTAAAGAGTCTCAGAACAGAAAAAAAGGAGGAGTTAGAAGCTCTAAATAATTAATTTATCTAGCTAAGTATTTGTTGAGTCTGAAATGAGCTAAGTAGTGATGCCATCAGAGCTTCAGTCATTTTTACCTAGGTTATAATTTAGACATTACAAGTTAACTATGTAAGCAATTATTCACTTTATTTCTCTATTTGAAGCTTTGTTGAGCTAGCGGTTTGAAAGAGATGTTTGCATGAGTTGTTTATGTTAGTCACATGAATCGGTGGAGGGCAAAGCCTCCCAGGAGGTTTCAGATGTTTAGGTCACTTTTATTATCGGTATGCCTACTACTCTTAACCGTGCCGCAATCTATGGCTGCGGGGCCAAATCCTGATGGCAAGGGGTGGGATAATGCCAATCCTAATGCCGCATTTAAACGTTGCGGCACGAGAACGCCTACGGAAGTAGAGGTTCATCGGATTAATAAACGTCTCAACGCGATGAAAAAGCCAGATGGAGTGGGTAATGGTAATGGCGGAGGAAATGGTAATGGAGGCAATGATGATAATGGCACGCCATCCAATCCGACCATAAGAAGCATTAATGTGTACTTTCATGTCCTAACCGATGGTGCAAGTGGTGCACTTTCTACAGCAGATATTGCGGGGCAGATGAACGTGTTACAAGCAGCCTTCTCTTCGGGTTCGAATAGCAATGATACGGGTATCAAGTTTGTTTTATCAGGGACAAGTTATACTGATAACCCAGCTTGGTTTAATGCTGGTTATGGTTCTGTCGCTGAAAAAATAATGAAACAGTCACTTCGAATTGGCGATGAAGATGATCTGAATGTATATACTAATAATCCGGGGGGAGGATTATTAGGTTGGGCGACGTTCCCTAGCGATTATGGCGGGAACCCTGATAATGATGGTGTGGTCATACTCTACTCATCTTTGCCTAATGGCAGTGCCACTCCTTACAATGAAGGTGATACCTTGACCCATGAAGTTGGGCACTGGCTTGGCCTTTATCATACCTTTCAAGGTGGGTGTAATGGTATTGGTGATGATGTGGTAGATACACCGGCGGAGCGCTCACCAGCCTATGGTTGTCCAACGAATAGAAATTCCTGTAAGAGGCAGTCAGGTGATGATCCGATCACAAATTTCATGGATTATACTGATGATAATTGTATGGATGAGTTTACTCTGTGGCAGGCCGAACGTATGGATAAAATGAGTAATATATACCGCACACCTGAATAAAGAGTACTTAGCTTATGACTTTTTTGAAATGGAAAATGTCTTTTATTCATATAGCTATTTTACTACTTGGGTTATGTATTTCGCTTTCGGTAGCAGCCGAGGGGCGTCTTCGTCCCCCGGCTGACTTTGACTGTGAGCCTAATCATATGACTTCCTGGACCGGGACTCTAGTCTTTTACTGGCGAGGTGCGTCCCAGTTGGGTTTCACCATAGACACAGATGATGGCACGCAAGAGTCCTTGATCACGCCTTATAGCCTGGATAAATTGTTGATCAATGGTGAGCACTTCACCGATGAAGATTGGTCCAGAGTCGAGTCGGAAGTCGGCCTACTCAAGCCGATGACCAGAGCCAGAATCTGGCTTTGTGATAATGATGGCAATGCCACCTTGATCGACTGGCAGATCAGTACTTTTTTGTAGATTCGTCATCTGCTCTTCCTCTTTCCTTGCCCCATTTTTTGGCTTAGTGATAAGCTGCTAACTGACATCCTCTTGTGCCGATTGGTATTAGTTCCTGTAGACTCAAGCCTCCCCATAAAGTACTGGCTAGCGCTCCCAGTACGATAGAGATGATTAAGGTGAAACTGAGATGAGAAAGTCGGATAAGAAAATTGAAAATAGCCTGAGAGAATCACTGACTCACGTCTGTGAACTGGCACTGGAGCATGTCGAGGGCTTCGAGTGGATAACTCACCTAGTTAATTACGATAAGTTTCCTCAGTCATTAAGAATTGTCTGTGTATTTAATACCGATGCCGAGTTATCCGCTGCGATAACCAATAAACAGGATGAGTATCTTATCGGGCTCATTGAGCAGGAACTGGCTAAGGTGGCGATTAAGGTCGGTGATTTAACTAACAAGGTCAGCTTCGATACCGAAGAGAAGTGCAGCTCACAAGCCGAAGGGAAGTGGGAGCTACGTTTGAAGCGTCATGGATAAATAGACCGATATATTGATTGTTTTTGACTGGAGCAATATCTGTCAGGAAAACCTTCGGTGTCATCTGCATACTAGCCTCATATTCAGCAGGGAATATATATTGGTATGAGGATGAGTGAGCTTTATCGTGGAGCTCGCCATCTTGAAAGCTTGATGGGATCTTATGCAGTCGAAAGCAAAAATAGACAGTTACGATAAAGTGATGAACCGGGTCTGTGACACTATTTATGAAAAATCAGAACTTCTTCCCCGAAGTGGCAGAGCATGAACTGATAACAGACATTTACCTGCCTTTGGAGTGACATTAGGTCCTAGGTTCCAAGCACTAGAACCTAGGACCTATCAATCTAGAAGCTTGATCCTGGCTGCGACAGAAACTCTACTTCTTCTGACGTCGATTCTCGCCCAAGGATCTCATTTCTATGTGGGTATCGGCCAAATTGGTCGATAATCACCTTATGCCTGCGCTCAAACTCTAAGTTACCCGCTGCGGCTTCTCTGCTAAACAGTACCATGGCAATTTCATGGATCTTCTGAGATTCACTGTGCATGTAAGGCATAAACAGGAAAGGCACCTGCTTGGCTTTAAGTTCGGTATCCGCACCCTGTGCCACGGCTTCCTGCGCCAGCGCGAGCGCTAAGGGATCCGAAGCGAAAGCCTGTGGTGTATCCCTGTGTATGTTACGACAAAACTGATCCAATAGGATGATCTCGGCGAGGCGTCCCTGAGGTGTGGCGCGCCAATGATAGAGCTCACCGGCCTGAGCTTGTACGACGAGCAAACCGAATCTCTGTTTTATCAGTGCATCAAATTCAGTATCTTTAACCCACCAGGCTTTAGGCTCTATCTCGTCGAACCAAAAATTGATGATAGTTTCAGGTGTCATCTGTATCGTCTGTGACTGTGTATATTCACTTGTGTTCAAGAGTATTCTCCTTTTTCAGGCTCGAGGTTGAGCACTCGGTTCCTAGGTTATAGAACCTAGGAACGGGTAAATTTAAATCCAATTCTGATAAGAGCGACCCGTTATGGCTAAGGCACGCTCGGCAATTTCTCTGGCATCATGCAGAGGTAAATAGGGGATGGTCTGGGTACCGCTTGCAAGACCGAGTTCAAGGGTCGCCAGGCCTTTTCTTTGCTGACCTTTAGTCTGAATAATGGTGACGTGTTGTACTTTTTTTAGCGCAATTAAGTGCCAGCTATGGCCAAGCATGCCTGTGTGGATCCAGCAGTCATTGCCATCTAAGCAGTAACCCCATTGTCGATATCGCAAATAGAGACCAATAGTAAAGCCTAAACCGATCACCCACATCAATTCGGTGATGGGGCTGAGTCCCATGCCTAGGGTGTTGACCGCTGGCACGATAAGCGGGGCCAAGCCTCGTCGCCAGTACCAGCCAAAATGTATGGGATTATAGTGTTTGGGAAGCTCAGTCGTCCTGGCTTCGATGCCCTTCATATCTTGCAGTAGTGCAGATACGGTCTGTCGAGTCATGCTGGGCACTAACATATGACGTTGGGATTTTTGCTCGACTTCCGTGCCTTTTACCTGTTTGAAATAGACGGTCCACAGCTTGAGTAGTCTGCCTATGACAGGTTGTGAGAATCGTATGACCTGAATTCGCTGTAGGGCCAAAGCATCACTCTGTTTAGCGATAATACCGCCACTTCTGTGCAGCGTGTTGTTATCTCTGCTCAGATGATAGGGATAATATTTGAGCACAGATGCGGCCATAGAGATCAATGACAATAGCAAGTAGAAGCCAATCAATAACAGACTAGCCAGTACGATTTGGTAAATCACATGGTTACCGATAGTGAGCTCATACCCGTGCCACGCCGACTGAGCTAGATGAGTGTCGGCGAGTTGCGACCAGTCAAATTGGCCAATGATTGGACCGGCAATAATGGCAAACCAAAACAGGTTGTTTTGATATAAACCAAACAACAATAGTGGCTTAAAACCTTTGCGAACTAAGCTTTCGCTTCTGGTCTTAAGGCCTTTACTAGCGTAAGTGCCATGGGATTCGGCGCCATTGATCTCGGCATTATTTCCTCTGGCATTTTTAGCCTGATATTTATCTTCTGCATCAGCTGCAACATCCTCTAATGCCGAGGGAAGAAGAGGGTTAACCAACTGGTGTTTTAATTGGATCGCCTTGCGATAGCTGACCGCGGCGAGTACCGCTTCATCTTCTTTGGAGCCAGCGGTCTCCACGACTAAGCTGTAGAGTCCCATGGGCCTGAAATAGAAGGGCTGTTCCAGACGCACATTTTGTATCTTGCTCAAGGGGATCTCGTGGGTCTTCTTAAAAATGAGCCCTTGGCGAACGCCAAGTTTATCTTCATATAAGCGATAACGAAACATGGCCCATTGAATGATGGCATAGACGAGTACCGCGAGGGCAACACCAACCACAGCCACTATGACCCAGGGGGAGTTAAAGCCTTGTTTCCAACCCGTATAGACCACAGGGATCATGGCATAACCGTTGGAGATCACTAAACGAATAGTATTTAAGGTATAGCTGATTATCGACCAGGGCGAGAGTCCTGACCATTGTGAGAATCTCTTGTGCATATTAGCGCTCACTTTCTGTGGTGAGGCTGGCTGGTTTCGATTCCTGTCTCTCTGAATGTGTATCAGGAGAAGTATCGGTGGGAGTCTTGAGGGATGTCTCTGACGAAGTGTCAAAGGAGCTATTTATGCCTGGTTCTGGATTTAAACTCGAGTCTGGATTGATGTTTGCATTACCGCTTTGACTGGCAATGCCCGCTTTTGCCAGCAGATGCTGCCTGAGTTTTTCGGCTGTCCTGCTTTCTAAGCCTGGCAGCTCTATCTCGGCACTGCCGCTACCAGCACTGAAACACTTAAGTGTATGCAGGCCAAATTTTCTCTCTAAGGGGCCTTGAGACAGACTGATATGTTGCAGTCGGGTATAAGGTAGGGAGATACGTTTAAACCAGACGATCCCTTTTTGCATCAAGAGCTCGTGATCACATACCGCGAAGGCAATTGACTTAGCATGGGCATAACGTACCCAGGTGATGACACTAAAGGCCAGGCCTAAAACAAGCAGCACCGGCAGAGCGACCAGAATAGGAAACTCTGCGACTAAGATGATAAATACCGACAGTGCACTGAAAAGAACCAGTGTCGCTATGATGGTCTCACATAATACTTGGGTGTAGTAGCGAGGATCCACTGCAGTCAAAGGGATTTGATCGAAGCCAAGCCAATCGGACTCGGCTTGAGTCTGTCTGGGTAACTCATGCTCTTTGGAGGTTATTTCGTCTGCAACTCGCTCCGAGGTTGGCAGAGTCAGCGAGGCACTGCCTGATGCATTATCTGCAGCCTTGTTTGTCGCAGTAGCCAAATCAGTCGAATTATCCATATCTTGTCAATTTGTTCCTATTATTAGAAAATCACTATATCAGGATCCCGCCAACATACTCTAGGTCAGACATATTTCACAACAATTTAATGGCAGGATTTAAGCGTTGGCATAAAATTGCCTGAAACAATTCCCATTGCGAGTATTCATTCATAATGTGCTATTTTATCAATAAGTAATTGATTAGCCACTAGCTGAAAATAGGTGTTTTTGTGGATATTGAAGTCTCTAAACAGAAAAAAGCATTTTTACGTAAGCTCTATCTCGCTCACGCCATCGACAGCGAGCAGCATAACCTGCTCTCTTTGAATAAACACACAGGCATGCCAAGAAGAACCCTGCAAGATTCGATAGCCGCCTTGAGCGATGTCGGTATCGAATGCCAGTTTGTACAGGATGGAGAGCGTAATAATTCGGGATATTACAAGATTAATACCTGGGGGCCGATAAGCTCAGCCTGGGTCGATACCCACCTGGATGAGATAACTAAGCTGCTTGTTTAGATTTGTTATTTATTGAATAAAATACCCCCCGTGATACAAACCTGTATCACGGGGGTTATCAGCCAGTCGTTAAGGTAAAGATGCCATCCTCATTGTTAACCGTGATGTTTACGCCTCCTGAGTCACCTTTATAACTGTTCTTATAACTCGGAATGTGGACCGAAGACTTCGTAATGAATACGGGTATCTTCGACGCCCAGCTCGATGAGTTGCTGTTTAACAAAGCGCATAAAGGCGACCGGGCCACAGAGGTAGAAGTCACCTTTATCCAGAGGCAGATCGGCTTTCATGGGGACTAGGTTCATAAAGCCCATATGGCTGTTGACGCTGCCGCTATTACTCTGGCCCAGACCTTGTGAATTCAAGGCTTCCTGCTCATTGCCATCGAGTTCTCTGTACCAGGTATGGTGAGTCAACTTGAGTTCACTTGTCAGCGCCTGCACTCGATCATTGAAAGAGTGTTGGGCCAAGTTTTCACAGGCATGTAGGTAAAATACCGGCTTGTCGGATTTTTTCGAGGCAAGCATTTCCAACATAGACTGCATGGGAGTGACACCAACACCTGCCGAGATAAGTACCACAGGTTCGTTGCGCTCCACATAATGAAAATCACCTGCCGGTGGGAATATATCTAGCACGTCGCCCACATTCACTTGGTCATGTAGGTAGTTGGAAACGGTTCCCGGCTCATCATCTGGGTTGCTGGAGTCTTCACGTTTTACCGATATGCGGTAAGTCTTGCCATTGGGCTTGTCTGACAGTGAGTATTGACGCATCTCGCGGTATTCATGATTGGCAGGTTCTACCTTGATGCCCAGATACTGACCGGCTTGGTAATCGACCACGGGCTCGTCATCGACTGGGGCAAATATAAAGCTGGTGACCAGGGCCGATTCCTGACGTTTCTCTATCAGCTTAAACTGTCTTGCGCCGAGCCAGCCACCGACTCGATTGGCATTTTTTTGGTAGAGCTCTTCTTCGCGGTTAATGAATATCCCGGCTAACACACCGTAGGCTGCGGCCCAAGCTTCTTCGACTTCGGCGGTAAACGCCTCCGGTGCCAACTCTCGTAGTGTGGCTAGCAGGTGGTGTCCCACAATCGGGTAGTGCTCGGGTTGAATATTTAGGCTGGTATGCTTATGCGCGATACGCTCGACAGCCCCAGAAAGGGCAGCGAGGTTGTCGATATTTTTAGCATAGGCTGCGATGGCGCTAAACAGCGCAGCTGGTTGGCCTCCGGTGCGTTGATTGGTCATATTAAAGATGTGTTTAAGCTCTGGATTATGCTTAAACATGCGCTGATAAAAGTATTCGGTAATGCCAGTGCCTGCAGATTCTAATAGGGGAATAGTGCTCTTTACCAGTTCAATATGTTTTGCAGATAACATTTAAATATCCTTCATTATTATGGGTGACTTATGCATCATCCCTTCGGGTGATGGTATTGTTTTTACTGTTTTAGCTTGAGGGTATTAATCAGTGAGCTTCATAATTTGGCTGTAACACGGTTTGATAATCTGGATCCTTAGTGTCTGGCGCTAAACAAGATAGGCGTGTAGTGCCACAGAAACAGGCTGAAAGCGATGATCCAAGACGCGGCGGCTATGTCCCAACCCAAACTTGCTTGTTGAAACAGGGGCAGAATGAAACGAGCCAGAGCGCCAAATAAAATCAGCGCGAAGGCGATATTCAATGAGGCGTGTGGCTCGAGTGCGCGGCCCGTATGACCCAGAGACACTCTGGCTATCATGGCGAGTATTATGCCGCCTATGGTACCTATCGTTATCAGGTGCAGTGCATCGGCGAAGCGTATGGCGTCGGTCAAATAGCTTGCGCCTAACAGTAGCAGACCTAGGCCCAGGGCTAAGTAACTGGCATGCAGTGACCAGAGTAAGGGTACCTTGCGTGTGGATATGGGATCCCAGCAATATAAACGCCGCAGATGTAAGATTCCAGCGGCGATAAGCGGCGCTGCCGGTGTGAATGGCAGGGCGATAAAGTGGCCACTAAAGAACACAAATACCCCGAGTAAAGTCACAATTGGCAGTAACTTGTCGACTAATGGCGTGGCCTTAACCTGAGCTCCATCGGCGCCTCGTTCGGTGAAGAAGGGGATAACGCGTCCGCCGACGATACCAACCAGTAAACCAAACATGAGTATGGCACTGCGGGACAGGTGCAGGGCGAGTGCGGTATCGCCGAAGATATCTGCCAACAGGAAAGCTAAGTTCAGCAGCATCATGGCGGACAATAGGGGGATAAACGGATAATTGCGGCGACTCTTAGCGCGAATGACCATATAGGCCAGATAGCCGATGGATACCAGCCACCATAGAGCCAGCAGTTGCAGGTTAACGGAATTGCTTAAGAGTAACACGCGAACGGCTAACCAGATGCCGGTGAGCAGGAGTAAAACCAGGCCGTTGAAGCTACGGATCTTGGTCCAGGTCTGCGCCGCCGTTAACAGAAATCCCACGGCTATGGTGGCGCCGAAACCAAAAAGCATTTCATGAATATGCCAGATCAGTGGACTGATCCCTTCAGCGCTAAAAGGCGAGACCTTGCCATGGCGGAACTCCTTAAATCTGAATCTGTGTTTGAGCCAGATAGTTAGTTCAAGTAACTTACACCGAACATATTATGTGTTTAACACTGCTAATCTCGTGCCAAGTATTTAAAGTGTTCTTTTACAATGATTTGATTAATTAGCTAAATCTTAATGAGTCATATCGACTCGATTGTTTGGAGTCAATATGACTCTTGTGATGCGTTTTTTTGTGTTGGCATGCTATGGTCACTGTATACTTCATATGACTCGGCTCGTTTGAGCAGACAAGAGAGCGGCAATTTTTATGACCATGATAGATATCTCTTCGACGGCCCTGATAGAGCTGGCCCTGGATTTGACCAACAGTTTGACCACCAAAGATCGCTTCGATCGTCTACTCAGTACCGTGCGTCGTACCGTGAGCTGTGATGCAGTGGTCTTGTTGCACGTCCAAGGCGAGAGGCTAAAGCCTTTAGCCCAACAGGGACTAAGCAAAGACAGCCTGGGGCGGCGCTTCGATATTCAGGCTCATCCCAGGTTCGAGATTATCTGTGGCTCATCGACTCCGGTGCGCTTCGCCGCCGACTGCGTGCTTCCCGACCCCTACGACGGCATGCTGTTAGCTCATACTGGTGATCTTCCTGTTCATGCCTGCATGGGTCTGCCACTGCTGGCCGATGACCAGCTTATCGGGGTGTTGACCTTAGATAGCATGACGCCTGAAGTGTTCGATGAATTACCTGAACGTACCTTAGACATCATCTCCGCCATGTCGGCTGCTACCCTAAAGACAGCGATTTTACTGCAAGAGCTGGAGAGTCATTCCCAGAACAGTCAGGAGCTGGTTGCCGAGTTGACTAATGAAGCTTTGGTTAAGGATGGTGGCGAGCTGATTGGCGATAGCCCGGTGATGTTAAAGCTTAAGCGAGAGATCGACATGGTGGCGGTTTCAGGTTTTTCGATTCTTATTGAAGGCGAAACCGGCGTGGGTAAGGAGCTGGTGGCCAGAACCTTACATAGGCAGTCGGCGCGATCAGAAGGGCCCCTCGTCTATGTTAACTGCGCTGCACTACCGGAAAACTTGATCGAGAGTGAGTTGTTCGGTCACGTTAAAGGGGCATTTACCGGTGCCGATAGGAATCGTAGCGGTAAATTCAGCCTGGCCGATGGCGGCACGATTTTTCTCGATGAGATTGGTGAGCTTCCCTTAGGTGTACAGAGCAAGTTACTGCGGGTACTGCAGAGCCAGGAGATCCAGGTAGTGGGCAAAGATGCCACCGAGCAGGTCAATGTGCGCATCTTAGCGGCGACCAACAGGAAGCTTAAGCTGGAGGTGAGTGAGGGGCGGTTCAGGGCCGACCTGTACCACAGGCTAAGTGTTTATCCCATCTCAGTGCCAGCTCTTAGAGAGAGGGAAGGGGATGTGACTATGCTGGCGGGGTATTTTATCGAACAGATCCGGCGTAAATTGGGGATCCGTCAGCTGACAATCGATGCCTCGGCCATCAGCATACTCAATCGTTATGATTGGCCGGGCAATGTCCGTGAGTTGGAGCACGTGATAGGTCGTGCGGCTCTCAGGGCTAAAGGACGTGGAAACCAGGCTATCGTGAGAATAGGTATCAGGCATATCGAGCAACTGGTGGATTCGGTGGCAAGCTCCCAGGATAATTTGTCACCTTCAGCCTCGAATGGGTTAAATGCCGATCTGTTAACATCAGGTCTTGTGGTGGAGAAGGGGGCGAGTATAGGCCTTAAGCTGGAAACGGAAACGTTTCAGCGTCAGCTTATTACCCGAGTCTTGAGTCAGGAATCAGGAAATTGGTCGGCTGCGGCGAAACGCCTGCAAACAGACAGAGCCAACCTGAGCCGGTTAGCGAAGAGGTTAGGGATCAGCGTGACCAAAGCTGTCACCCTCAGTACGAATTAATCCACAGTGGTTAAACCGTCGTTGTTAAAGTAAGAGATAGCATAAATACGTGAGGAGAGTGTCTATGGAAAAGAGCAATATTTTCGACAAAATACCAGCGGATCTGACTCTAGAGTCCTTCGAGCAGATTGGTGGTAATGACAAAATACTTATCGAGAGGATAGTCTCTAAGGCTCATGTGACTCCCGAAGGCCAGTGGTACGATCAAGACCGTAGCGAATGGGTGATGGTATTAAAGGGGGAAGCCAAGTTGCAATTTGAGCAAGGTGAGCTGGTGCATATGAAGGCGGGTGATCATGTCGATATTGCCGCCCACTGCAAGCATAGGGTCGCCTGGACCAGTACCGAGACTGAAACTCTATGGCTGACGGTGCATTACTGATTATAATGAATACTTTTTAAGGAGGAAGAAATGGGATTATTAGATTCATTGCTGGGCAACGCTTCGGAAGTTAACCTTGAAGAACTTGCCGACGAGCTAGGTCCAATCTTGGCTGACAACGAAGAACTGCACTTAGCTTATAAGCTGATCCGTGACATGTTTGTGTTTACCAATAAACGTCTCATCCTTATCGATAAGCAGGGATTGACCGGCAAGAAGGTCAGCTATCATTCCATCCCCTATAAGGCCATCACGCATTTTGAGGTGGAAACTGCGGGTCGCTTCGATATGGACTCTGAGCTGAAACTGTGGATCTCGGGTCAAGACCAGCCACTAGTCAAAGAGCTCAAGAAGGGCACCGATGTGATCGGTATTCAGAAGACCATAGCGAACTTCATGTTATAAACTTGTCGTTATAAATAGCGTTAAGCTTCGAGACTCGAGCTTAACACTGCTTTACCAAGAGGAAGAGCTGACAGAACAAATATCGATAATAATGTCATAAACCATGATGCCAACATTGGCGTTTTTCTCATAATTAGGCTTGGCATGTTCGAAGCCATAGGAGGTCACTGTCTTATCCATGAGAGTTTAACCTAGGACCTCTTTTAGTACTCTCTGCCAGTTACCACCCATGATATTATCTCGGTCACTGCCACTAAAACCAGACTTGGCCAAGGCAGAATCTATGCGATCCATACGCTGAATATGATTGAGTTCGGGGATCACCACATGCACAGGTTCAATGTCGTAACCCAGTACATTCTTGGCCCGCAAGCTATGCCACCAATCAAGATACTGTTTTACACCTTCGGAGTTATCGTTATCGAGCTTAAGCAGCTTCTTCTGGCCAATGAGTGGATAGTCATTGGCGATGGCAACGCTATCTATGCCGCCCACATTAGCCACATGTTTCAGGTGAGCAATATAGTGCTTTGTGGTGGGTATCTTGTCGTTAGTCAGCCAGAAACTCATCATAAATACCCCAAACAGGCCGCCGGTATCTGCGATAGCCTTAATGACCTCATCGGGTGAACAGCGAGCGTGATTGACGATGGCGCGCACGGCGCCGTGACTCTGAACGATTGGGGCGTTAGAGGCTTTGGCCGTGTCCAATGCCGATTGCGGACTGGAATGACTGACATCGACCAAGATGCGTTTATCGTTAAGCTTGGCGATTAACTGTTTGCCCGCTTGGGTTAGTGGCTTATTGAGTCCTTGAACGCCATCATTATCTAAAGCACCGCCGCTAAATTTATTGCCATAGTGATGAGTGAGTTGCAGTGCTCGCAGCCCTTTAGCATAAAACTCATCGACCTGATTCAGGTTTGAGCCGATACTGTCCTCGACACAATCGGCGCCCTGAATTTGGAAGAATACCGCAGTCTTACCTGTGGCATGTGCTTCTTGGATATCGGCACTGGTGTTACCTAAGATAAGCTTGTCAGGATTATCATTCACTCGCGTGAGAGCTTCCGAGATGCTCTTCATGCACGCCTAGTAAGTGCGTTTATAGTTGGTGGTGCCGTCGGGCTGCTTAATGGCCTCAATATCTGAGATATCACACAGGTAAGCATCTATGCCTGAGGATTTCAGATCGTTTAAGTCATCGGGCAGAAAACATAAGCCATCCATATAAAGGCGTTTCCCTTGAGTGGCAAGGGCCGAGAAACTGCCAAGTTGGCAAAGTACGCCGCCAGCGGCAATGGCTTTAATCAGTTGTCGTCGTTTAATCGCTAGTTTCATATTCATCCTGAGGCACGCTGTGAATGCGTGCATTTATTATTCTTATAACTGTTCATATTAACCCATAGCCTAAGACTATTCGAAATCTTGACTTTAACTCGGCCTTAAGTGACTATCGATGCCAAGTTGAAGCGTAAATGCACTAATAATTAACAGGTTTCTGACTAATAGTTAATGACCGAACAAGCAATGAATGTATCAAATTAATCAAGGGGAAGGCTATGTTTTATCGCGCGCTTACACTCGCTTTACTGCTCATTTTACCTTCGGCAGTACAAGCTGAAAATTACTCCATCGGTACCGGCGGTCAAAGCGGTATCTATTATCCATTCGGTGGTGCGCTAGCCAAGGTGTGGTCTGACAAGGTCCCAGACGTTAATGTCAAAGCGGAAGTGACCGCGGCATCGGTTGAAAACACCATCAAGGTCGTTCGCGGTGACATGATTGCCGGTATTGCCATGGGCAATGTCGTTCTCGATGCCTATAACGGCGAAGGCAAGTTCCGCAGTAAAATGCCAGTTAAGACCTTGTTTGCGCTTTATCCAAACCTGGTACATACCTTGGCATTGGAAAAATCCGGGATTAAATCTTTAGCCGATCTTAAGGGAAAACGTATTTCCTTAGGTGCGCCGGCAAGTGGTACTGCGGTAACGGCAGCCGCCTTGTTGGCCTCTGTTGGTATCGATGTGAAGCAAGATATCGATGCGGTTTACTTAAACTACGGCGAGACCACCAATGCGTTAGCCAATGGTCAGATTGATGCCGGCTTCATCGTTGGTGGCCAAGGTGTAGGCGCCGTGACTCAGATTTCGCTGACTCACAAGGTCAATATTATTCCAGTATCGGATGCCGAGAGCGCGGCTTTCATCGAGAAAAACCCAGCCTATAGCCAGTACACCATACCTGCCGATGTGTACAACAATGTGGGGGCTGTATCTACCTTGAGTGTGTGGAACGTCATCGTCGTTAGCGCCAAGATGAGTGATGAGATGGCTTACAATCTGACTAAGTCTGCGTTTGAGAACATGGATGATGTGCGTAAGGTGGTGAAAGTTGCCGAAGCGACAACGCCTGAAAATGCCCATCGATTGGCTGGAGTCCCCTTGCATCCAGGGGCACAGAAGTATCTGGACTCATTGGTTAAGTAAACACAATGAAATGAATGCAAGGGTAACCTAAGTGGTTGCCTTTGTGTTTTCAGTTTACCCCTTATATTTTCTATTAATGCCTCCTATTGATGTCTCTTTGTTAGACAGGATACGAATCACCTCGGCGTTAATAGATTGAGGACATGATATGACCCAAACTAATAATAGCAAATTAGGTCATGATGAACCTGTACTCGAAGACACTAAAGCTATTCATCGCTCAGTGACCCTAGATACATCTCTGCCTTATGAGTCAATGTTCAAGGTATTCGGTTATATCATTCTACCCATCTCGGTGGCCTGCGGCCCACCTCATCATCTTCTGGCTGTCCCAGACCTCAAATGTGACGCCACCAATTGCATTAGCCGCCTTTGCCGCGGCCGGTGTGGCTAACGCTAACCCGATGAAATCTTCGGTGGAGGCCTTTAAGCTCGCTGGTGGCCTGTTTATCATCCCGATCATGATGGCCTATACGGATCTGGTAAGCCCTGAGGCGAGTGCATTGGAGTTTGGTTTTGCCATTGCCCAGACCGCGGCAATCATAGTGGCTTTAGCGATATCCATCGAAGGATATCTATTGCGGGCACTGTCTAAAATGGAGCGGGTCATCGCGCTGATGATGGCCCCCTTGATCTTGTTCAATCCCTTCGGCGCCGGATTTGTCGGAATATTAGTGATTATAGGCTTGATAATTGTGCAGTGGAAAACGCGGGATCTGCTTGGGGTAAGGTAACTGGCGAGATAATGATGTGCCCTAAGATAAGGTGTTCTCGGTCAATCGCGGCATAGCTAAAGGCAGTGAAGCGCTATGGTTTAGCCTGGAGAATAAGCTATCGGATGCGGTGGATACAGGCCTGCTTAAATAGGCCTGTGTCTATAGCTTTAGCTTCGACAGCTTTGGCTTAGATAGTATTAGGCTAGGCCGAAAGCCTTATAAATCTAAAAGGATTCGTTAATGGGAGAGAATATGGCTCGAAGAGTGCTCATCTTTGGTAATTCAGGCTCGGCAATGTCACTGAGTTAATCTTCATGAAATTGCCTGTCGACCTCTGTATCGAGAATGCTAAGCAACGTCCCTGGGAGCCACACAAGTACCCTTCAAAGCAGGCCCAAGATGTAGTTTATCCATGCTTATCGAATGGATAGCCCAATACGTTCTAAGAGATGACACCTTTTCGAGACTGGCCCATGAAGACTTTTATTCTGCATTTCAGGGAAAGAAGACCAGTTATATCAGTAATCTAAACTCTATGATAAACAGCCGAGACATGCATTGTTAGTGATGCGATAAAACATGCCGGTGCTGTCTTTTGCTTGCCAAGCGTTTAGCTAGTTCTGAGGGCATAGTTCAACTAGATCTCGATAGTCTGGTCTGGCAACCCTATTTGTTGACGGATGCCTGAATATGAGTGAGCTTATTGTGATGGATGGAGTGCATTGCTGCTGGCTTTACCTTTACACCATTGTCCACAGTTATGCTGTTTTTTGAAAGCACACATAGCATCCCAACGATCACTAATACCACTGTATTGGCGGCGAAACTCTTTCGCTGAGGTGACCCAGACCTCGGGTGCAATGCCAAGTTCATTGAGTAATTTAGGTTGGCTTGAGTCAACAAACCCTTTCTTATCAAGCCTAATGGCCCTGCCAGTCCAATCAATAAGTTGTAAATAATCACAGAAATGAAATACCTGATTGAGCCGCTGGATGGGCAGTACCATCGAATTGGGCAAGTGGTTTGAGTGGATCGCTCGAGGTTGATGCTGATTTATCATCATTTGGTTTAGTGTTTTTATCCGAGGTACTTAGCTCGGTAATGCGCTCCTGAATAGACGTATAATCAGATGCTTGAAGTGTGTTAGCAATCCCAGCTCTGATAGGGTTTAAATCAACATACATCATGCATGCTAGCAGTGCTTGTTCATCGAGTAAGGCTTGGCTCTTAAAACGACCCTCCCAGAAAGCGCCTTTACACCCATCTTCTCGATTGGCTCGGCGGGCAATGTCTTCATTGAGGCACCTCAACTCCTCATTAAATCAAGTGCAAGAGATACTAGATAGGCGTTCATGCCACTCAGCCAATAACCCATCGAGGAGTAACCGCTCACCCTCGATTAAGGTGTCGCCATTCATGTATTTAGTCGCTACATCATGTCCTTTAGTCACCTTACACCAAAGCTCAATTATCTCGCGATTAGACAACGAATTCGTTCTATCAAGGTCCATTTTCAGCACGAGATGATAGTGATTATTCATCACCGCATAGGCACAGACATCGATACAAAAGATAGCAGACAGAGCCTTAATTTTATCGACAATCCAGCCGCGTCTATGCTCGAAACTTTTTCCTGTCAGTTTATCCTCACCGCAGAGGAAAGCCCTTCTAACACAACGATTTATTATGTGGTAAAACGGAGTCGATTCTGGGTCGATTAGTGTACGTCGAGCTGAAGTCATAGTCGCTATTCTGAACAAACTGAGTTGAGGTAACTTAAAGGTTAGTAGAGGATGTTCTAAAGCACAAAAGATATGGCTGTCCCGTCTTTTGCCGTCTTTTGTCTTTTTCTTTTGCTACCACGATTATTTATCTAATGTTGGTCGTAATGTCCGCCTATTGCAAAAATATAGATATATTCATCATCAAACTTATAAAGTAATCTGTCTTTTGGGGAAATGCGTTTAGACCATAATCCAGATAAATTATGCTTTAAGGGCTCTGGTTTACCTAGCCCACTAGTGGGATCTGAACGCATCATTTCCTTCAATAATTCACACAACGCCTTATGAAGCTTTTTATCTTTTTCTCTGAGTTGTTCGTAAACAATCCAAGTATTACCTTCAAAGACTAGTGATCTCATTTAACTGCTCTTTTGTTGGTTTGTAGCCTTTATTATTTTTATGAGTGTTCATAGACTCGACAATTTGTTTCATTAAATTACTGCTTTGCAACACATGTATGGTTTCTTGTTCTCTTTCCCAATCATCTGCACTCATCACAATAAAGTCATCTCCAGCGCGTCGGGTAACTTTTATAGGTTCATGTTCACTAACAGTTTGTTCAACGTATGCTTTTAAGTTGTCCCTAAACTGGTTTACGCTTATGCTGTTCATCGTCATCTCGCTATTTACGTACGGTGTTGTCGTACATTGTAGTGTAAAAAATATAACAAGTCACTTAAAAGGACAAATAACAGTTGGTTTTTGCTCCTTCGTCGCTAATTTTAACCAACTATTTTTCGCCTGTTATTTGGGCGTTGACAGGGTCCGGAGATGTAAATCGAAAACATTATTTAAAGCGTTATGTGCCAAGGATTGGTTCAGGTTTGCGTAAATATCATCTAATTTTCTTAGTTATCATTTCTTTGTTTGGATGCGAACAAAAATCAGAAATCACGTCGAAGCAGGTGAAAGCTGAAATTGTTCAGGCATTACAAGTAGGAGATGATGCCAAAGCTATCGAAAGCTATCGAAAGCTACCTTAACTCCAAAAATATCCTTTTTACTTATGATAAATATGCGAATAGGTATCAGGGGATAATTCGAGATCAAGACTCAGATTTTCATGCGATTACTATTTATATAGTATTGGATAATCAGAAGAAATATGTCAAAGTCGAAGTTAATGATAGTTACACTAGTCTGTAAAGCACATAACAAACGACTATGGCGTCAATCACTAATTTAAGCTTTTGGCGTTTCCCACAAAACACCATCTCTCAATATTGAGTTGAGTGTCACCACCATCTTTCTCACACTGGCAATTATTGCCACTTTTGAGATTTCCCCGTCGCAACTATTCGCTGATAAGTCTTTTTAAAGCTGGGGGGGGGGCAGACATCATTGCAACTTGCTCTAACAGAAAGGTAAAATCGTTCTTACTTGATGCCTGCGCCTTGTATTTTCCTCATCCCGCTCGAAGCGTCCGTAACTTGTTACAAAGCACATAGTTTTTCGGCGGCTTGCTGTAATGCCTTATCCTCTTTGGCAAAGCATAAGCGAATGGCTCTATCACCGGGGGCAGTTTGGTAAAACACGCTCAGTGGGATTGTAGCTACGCCAACCTCCGGCCAGTTCAATGGCGGGTTTATAGGAATCATAGGCCGGATCGAAGATTATTATTTCGTCTCCTGGGTGGGTGATGGTCTGTATTGTGACAAACAATGCTTCGGTCGCTCCCGAAGTCACCGTTATCGTATCGTTTGGGTTTACATCTATGCCGTATTGGCGCCCGATGAGGGAGGCAATTTGAGTCTGTAGTGGTGCAAGTCCAGAGGAGGGAGCGTACTGATTAAAACCTTGATTGCAGTATTTGGCCAGGCCTTGCTTTAATCGTTTAGGGGCATCAAACTCTGGGAAGCCTTGAGAGAGGTTAATGGCATTGTATTGGTTTGCCAGCCCCCATGTGTCAGGAAGTGATACTCTTCGAACGAGAGGCTGGGTGAATATGGCAAGCCATAAGCTCATGAACGAGAAACATGGAAGCTGAACTGGCATTTGTATATGGACATATTTTGCCGAACTGGCCGTTAAACATGGACGTTGTTGGAAACCGCAGAGCCCACAGGACCAAAAATGTTCCCTACATTTTTTGGCATTCCCGCCATCCATGGCAGTCAGATGTGCTTGCGGCGAGTCGCAGAAGTGTTTGCACTTAAGGTCGTTCATTCACATCCATGTGATCACGACATTGGTGCATCTTGCACGGCACCGCCGCAGGCTATTGATTAGATTGAAGCCTAAATACCTAAATAACTCAACAAAATGCCAATAAAGCCAACTTAAGAAGATATTTGAAACTTGTTATCCAACAAGTCAGTCAGACTGATGTTTTAATTGCCTTAGCCAAGGCAAACAAACCATTGGTGCGTGAGGGGCTGAGCTGTCCGGTTAAGCCTAATCGGTCGAAGTAGGCCTCTATATCGAACGCTGCTATCTCGTCTGCGCTCTTGCCGTGACAGGCGGTCAGCAATAACGCGACCAGGCCTTTGACTATGCGGGCGTCGCTGTCGGCGAGAAAATAGTGCTTGCCGTCTATTTCACTATGATAGAGCCAGGCATTACTCTCGCAGCCCCTGACCAGGGCCTGCTCCACACGAAACTCATCTTCGAGTTTAGGTAAGGTCTTGCCTAGGAGCATTATCTGACGATAGCGCTCCTGCCAGTTGTTGGCATTGTCGAATCTAGGCAATATCTCACCGCTATCGAACTTAAGGGCTAAAAATGTCTCTGTGGCGGGCTGTATGGCTGAGCTCATAAAATTGACCTGAATTAGTGACCTTGAATGATGTTTAAATAACTTGCTAGAACTTAGAACTTAGAACTTAGAACTTAGAACTTTTATATCGTTAGTCTAACAACATCTCTTTTACCGATGTTAGCGCCTCTATGAAGCGATCGATATCTTCTTTACTGGTATAGACGCCGATGGATGCACGGCAGCAGCCCTTGATCGCTAAGCTCTGCATCAGGGGCATGGCGCAGTGGTGGCCACAGCGGACGGCGATCCCTTGTTGATCCAGTAATATCCCCACATCCTGATGATGTTCGTCGGCCAAGTTAAAGGCGACGGCGCCGATATTATTTTCGTGGGCACCATAGAGCTTAATGTTACCTAAATCTGTTAACTGAGTTTGCAGGTAAGTCAGCAGTTGCTGCTCCCGTTGGGCCGTCTCAGCTTTAGGTAGATTTTGTATAAATTCGATGGCTGCACCAAGCCCAATCACTTCGGCTATGGGCGGTGTGCCGGCCTCGAGTCTGTTGGGTAAGATATTAAATTCGGTGGTATCGAAACTGACGGTCTTGATCATCTCGCCGCCAGTCATCATAGGCTCGAGCTTATCGAGAATATCGAAATGGCCATAGAGCACTCCTATCCCCGTTGGGCCATACATCTTGTGGCCGGAGAACACATAGAAATCACAATCTATCGCCTGTACATCTACTTCCAGATGGGCGACAGCCTGAGCTCCGTCGACTAAGGTGATGGCACCGGCGGCCTTGGCTTTAGCGACTAAATGATTAACGGGATTAAGTGTGCCCAGTGCGTTGGAGACATGGCATAGAGCGACGATGGCAGGCTTTTGTTTGAGGAGTGCTTTATAGGCTTGTTCATCGAGTCGGCAATCCTCTGTCAGCGGGATGGGCTTGATGATGGCGCCGCTGCGCTTAGCGAGTTCTTGCCAGGGGACGATATTGGCATGATGGGCAGCCGTGTCTATTAAGATGATATCGCCAGCTTGTATTTGATTCATCAGGCCATGGGCGACCATATTTATCGATTCAGTGGTGCCGTGGGTGAAGATTATTTCTTCGCGGCGACGGGCCTTGATAAAGCCTTTTAGCTGATCGCGCACCGCCTCATATTGAGAGGTGGCTCTGGATGAGAGTTGGTGAGCGGCCCGGTGAACATTGGCGTTATCTTTATGATAATACTGAGTCATGGCATCTATGACACACTTGGGTTTCTGGCTGGTCGCTGCCGTGTCCAGATAACACAGAGGGTATCCCTCTAAGGTCTGCTCGAGTGTAGGGAATTGAGCACGCAGTTGGGGAAAGTCCATTGTTCGGATCCGCTAGTTCATCGGGTAAAAAGGCTGTTAGATCTTCGGAGATTTAGGCGACTAATGCAAGTGGCTTTTTAGTTGGATTATCTGCATGGCTTACTTGCTCATCTTGGTTGCATTTTTTAGCAATCTTTTCAGACCATCTTTTAGCTAACGGCTATGGCAATATTACTGTACTGGATCTTTCTGCGGCGGCGCTGGCCAAAGCTCAAAACAGGCTGGGCGAGCAGGCGTCGAATGTGATTGAGGCCCAATACCCCCATCATGGCTATGATGTCTGGCATGATAGGGCTGTGTTTCTCTTTGCTCGGTCATGAGAAAGAGTCTCATCAAACCCCAGGTGGCAGCGAACAGCATTTCGTCTACTGCTTCTGTAGAAAGTTAGTCTAGTTTCTAGCTATCATTCGAAGCTAACAAGCTTTCAGAGGAAAGACTAGGGAAAAGATAGACGGCTGCGCCTGATTATCTGAATGGCAAGCCTTTCTCTTGCCAATAGCCCAAAGGGCGTCGTCTTAGCTTTTCAGCGAAGCATCAATTTGCCCCAAGTCATCGTCTTGACTATGCGGCGATTTCTATAGTTTTAACAACATAGGCATCTCGCAGGCATCGTGTCCCGTGTCGCCAAGATGAGAGTCCAGATGTTTGAATCCGATAGACTCATACAGTTTGACCGCTTCATTGAGATCCGCCGTGGTTTCCAAGTAGCAGGAGTGAAATCCTTGCTCGCGGGCAAAGTCGAGCGCCAGATAAGCCAGGCGTTTAGCAAACCCTTTTCCTCTAAGCGCTTGGCTGAAGTACATCTTCTGCAGTTCACTTACTCGCTCTTGCTTTGCTGCGGGCTGATCTAGTGTGTTCATGACTGCTGTATTTATGCTTAAAGGCGCAATCCCTCCTCCACCCAAGATTTCACCCTCTTTTTCTATGACCCAATAGCAGGCATCACTTGCTTGGTATTGTTCGCTAAGACTGTCTAAGGTGGGATCCGCTACGGCATAACCCTTATCTGAGGTGAGGCCATATTCAGCTGAGACCGTGCGTATCACTGCGGCCATAGGGGCGTTATCTTCTGGGGTCATCACCCTAAGTGTATATTCCTGCTGCATCCTGGAGCGTTGGATGGCCTTGTTATATAGGGTCATTGCGGTCTCAATCTGCTGGGTTTCGGAGCAAGATAACTGGGATAAAATTTCATTGAAGATGATATTTTGCTGATGGTCTAACTTTTGTAATAATTTTCGCCCTTGAGGAGTCAGGTGAGCCAGTAGGCTGCGGCTGTCTCTGGGATTACTCTTGGTATGAGCAAATCGCTTCTCAACCAGATGACTGATGGCACGACTGGCGTTGGATTTATCAATATTTAGGATTTGTGCCAATTTTTTAATCGATATGGCACCCTGGCTGACTTCGATAAGCGCATGAGCCTGAACAGGAGATAGAGGAAGGTCGCCACAGGCAGAGTTAAGCATGCCAAGTTGTCGCACAATATGGCGAGATACTGTTCTGAGTGTAGAACCTTGTTGATTGCTTGGTTTATTATCTTCTGTCATACCATGTTCCTGCAATTTATTTTGTCTGAATCGACATTGGTTATTTTGGTCAGAAATAACGTTTCTTCATCCAAAGCTGACTGCTGGCATTGGATGTGTGGGGTTGCGAGTTACATCTAATTTATGGGTATATTAAGCAAGTTGCAAGTAATTGCTAATGAAAGTCGCTTGCTTGCATTAAAATAGGATTGGAACGGATATTAATCGAGATAAAGCTCAGGATTTAGCATGGGGGCCATGGCTAAGATTAATGCCTGAGTATAGACACTCTCTCTGGTGGCATGTCCTTGGGTCAATAGACCAATTGCCCCACCTTTTTGCTTGATGTTGTTAGTGTTGAATAGTTTGTCCATCACATCTCCTAGCTCCTCACCGGCAACCAGTGACTCATAGATAGATTGAGAGATGGGGAGTTGTGCGCTACGCCCAACGGATAGTTGCTTCTGGGTGGCAACCACAGTATAGGCAAAAGTGGCTGGCCCGTATTCGAAATTATCGACGCCGCCCTCCATTGCGATAAAGAGTTCGGCAACTGACTCGCCATCAGCTTGCTGCGCCGCCGTAGCGGAAAATTCTCGGCAATATTTAACTCGGTTTATGGCGCCTTCGCGGGTTTCAACATCTGTCATGGGTTGGTCTGGTACGCCTGACGGGGCGTGCATACCAGTACATTCAATATCAATATCCGGAAACAGTTGGCAGATAGCGATTTTGGCTGCGTTTACTTTCACCGGGTTTTTAGAGCCGACTAATACTCTGATCTTCTTTAATTTAGTTATCTGTAGCATTTTCTTATTCATTCCAATCAACCTGGGGGGATTATACCAAATTTACTGCTGCTTTATTACGGGCGGTGAGCCTTGAGTTAGTTGGTGGGGATGTATCTCGGCTTATCTAATTTGGCTTAGAAAAACTGATAGTAGATCCAGGTCGAATTCTGGTTTTTATCGAATGTATAGTGGATCACGTTTTATTTTTGGATTGAGCCAGTGATAAAGACTGTGATCTCGCTCATGTTTCATAAGGTTTGTGCGGCGCCGCTTAACAGACCTGCTATTATTTGCGACTCACCTCACCTTGCCGCCTCCTCGAATAAATTTTCCAATATCACCAATAGGCAATATATGTGCCTCAAGTGTTAAATTTAGGTTCGTTTTGGTTGCGGCCGTGAGGTCGAAATAAAGATTTAGCCCATGATAATTTAGACATAGCTCCCATTATGAACTTGTTCTGAAATTTGATGATAAAACTCCGTTCCAGATCAATTATTCAGGGCTTGACTTCTATACTCTGGCCTTGAAATTTATAGCTGCTTCCCTTTGAAAATGGTTTTAGGTGGAGTGGTTTCTGGAAACCAAAGGTGTAGAACACCTCAAAGGTAATGTTTATGCAGCAAGAAGCGACCGTCTCTCCAGTCAATGGAGCCGGAACCCAAGTAAACCCAACCGCCAGTCAGAGCTGGACAGGTAAAGATACCACTTGGATGTTGAGTCTGTTCGGTACAGCCGTTGGTGCTGGTATCCTTTTTCTCCCAATAAATGCAGGTATGGGCGGTTTCTGGCCGCTGGTGATGATGGCCTTGGTTATCGGTCCTATGACCTATCTAGCTCATCGTGGCTTGTCACGTTTTGTCTGCGCTTCTGAGAAGCCGGGCAGTGACATTACCGATGTGGTGGAAGAGTTTTTTGGTGTCGGTGCTGGTAAGGCGATCACCTTGCTCTATTTTTGCGCCATCTTTCCGATTGTATTGATCTATGGCGTGGGGATTACCAATACCGTAGACAGTTTCATCGTTAATCAACTGGATATGGCATCGCCTCCACGTTGGATGTTATCGGGCTTGCTTATCATTGCCATGATGTCTGTGATGATATCCGGTGAGAAGTTAATGCTCAAGGTGACTCAGTTCCTAGTTTATCCTTTGGTGGGTATTTTAGTCTTTATGTCCCTGTACCTGATTCCAAGCTGGAAAATGGACGCCTTAACCCAGGTTCCGTCAGTGGGGGACTTCCTGGGGACCGTATGGTTAACGATTCCGGTATTGGTTTTTGCCTTTAACCACTCTCCTGCAATTTCTCAGTTCTCAGTGGCGCTCAAACGTGAACATGGTAAAGATGCATCGAAGAAAGCCGATGTAATTCTGCGTAACACCAGTATGATGTTAGTCGGTTTCGTCATGTTGTTCGTGTTCTCTTGTGTTCTCTCTTTGAGTCCGGAACAACTTGCCGAGTCTAAGGCGCAAAACTTACCGATTCTTTCTTATCTGGCTAACATTCACTCAAGCGGCTTCGTCAGCTACTTCGGTCCTATCATAGCTGTGATAGCCATCGTTTCTTCATTCTTCGGTCACTACATGGGTGCGACAGAAGGCATGAAAGGCATCATCACTAAGCAGTTACGTAGCAGCAATAAGCAAGTTTCAGACAAGAAAGTAGATAAGTTTATCCTTGTGTTCATGTTCGTCAGCATCTGGGGCGTGGCCATCATCAACCCAAGTATCTTAGGCATGATTGAGGCGCTTGGTGGTCCAATCATAGCCGCGATTCTTTATCTGATGCCTATGTATGCTATCTACAAGGTACCGGCACTCAAGGCCTACCGTGGCCGAATTAGCAATATCTTCGTTGTTATTGCGGGTCTGCTGGCAATGACTGCCATTCTGTTCGGTATGTTGTCTTAAGTTCTCCGTTTTCATCTCTTTATAACGTTCGGTTATTCGGGTCAGTCTCAAATTTTGGGACTGACCCTCCTCATTTCACCTGCCACTATCAGTGAGATTGAGCAGAGCTGTAGTCTCTTGTTAGGTACAGAGGCCCACAGGGGCGATTTCTCGCAAGATGCCGTCACCTTCCATAAGTATGCATTGAAACTCCATGAGAACGGCATGTCGATTCATGCCTGGGTTAAAGATAACTGTATCTTTAGTAAGACCTACTATTCAACCGGTGGTGGCTCTATCGTCGATGAAGAGCACTTAGGTTTAACGGGGGCTAGCCCCTCAGGTGTGCATTGTCGCGAAACTAGCCAAGGTGGTTTAGCCATCAAGGTAACGAGTATCTGCGCTTAAAAGATAGTTGCTTGTTTCTTCGCTTATTCTCGTTTTCTCGCAGCGAAGCGCTCTAGCAGGGAACTCGTTCCCGCGAACGTCCTCGAAGCGCAGCGTTCGTTCTCGCTATTTCTCTTCGTACATTAGATAATAACTCTGCTCCATCCCCAGTGCTTGATAGGTTTGTTGCGCCTTGGTATTTTCTTGCTCTACGTAGAGTCTGAAACTTGCAGCGCCACCATTCTCTGCTGCTATGTTCTTAACCTGTTGGTATAGCTTGCCATAGATACCCTGGCGGCGATTCTCCGGACGGATATAGACACTCTGGATCCAGTAGTAATTTAGCGCGCGCCAATCGCTCCATTCGAATGTCACCATCAGAGAACCCACTATCTCGCCATCGGCTTCGGCGACCAGATAGAAGCCTTTTTCTGGCTCCGAGAGTAAGGCGTTGACGCCTTTTGTCAGTAGAGCTTCATCCAGTGATAGGTTTTCGGTTTCCAATGCCATCGCTTGGTTGAATCGAACCAGTGCCGCCAGATCCGATTGCTGGCCTTTTCTTAATTGCATACTGGGTTGTACATTTGATTTCACACTTGAATGCATGGTGGTCTAGCTCCATTTTTTGCAGATACTCTAGCATGTCTCCGAGCTTAATTTGACGAATCATGTACGAATTTTTATTCGATTAAAGTCCCTAGGGTTTGTTAAGTGTTTTTGCAGCAATATAGCTAGCTTATGTAGAATAACTAGACTGAACGAGTTCTACCCTTTACTGCAAAATAACCATGAAAGGTCAATTGCCCTAACTCTGCTAGACTTTTACTATTGGCTCAAGAGAAGTCGACTCAAGAGAAAGAGGCGCCTATGGCATCAGTCCAGCATAAATATCGCGTTCATCGCTTAGCGGTTAAGCCCTGTTCCCATTGTTATGTGAGAGTCAGAAGCAGAGGTGAGAACTTACACTCATTGTTTAGGCGAATGGCGGCTAATCAAGATAGACTCATTACGGGAGAAGGGACTGATATTCACCGTGCTGATGTTAAACTGGCTAGGCTTGAGCCGACAAATCTCGAGAAACACAAGCTGATTCACTTGGTTCTTACCCTAATTACTTTCGGTGCCTGGGGGCTTGTCTGGTGGTGGTTAATCTTAAAATCTGAAGGGAAAACGGATCAACTTTTTCGTGGATTTGATGATGCTTATTGGAGTTATCTCATAGAGCGGGAGCAGCCTCCTGCATCACTTCATAAAATGAAAGTCGCTCAAGAGACAGAGACTGGACATTTCGATGCCTGATCTAGATGGCTTAATCTAGGTGGTTTAATCAACATCAGTTAGTGACACATAACCAAAAACCGCCATGAGGCGGTTTTTTACATTATTCATTTTGCTTTTATTTATTTTTTTCCTGTCACAGCTAGCCGATAAAATGGTATTAGAGCTTACTCAATACAAATTGAGTTTTCCCATTGGCGTCTTTCAATACCAGCTGACTTTTGACTATTTGACCCGAAATGACCCTGGGCATAGCGGTCATGACTCTTTGCTCCTGATCCATCAATGCATCGACACAGGCTTTCATCGTGCTCCCTTCTGGGGAAAGTGTGATCGATGACCCTTGCAGTGAATATTCACCAAAGAAGCTGTTACAACTGTTATTACCACTCAGTTTGCCTTCTGGGCTAAAGATGAGTTGAGCCGGACTGTAATCGATGACAGGATGACCTGCGATTACTTCTATATGCCAGGTTCCAGTTAGTTCTATTTCCAGAAACTCAGGCTCTGCAGTGCTTTGGCAGGCGGATAATGCGAAGAATGTGGTGGCGATCAAAAAAGATTTTACAGACATGACTAGGATCCCAATAAATTTATGCTTATATTGTGGCAAGTTTAGAACAAGATAAACAGCGAAAACTCGATATGAGGGCTTAAAGTGTAATGAAAGCTTTAAAAATATTAGATTGGATAGCTTACTGATGTTTCTTAGTGGCATGGAGATAATAATCAGACTAGCGCTATTTTGTTGTTTTTTTCCGTTCGAGTTGATTCAGCTTTAGACTCTTTATGGCCTGCTGCTGCATAGGGACAAGGCTGATTTGAATATCTGGGGTGAAGTAACTCTGCCCTATGGCTAAGTTTAAATTCTGGCCTTCTTTGGCGAACTGTTTCTTCAGTCTTAATACCAGTGAGTCTAGGTTTGATTCATTGTCGATGAAACAAAGAATAATAAATTGGTTATGACTTATTCTTGCCGAAACATCCGCCTCTCTTAAACTGTTATGGATTATCCTAGCGATTATGCGCAGCCTCTGCGCATTCGATTCTGTTTGTCCTTCTGTCAACTCATCGAAAAGTGCTTCGACTAAGATTATCCCCGCGTGAGAGCCAAAACGTCGACTTAGACTCAATTGTCTTGGTGCCATCAGGTTAAAACCATATTGATTAAGCATGCAGGTCTGTTCGTCTTGTACCGATAGCATCTGTACTTTTATCATCAAGAATAGATGTTTAAGTTCCGCCTGAATTAAAGATTTAGTGGTTTCTATCAGAGGGGCGAGATGTTCTTGAAATCTATTCTGCTCAGGATCACAGATCAATATACAGCTAAAGAGCTCACCATCTGGCCAGTAAATTAATTGACATATCACCTGTTGAAACTGAGACAGAGCAGAATTAAACTCATTGCCTTTTACATGAAATTGGCCATAACCACTCTGAGATTCAACCAGCTTTAATAATCCAGCATCGAAAAATGTTGTCCCCCCATTAAGCTTGTAATCTTGGCTCTGCTGAGCGCAAACAACTTGAAAACTATTATCGGCTAATTGCAATATCAGGCTAGCTTGTGAATGATAGAAACTGGTCAAGAGATCCATTTGTTGCTGCCATCTGGGCAAGCTGATCGCTGGATGATCTTGTTCTCTTAGCCAGAGTTGGTGATAATTGCTTTGGGCTAGCATGAGACTTCTCTCTTAGTTATTTTATCTGTACTAAAATCACTTTTATCATATGAATAGCAATTAAATGAGTATGGGTTTACATCAGGAATTAGGCCTGAGAAGGAAATCGTCAAGCCTATCTGTAGAGTGTATTTTTCAGATCGTTGCGGAGTCTTTTAGTTTGGCTTCTTGAACTGCTAACTTAAGTTGTTCAGATTTTAGTCCTTTTTTGGATTTTTCAAGCATGGGGGCGAGTTTAAGTACCGAATCTGGTGTGAAATAATTATAACTTGAATCGATTTTAAGTTGATCGTTTTGTTGAAAAATCAGCTTGTCGACTCGCTGACCTATATGGAGAATATCCCTCTCTGAATCGACAAATACCAGCACGACAAACTGATGGTCACTGTAATGGGCTGCAATATCGGCCGTTCTTATTGTATCCTGAATGATACGGCCTAATAATCTATGATGCTTTTCTTCTATATGCTCTATGGTGTGAACCGAGTAAAGTTCAAAGAAGATGATGCCAGCATGGGCGCCGAAACGTCGCCCTAAACTAAGCTGTCTCGGTGCCATCATGATAAAACCATATTGGTTCAACATGCCGGTCTCTCGATCACGCATGGATAAAGATTCTATTCGTTGAGTTTGGCAGTAAAGAGTCAGCTCTTGTTGAAGCAATATCTGGAAAGGTTCCAACATAAATGAGTTCGATACTGAAGTGGATGCTTTGGCATTCAACACACAGATACAGCCGAAATGTGTGCCATCTGGCCAGAGAATTGGGCGAGTTAATAAGGTTTTGGCTTGATCGAACTCTTCATGTAGATCGACGTGATTATGATTGGTTAAATCGATATTTAAACCATCGGGTAGCGAGCGCACTAGGCGCTGGAAAACTTTATGATCTCTATCGAAGCTAGTACCGGTAGTAAACTGTCTGGACTGGCTAATAGAGCTAACGATAACTTCAAAGTTGCTCCCGGTTTCTTGGATGATAAATACCACATTGGCTGCATAATAACGTTTCATCAATTCGCACTGGTGCATCCAGCGAACTAAGTTCAGCTGGGTATTATCACTTTTAAGTAAACTAATACTGGTATCGACATTTTCGGGGAGCATGGGAACCTAGACAAAGTCATCACGTTATTTGGTTAATTGTGGTAGCCAGAACGTTATTATGCAAATGGATGGGAGTTTAGGCATTTTCCGAGAGCGGATAATTAGCCTAGGACTATGGGGTATTAGTATATAATCATGGCTAACTTGTTTATTCATCATTAAAAGGTCAATACCTGCACCATGAACATCAGACTAGCCCGTATGGGTGATCTCAAGCAGTTGGTAGAGCTCGAACGAATCCATCTTAATGACGAGCTCAGTGACGGAGCACAAGCTTACGCATTAGATGGGCAAGCTTTTGGGGAAGCCGAGTTGAGACAGCTGATTGACTCCCATTGGATCTGTGTTGCTGAGCGAAAACCTGACCGTCTCGATGGGCAAAACGGTGAGATAGTGGGTTATGTTATTGCGGGAGCCTGGTCGTTTTTTGAATCTTGGCCTGTGTACCGGCATATTCTTAAGAGATTAAAGGAGTTTAGTCTTGGCGGGGTTAAGTTAACCAAGAGTAATTCATGTCAATATGGTCCTATCTGGATTAAGAAAGAATATCGTGGCCAAGGTGTTTTTGAGGCTCTGGTCAGTGAGATAAAAACCCATGTACAAGCTCAATTCCCCTTTATGCTGACCTTTATCGCCGAAGATAATATGGCTTCATTTTCGGCACACACCCATAAAGCATCGATGCAGGTGTTGGATTTTTTTACCTTCGATGACAGAGACTATTATCTGTTAGCCCTATCTACTTGAGTAAATAAACAAAATTCAATCAGCTTGAATGAACCTCCACAGGTAATGTGATTATGAATTCTGCACCAGATAAACAAGTATTACAGCAAGTTCAAAGTTTACTCGCGCCCTATGCCAGAGAGTCGCTGTCGGCTTTCGATAATATGAAGTTAGTCATTGCTGTTATTGCTGCAGATGCGGAGAAGAGAGTCGATGATTCAATTAAACTTGAGTCTGGCATTGCCTATGAAGTGACTCTGTGTAGAGGTGATCACTCGGATATTGAAGGGGGTAAGGACGAGTTCAGTGAGCAATTTTACTGTGTGCAATGGCAAAATATTTGGATCAATTGTGGCCTCATCAATGATTACAGCGCGTCGATTCAGTTACTAACTCATGATGACAAGGTGCTGCACATTAAGCAGTCTGATACCTCTGATGACAAAAATGAACATGCCATTGGTAAAGGGACACTGGATATTATGCATATAGAGACGTCCTCATTGAGGCAAGTGAATGTGCCGCTATTATCGCTACAACAAGTTGAATTCATGTGTATGGAGTATGCGCATTTTGACCATTGCTAGATTTATAGACTCTAGTCACACTTGATTCTTACCGATTAAATGCTCTCCAATAGAGTGAAGTCCTTAAAAGGGCAAGGAGTACCAATTTTCCAAGGTTGCTTGCCATTGTCTCTCCAAAAATAGTGTTAGCAATAAAGACATTGGCAAAAGACATAAAAAAACCGCCTCTCGGCGGTTTTTAAGGTTTAACCCTCGTTAGACGGGTTAAACAAATTTATAGCTTAGCATCCTCTTTCAGTGCCTCGGCTTTATCGGTACGTTCCCAAGGGAACTCATTACGACCGAAGTGACCGTATGCCGCTGTAGCTTGATAGATTGGACGAGCCAGGTCTAGCATCTCGGTCAGGCCATAGGGGCGTAGGTCGAAGTGCTCACGTACCAAGGCTATCAAGCGCTCTTCAGATATCTTGCTAGTGCCGAAAGTTTCAATGCTGATAGAAGTTGGCTCGGCAACACCTATGGCGTAGGAAAGCTGCAGCTCACAGCGATCGGCAAGACCCGCAGCAACTATATTTTTAGCCACATAACGTGCCGCGTATGCCGCACTGCGATCGACTTTGGAAGGATCTTTACCCGAGAATGCACCGCCACCATGGCGAGCCATGCCGCCGTATGTGTCAACGATGATCTTACGACCCGTTAGGCCACAATCACCTACTGGGCCACCGATAACAAAACGGCCTGTTGGGTTGATGAAGTATTTAGTGTCTTTAGATAACCACTTAGCCGGTAATACTGGCTTGATGATGGTTTCCATCACACCTTCAATCAGGTCTGACTGGTTTACGCTGTCACAGTGTTGAGTCGAGAGTACGACGGCGTCGATACCTGCGATGCTGCCATCGTTATTATAAGCAAACGTTACCTGACTCTTCGCATCTGGACGTAACCAAGGCAGGGTCTTGTCTTTACGAACTTCGGATTGACGCTTCACCAGTGCGTGTGCATAAGTGATAGGCGCAGGCATGAGTACGTCGGTTTCGTTGTTGGCATAACCAAACATTAGCCCTTGGTCACCGGCTCCTTGCTCTTTAGGATCGCCGCGGTCAACACCTTGGTTGATGTCTGGAGACTGTTTACCAATGACATTTAATATAGCGCAAGAATCGGCATCGAAGCCCATATCAGAATGTGTGTAACCAATTTCACGTACAGTCTTACGGGTGATCTCTTCGATATCGACCCAAGCAGAAGTCGTGACTTCACCACCGACCATGACCATACCGGTCTTTACATAAGTTTCGCAGGCAACTCTAGCCTTAGGATCTTGCTCCAGGATTGCGTCCAATACCGCATCAGAAATCTGATCGGCGATTTTATCGGGATGCCCCTCTGAGACTGACTCGGAGGTAAACAGGTGCTGTGCCATGGTGATAAATCTCATTTTTAAAACAATTTGAATGTGTAGAAGTATCTACATCTAGACGTCTATATTAATTCAAAACGAGTCGACGATCACCCCCGTTGACTAATTATTAGCAGATATTGTGACATTGAATATGTGAAAGTAATTTGTTAGATAGTTATAAATCCTTAGTTATCAGCCTTATATATTCACTAGTGTCGATGAATTTAATTTAACTTAAAAGGAGGTAAAGGCGGCGTTTAGCGACCTTAGTGTTTCGCCGATGGCGGTTCATCCTGACGACTTACAGGGAAAATCATGATTTGGTGAATTATCGTTTGCGTCCGCCTGTTATGTGGGCGAAAATATGGCTCAAAATTTTGTAGTAGAACATCGACTCTTAATTTAAGTGCCAATTGATATGGCGCTCGATTATCTAGACCTCAAAACCAAGCAGGAGACAGCATGTCATCTCGTAAAGAACTCGCAAACGCTATCCGCGCATTAAGTATGGATGCCGTTCAAAAAGCCAATTCTGGTCACCCAGGTGCACCAATGGGAATGGCGGATATCGCTGAAGTGCTTTGGAATGACTTCCTTAAGCACAACCCTAATAACCCAGAGTGGGTTGATCGTGACCGTTTCGTTTTATCAAACGGCCATGGTTCTATGCTTATATACTCTTTGCTTCATCTGACAGGCTATGCACTGCCTATCGAAGAGCTTAAACAGTTCCGTCAGTTGCACTCTAAGACACCGGGTCACCCTGAATATGGCTACACTCCGGGTGTAGAAACGACCACAGGTCCACTCGGTGCTGGTATCAGTAACGCCGTAGGTATGGCTATCGCTGAGAAGACCTTAGCGGCTCAGTTCAACCAACCTGGCCACGACATAGTCGATCACTTCACCTATTGTTTCTTGGGTGACGGTTGTCTGATGGAAGGCATCTCGCACGAAGCCTGTTCTTTAGCGGGAACTTTAGGCCTTGGCAAGCTCATCATGTTTTGGGATGACAACGGCATCTCTATCGATGGTAACGTCGAAGGTTGGTTTACCGATGATACGCCAAAGCGTTTCGATGCTTACGGTTGGCATGTGATTGCTGGCGTTGATGGTCATGATAGCGATGCTATTCGCGCCGCCATCGCAGAAGCTAAGTCGGTTACCGACAAGCCGACCATGATCTGTTGCAAAACGGTTATCGGTTTCGGTTCTCCTAACAAGTCTGGTACGCATCACTGCCACGGCGCACCTCTGGGTGATGCCGAGATCGCAGCGACGCGTGAATTCCTCGGTTGGGAACACGGTCCTTTCGAAATCCCTGAAAATGTATACGCAGGTTGGGATGCTAAAGATGCTGGCGCGACTAACGAAGCCAGCTGGAATGACAAGTTTGCTGCTTATGAAGCTGCATTCCCTGAACTTGGTGCAGAATATAAGCGCCGCGTGATCACGGGTGACTTACCGGCAGATTTTGAAGAGAAGGCGCAAGCTTTCGTTCAAGAGTGTCAAGACAAGGCCGAAGGCATTGCCAGCCGTAAGGCATCACAAAATGCAATCGGTACATTCGCAGCTATGTTACCTGAAATGTTAGGCGGCTCTGCCGACCTTGCTGGCTCTAACCTGACTCTTTGGTCTGGTTCTAAAGGTATTCAAGACGACCCGGCCGGTAATTACATCTATTACGGTGTACGTGAATTCGGTATGAGCGGTATCATGAATGGTGCATCACTTCACGGTGGTTTCATCAACTATGGTGCAACTTTCATGATGTTTATGGAGTACGCACGTAACGCGGTACGCATGTCTGCGCTTATGGGTATCCAAAATATCTGGGTTTATACTCATGATTCTATCGGTCAAGGTGAAGATGGTCCGACTCACCAGCCAATAGAGCAACTTGCTAACTTGCGTATGACGCCCAACATGACAGTGTGGCGTCCATGTGATGCGGCAGAAACTGCGGTTTCGTGGAAGTCTGCTATTCAGCGTCGTGATGCTCCAACGTCACTCATCTTTAGTCGTCAGGGCCTTAAGGCTCAGGCGCGTACCGCAGAGCAGTTAGCTAACGTCGCTAAAGGTGGCTACACCTTAATCGATTGTGCTGGCACGCCTGACTTGATCTTGATTGCTACCGGTTCTGAAGTTCAACTGGCTGTCGATTCAGCAGCTGTACTCACAGAGCAAGGTAATAAGGTCCGTGTGGTCTCTATGCCTTCTACTAACGAATTCGATAAGCAAGATGCGGCTTACAGAGAGTCTGTACTGCCAAAGTCTGTGACTAAGCGTGTTGCTATCGAAGCGGCTCACGTTGATTTCTGGCACAAGTATGTCGGATTCGGCGGCGCTGTTGTGGGCATGAGCACCTTCGGTGAGTCGGCTCCGGGCGCAGACTTGTTGAAGCATTTTGGCTTCACCGTTGAAAATGTTGTCGCTACTGCGAACGAGCTGGGTTAATAGATCTGCTTTGCATCTCTATTGCAGCCACTTTGTGGCGTTAGCGAGTTTGTGGCGTTAGCGAGTTTGTGATTAAATTAACGGCTTACTTCATATGGCATATTTTGCCGTAAATATTGAGGTAGGCCGTTATTGATTCAACACAGTGATTTAGTCTATTTTTGATGTAAGAATTGCCAGTCTAATGGGTTGGCCATTTATCATGTTTCATTCGTTCGAGGAGTGAGCCATAATAAGTGATTTTTTGTTGGTGACATACTTGATGGCATACTTGAAGATAATGGTTATCAAGTATGATCAAGATTCTTAGCTTCTTTATAGGATGACAATCGCGAAATGATCAGAGTTGCAATCAATGGTTATGGCCGCATAGGCCGTTCAATTCTCCGTGCCGTTTATGAGTCAGGTAAGCGTGATCAGATCCAGATCGTCGCGATCAATGAACTGGCTAAACCTGAAGCAATTCTTCATCTCACTAAGTACGACACGACTCATGGACGTTTTCAGTTTCAAGTAGAACTGAGTGCGGATGAAAACTACCTGCATGTCTGTGATGATTTCATCAAGTTACTGCATCAAAGCGATGCCAGCAGGCTGCCGTGGGCGGAGCTGGATATCGATATCGTCTATGAGGCGACTGGCGTGTTATCCGATAGAATCAGCTGTGAGGCTCACATCCATGCGGGGGCCAAGCAGGTACTCATTAGCCATCCTTCATCGAGCGATGTAGATGCGACTATCGTCTATGGGGTGAATCATGAACTATTACGGGCTGAGCATACCGTGGTGTCTAATGCATCCTGTACCACAAATTGTATTGTGCCTGTCATCGAAGTGTTAGATAAACACTTCAGTGTGAAAAGCGGCGCAATCACCACCATACACTCGGCGATGAACGATCAACCGGTGATCGATGCCTATCATGACGATCTGCGGCGTACACGAGCCGCGGGTCAATCGATCATTCCTGTGGATACTAAGTTGGCTCGAGGCATAGAGCGAATACTCCCGCAAATGAAAGACAAGTTTGAAGCCATCTCGGTGAGAGTACCTACGATAAATGTCACCGCCATAGATGTGTCGGTAACTTTAGTTTCAAGAGTCGATATAAATCATGTAAATCAGGTGCTTCGAGATGCGGCTAAGGGACTCTATAAAGGTATTTTAGGCTATACTAATGAGCCTCTGGTGTCCTGTGACTTCAACCACGATCCAAGATCTAGCATAGTCGATGGCACTCAGACGCGAGTGAGCGCCGGTCATCTGGTTAAGTTACTGCTTTGGTGCGATAACGAATGGGGCTTTGCCAACCGTATGTTAGATACCAGCTTAGAGATGATTAAGGTGAGAAGAGCGTAGGCTGTAGGACTGGCTTTAGCCGGGAGCGGATTAACCTAGGAACCTCGGGGCTAAAGCACCCTCCTACAGACAAGAATAGGCGTAGCCGTCTGCGAAGCAATAGGCCGAAGGCCGTCGTCTTTGCTATTCAGCCGTTTACGTTTAGTTGTAGGACCGGCTTTAGCCGGGAGAGGATGGTTATGAACCTAGATTCTAGATTCTCGGGGCTAAAGCCCCTCTTACATATTTTTATCTGATGGCCCGGTGTTTCGTCCCGGCGGTCAGAGTGAATCGAATTGATTTATCCGTTTTTAACTTTAATTTTAACTTTTAAGGAAACACAAATGACGATTATTAATATGTCAGCATTGGATCTACAAGGTAAGCGTGTGCTTATTCGTGAAGATCTTAACGTACCTGTGAGTGATGGCGTTGTCACCAGTGATGCGCGTCTTAGGGCGGCATTACCGACGATTAAGCTTGCGCTGGAAAAAGGTGCTGCCGTGATGGTTATGTCACATCTGGGACGTCCTACGGAAGGCGAATTCAACGCTGAATTCTCCCTCAAACCTGTAGTCGATTACCTGACTAAGGCATTAGATTGTCCTGTGCGTCTGGTTAATGATTATCTCGATGGTGTCGAAGCAAACGTAGGCGAAGTGGTTGTATTTGAAAACGTACGCTTCAATGTCGGTGAGAAGACAAATGATGCAGCCTTAGCGAAGAAGCTTGCGGCTCTTTGTGATGTCTATGTGATGGATGCCTTTGGCACAGCACACAGAGCTCATGCTTCGACTCATGGTGTGGGTATGCATGCACCAATTGCCTGCGCGGGTCCACTACTTGCCAATGAACTTGCGGCTTTAGGTAAAGCACTGGACAACCCTGCTCGTCCTTTCGTGGCGATTGTAGGTGGTTCTAAAGTGTCGACTAAGCTCACGGTATTAGAGAGTCTGTCTGGCATAGTCGATCAACTCGTGGTCGGTGGTGGTATCGCCAATACCTTTATCGCTGCTGCTGGTCATGAAGTCGGTAAGTCTCTGTATGAGGCTAATCTTATCGACGAGGCTAAGCGTCTGGTTGCTAATGCTCAGAGTCGAGGCAGTGATATTCCAGTACCGACCGATGTGGTGGTAGCCAGCGAATTCAGCCCGACTGCAAGCGCGACGCTTAAAGATGTGAGTGAAGTGACCAAGGATGATATGATTTTCGATATTGGTCCCGACAGTGCAGCAGCCTTAGAAAAAATTATTGCCGGTGCCGGCACCATCGTTTGGAACGGCCCGGTAGGCGTATTCGAGTTCGATCAATTCGGTGAAGGTACTAAGCGTATCGCCCTGGCGATTGCCGAGTCAAAGGCGTTTTCTATCGCCGGTGGCGGCGATACGTTAGCGGCAGTGGATAAATATGATATCGCCGACAAAATCTCATATATCTCTACCGGTGGCGGTGCTTTCCTCGAGTTTCTCGAAGGAAAAGAACTTCCGGCCGTAGCTATGTTAGAATCTCGCGGAAAATAACCAACATAAACTGATTTAGAGTGAAATAGTGCTGTTAAAATTATAATTAACCTCTAAATCAGCGATAAAAAGAAACCGTGCTTTGGTTACATTCGATGCTGAGACTTAGGTCTGAGTATTGTGTTTGACCAAGGCATATAAAAATCAATCCAAGCGATAGTGACCTCGGTGACGCTACAATTTAAGTGCAAAAACTTAAGTCTAGTATCACCCTATTATTGGAGTAAAAAATGGCTTTAATTTCCCTACGACAACTGCTTGATCATGCTGCAGAACATGATTACGGCGTGCCAGCTTTTAACGTAAACAACCTTGAGCAGATGCGTGCCATCATGCAAGCTGCCGAAGCGACAGACAGTCCTGTGATTGTTCAGGCATCGGCTGGCGCACGTAAGTATGCTCGTCCTCAGTTTCTTAAGTATCTGATGGCTGCCGCTCTCGAGCAGTATCCTGACATTCCTGTGTGTATTCACCAAGATCATGGTACAGAACCAGATATCTGTCAGCGTTCTATTCAGCTTGGCATGTCATCTGTGATGATGGATGGCTCTTTGATGGCCGATGGCAAGACACCAGCATCATACGAGTACAACGTCGATGTCACGCGTAAGACTGTCGCTTTTGCTCATGCCTGTGGTGTGTCTGTAGAAGGTGAAATTGGTTGTCTGGGTAGCCTAGAGACAGGTGAAGCCGGTGAAGAAGATGGCATCGGTGCTGTGGGCATATTGACCATGGATCAGATGCTAACCACACCGGAAGAGGCGGCGCGTTTCGTCTCTGACACTCACGTCGATGCCTTAGCTATCGCTATCGGCACTAGCCATGGTGCGTATAAGTTTAGCCGCAAGCCTACCGGCGATGTGCTTCGTATCGATCGCATCAAGGAAATTCATGCCCGCATTCCTAACACTCACTTAGTGATGCACGGTTCTTCATCTGTGCCTCAGGAGTGGCTGAAGATCATCAATGAGTACGGCGGAGAGATCCCTGAGACTTATGGTGTGCCACTAGAAGAGATCGTCGAAGGCATTAAGCACGGTGTGCGTAAGGTCAATATCGATACCGATCTTCGCTTAGCATCAACCGGTGCTGTGCGTAAGTTCCTGGCCGAGAATCCAAGTGAATTTGATCCACGTAAATTCCTTAAGGCATCTATGGAAGCCATGGCTGATATCTGTACCACGCGTTATGAAGCATTTGGCGCCGCGGGCATGGGCTCTAAGATCAAGCCTAAGTCGCTGCAAGCCATGTATAAGGCGTACCAATCTGGTGAGTTAGATCCAAAGATTAAGTAAAGCTAAATAGAATATTTTTAAAATGCCCGCCACTCGCGGGCATTTTTGTATCTTGGTTTTGGCATAAACATAAATAAGATAAAAATACTGGCGATTGAACGGATTGGAGTATCTTTGTCTAAATGCATTAATGTGTATCACAGATTTTCAATTCTGTTTTGTGAGTGTTAATATTGCGCCGATTTTAAGGGATATGATCTTTCGGAGTAGAATTAAAATGAAAAAAATACTAATAGCGTCTGCTATTTTAATGGCGGCGCCTTTCGCTGCGCAAGCTGGTGCTGACTTTGTCGAAGGCGATAAGACCTTTGGCGGCGACGCTGAGCTAGGTGCGACCTTGACCACAGGTAATACGGAAACGACATCGATAAAAGGCCGTTTAGATATGAAGCACGAGTTTGGTAACTGGGAAAATCAGTACTTGCTCGAAGCGCTATATAAGGAAGATACGGGTGAAGTAACGGGTAAGCGTTATTTTGGTTTGATCCAGGGTGATTATCAGTTAACCAATACTCGCTATATATTTGTCAACGCAAACCATGAGATCGATCCTTTCACTGGTTTTGACTCTACCTCGACGGTTTCTTCTGGTTACGGTCATAAGTTTATCGATGATGGTAAGACTCTGTTTAATGTTGAAGTCGGTCCAGGTTATAAGTATAAACGCTTAGACACTGAGAGTGCTGCACTAGTGGGTTATGACTCCGAAGACAGCTGGGTTGCCCACGGGGTGGTGAACTTTGAAACTGATATAACCGAGAGTTCTAGGTTTAAGCAGATGTTTGTTGCCGATTTGGGTGAGACGTTTGAAGGTCGCTCTGAAACCTCGGTCACAGCAAATATTATTGGCGCTTTAGCCATGAAGTTTGCCGTTATTGTACGTTATAACGATTCGCCTCTCGCTGATAAAGAGAGTACAGATACTGAAACAAATATGACCTTACTTTACGCATTCTAAGCGTATTTGAAAATGATAAGCGTCATCATGGCGCTGGTTAACTTACCTTTCAGTCACTCCCTAACGTTAACTAAGTATTTACACTTGTGTTAACTTGTATCCACTCTTGTTCACTATTATCAACTAGTTATGTGATAATCGTCACGATTTCTTTCATTGGTTATAGATAGGTTATTGTGATCACTGACTAGAGTGATAGGAATAGATACAATGTTTGTCCGTAAGATAAATTAGGCCGCTAACTATGCAAATTGGTTGCTGCTGGTTTGATATAAAGCGAACCACACTATCAAATCAGCAAAATGAGACCAGCTGGAAAATGCCCTTGGTGGAGTTTGTTGTACTCGAACACTTAGCACGTTTCAGGGATCAGGTGTTATCAAAAGAGCAGCTGCTGCAACTATTACCACAAGAGCATAGAACACCGGCTAAATTACAAGAAGCGATCGATAGGCTCAGATTTTTTCTAGGCAAGCAATCTGCTCAGTTGTTAGAGGCTATAGATGATCAAGGTTTCATTCTGCATACTAGAATGAAGGCTTCCATAAATCATACTTTCTCTGGCCCCCTAGCGGGCATGACTAAGCAGAAGTATGGGCTCTTAATCGCACAGATTTTGCTATTGATTATCTTTATCCATTCAATTTCTGAACCTATAGAATCAATTAATCCGTTGAATAATCAGGAAATACACACGTCGTCAGGTATCGTATCTTATTACTCTGTGCCTAATGAAGGGGGAAGCCTTGCCGATATTGAGGATCTCTCTCGCTTTTTTATACCGCAGCTTGAGCGTTGCGACAGTGTACTCACTGTTGCAACCTAGTTTTGCTCAAAAATCGATTCCACCCCATATGTTTTCCATAATAGACTGGGCGAAACAGACTTTAGCATATTCAAAAACAGCGAGTTTACACCTCCACATTATAGATATGGATAGCGCTAAAGGTTATGCTGTCATTCAGTTTAATCTGGGTGATGGTATCTGGATCTGCGAGCTTGATTAATCGTGTTAGCTCAAACCTACTGAGCTGTGATGCATCAACAAGGGCCTTCAAGGTAAAGTCTCCTCATATTTCTAATAGGGTATTAATAAGCTTTTAGACTATACTTACGATCTAATATCTTATTAATTTTTAACTATTTTATCTAAATCCACCTCTTGTATTTTCTGCATGAGAAAGTGATAAAACCATGACTCTCAGTATGGCCTTTGTAGGCGAAAATGAGAAAAAATCGTGTTTTGCAGTACACAACACATTGCCATAGTAAATTGTTAATTCTATCCCTTGAGATAATCCCATGCTATTTGCCAAGATGAGTATGGTGACAGCGAGGGAACAGACTAAACCGATAAGGCATTATACTGAATTTAAAGGAAACTGGAGCTAAGTGTCGAAGATTAGAGTCAAGCAGGAAGAGTCGCTCTCTATTAAGTTTATTCATCAGATGAAGGTGGGGGATAACCGACGTTTGGATCTCTATTTCTTCTTGCCTAAAGAGATGGGAATAGGTCCTCAGAGCCTGAATGAAGAGGAGTACTATCATTCGGCAATCACAGGGCGTCGTTCATATTACTCCACTGGGCTGCACCTGCCTCTGGTACAGAGCCGTTTTGCCAGTCAGAAAAAACGTACGATAGAAGAATTTCGCCTCTACTTGAATCTATTTGCCTATCAATTTTCTGTTGCCATCGAGAACGATAGCAAGGAGCTAGCACAGATTGAAGAGCCAGAAAACTTCTTCAATTCTCTGCAAGATCTGTGTGACTTGGTGAGTCAACTGCTGAAGAAGTTTCGTCGTAATGAGCCGAGCGATCCCAAATGGAAATCCTATTTTGAAAATGCCGACAATTACCTCTCCTGGTTCTGTGAACAGCGTCTACTAAAACTCTTGTCCACAGCGCCGAGAAGTAGCGAGTACAGTGTGGTGTTAGATTCGGCTATTGCCCTGTGCCGGGCTGAGAACGAACATAGAGAAACTAAGCGGTATAATTCACAACAGACTAAGGATGATCCTAATCGCATCTCCAACAAGATGTTGCTGCTCAGACGTTTGATCCAGCAAGGTGTGGTATTAAAAGAGGAGATGAAAACTTTAGGCACAGGCCTTAAGAAGATGACTACCGGCTTTGCGACGGCCATGGTGATGTTAGTAGTGTCGGCGCTTATTATTAAGGCTCAGGGAGTCTTTAGCGGCTTAACCATAGCCTTAGTGTTAACTCTGGCTGTGATCTATGGTTTTCGTGAGATCTTTAAGGAAGACATTCGCAATGCACTCTGGCGCCTGATACAGAAGGGGAGGCCCAAGTGGAGCAGAATACTCAGAGATACCAATAGCCATGCACCAATAGCCAAACAGTTAGTTTGGTTAGACTTTATTAAAACTATCGAGTTACCGGATAAAGTCGCCGAAATTCTTAAACGACGTCATAGGCAAAATAAGCTCGATGCCGAAGTACTGCATTATGGTATTCATACCCGTGTGACCCAGAAAGAGTTTCTGGCTGGTTATACGTCGATACAAGAGCAGGTTAACTTTAGTTTAGCCCCATTCGCCCGTCATCTGGAGCGGGGTAAGGCGAAGATCTACAAGGAGCAGGAGGGTAAAATCAGCAATGATTCGGTGGAACGCCGTTATCAGATCAATCTGATCTTAGCGGTAAAAGACGGCAAAGACGCAGTGCAATATGCGCGTTATAAGATCACCATGAATCGCTCGACGATTATCGATATCAGCCAGAGTGAACTGCCCGAAGGCATAGCCGCGATAGAATAAGAGTCTAGCTCTTAGCTCTAGGTTTAGGATCTAGGCACTTTCTCAGCGCTGGCGCGTAAACGCCTGACAGATATTTTGCTCGCCTATTTGCTTAGCGCGTTTAAGTGCAACCTCGGCATTACTCAAGTACTGTTCGAGATTTTGCTCTGGTTGAAAAGACGCTATGCCCATACAAATGCCTTTGCCCAGCCCCATATCATTGAGACTCGCTAAAGACTTGATGGCGAAATAATGTGCCTGGTCTGCATCTGTATCCGGTAAGATGAAGATAAGCTTACCGAGTTGCCAGTGAGACATCTGGTAATTCGATGGCAGCTCTCTGAGGAGAAAAAGCTCAACTTCTTTCTGCCTGCTCTCAAGCAGCCCTATATCACTCATATGACTCAGCATACTCTCAGAGGTGATGTCCAACAGGAGTAGGCTGGAGCGATCTTTACTCGTGTGGTCTAATGAATCGAAGTAGCTTTCAAGATCTCTATAGTTGACTAAGATCGTTGAGCGATGAGGCTGCAGCACACCGGATTCATCATGGTTATTCTTGATGATCGCCTGTTCGAAGGTACAGACGATATAATCCAGCTCTCCGGACGCATCAATATGCCCCTTGAGTGTGGCTTGTAAGCAGGTGTTAGTACTCGATGAGGAACATAATACCTGACCTTTCCAGCTCCCCTGCAGCAATATTAGCTGAGAAATTTGCGACCACTTATTGCCTAAATCATCGGGTAAGGTGTCAATGATATTGCTACATTTAGTGTTTGACTGCATCTGCTGTTCGAATGCCGGGTTAGCACGAATGATCGTGCCGTCAGCCTGGATCAGGGCCGATGGCACGCCACTATTATTCAAGACTCTGCTCAGGTAGGCATCTTGCTGTGCGTGTTTGAGCTCACTGACATCTTCGAAGGTGATGACCAGATAGGCTTCCTGTTCATCTTTAGATACTTGGTTTTTTATATGGGCAATTAACTCGGCCTGTGTTTCTGCACCCATATCGAGGCAAAGTTCACCTTTCCACTCTTGCTTTTGCTGGATCTCAGTCACTATACGTGAATAGTCATCGTCCTCAAGTTGTAGAATTCTTTGTAGACTGCGATCGAGTAGCTGATCTTTAGGCAAGGATAACTGAGTTGCCGCCAATTCATTTGCCGAAATCACCCGATTGTTATGATTGACTATGATGCAGCCCACTTGTCGGTGGAAGAGGCGATTCGATAGCTCTATGCTGAACTGTCTCGATCTCTGCTCTAAACGATAAAAGTGGCTCAGCAGAATGAGCATAGAGGCTAACAGAGTCAGCATGAAAGCACAGCTCATGAGTATGGTGCGCCACTGGGAGAAATTGGCTGCAATATCATCATTGCGCACATAGGATACCAGAAAGTATTCTCTGCGGGTCTCGTATTGGGCCGTCAGCTCGATTTTTAGGTAGACGAAGGTGGCATTATCGCCATGAAACTGACCGAAATTACTCATGGCCATCTTACGCCATAGCGCTGGATAGCTTTGTTTCAGGCTGCCTCCCATAGTATCGGGAATACGTTTTAATGACGGACGGGAATCTGCACCTGCATAGAGCAAGCCCTGAGTATCTAACATCAATAGCGGCGATTGACCGCGGGAGTTGGCAGGCTGGATACTCTTCAGCATTTTAGACATAGAGCTATATGTCACCAAATAGCCTCGAACACTCTGATCGGGATTCTCGAGCCAGGCAAGTTGATACAGGTATGGCTCTAGCTTGCCATTGACCGGACTAAATTCCAGTGGAGAGGTGTAAATCTCGTTGCCACCCATGTTTCTCGAGCTGCCAAGCAGGGAAGGGAGTAGAGGTTCATGGCCGAAATTATCGCTGGTAGCGAATTTGAAGTTACCTTGGGGATCGAACAGGGCGATATCTAACAGCTCGGGAATATTACTGGTTATCACATCCCAGTGTTTCTCGAGCTTGTCTTGTCGAGGAATACTAGGCACATCTAAGTAGCGCTTGAGCAGTTCTGACTTGGCAAACATCTGCGTGCGAAATTGTTGGAAAGAGACCTTATCCGCGATCAAGCTGCCCACAGCCTGGAGCTCACTGTACCTCTGAGTCGCCCAGTCTTCCTGGAGCCTACGTTCGCCTAAGGTGATGGTGACGTTACTGAGTAATACCACGCTGATTATCAGAATGAAGATCTGTGTTGCCACCGACAATAGTCTTTGATTTGACCAATGAATATCTTGGGCTGGGATAAGAGGTGATAGTTTTGGCGTCAACATCTAAGGTGTTTTTGTTGTTGGTTTTATAGGAAGTCATATTAACATAAATCAAATTTGCGAACACTGCTGGTTACATGAATATAACCTCACTTTTGTCCATAGGATTAACGGAGCATTCAGCCGACGACACCTAAGCTTCGATGTTTAAATTCGGCGCCGCTCTGCTCTACCCAGATTCTACAAGCCGCAATATCGACCCCTTCCAGGCCCTCTATGGCCGAGACCTGTACAGAATCGATAGTATTGACTGCCAGTCGAATGAAGGCTTTAACACTATCATAGCTCCCCTTCAATTTTGGCTTACAGTGCAGCAGATAAGCAGTTTCATTATCTGCATTGAGTGAAATTGACAGGCTATCTACCCAAGGTGCCAGCTCAGGCAAGATATTGCGCCGGTGAAACAAGTTACCTAAACCATCGGTATTGACTCTGACCTGGCCGCCTCTGAGCTTAATCTCCTTTGCCACTGTTATTAAGGTCGCTAAATTAAGAGTGGGTTCGCCATAGCCACAGAAGACATATTCCTCATAGGCACTGACGTCACCAAGCTGAGGGATGATCTCTGCGGCTGTGGGCTGATGATCAAGGGCTAGCTGGTAATCATGAACCTGTTTACTGCCGTTATGCTTAGGGCAGAATTGGCAACGCAGCGTGCATCGACCGGTAATATTAAGGTAGCGACTATTACGAATATCGTAAACTAAGGTTGAACTGGTCATATGGGCCTTAGGAGAAAATTTTGGAGTCTCATTGTAGGGGAGTTAAGCGTTGTAGACTGATAAACGGATCACGTATGTAGCCTTCGACTTCGAGCTCAAGGTGGATTACTAGTGGTAAGCTGTAAGCTGTAAGCGATAAGTGATCAGCGATAAGTAAGAATCAACAGCTGGATGTTGAAATGAGCTCAGCTATCTGCAAGGCTTCACTTTTGATAAATCTAACGGGTTAGTGCGACTTCTAAAATTGTTCCCTGAACGAATAACTAATTTATTTTGATTGATTTTTAACTTGAACTCCCCTAACCAATCAATTTTTTTTATCAAGTGTAATTGATAAAATCCCAGTGGTTTTGGGCACTTGTAGAAGAGCGAGTGAGTAATGAGTCGTTAAAAAAGCGTTGAAACGCCACTTAATCGCAAAAATATCTCTGATTTTACTGTGATTCATCATCAGAAGGTAGAGTGCGAGAAATATCCCACCTAATTTTATAATGACTAATGCATCTCTGAGGTCATCCATAAACAGAGGGCTACGCCACTGTAGCCCAAACAAAGTACTTGAACTGAGAGTCTCCAGCAAAGGTACTAAGGTCAACAAGCTAATAATTATTAAGAGATTAATTCGCTGCACTGTTCACCTATTTAGTTACCTACTCTCGCAGAATCATCCTTTGGCTGCCACCACCAGTTGTAGAAGCGGCGGCTAGTGCGTTTGATATCATCCAATATGATATAGAGCAGAGGAATAAGAATCAGTGTCACTACCGTCGAGAAGACGATGCCAAATGCGAGTGATGTCGCCATAGGGATGACGATTTGTGCCTGTAGACTCTTCTCTAACAGAATTGGCACCAGACCGACGAAGGTGGTCATAGAAGTCAAGATGATAGCCCTGAATCGATAACATCCTGAGTCAATTGCAGCCTGAGTAATCGATTGACCTTGTGCTCTTGCCTTGTTGACGAAGTCGACCAAGATCAGTGAGTCATTCACGACTACGCCTGCCAAGGCGATAATACCGCACAGGCTTAAGATATTGAGCGTCAGTCCCAACAATAGGTGACCAAATAAGGCGCCAATGATGCCGAAGGGGATAACCGACATGATGATTAACGGTTGGCTGTATGACTTGAGCGGGACAGCCATCAGTGCGTAGATAGCAAATAGCGTAAAGAAGAAGCCCTGCAACAGACTTATCAAGGCACTCTGATCATCGGCGCTACTCCCATCCAGCGCTGTCGAGATGGCAGGGTACTTAGCTTCTAAATAAGGCAGGAAATCTTGCTGGATCTCTGCAACTATCTTGGATGGCTCGACCTTATTTTTATCTGCGCTAGCTACGATACTAATGGCTCGGCGACCGTCGACTCGGGTGATGGAGGAGTAAGAGTCACCCATTTCAATCTCAGCCACCGTCGAAAATGGCACCGAAATGCCTGCGGACGTGCGGATCATCATGTTTTCCAGATGGCCCACTGTGCGTCTCTGCTCAAGCGGATAGCGCACCATCACCTTTACTTCTTCCTTGTTACGCAAGATGCGCTGCACTTCATAACCATAGAAACCATATCGAACCTGGCTGGCCAGATCTGACAAGGTGAGTCCCTGAGCCTCTGCTTCTGGCTTGATCGTTAAGCGTATCTCATGGCTGCCTGATGAGAAGTTGTCTGAAATATCGTAGACACCTTCATAGGTTTTTAGTTTCTGTTTAAGCTCAGTAGCGGCCATTGACAGTTGTTCGAGATTGCTTGCGGTTAATATGAAAGAGATATCGCCGCCACCCTTATTGGTGCTGGCGTTAATATTCAATTTTTTCACGGCGATAAGCTCAGGCAGCTGTTCACGCCAGGCAGAGGCAATGGCGACACCATCGACCTCACGGTCTTCACTCTTAGTCAGCTCGGCAAAGATAAAGGCCGAGGTTCTCGAGCTCATGTCGATAAAGCTGTGCTTGACCACTTCGTAGCCATTTTCAGACTTCATCTTGTCATTCATGGCGTAGAGGGCTGCTTCGATCTCTTTGACTACCTTTAAGGTATTAGTTTCAGAGCTGCCTTCATCCATCTCTAAATGTACTTGAATAAAGTCGGACGGAAGATCAGGCATAGTGACCATGCGTATCTTACCGCTGACCACTAAGGCGATGGCTAAGATCAATACCCCGATAAAAATGGCGACGACGTTATATCTTTGCTTGATACAGCGTTCGAGAAAGTGGCGATATTTATGATGGATGAAATACTGAATTTTGTCGTTAAAGTTGGCCTTTAATAGTCCCATTTTGCCTAATTGTGACCTAGGTTTCTTGGGCTTCATGCGCGCGAGGTGAGCCGGAAGAATTAACTTAGACTCCACCAGAGAAAATATCAGGCAAAGGATCACTATCATGCCGATAGATTTCCAGATGATACCTTGGGGGCCGGATACCACCAGCATAGGCAGAAAAGCCACGATTGTGGTTAACACCCCAATCGTGGCAGGCATGGCCACCTTGTTGGCGCCTCTGACGACATTTTCTAGTGAATGACCGTGTTTCTCTATTTCTGTATAGACGCTTTCACCGATGACGATGGCATCGTCCACCACTATGCCCAGCACCAGAATAAAGGCGAACAGGGTAAGCAGGTTGATAGAGAGAGAAAAAGGCTCGACCGGCATCAACAACACGGCTCCGAGGAAACACACTGGTAGGCCCATCATGACCCAGAAGGCTAACTTGAGTTCCAGAAAGATGGCCAGAATAAGAAACACCAGTATGGCACCATAGAACATGTTAGATAACATCATGTTCAGGCGTCCTTTGAGATAATGAGTCAGATCACCCCAGGTATCTAGCTGAGCACCGGCTGGAAGTGTCATACGTCTCTCTTCGATATAGGCCTTTACCTGGGCCGAGATATCGAGGGCATTTTGATCGTCTATGCTGCTAACTTCAATAATCGCCGCAGGCTTGCCGTTGAAGCGGGTATATTCCAATCGTTCCTCGAAGCCATCCTTGATGGTGGCGACTTGCGACAACATGATACGGCTGCCGTCGGGACGGGTGCTGACGACTATTTTCTCAAAATCTTCACCCGTGTATGCCTGCCCCTTAGTACGTAGCAAGATGTCACCATCTTGGGCACGAATAGAGCCGCCGGGAAGGTCTATCGAAGAGTTCTGCACAGCTTGAGCGACCTGGACGAAATTTAGGCCGTATTCCCTAAGCTTGTCTTCAGACAGTTCAATGCTTATCTCATAGTCACGGACGCCAGTGACTTTTGCACGGGTAACCGCAGGTAGCGCGGTGATGTCTTCGCGAATGGACTTAGCTAACTCCTTCATATCATGCAGATTTATGTCGCCATAGACAGAGACCCAGATAACATTGTTCTCTGGTTTAATACGAAAAATATTTGGCTTTTCAATATTATCTGGAAAGGTAGAAATTGCGTCTATCGCAAGTTTGGCTTCATCGAGAATATCCTGAGGATCATAGTTATCTTCGACCTCTATGGTGACATTACCAAAGCCGTCACTGGCGACAGAGGTGACCTTTTTGATGCCATTGATATCTTGGATCGCCTCTTCAATCTTAATGTTAATCCCCTCCTCAATCTCTTGAGGTGCAGCGCCTGGGTAAGCCACAGATATCTGCAGGTAATTAAGCTCATAAGAGGGGAATATTTCCTTATTGACCAGGAAATAACTACTAAACAGGCCACCTAAAATTAAGAAGGCCATCAATAGGTTTGCGGCAACACTGTTTCGAGCAAACCAGGCAATTATGCCTTCTTGAGCAGCCACTTTTTGTACATCCATTAGTGTTCACCCGCGCTAGCGAGTCGCTGCTCCTTGGTCTCTGAATCTGGTGTGTCCGCACCGGTATCATTTTTCTGCATTTCACCGAGGATTTTAACGACCTGACCCGTTGACATATTATTGAGTTTAGTCAGTGAAATACGTTCTCCATCGAGCAGACTGTCCTTGATATATACACTGTCGATATCGGTTCTAACCACATTGACTTCGCGGATCTCGATGACATTGTCACTCGATACTACGGCCACATGACCGTTACGCACCAGGTGGCGGGGTAACTGTACAATACCGTCTACGGTGCGGCCTTTAATTACGGCGGTAACGAAACTGCCATATTTAAGAGGAAATTGACCCTCCTTACGGTTCTTTCTCAGGTAAGGATCTTTAATTTCAGCCACCAGATATACCATACGATTTTCAGCATCGATAACGCCTTCACTTCTTACAATCGTGCCAATCCAGGTGACATCTTTACCCGCTAATGATGCACTTAGAGTGACCAGGGTATTGGGGTTATCGACCGACTCCAGATAGGCGAGGTCATTATTTGTAACCGGTAAACGAATCTCGGCGATACGGGTATCGTAGAGTTCACCTAGGTTGGTGCCTAAGGTGACGTATTGGCCTAAGTCGACAATTCTTGACTTGATGATGCCATCGAAAGGCGCACGAATGATGGTTCTTTCAAGGTTACGTTGAGCGCGAGCCAGCGCTGCTTGTTGGAATTTAACATTGGCCTGTTCTTTTTTCAGCTGAGGCAGGCGTAATCCAAGCTCGGGTGGGATGCCGCCATCGAATCCTTGCCAATCGTTCTTGGCGACTTCGCCTCGGGCTACTTCTTCCTCCAGAGCCGCTTCGGCTTGAGCGAGAGAGGCCTGGGCCTGCATCAGGTCGGCTTCATAATCGGAAGGCTCGATGACGGCAAGTTTTTCGCCTTTTTTCACTACACCACCGGCGACAAAATTGGGGGCTATTGTCAGCATTCTCCCCTGAACTTCTGTTACTAGCAGTGTCTTGTTTTTTGGGGTGACGATACCGTATGAAGACAAGTTTAAAGACACGGTTTTTTGTTCGACACGGGTAACATCTATGATGGGCACTGGCACTTCATCTTCTTTCTGCTCGGGGGCTTCCTTGGTGCTGATGAGTAATGCTGCAGCCACACCGAAAACTAACAGAATCAATAGAGGAGAAGATCTTCTGAGGATTATTTTTATCATTATTTTCCCGCTTTTCCTAGCTGAAATTTTTCTATTAACTAAATTACCAGAGTATTAGGCTTGGATAAATCTGTTTTTGTAAAATAAAGATATCTAACATCCAGAAATCCTACAGAAAAGACGATGCTGCGCTGATGGGGCATAGGCCGATTATATTCGTTGTAGGACTGGCTTTAGCCGGGAGAGGATGAACTAAGAACCTATAAGCCTCGGGGCTAAAGCACCCTCCTACACAAGCACCCTCCTACAAAAAAATGTAAAAAAAAAGAGCCGCGGTTAGCGACTCTTTTTTTATTAATGAATAGGAATAAAGTGTGTAGATGAAAGACCTACTTCTTCTTCTTTTTCTTCTTATTTTTCTTGCTGAATGTTTTTGTTGCACCAGGCTTAACCTTGTTTTTCCCTGGTGGCCTAGCTTCCTTATTCTTAGGGCGCAGATCTTTGATGAATCTGCGTTTAAGGACCTGGTCTATATAGCGTTCAATCTTGCCGACAACGCGGATATCGTGAGCCTCGACCAGAGAGATAGCCGTGCCCTTGGCGCCTGCGCGGGCAGTACGTCCGATGCGGTGTACATAAGTATCTGCAGATCTTGGCATATCGAAGTTGATCACATGACTGATGTTATCTACGTCGATGCCGCGAGCGGCGACATCGGTGGCCAACAGGACACTGACTTCGCCTTTAGTGAAGCGACCCAAAGCCTGGAATCTCTGTTTTTGTTCCATGTCGCCACGCATAAAGCTACATGTTATCCCTTCTCTCTGTAGCAAGCCTTCCAAGCTTGCTACACCTTCTCGGGTCTTAACAAACACTATGGTACGTGTCACATCTTCCTGTCTGAGGATGTTACACAGCATGGCGAATTTATGTTCTTTATTGTCGGCAATATGGATCCATTGGTGGATTTTGGCTTTCTCGCTGCGCGGTGCTTCGGCCTCTACCTTAACTGGATCTGTCAGCAGCTGGTGTGAGAAACGTCCCACATCACTGCCCTCTAACGTTGCCGAGAATAGCATGGTCTGTTTACGACCAACGGATTCGATGGCTAAGGTCTCGACCGCGGCGGAGAATCCCATATCCAGCATTCTGTCGGCTTCATCGATGACAAACACTTCAACCTCTTCGGCATTGAAGTTGCCCTTGTCCAGATATTCCATCAAGCGGCCGGGAGTGGCGACTAAGATATCGACATTATTCTTTAGCGCTTCTTCTTGTGGGCCGTAGGGCATGCCGCCTGTTATGATGACAATATTGAGATCAAGACCTGTCGACAGATGCGAGGCATAGCGATGAATTTGGCTGGCAAGCTCACGGGTCGGTGTCAACACCAGGACTCGTGCCTGACCGCTGAAGCGACGAGGGAAGTCGATGATATGTTGGATCGCTGGCAGCAGGAAGCTGGCAGTTTTGCCTGTCCCTGTCGGTGCCCGAGCTAGTATGTCTTTCTGCTCCATCGCCAATGGAATGGTTTGTTGCTGTATCGTGGTGGGCTTTTTATGGCCCATGGCTTTTAATGACTCTAGTAAAATAGGGTCAAGCAGGAAGTCTTCAAATAGCATGCGCAGCGTTCTCAATAAATAATAGCTGCGCATTATACACCAAAATAGACCAAACTAGCTCTTAATTTCATCTAAATTATTAGCCGTTTCGGAGATAAACTTCATCCGCAAATGGGCTAGTACTTGAGATAAAATCCGGTGATTAGGCCAATCATCTCTTGGCTATAACTGCCATCACTCTCCTTGATACAGAAGTGATTCGAGTCGACTCGATGGCTCTGCTCTGGGAAGGGGGCTTGTCTGTGAGCCAAGTTAAACACATGTCTGTGGGGCTTCTTAGCTGCCGAATCTGCAATATCCATGACCCGGGTCATGATGAGCTCTGAGCATGCCAGCTCTTGCTGAAACTTAGGCATACTTTGACTGGGGAGAATCAGGCTAGCGGTGCCATCGGCTGCCAAGAGGCGAGTTATGGCTTTTATTAGGCATGAAAAATCTAAGCTGTCGGTATGCCTGGCTTTTGCTCTAAGTTGGTTTTTGGACTGTGTCCCACCGTTAAAATAGGGGGGATTACAGATGATATGTTCAAATTTTACTTGAGTGTCCAGACGCTGTTGCGCAAAGTCCTGAATCGCACACTGCTCTATTGTTAATCTCTCGCCCCACTTAGAAGCCTGAAAGTTTCTCTCACAAGCCGATGCTGCGGTTTCGTCGAGTTCGATTGCGGTGATAATCGCTTCACTTCGCTGAGCGGCCATTAAGCTTAGCAGTCCGCTGCCCGCGCCAATATCGAGAATGCTCTTGGCTCGAGTCAGAGGGGCCCAGGCCCCGAGAATCACAGCATCTGTGCTAACAGGCATGCCACAGTTATGGTCATCTATATGAAATTGTTTGAAGGTAAATGGCATCGAGTCTGATTTATTCTGCATTGAAAACTTAGGTGGCTGGATTGTACTCTAATCACAGGGATTGGTTAATGGCTTTCATATGGGCTGCGATTTCAATGATGTTGCTGGCTTGTAGTGGCAACTTATTTTATATGCCTGATGCTGTTGCTGTGTGAGCTTGTTTAACTGAAAGTTGTTGCTTTGTTATGTTTCTGTTGTCGATCCTTCCTGATTTGAGTGGATTCCTTGTTTAATTATGCTGTATTTGCTAATAGTATGCCTCTGGAATAGGGCTTTAAGCACTTTTTTAGGCTAGGCAAGCCAGTTTTAAGTAATGTTAGCGTCAGGTGTTCCCGCTTCTGTTCATAAACTAGCCAAGTGTCGGCCGATTTTACCACGGACTCGTGTAATCATTAGTTTACACATAATTTAATCTCCACTTACAGAGCCTGTGATTGGCCTAATAACTTGAGATCGTTACAAAACAATAAAAGATGATGGGGCAAAAAGTGCAAAACAAACAGATGAGCATGGCCGATACCTTAGGGTTAGGCTTTATGACTTTCGCGTTCTTCTTGGGCGCCGGTAACCTTATTTTCCCACCATTGGCAGGCTTCCTCGCCGGGGAAAATATGATTTTAGCCATGATTGGCTTCTTGATCACTGCGGTAACTTTACCCCTGATCACCCTGATCGCCGTTGCTAAGGCGAACGGTAAAATCATGGGCTTACTTCCTCCTGTGGCTGCAACCATTTTTGCAATCACTATTTATATCGTTATAGGTCCCGCATTCGCGGCTCCACGAGCGGGTCTAGTGGCCTATGAAATGGGCTTTAAACCTTTCCTGGCAGATAGCAGTGCGACCTTTACGATCGCCGGTATCGTGCTTAATGTTGCCCAGCTTATTTACACCTTAATCTTCTTCGGTGGAGCCATGCTAATGGCACTTAATCCGGGGAAACTGCTCGACAGTGTGGGTAAGGTCCTTACGCCTATCATGATTTTTCTTCTGGTGGGTTTGGCTATCTCTGTCATGGTGCTACCTGGGTCAGGCGTCGGACAAGCCGTGGGTGAGTATCAGACTAACCCGCTGACCAAAGGTATATTGGAAGGTTATAACACCATGGATACCTTGGCATCACTCATCTTCGGCATGTTGATTATCGATATTCTTCGTCGTAAAGGGGTGAGTGACAGTAAAGATCAGACTAAATATCTGATTAGAGCCGCCTTGATCGCCGCGGCAGGCCTGGCATTTGTCTATATCTCTCTCTTCTACCTAGGTGCCTCTGCCGGTGAACTCGCCAATGGCGCAGACAATGGCGGGGTAATCTTAACCAACTATGTGAATCATGAGTTCGGTAGTCTAGGTCAGATTTTATTGGCGGCCGTGGTCACACTAGCCTGCTTAACCACGGTTATTGGTTTGGTGACAGCTTGTGCCGAGTTCTTCAATGATCTGCTGCCACGCATATCCTACAAGATGTTTGTGGTTATCATGAGCCTGGCCTGTGCCACAGTGGCGAACGTTGGACTATCACAATTGATCAGTGTAAGTGTACCTGTGCTCTACACCATCTACCCTGTCGCTATCGCCTTAGTCGCGGTGACTTTCTTAACCAATAAGTTTGCCATGCCTGAGCTCTCTCATCGTATCGTGCTCAGTGTCGCCTTGGTATTTGGTATTATCGATGGTCTTAAAGCGGCCGGTATCGATATGAGTTTTGCGGATTTCATGCCAATGCATAATGAAGGCATGGCCTGGTTACTGCCGACAGGGCTGGCAATAATGGCGTGTTTATTTATCAAGAAGAGTAAAGCTGAGCCTAATACCCAAACTACTTCATAATGCAGGATTCAGCATGTCGAGAAGTGACAGAGTTCAAGGCATGAAATAGTAGTACTAGTTATTCTAATTCAATATTTCATAACGCAGAAAAATGTTGCTTCTCGCCTTGCCCTGCGGGAGCTCCCGTAGAATAACTGCACTGCGTTAGTGCTATCGACAAGGGAATAACCATTCTCTCAATCACTGCCTTGTTCAGCTATCCTACGGGGGCTCTGAAACGAGCACATTGAGGTAGCTTGGGTATAAATTGGGATAACTTCCTACTGAACTCTGTTAATTCTCTGGCTATGTCATAGAATACTAAGCGCGGTCTCGATGAGAACGCGCTTTTTTAATGCCTCAAAGGAGTGACTAGCTTGGCTGAGTCTGCTGAATCAAAACCATATCAACCCGACCCGCTTATCGATACCTTTCTGGATGATCTCTGGTCGAATCGGGGATTGAGTGATAATACCCTCGCAGCCTATCGAACCGACCTGCGCCATTTCGATCGTTATATGCAGAAATTGGGCGGCGGATTAGTTCAGGTGTCTCAGCAATTGATCCGTGACTATCTGGATGTGAGATTCGATAAGGGCTTTGCCCGTACCAGCAGTGCTCGCCTGATGAGTAGCCTGAGGCGTTTTTATGGTTTCTTGATACTTAAGAAGCTGATTCAAGTGGATCCTATCGCGCGGATAAAGTCGCCCAAATTAGCCCGTAAACTGCCTGACTCACTCAGCGAAGCCGATGTCGATATCTTGCTCAATGAACCGGATCTACAAGAACCCATCGAATGCCGGGACAGGGCCATGCTGGAGCTACTTTATGCTACTGGGCTGCGAGTGACTGAATTGGTTAGTTTGACCATGGAGCAGCTCAGTCTCAGACAGGGCCTGGTGAGGGTTGTAGGCAAAGGTGGCAAGGAGAGGCTAGTGCCTCTGGGGGAGATTGCCGTTAACGAAGTTGAACACTATCTTGAGGGAGCCAGAGCCGAGTTGCTCAAAGGCAAGCTCAGTGATGTGTTATTCCCCTCTAGACGTGGCCAGATGATGACCCGGCAAACCTTCTGGCATAGAATTAAACTCTATGCGCTTAGGGCTGGAATCGTGACGCATATTTCCCCTCATACTATGAGGCATGCTTTTGCGACGCATCTGCTAAATCATGGTGCCGATCTGCGCGTGGTGCAGTTGTTACTGGGGCATAGCGATCTGTCCACCACACAGATTTACACCCATGTGGCCAAAGCCAGACTCAGTCAACTCCACAGTGAACATCACCCCAGGGGCTAGCTTGCCTGATAGCAAGTTGGAAGTATCTTCTTCAGTTGGGTTCATTTACCGGGTTCGGTGTTTGCTTGGTTTGTTGGTAATCATAGCCTCAATGATACCTATAGCCTGCGGCTCGCTGAATGTGCAAACACTTCTGTGACCCGCCGCAAGTATATCTGACTGCCATGGTCTTAAGCGTTCCAGACGCTTTTATAACATTTCCCATATCCCTATGGGTCAGCGGCGGGAATGCCAAAAAATGTAGGGAACATTTTTGGCCCTGTGAGCTCTGCGACATCAAACAACTTCCATGTTTAAAGGCCAGTTCGGCATCCCAGCCTCTCGTTCGGAGAGTATCACTTCGTGATACCTCACCCTGATGTCGAAGGTCACAGCCGCGTTCACACCTGATTATTCATTTCTTCGATTTGAGTTAAATTGATGGGGGAAGGCTTTCTGTTCCATGACCTTGAACGGGTATCAGAGCTTAGGTTTTTAGTTGGCAGAAGGGCATTTTCCTCTGACCCCAAATACTATTCGAAGCTGCTTAACTTTGAGGTAGTTTATAATTACCTCTACTGGCAGTGATTTAGTTACAGTTATTATTTGCTTTAATCCTGTTGAAACTGTAACTTTTCTGGCCTAAACAAGGTCTAATCAAGTGTAATTTTAAATAACCGCACCAGACCCATGCAAAGAACAGGATATATAATGAAGTTTACCCGCATATTTTCTTTGGTACTTGCTGTGGTATTAGCGCCTTTCGCTATGGCCACATCTAATACCCACAGCGACACAATTGCCAATAGTGCCGAGCTGAAGCAGAAGTTGAGTGACACATTAAGTGTCAAGGTTCACTCTCTTCATCAGTCGCCTATCCCAGGTCTATACGAAGCCTTAACGGATCGTGGCGTGCTATATATCTCTCGAGATGGCTCTAAACTATTTCATGGTAGCCTGTATGATCTCGATAATGATATGAAGAATCTGACGGAGGCTGCGATGGCAGGACCTCGTATCGAGATGATGAAACCCCTCGAAGATCATATGTTGGTGTATAAGGCTAACAACGAGAAACATGTCGTTACCGTCTTCACCGACATCAGCTGCGGTTATTGTCGCAAATTGCATAAGCAGATGGATGAGTATAACGACTTAGGCATCACCATACGTTATCTGGCGTTCCCACGTAGTGGCGTACCTTCTGCCAACGCCGATGAGATGGAAGCGGTCTGGTGTGCAGCGGATCCCCTTAAGGCGATGACAGATGCTAAGGCGGGTAAGAGCGTTGAGCATAAGCAGTGTGATGCAAAAATTGCCGAGCAGTATAACCTAGGTCAGAGCTTCGGCATCAATGGCACCCCGGCTATCATCTTAGATGATGGCAGCATGATCCCAGGCTACCAGCCACCTAAAGATCTGCTTCGTGCGCTAGAGTCAATTAACTAGATTACTTGACAATATAAAGCCTAAGGCCAGCGATATCGCTGGCTTTTTTATGTCGGGCATATCGGATGGCAAATGTCAGCTTAATGGATTTTCGCTTGTATGCCTAAGCTAGTGTTATCTGGGCCGGGGTTTGATATGCTAGCTGGTGTTTGATTTCTCTGTGTTCAACCTAAGCTATAAGGCAGTAATTCGTGATCCATAAGATAGTGCGACGTTCTAAGGTTGATGACACTCATCTGCCAGATTCCTTCTCTCCTCTGTTAAAGCAGATCTATGCCAGCCGTGGTACCACAGCCGAGGAATGTGATCTGACTCTGTCACGCCTGTTACGCCCCAATACCATGAAAGGTTTGGACATAGCCTCTAAGATTATCGCCGATGGGATCAGAGACAATCGCGCAATTTTAATCATGGGTGATTTCGATGCCGATGGCGCGACCTCGACCTGTGTGTGCATGCTGGCGTTGAAGATGATGGGCGCGAGTAAAATTGATTACCTTATCCCTAATCGCTTCGATTTCGGTTATGGACTGAGCCCGGAGATCGTGGCCGTCGCCCATAGTAAGGGCGCTGAGCTGCTGATCACAGTAGATAACGGTATCTCCTCTGTCGAAGGCGTTGCCGCCGCTAAGGCGCTGGGCATGCAAGTGGTGATAACCGATCACCATCTGCCGGGTAAGGCTATTCCCGATGCAGACGCCATCGTCAATCCCAATCAAGTGGATTGCGGCTTCGCCAGTAAATCTATCGCAGGTGTTGGGGTGGCTTTCTACCTGATGTCAGCCCTTAGAGCCGAGCTTAGGCAGCGCAACTGGTATCAAGAGCAAGGCATTATTGAACCGAACTTAGCTCATCTGCTCGATATCGTCGCCCTGGGCACAGTTGCCGATGTGGTGGCCCTCGACGCAAACAACCGCATCTTAGTGGCAGCGGGATTACAGAGGGTGAGGGCGGGTCGCTGCCGCGTCGGGATCACAGCCTTATTAGAAGTTGCGAAACGTAACCCGGCTAAAATAGTCGCATCCGATTTTGGCTTCGCCGTAGGCCCCAGGCTCAATGCCGCTGGGCGCCTCGATGAGATGGCCCTAGGGGTCGAGACCTTGCTTTGTGATGACATGATAACGGCCAGACGCATGGCGGCGGAGCTTGATGATTTAAACGCCCAGCGACGGGATCTCGAAGCCGATATGCAGCAAGAAGCGTTGAAGAGTCTGGAGTCCGTCGAGCTCAATGAAGCGAGTCTGCCTTGGGGCATCGCCCTTTTTCAGGAGGACTGGCACCAGGGGGTTATCGGCATTCTGGCTTCCAGAATCAAAGACAGATACCACAGACCGGTTATCGCCTTTGCCGATGCGGGAGAAGGCGAAATAAAAGGCTCGGCGCGCTCGATAAAGGGTCTGCATATGCGCGACCTTCTCGAACTTATCAATAGCCGTCACCCCGGAATGATCCTCAAGTTTGGTGGCCATGCTATGGCTGCGGGACTCTCTTTGAGAGCGAAAGACTTCGAGACCTTCGAGCTGGCATTCGATCAAGCTGTGCGTGAGTTGTTGAAGCTTGAACAGCTGACCGGTGAGTTCGTCACCGATGGTGACTTGCCCGCCGCAGATATGAACTTAACTGTCGCCTCAGAGCTGCGTAATGCCGGTCCCTGGGGCCAAGAGTTCCCCGAGCCCTTGTTCGATGGCCACTTTAAAGTCATCCAACAACGAATCGTCGGTGAGAAGCATCTTAAACTGGTGCTGGAAACCGAATGTGGTCAAACCATGCTAGATGCCATCGCTTTTAATATCGATCTTAAGATCTGGCCCGATGCCACCATAGAGCATGCCCGGGTGGTCTATAAACTCGACGTGAACGAGTTTAGAGGCAATCAGACGGTGCAGTTGATGGTAGAGCAGATAGAACCTATGTAATGGTATAAGTAAACATAGGTTCATTGCTTCTTGGTTTGGTTGTGTCTTATACCGAGGGGTATTATTTCTGCGCACTGACGCCCATCAGATGCTCGACTTTTTTCACCTGCCTGAAGCCGGCCGCTTTGAGTCGGCGGATGACGCCATCGACAAAACTGCTGCCCTTCTTTACTACGTGTGGATTGCCAGTGTAATGAAAAAGCCGTCCGCCTGGGCGCAGCACGCGGAAGATCTCCCGGTAGAACTCTTCGCTATAGAGCTCGCCGGCGAGGGAAAAACGCGGTGGATCGTGAACCACAGCATCGAAGGAAATCGCAGGCATTGTGGTGATCAGCTCAAAGCTATTGCCCTGACGTTGCACAATCCCCTCTTTGCCCAAATCGTTTGACCAAGGGTTCTGCGCGCGCAGCCCTATTACCTCCGGGCTCAACTCTATGGTGAGCACTTCGCTTGCACCTAGTCGGTGGGCTGCGATGGCCGCATAGCCCAGTCCGCTGCAGCAGTCCAGTACCTTGTCGCCCTTGCTCACCGCCTGTTTAGCCATCTCAGAGGCACTAACAAAAGGGTCGGTTCCCTTGGAAATGTGCATCTTGACGCCGCTAATTTCTAGCAGAGGTGCGCCAGATGTGGGAACGAGCTTGTAGTAGCCATAGCTGCGGTCTTCAAGCGGAACCATATCTCCATCGCTGCAGAGGTAGATCCTCTGTGTCTTCTTGGCTATCTTTTTGAGATCGGCAATGGAAAGTCGATTATCATCGTCGAGTACCAGGCTCTGATCACTTAAGGAAAAGTCCCGTTCCGAAAGATTTAGGTCAGTAGAGAGCCGGACGCAGGACAGTTCTTTAGCGATAGCTTCCAGCGCCTGTTGGGCATTGATTGAATGTAGGTAGTAGCCGAGCATATCGTTGGTCTATTTAGTGAGAAATACTGGCCGCACTATACACCTTCAGAGCCGGATCGGCATTGTTATACCATTCCATATAAGTATCTGGTCAGTTCAGAGACTCTCACGCAGTGCGGCTGATGTTTAAAGAAAAGGGCAAAGCCCTTTATGCTACGTTGAATGTTCTCGATATACGACTGCATGGTCTATTTTGTTCCATACAAAATATGACATTTCCCTGACCCATAGGGATATGGGAAATGTCTTGAAAGCGTATGGAACGCTTAAGACCCTGGAGGTCAGATGCAGGAGGTACGAGCCCATGGACGGGTGAAGGTAGAATAATGCCGGAGCAATTATCGAGAGCAACGCAGGAGCTTGTTGCCGAGAATAACTATTAGCTTCAAACATCCGTCTTGCCTACAGTGCTTTGAACTCCCGTTGAATGATCCGATACTTACTCGGAATGGTATTAAATTGGGCCCCATGACTAATCAATAACATGGTGATTCAGCATCTAGCTTGCAACTCTGTCCTGAATTAACAGTAAACTTATCTAGCTAAACCTTGGCATATCCCTGTCATTTTTTTGATTTGATACGACCTCAAAATGTCAAACACCGAGCTTAACTCGGTGTTCTATTTCAAAGTGTGACTAGGCTTGGACTCGAGCCGATACTCATATGGAATGAGATCACAATCGCCAATCTCGCTGGTATCTTCTCGCCGATCTAGATATGCCTATTCGCTTGCCGGAAATGTCACCATGGGGTGTTTTATCTAGCATATTTACATACTGTTTGTGTGGTACCTTGATTAAATGATCATGGTCACCGGCTTCTATGTAAACATGCTCGGTCGCTAACAGGGAATCATCAACAAGCATCTTCATCTGGTACGCCTCACCCATTGCGGGGATCGCACCTCTGTCACAATCGGGGAAAAGCTCACCCAATTTTTGTTCGCTAACTAAGCTATATTCTTGTCCGGTTATATCATTCAATCTTGGCAGTGACAGCCTATTGCCAGCAGACACAATTGCCATGATGTGTTCTCCTGATTTGTTAACTAAGACAACGGGTTTAGACATGTGGGATGAGGGGATATGGGCAGATGTTGAAGAGTCTAGCGAAGCGTCGGTATGTTTATGCTTCACTAATTCATATGTAACATTTTTTTTTGACAAATACTCACTAAGTGTAATTGCGATGGCCACTTTATACCTCCTGCAGGGACAATCTTAGCCACTTATAAGTGTAGCATAGCTGCAAAGGGGTCAGAGCTAATAGCTACTTTCGTCTATACTTAATGCTTTTCACATTCCACATTATCCAAGGACCGGATATGCCAAGAAAACCTCGTATCTATGCCTCATAGATAGTGAATCTTACTTTATGGCTTGCCAACGCTACATTGAACTGAATCCAGTCAGAGCCAACATGGTTGAACATCCCAGCGAATACACTTGGTCAAGTTATCAATATCATGGTGCAGGCAGAAAGATTGCCTGCCTAACACCGCACCCCATCTAAACATAAGATTCGGCCACCTAAAACCAGGTCATCCAATAAAGCCAGAATAATCAAAAGAGCTAAAAGCTAATGTGTTCTGACCCCTTTATCTGCTTTATCTTGACCCTTTATATTTTGTTGAAAAGACAAAAGATATGGCTGTCTCCTCTTTATTATGACGTTACACGTGGTAGTATCTTTGCAAATTTTTTAAATGATGGCTAATGCCATTTTATTAAGAATAAAAATGGGACTAGTTTTTTGTTTTTATGGAGTCAACGGATGACAATAATAAGATTGCTGAGTTTATGTTCTTTTTTTCTGCTAACCGCTTGTGGTGGAGATGGTGATTCATCGGATCCAGCCCCTGTTATTATTTACTCAAGTTATAATATTACGGCAATTGATGGGTATTTAGAGAACGCTACAGCCTGGTTAGATACCCAAAACAGTGGGCAATATGTTTCATCAAACCCTACAGCAACAACTGACGCCAAAGGCAAGGCGATACTCAGTATTCCTAATACGCTTACTGCTAAAGATTACGCTATTTTTGTTGAAGCAAAACAATCGGTCACATTCGATAATGGCCTAGATAGACGGATAACTAATAGTTTCACCCTCGCAGCTCCTGCTGGGGAACGGATAGTCACCCCTTTTTCTACTCTTGTTTATCTTAAGATGAAGTCAGGGCTGACTAAAAGCGCAGCTATCGCTGTAGTGTCGAGTCAATTACAGGTATCGGGCAGTAGGCTATTAACCGATTTTATTGCCACTAAAGATAGTCGTATGACTTTGATTGCCGCTGATTTAGTTCGCCTAAATGTCTTCCCTGTATCTCCGCAACAACTCGCAGATGTAGCTCTTAAGCAAGGCGACTTTAATGCGGATATTACTAATTATGCCAATATACAGAGTGATATAAATGAGTTTAAGGGTGTAGCCAGAAATTCATTTAGAACGCTAGAGCTAGATACTGATATTGACGGTGTCGCTGATAGTGACGATAGCGATATTGATGGGGATAATATTCCAAACGAGCAAGACACTCACCCTTATGATTTTGATCGCCATACAGCACAGTCTCCAAGTGAGTTAATCTTATCTCAAGCTAAATTCGAGACTCTCCTATCTGAGCAATGGCATTACTATAAGTTAGAGACGCCTGAAGACATTCTGCTAAATGTTAGCTTGTCGCAACTCACTGGCGACTTAGATCTATATGTAAAACAAGATACGCTTCCGACCAAATTTGATTACGACTGCCGTTCTAACAACAGCTATCAAAGTGCTGAAAAATGTCTGCAAAGACTTAAACAAGGTCAGATCCATTATATTGCTGTTGCAGCGCAGGAAGATTCTAACTACCGCTTACAAGCTGTATTAGATGAAATCGTTGTTAATAAAGTCAGCTTGTTGCTACACGGGCTCGCATCAGACGCCGGCACTTGGGATAACCTAGTCGATGATGACAGTTTTTATTCAAAGTCATGCGACATACTTAATATCCATGACGAGATAGATACTCTTCCTCAAGTTAACAGCAACGGCGAGTCTTGTTTTAGACTCAGCTTTGGTGGTTATGATCGTGACACAAACTTGAGCTCTAAAGGGCTTGATGGTAAAACCTGTATTTCTGCATTAGGTTGTAACGGTGACTTTTCTCGTTTTGAACTGTTAGGCACGGAAGTTGAAATCGCCATTGATAAGATTGTCGATAAACTCGGGATCGATACCGAAATTGTTCTACTAGGGCATAGTCGTGGCGGACTTGCAGCAAGATCCTATTTACAAAATCCAGATTCAAAACACAAAGATTATGTGAAGGCGTTAGTCACAACAGGCACACCGCACCAAGGCTCACCGCTGGGACGTTTCTATCGTTTTATGGAGCTTAACTGCTTGCCTCAACGTAGCTATGAGAACGATGGGGGCATGTGTGAAGATAACTGGGAAGTCGTTAAAATGGTTGCTGGTGAAAGGTGGTATTCCAGCAAAAACCTAATGGATTTAAGGGCTCCTAGTATCGAATTTTTATCACCAGAATCTAGTGAAATAACTGTTCTAAATGACAATATCTTAGAGCTAGAAAATATCATTACAGCCCAACTAAGCTACAGAGGTACAAAATTTGGCATACTAGCTGAAGATATCTCTCCTCGTGGTGACTATGACCTTTATGAATATGGGCAATGGTTCGGTGGTGACCACCCACACCCAAGCACCTTACGTTATATGGAGCAAGGTCAGTCTCGAGAAAGCTATATTGGTGATGGGATAGTGCCATCTTATAGCCAACAACTCAGTAATTTACTGGTCCCGCATGGGCGTAACATAGATTTTTCTCTAACTAACAACAGCTATAATGTGATCCATACCGAGCAAACAGACCAAATTACTGATCTGCACTCTATGTTTGAATCGGTTCGCATCGCCATTGGCTGGAGTGAGTAATTAATATGAAGAAGCAATTCACCATTGCTTTGACTGGCTGTGCAGTACTTGTGGCAATCTATTTTTCCACTGGTACTGGGAGCCAAATCCAAAGCCATACTCAAACTGCCGCAGATATGTCACGAGTGAATGAAGCCATCAGCCATGAGTCTCCGGCATCAGCGCAAGTTGAAGGCGTAAATATTGAGGCAAAGCCAATAAACTCTCCAGACAACAAACACACCCAAAATACAGTGCTTTCGCCAGCAGTAACTTATGCAAATTGGATAAAAATGAAAGAGCTTCTTGCCAAAGGTGAGGTAAATATTGAGTTTGAAAAACAATTAATAGATTCTTTAAGGAAGACGCCTAATCTGCAGGTTTATGAAGAGTTCAAACAATTACTCGAAGTGGTAGATAGCAATCTCAACACTAGAAACCAAGAATATTTATTGAGCTTGCTTGCCGTCATTAACACCGAAGAGTCGGTTAGTTTGCTTCTTAAGACGCTCGGAAACGAAACAATTACTGATTCCAATGCAATTTATGTAGCAAAGAAGTCACTGCAACAAATTGCTCAATCAGTAGCACATATTGATCAGTTGGAGGCGAGCTTTAAGACTATGTCCAGTGACAATCAATTTTTGGCTGATGTCGCGAATGGAATAGCTAAAAATGCAGCAGAGCAACACTTGGATTTTTTAGTTGCTCAAGTTGATGCCGCTAACGATAAATCTCCGATAGCAATGGCGAGTATGAGCAATATAACTAATGAGCGCCTAGTGCCTCAGTTGCAGCGACTCATCAACACTAGGGATGCTCAAAGCGATCTATCGATTGCCTCATTAAATACCCTAGCAACCATGGGGCAATACGAAGCTGCTGTCGCATTAATACAATGGAGTGCTCAGCAGCCAGTGAGCTCAAAAGCGTTCGTTGGGGAACTATTTTCAACAGCAGTGCAAAGAAGTCCGTCGACATATAGAGCAATAGAGAAGCAATTAAATCGCCAGCAATTTACCAGCACAGAAATCAAATTGGTTATCGAAGACATCTACTCAAAAAAATAGAACCTGTAAATTAATTTATCAACTTCTAACACAGTCGACTTAATGGGCTGTGTTGTTTCACCACTTCTTCGAGCTCCAAACCAAATAACGAAGACATATATGAACAAGTGGGGTCAGTGGCTGACCCCTTTATCTGTTTGCAAACAAAAAAGCCCCGATACCGTGAGGTATCGGGGCTTTCAACTATATGTTCTTGAGTATCTTGAGAGAAACTGAGGTGCGATCCTTTAACGTTCTTAAGGCGCGAGTGAAGGTAACACACTGCCAAATGTTCTAATCTGTCGCTGCAGCTTAATAGGTAATTGCCAGTAACGCTTGTTTGAGTGTGTGCCAAGTCCTGTTAATCGCAAATCATCGTCTATTTGCCATTTTTTCGCTACTTCATTCGCATTAGATCTTGTATGACCATCATCCACGGCTTTACCATCGAGCAATACTAGATAAGCGACTTCCTGCCAGTAGTCTGTCACTCTGGAACCATCATTGCTGACGACTTCAATTTCCTTACCAAATGACACTGACAATATATCGGTGGTATTAGCCATTTCAACACTTATGATTTGCTTGAATTGCATGGTTAACCTCAAAATTAGAAGGCCATAATTTTACCCCTGTAGTATTCCAGCGTCAATAACACTCTTGGTTGAGGAAGTGAGGAAGTTAGGAAATGGTGCATTGGTTGTTAATCGCGGCTTTGACTTGTGTTCTTCTGGGACAGGGCATAATCACCTTAAACCAATAACTAAAAATGAGTGACGCACTTCTACTTTGACAAGGGGGCACTGTCTGTTGTTGATTAGCCATGGGTGGCTGTTTTCTTTTTTTTTGTGGGGATTCGCCAGGTTCTGACCCCTTTATCTTGTTTGGTTTATGGAGCTGTTTTTATCTCCCATGAGCCAAAAGGTATTATTTTTCTCTGCTTGTAGTTAAAAGGCAGACAAGCAGCAAGTTCCTTAATTCAACAGTCGACTATTTAACGTTTTACGTTATACTTCCGCGCTAAAATCTAGTATTTAATTAGCGGAGTTCATCGTGCACGATCTGTATTACAAAGGGCGTATCTACACCAGAGAAAATCATGTAATAAGTGGTTATAATACTAAGCGTATCGTTAAGCTTGGTACAGAAATGCAGCCATTATCGCTAGTAGTTAACAGTGATGAGAGAAAAAAAGAGGTAGCGGCGTTAGTTGCTGATAATGGATTATTTGCCGAGATTACTGTAGATAGTGCTATTGATGAAAATATCAATGATCTTAACGCGGTTATAAACAAGCCAACTACCACTAGGTTCGACAAAACCCCGAACCGTAATGATCCTTGTTCATGTGGCAGTGGTAAAAAATATAAAAAGTGTTGCGGCTAACAAAATGCTATTTTTTCCGTGAATCGACTTAATGTCATCGCAGGCGTTTGATAACCTAAACTGACATCTGCAATATCACCGAGTAGAAGCAATCCCGTACTGTTACCACCGAACCCGCCTTGGATACTCAGTGCTTTGATATCGTCAATGGATTTAAAAGTTGGTCGATTCTTTGAGATCGATAAAAATCATCGAACTACCAGGCCGAGACAAAGAACACAGCTTCCACATAGAGCCCATCTCTTGCAACTTGGTCTCTATTTTATCGGTCACTTGCTGCTCGTTCTGTTTCGCAGATGCTCCAGGGTAAAGCGTCACAACCACAGCACTTTTTACCGTAAAGGTTGGATCTTCTAATTTGCCAAGTTCAAAGTAGGAAGTCACGTCAACAATCACACTAAAGAACAGCACAAATAGACGCTGTTTAATCGCAAATTCAGCTAAATCCATCATAACTCCTAATAGCTAAATGCTTTAACTAAGGTGTTGGCAACCATTTGCTCTGGCTTAAGGTAATGCACACCTGCGGTCACAATGGCATCCCCGTGTGCAGTTCGCCACTCAAGCAAACGCTGTTACTGCGCAGCGCCTCAAGCGTTACCGCCTTTTCAAGGACGATGCCCTCTTTTATGACATTGACCGCTTTTCCTGGCAATGCATTCGTGACCTGATCGATGATAAATTCAACCGTATAAGTCTGTTTAATCGGATCGGCCAAGGTAGCCACCGAACTGAGTCTTGCGTTTAAACTGGTCTTGGCTCCGTGCCAATTAACCAACACTAGTTGATCAAGCACCAATTGACTCATTAAATTCTCTGGCACATCAATCACCGCTTTCAATTGGTTAGGTTGATGCAGCGAAAACAATGAGGTCCCGGGTGAGGTTTGTTCAAATTCTGGCTGTGATTTTGAACCAATAACGCCACTAAACGGCGCTTTGAGTTCAGTGTAATCGAGTGCATCTTGAGATTTTTGCAGGTTCTGTGTCACCACATCAACCATGGCTAAACTCCGTCTATAGCCACTTTGTGCTCTGTCTAGATTAACCTTATAAATGGATCATCAGCGATAGCCTGTTGAACGCGTTCGAGCTCAACTTTTGCTAGACGATGGGCGGCATTAGCTTCCGGCTTCAGCCGCGAAGACCTTGCTAAGGAGATGGATGAAGTGCATTACTGCTGGCTTTGCCTTTACACCATAGCCCACAGTTATGCTGCTTTTTGAAAGCACACATAGCATCCCAACGACCACTAATACCACTGTATTGGCGGCGAAACTCTTTCGCTGAGGTTATCCAAGCCTCGGGCGCTATGCCAAGTTCATTGAGTAATTTAGGCTGGGTTGAGTCAATAAAACCTTTTTTATCAGGCCTAATGGCTCTGCCAGTCCAATCGATAAGTTGTAGGTAATCACAGAAATGAAATGGGATACCTGATTGAGTCGCTACATCATGTCCTTTAGTCACCTTACACCAAAGCTCAATTATCTCGCGATTAGACAGCGAACTCGCTTTATCAAGGTCAATTTTCAGCACGAGATGATAGTGATTATTCATCACCGCATAGGCACAGACATCGATACAAAAGATAGCAGGCAGAGCCTTAACCTTAGATTCCAAGGGGAGCCGACAATCCGTAAGCATTCACCAGAGGGGGATTGACTAAGCTGAGGTTAGTCCAAATACGTCTGGGTAGTCGCATTTACCCACCACGCCCGCAATGATAGTGCTGATCACTGTTATCGGGGATAACTTGCGCTTCTTGCACGTTTCAACGACTGAGAGGATCCGAGATCGAAACTTCTCACCCCTATCTGAACTGGTGCCATAGCAGATCTTGCGCATGATCACGCTGCCACGCAAACAACGCTCGGCTTCGTTATTGGTCAAAGGTGTCCCTGGGTGATTGAGAAAAACCCATAAACCTTGCTCATATTTGAGAATATGCCGGCATCGGCCTGAGTAGCGTGAAGCGGGCACATTTTCCCCGCACTCAAGCCAGCGCTTAATATTGCGCCTTAGTCGTTGCATTCGCCGACGCCACATTATTTCGTCAACGTCACCGGCTTCATATCTATGTTGAGTGCGAAATACGGACTTGAATAGCAATACCAGTCGATTGCCGATACTCGCGGTAAGCCCCTTACCTGAATAATCGGCCATTTGTTGTAAATTACGCTGCACATGGGCAAGGCAAAATTGATGCCGTTCGGGCTCAATCCAGTTGTAGCTGGGACATTGGTCACTCACGACAATCGCTTGGGTATGCTCGCCTAATATCGATTTGGCTGCATCCTTATTACGAAAATATTTCACCTGTTGGAATACGGCATCCTCACTCGATAACAACCAGACCCAGCGGGTATGCTCTTCACCATTACGATTGTGCGTCGTCTCGTCAACATGCACTAATGACGCTTTTTTTATGTGTTGATGCAGAGCTTGGTGTGTCGGCGTCAGCATACTACTGACTCGCCCTTGCGCTTCAGAAATCAGACCGATAGAGAAATGAGTCCCGTATTGGTCTTGCAGTAAACGTTGAATTTTACGTACGCTCAGGTGATACAAGCCACTGAGCACAGCCACGTAACTGAGCAATCGTGGCCCCATCTGACCATCGGGAGCCTCTTCAGGCAAGGCTCCTTTGCTCACGGTGTTGCACTGCTGACAACGCCCGTGAAATAACTGGTATTCAGTTATATCAAGTGCAGGTTTAGGTAATTCAAATACCTGATGACGATAGCTTGGAGTCGGGTTGGCAATGACCTCGCCACCACAATCAGAACAACATGAATCGGGTAAGCAAGCGACTTGCTCATCGGTTGCGCTGAGTTCCGCTAATGGTCTTTTATGCCCCGTATGTCCAGGTTGAGCGCCAACCTTATTTCCACTACGAGGCGTTTGAGCTTTTTTCGCTCAGCCTTATCCGCAGGGGAGTCAGAGGATGGTGATTTGGATGAGTTTCTAGAGCTCAATGCTAGGCGGTCTTCATATTCACGTAACTTTTCCCACAGTTCTTGAATGAGTAAGTTTGCTTTGTTTTCACCGAGTTCAGCAACCGTAGGCGGCTCTGTTGCGAATTGTTTTTTCTTTTTCATGAAGCTATTTTGACACGGCAAAGAGATCGTTCAATAGCGATATGACCAAACCTTATTGATCATCAATTGATCGTGTCAATAAGGGGCTGGTGAACGGTTACGACAATCCAGCCGCGTCTATGCTCGAAACTTTTTCCTATCAATTTATCTTCGCCGCAGAGGAAAGCCCTTCTAACACAACGATTTATTATGTGGTAAAACGGAGTCGATTCTGGGTCGCTATCGCCCTAACAATCAGGTACGTCAAGCTGAAGTCATAGTCGCTATCCGGAATAAACTGAGTTGAGGTAACGTAAAGGTTAGTAGAGGATGCTCTAAAGCACAAAATATATGGCTGTCCTATCTTTTTTATCACTCGGTGCTTGCATGTGGTCACTGATACAAGCTAATGATTGGCTTTTTCTTCCCTGAATGGCGTTCCCTTGTTGATGTAAGAGTTTGCCCTGAGTGTCCCTAACTGCACACACATTAACCTACTTTTACTCTTGCTTACAATAGTGAATTTAATATCTCCATCACATATTTATAATAGAAGTATGAAACTCTGTGTTTTTCCCTAGCTTTCTGTTCTTGTTCTGTTTGGTTTATAACGGATTAATCAAGACCCATGATTAACAATCGTGGGTGTCTTGGCTATAAACAGTGGGGTTCCCTCAGGTTTTGACCCCTTTATCCTCTTTATCTTTGGCGAACAGCTATTTCGTCACTGAAAAGATTAGTTAGGGATCCACAAGCATGCTATTAAATTCGAGGGGATCCATCAGGTTCTAACCCTTTATCTTCGTTAGTTTTACTTCGTAATGATACGCAATGCTTCAATTCGTTGACTTAATATTATCTCTTCACATTTCAAGCTAAATATAGCTGAACCTGTTCCCATATTCGCACCTATTGCACCTAGGTAAAGAGAACAATGAGAATTCATATAGTTTTGAAATGACTCCTGCTCAATTTTGAATTCTTTACTTAGACCTGGAGAAATATGATATTCCTCTTGTGCGACAACTATTGCATTAACTTCAGATAGAACTACTTTTAACTCTCTACGCTTTTCATTAACAACGTTATTAATGCAGGTTTCAACATCGTATTTAGATTTGTACTTTGAATCACACACTTCGGATTGTGATTTAGCTACAGTGATTGCCGAAACGAAAATTAACAAAATTAACGAATACTTCATTTTACTTCCTTGATAATAATTTAAATAAATGTGAACTTAGACTGCTAATAGTTACGAGTAGCTACCAACGATGATTTTGTAAAACTAACAGCTGTATAGTGCGCATGCGCACATATTTTATTAACGCGTATGCACAATTAATATAAAATTAGGGTCAGAGTAAACTTTATCACTTGGTGCTTGCATGTGGTCACTGATACAAGCTAATGATTGGCTTTTTCTTCCCTGAATGGCGTTCCCTTGTTGATGTAAGAGTTTGCCCTGCGTTTCCCTAACTGCTCACACATTAACCTACTTTTAATGTGGGTTTCAATAGCTCCATCACATATTTCTAATTGAAATATAAAACTCTGTGTTTGCCCTAGCTTTCTGTTCTTGTTGCTGTTTTCTGTTTGGTTTACGACAAAGGGGTCGTAGCGAATAAGGTAACTTGCTTTTAGAACAACAAGTGCAGATGCGGCTGTGGACTTCGGTTTCAGGGTGAGGTTTCACTTAGTGAAACTTTCCGAACGAGAGATAGGGATATCGAACTGGCATTTAAACATGGACGTTGTTTGAAACCGCAGAGCGTATAGGGATGACTCTTATGAAATCAAGAGCCAGCGTCTCGCAGAACCTTCTTAAAATAAAGAGCGCACAATCCCCGCTGGGAAGGCGATAGATAACAATGAAGCTATGCCGTACAGCAAGCTTTCCAGTCCGAGTCACCCAAAATGAAGACACAAAAAAGCCACCCGTTAAAAGAGTGGCTTAGCTAAACAAGTTCCTAGGCTCTAGTACCTAGAAACCTAGTCACTTCTGAGAAGCAATAAAACGGTCTACTTAACCGTTTTAACCCCTTCTGGTGTACCCACTAACAAGACATCTGCACCGCGGTTAGCGAACAAACCGTTAGTCACTACGCCGACGATTTGATTGATCTGCTCTTCGAGCTCTTTTGGCTTCATGATCTTCATGTTGTACACATCTAAGATGATGTTGCCGTTGTCGGTGAGACAACCTTCACGGTAAACCGGATCGCCGCCTAGCTTGACCAGTTGGCGTGCCACGTATGAGCGAGCCATAGGGATCACTTCTACTGGCAGTGGAAACTCGCCTAAGATAGCGACCTGCTTAGTGTTATCTACGATACAGATAAACTTTTCGGCTACGGCTGCGATGATCTTCTCACGAGTCAGCGCGGCGCCGCCGCCCTTGATCATGTCCATGCGTTCGTTGATCTCATCGGCACCATCGACATACACAGAAAGCTCATTGACAGAATTGAGATCGTAGACCGGAATACCCAGTGCTTTCATCTTTTCGGTAGACGCTGCAGAGCTAGAAACAGCCCCTTCGATATCGGCCTTCATGGTCGCGAGAGCATCGATAAAGTGATTAACGGTAGAGCCTGTGCCGACGCCAACTATAGTATCTTTTTCAACGTACTGTAGCGCAGCCCAACCAGCGGCTTTCTTCATCTCATCTTGTGTCATGGTCGTTTCCTATAAGGAGTTTTAAAATTCTGAGGTCATTATACCCGAGCCACGTCAAAATGCTCGATTTGCCGAAGCTAGAATTTTTATGTGACTCGGGTAGTGATTTAAGCAAGCATGTATGAGTTCTGCAACGGGTTTGCAGTATTTAGGATAAGGAAAGGGAAGGACACTTTATGGCTGGAGCTAGCCTGTTAACGCTGTTAGATGATATTGCCGCCATCTTGGATGATGTGGCCTTGATGAGCAAAATAGCCGCCAAGAAGACCGCTGGGGTGCTGGGCGACGATTTAGCTCTCAATGCCCAACAAGTCTCAGGAGTCAGTGCCGATAGGGAGTTGCCGGTCGTCTGGGCTGTGGCGATGGGCTCGTTGCGTAATAAGTGCATCCTGGTGCCAGCTGCGCTATTGATCAGCGCCTTTATCCCTTGGGCAGTGACGCCTCTGCTGATGTTTGGTGGGTTGTTTCTCTGTTTCGAAGGCTTCGAGAAGCTGCATCACACCTATGAGACACGCAAGAACAAAGCCGCCGCTTTAGCCCAAGGCGGTGCGGCTCATGACATGGATGATGAACTGCCGCAAATTGATGATCTCAGAGAATACGAAGCCAAGAAGGTCAAAGGTGCCATTCGTACCGATTTCGTGCTCTCCGCCGAGATCATCGCCATCACCTTAGGGGTCGTCGCCGAAAGTAGCTTTCTTACTCAAGTGGTGACGCTTTCTGTGATTGCTCTGGTGATGACCATAGGGGTTTACGGCTTGGTGGCTGGAATCGTCAAGATGGATGATGCTGGCTTGTACCTGAGCCGGAGAAAAGGTGAAGGTCTCTTGACTCGTTTTGGCCGTTGGTTCGGCGCAAAATTGGTTAACGCTGCTCCCTATTTAATGCGTGGACTGACCATAGTCGGCACCATCGCTATGTTTATGGTGGGAGGCGGAATTCTGACCCATGGCTTGCATTGGATCAGTGTACAGATTGAAACAGCCGCCGCTCTGGCAGGCCAACTCACTATTATCGGGCCAGTATTATCATTTCTCACGCCTAGCTTACTCAATACTATTTTCGGTGTGATTGCCGGGGCATTAGCCCTGTTGCTGATGTCTGGGGTTCAAAAAGAGACACGATATCCCAGTGGCAGACATAGTGATTAATAGCATTGCTGAAATGACTTGCCCAGCGATTTATGCTGTTTTGCCATCTGATATAAACAAGCCCCGTTTAAACTGGGCTTGTTGGTTTTATCATCTCAATCATGGCTTGCGCTGCAAAAGAGAGAGCCTGCTCCTTTCGCCAAAATAGCGACATTTGCCACCTCAAGTCTGAGCCGACAAGTGGCACGGAGGCGACTCCGGCTACCCTGTGACGCTCGGCGATCATCTTAGGCAGCAACATATTGCCCGCGCCTGCGGCGACTAAGGCGATACCAAATTCCGCCTGACTGATCCGAGTGATGTTTTTCGGCGTAAAACCCGCTTGCTTACAGCTGTCTAAGACCATGCTATAGAGGGAAAATCCGGCTTCGAACATGATCTGTGGTTCTTCGGCGATCTGTTCGAGTCTTAGGGACTTCTCACTGGCTAGGACGTGATGTTTAGGCAAGATGACGACCATAGGCTCATCACGAACCAGGATGCCTTCAAACTCCTTGTCGAACGCTATGATGCCAGTGGCTAGCTCTATCTCCCCTCTAATCAAGGCCTCTTTTTGTTCTACCGAGCCACGGACTAACAGCTCCATCTCGATCTTAGGATAAGTGTCGCGGTACTTGGCGATAACCGGTGCGAAAAGCTCGGCGCTACCCAGTGGAGCCAGACCGAGTTTTAACTGACCCGAGGTTAGTCCGCGTTGAGCGGCGAGTTCATTGAGTAAGGCTTGCTTGTTAGCCAGTAAGGTTTGCCCATGACGGTAGACCAGCTCTCCGGCGGGGGTGAGCTTGACTCGAGTCCCTCGTTTGCCGCGTTTGAGCAGAGTGACGTCAAGTTCATGTTCTAGTTGTTGAATCGCCTTGGATAGAGCGGGTTGAGTAATGTGCACCTTCGCGGAGGCTTTGGCAAAGCCACCGGAGTCGACAATCTCAATCAGATAACGAATAACACGTAGATCCATTTGTATAACCTTAGGGAATGTATTCTATGATTAATATTCATTTTTTTTATCAATAGTGCAAGTTTAAACTTGTACTACTGCTAATGAATGAGTTTATTGACCTATGCCAGTTTCAAGAGTCACTCACCAGAGTGAACCCAATTCCAGCTTCACTCGTGGGGATCATGCTAAGGCCTCTTTAGCGAGTAAGCGCAATGGCAAGCTGAGGCTCATGCTACAGACCTTGGTGCAGGTGAGCCTGTTTTGTCTGTTGGCCGTCATCTGCGTACAAGCCGAGCAATACTTTGATTTGCCTATCCCCGGAAGCGTCATAGGCCTGGCCATAGTCCTGCTACTCTTACTGACCAAGACAATTCCCGAACATAGGGTTAGCTTAGGCTCGGCCTGGTTGATCGCCGAGCTGCTACTGTTTTTTATCCCCCCTGTGGTCTCTGTGATTAAATATCAAAGCTTATTTGAGAATTACGGTGTGCAATTGATGGTGATGTTAGTGCTGGGAACGGTATTTGTGTTGGTGGGGACCGGGTTTGTGGTCGACCGTGTTTTTCGTTTCGAGCGTAGAATGAATCGTCAGCGTGCTCAGGCTCTGCTGGCATCCGGTATGGAAGATTAACTCATGTCTATTTTCGAAGGTACAGGCTCGGTCTTGGTAGGCATTTTCAGTTTAGTGATGACACTCGTGTGTTACACGGGGGCTAAATATGCTTATGGAAAATTTAAATTCTGGTGGTTGTCACCCATCATGCTGGCTCCGCTAGGGATTATCTCTCTGGTGCTGTTGCTGGATATCCCCTTAGCTAGCTATTTTCAATTTAGTCATCTGTTGACCTTGATGTTGACGCCTGCGGTCATCGCCTTCGCCGTACCCATCTATCGCGAGCGGCACTTAATTGCCAAATATCCACTCACGCTCTCCATCGGTGTGGTCGTCGGCCTCTTCTTGGGATTGATCTCGTCCTGGGGCCTGTCTAAGTTAGTCTCGCTGCCACCCGAGTTATCTAAGAGTGTCTTGGTCCGCTTCGTATCTACACCTTTTGCCATGGAGGCCACGTCGAGTTTTGGTGGTGTGCCTGAGCTGACGGCCATGCTGGTTTTACTTACCGGAGTATTGGGCATGATGATTTGTGAGCCCATTTTTAGGCTGGCAAAAATCAACACATCTCTGGGTAAGGGCGCGGCACTGGGGGCATCGGCTCACGGCGTCGGCGCCGCGAAAGCATCTGAAATCGGGGAGGAGGAGGGGGTTGTCGCCAGTCTTACCATGATATTTACCGGCATAGCTATGGTGTTAGCGGCTCCATTGTTTAGCCAATTGTTTGTTTAGTTCGCTCTTTGCCTGATGATGGCCAATCTTAGTCATTTCTGTGTGAAACTTAAGCTGTTTTAGGGGTTAACTTGTCGATAGCTTAAGAAGCTTGGCGCACAGTTTCACAAAATCTGAAGAGGTGACTATGCCTTCAACTTTGCCTTGAGCATCTTTTAAGCTGGCCTGATCGCTGATACACACCACTTGCCTAGTCATAATATCTTGTACTTTCATCCACTTGTCCTTATGTCTGATTGCAATTGAGGGTCTGGCTCAATCGCCTTGTCTCTAAAGTAATACCATTCCATATAAGTATCTGGTCAGTTCAGAGACTCTCAGTTTTTTCAATTCAAGGCGCATTGATGAGGAAATGGTTATTCCCTTTTAAGTCAATGTAACACAGAAGTGAAAACACTGAGAGCCTCACGCAGTGCGGCTGATGTTTAAAGCAAAGGGCAAAGCCCTTTATGCTACGTTGTATGTTCTCGATATACGACTGCATGGTCTATTTTGTTCCATACAAAATAAGACATTTCCTCCTTCCATGGAGGTCAGATGCAGGAGGTAGAGCAACGCAGGAGCTTGTTGCCGAGAATAACTATTAGCTTCAAACATTCGCCTTGCCTACCGCGCTTTGAACTCCCGCTGAATGATCTGATACTTACTCGGAATGGTATAAACACCCCAATTCTCTTTGTCTGCGCACGTATCCACCACATCAGACAATGTGTAGCACGAATGTAATAGTAGTGTTGCATAATACTCGTTAGACCTCTTACCACTTGTGTATTTTAAGGATAATAATAATGAAACGCAGATTTACACGTCGGGATTTTTTGGAGATGTCGGCTAAAGGTGTGGGCGCGGCAGTGGTGTCATATGGCTTGATGGGCTGTAGTGACAGTAACAGCAGCAGTGATGATGCGGTTAAGGCTGAGTTTTTACATGGCGTCGCCAGCGGCGATCCTAGCCATGATGCAATCATCTTGTGGACGCGAGTGACGCCGGAAGTGGAAGGGGAGCTCACGGTTGCTTGGGAGCTTGCTACGGATACGGATTTCACTGATTTAGTCATCAATGGTGAAACCACCACCAGTGCCGAGCGAGATTACACCATTAAGGTGGATGCAACCGGACTGGACGCCGGGACTGAATATTTCTACCGTTTTAAGCAAGGGGAAGCCGTCTCTGAAGTAGGACGGACGCTCACCTTGCCTCAAGGGGCCATAGATCAAGTCAAGTTGGCGGTGCTCTCTTGTGCGAATGTGCGAACTTTCCGGCAGGACACTTCAATGTGTATGCGTTAGCGGCTCAACAAGAGGGCTTAGATGCGGTTATTCATTTAGGGGACTATATCTATGAATATGCTCGCGGCGAGTATGCCGCCGACATGGGCCGTGAGGTTTTACCGGCTGGTGAGCTATTCACCTTAGGTGATTATCGCACCCGCTATGCGCAATATCGAACCGATCCAAGCCTGGCGGGACTACATGCCAAGGTGCCCTTTATTACGGTATGGGACGACCATGAAGTCGCTAACGATACCTGGAAGGATGGCGCCGAGAATCACAACGAGGATGAAGGTGATTTCGATGCGAGAAAGCAGGGGGCCCTGCAAGCTTATTTCGAGTGGTTGCCCATCCGCCCTTGGCGTGAAGGCAATCATGAGGAGATATACCGCTCCTTTAGTTTCGGAGATCTGGTCGATCTGCATATGTTAGATACGCGAGTCTTAGCCCGTGATAAGGCCTTAGATTATGCCGATTATATCGATCCTGTGACCCAAGCCATGGACAGTCAAAAGTTTATGGCGGCAGTGACGGCAACTGAGCGAACCTTGCTGGGCACAGAGCAGCTGCAATGGCTGCAATCTAGCCTGCTGACAGCGACGGGAAAGTGGCAGGTTTTAGGCCAGCAAGTCTTGATGGGCAGCATGTTGCTACCGGCAGCAATTGCCATGCAAAAGCTTAGCGTGTCAGAGTTTGGTGAGCTGGCGGCCCTGGCGAAAATCGCCGCCCGCTGGGAGGCGAAAGATCCGACGGTGACGACATTTGAATATACCTTTCTTATCGAGAATCAGCACAGGCTAACACCCGAGGCCATGGCGTTGCTGCAGATGCCTGCAGTCCCTTATAACTTAGATGCCTGGGATGGCTACGCCTATGAGCGTGAAGTGGTTCTGGCCACGGCTAAGTCGATAGGCTGTAATTTAGTGGTACTGGCGGGAGATACCCATAATGCCTGGGCAAATGAGCTTATGGACAGTCATGGTGATCCTGTGGGCGTGGAGTTTGCGACCAGCTCGGTATCTTCTCCCGGACTCGAGTACTATCTGGGGATCCCGGAAGATCAACAGGTGCAAACCGAAGCGGGTCTCAAAGAGATGGTCGAGGGTCTCAAGTATACCAACTTAAGAGACAGAGGCTTTATGGTGCTCACCTTCACTGCCGAGCAGGTACGCAGTGACTGGCATTATGTCGATACCATACTTTCTGCAGATTTCAGCGAAGATATGAGCAAACAGCAAAGCTGTGTTTGTGCCATAGGGACGGCGCAAGTGGTGAATGTCAGTTAGCGGTTAATTTAAGAGTGTAAAACCTGATCAGCATTTCAAAGTAAACCATGAGCCACATTTAATTAGTTGTGGCTCATTTTTCGATAGCCTACTGCTTCCCCCCCCCCCCTGCTTCAATCTCCGAATTAGCCATTGCTTTGAGGCTAAATAGCGATTAGCGTCTAAGTTTTGATTTTAAATGAAGCAACAAATTTCATTTTAGTATAAAATTCGGCCCCAAAATCGGGTAGATGCCTACACTTTAACCTGTGATTATTTCACCGGCATAAAATAGCGCATATTCCGTCTTTGGAATGAGCGTTTTGCCTACCGAGTTGACCTAAATAAATAACAAGATGGGGATGGTCGAATGTCAGATAAGCACTTTATTACCGCACAGGGATTGCTCGAAGATTCATTTCGCCTGGCGGCGCAGGTTTATGAGAGCGGTTTTCGTCCACAATTTATCGTCGGGATCTGGCGTGGTGGTGCACCTATAGGGATTGCGGTGCAGGAATATTTCGATTTTAAACAGGTTGAAACCGATCATATTGCGGTACGTACCTCTTCTTATTATGGGATCGGCACCGACAAACAGAATAAGAAAATCAAGGTTCATGGACTGCATTATATCGTTGAGAATGCCAATGCCGATGATGGTTTGTTGATTGTCGATGATGTGTTCGATTCGGGCCGCAGTATTCACGCACTCAAGGATAAGCTCAGCGAGTTGATGCGTTTGAATATGCCAAAAGATGTGCGTATTGCCTGCCCTTACTATAAGCCCAAGAATACTTCGGTGCCGCTAAAGCCTGATTATTACCTTCATGAGTCGGAAGACTGGTTAGTTTTTCCTCATGAAGTCTCTGGTTTATCGGCCAAGGAGATCCTCGAAGGTAAAAGTGATCTGGCGAATATTAAAGAGCTTTTCGTTTAAGCGGCGTTAAGTCGTCTGACGAATAAATGAAACCAGTGCATATCGCTATGCACTGGTTTTTTGTGTTTTGGCCTTGCATTCCAGCTAGCTAAACAAAAATGTCTGATGGCTATAGCTTATCTATCTGTTCACCGAGTTGATATGACTTGTCAGTGACTATGGTTTCTCTGCAATTGTGCTTGAACAGATTCTAATTGTTGGTAATTGTTGGTAATTGTTGATCGTTAGTCATGGCATAAACATTGTAAAAACAATCTCTATGCCATGACTAAATGTTAATATTAATCAGTTAGTTAATATTTTTGTATGCGAGTCTACTATCGAACGTTAGCGCTTCTTACTAAACATTAATCATATAAACCAAACTGGTCCAGACCAAGTTAACCCCAGATCAGGTTGAACTCGCTCACGAGATTACCCCTTAGTTCAGCAAGCGCTCCTTAATGGCGACACATCTCAACTCACTCTGGTGTGTTTGTAATAAGGCTTTTTGAGTGGTCGCCGAGAGTCCATGCTGCGTATTGATGGTTTTTTCGAGTATGGCTATTCCCCCGTGGGTGCATCGAGTCGGGATCAAATATCGGCCATATACTTGCATAAAACGGTCACTCTTTTGCTCGTCTACTTGAGTGAGTGACTCGAGTCTCTGCTCTGAACTCGCTGAGCTTAATCGTTGTTGCTCTCTTGGGTACAGGTGGGCCATGGCGATACCGAGTGTCGAAAATGGCAATTGGCTGTCATGTTGAATATGAGTCAACCAATAGCGTTTAATGCCGGCTTCGGGTCTGGATACCCGAGCCGCAATGGCGGCATTTTTGCCGCGCGGGCTCAGATCTGTACTCAGCTCTTGGTCTATCAGAGCGCGGCTACCCAAATAGTCATAACGATTGACTTGGGTGATGATGTTCCAGCGCATCTGTTGATCTATTTTCAATCCCTGGATACTGGCCTTGCCTGCCAACAATTCAACGAGGTGAGTCAAGGCATCCTGGCTGCGTGAAAATTGAATATAGGCATTAAACCAGAGGCGTTGAATATCGACGCTGTCACCGTTGACCATGGTTTTTCTCAGGCTCATCTGCTCTAAGCCTTTCAGTGCCATGTGAATATAACTGCGGTGATTTGGCAGTATCTGCTCGAGGTCAGATTTACTCTGATTAAGATTGGTCAGCACCTGTTTCAGGATGGCTGGCTCCTTCTCTTTGGGGAGATTAATGAAGACTACGCCTAAGTATTCATTTAATGCCAGTTCACCGTCAGATACGCTCTCCCACAAGCTCTGCCATAACATGGAGCGTAACTTAGGCTCTTTGAGCATATTGAGGTGCTGCTTCACCGTCTCGAGCGAGCGGCTATCCAAGCTTACTTTCACGTAGCCTGAATCGAGATAGTTAGGATAGACAAGATCTGGACATCGAGTGCCGTTTAACTGCTTAACTCGCGTCCTCTCACCCTTGTAGCTTAGCGACATAGTGCGGACTCGGTGCAGCTCATTTCTGCCCTTGGTAAACAGTGCCAGTGTTATCTTCTGCTCCCTCAGGGTAGGGCTTTGCTCGTTGGCTGGTGATTGTAGGAGGGAAAACTCACTTATGCGGTTATTTTTACAGGCGAACTCAGCTCTTAGGGTATTCACACCGGGAGTGTAGAGCCAATCTCTCTGCCATTGAGTCAGGTCGCGTTTGGCATGGATACTCTGGCTGGCAAAAAAGTCGGCCGGGCTGGCATTTCGAGAGGCAAATTTTTCCAGGTAGCTTTTCAGGCCGAGTCTAAAATCTGCCTCACCGATCAAATGCTCGAGTCCCAGTAAACTCGCCTCTCCCTTGTAGACTCCGACCGAAGGCAGTCCCGACCCATAGGCATGATTGGCGAATAGCACATCATCCATATAAGCCCTGGATTTTATCGGGTCATAGAAGGGCTTCGATTCTTGAGGGCCGTAGCCAAGCTGAGCCAAGGTCTTGTTGGTTATCAGCGAGCCTAGGCTCATATTCAACCAGCTTTCGTCCCACCAGTTTATGCTAATGAGCGCGCCAAACCATTGGGCGGAGAGGCCAGTCATGCTGGTTATTGCCATGCGTTCTTGTTGCTCTTGCGGGGAGAGACCCGCAAAGAGAGCGATATTCTCATCTATGCTGATGACTGCTGCGCTGGCGAGTGAGTCGTTATTGGTCAGAGTCGGGCTAAGCAGCAGATCGAACTTGTTGAATGGGTAGGGAGCGTGTAAATACTCTTCCATGAAGCGGAGCCCTTTATCGATATCTGCAAACCAGAGTTGCGGGGAGATGTCGTCTGCGATAGCTTGCCTGGCAAATAAGCGAATGGGGTAGCTTGCTTGAGTACTGTCATCTTGCCAGACGCGATAGGCACCCGCGTGCAGGGAAAACATATGCGGGCTCAATATTGGGCTAGTAGGAAATTGCCACTGGTTTGACTCGGATGAGTCTATGATTTTCTGTTCTTTGACTGAGCTGATGACCACCCAGTCTTTGGGCACTGTGACATTCAGGCTATAGCTGGCCTTTAGATTGGGTTGATCGAATGAGGGAAACATCATGCTGGCGGCATCGGGGGAGAAGTTCGATTCAAGATAGACGTTAGCATCTTTTGGATCCACGAAGCGGACTAAGCCCATGCCATAGTTGCCATAATTTTGTGTGTAACTGATCTCCACCGCGTTACTGCCAGACAGCAAGAGACTCGGGCTCAAGATAAAGGCCTTACCGTTATAGCTGGGGTAAATTTTGTGACCATTAATGATAAATGATTTTATGTCGGCTCGGAGCAGGTCTAAGGAGAGCGGCGTACTGGTATCGGATAGCTGAAAATTAACTTGTGTGCTGCCACTGAAGTGCTCAGCTTGGGTTAAATCCAATGTTATTTGATAGCTGACTGCTGAGATTCGGGCACTACGAGACTGGGCTAAGGCTAGCTTAGCGGCAGAAGAGTTGCGTGAAACGCTATCGTGAACCTTAGGTTGGCTGGTGCTGTTACATGAGATGAGCAGTAGTGAGACAAGGCAGAGCAGACAGACACGCAGTAGATTCACAGCTTGGTTCCCGGCAGTTGAGAGATGAGTGGCAACACTAACCGATTTCTTTGCCGAGTGCGATAACAAGCAAGCTCGAATGACTTTTTGTTATAGAAAGGGGGATGTTGGCAGTTGATTATATAAAAATGCCAGTCATCTAGACTGGCATTTTTATCAAGTTAGCAAGTTACGCTAAATTACAGTCCCAGGAATGACTTAGACTTAACCTTACGGATCTCTTTCTCATCAGACCATTCGATAAGGCCTGTTTCGAGATCCATCAGACGCATGGTCATCTTGTAGTAAACATCTTTAGTGCTGCCTGATTGCTTAACTATGCTGGAAAGATTGCCATAAAGCATGTACTGGGCGCCAATTTGACGACCGAAGCTGATGGCGGTAGATGGGTCAACCATACCGGCATTGTTCTGGTAGTCCAGCTGCTTACGCACTTCGTCTACCTTGGTCATGTCGATAAAGCGGAACTTACCCGAGCGTAGTAACTTGTTGCTGATCGAGTCAGTGACCGATTCTGTATCGATATGCTCTGAAGTCTTGTTCTTGATCTTATCGACAAACATGATGGGACGGTCGTTTAGTGTCATCGCCACGATAGGTGGGAACGTCAGCATGCTATCAACCATCTTAGCCGTGATGGATTGAAGATCTGAAGAACCGAAGTTTTCATTGACCGTTTCCACCTCAGTGGCGTCACCATATTCGACTTTTGATTGGCAACCAACCAGTCCGACAGCGACAGCTAGCATAAAAATGAGTTTAAAATTTTTCATAGTGGCTTCCATTAAATGTGTATTAGATGATTATTGAATAAAAACGTGTGTGATTACCAGTGTCTATTACCCAAACTAAGGTTGTTCTACCGCTCTTCACTTCTATTTCTTGGCTCGGTGAATTATCAAGCTTGAGTGAGTAACGACCATTTTTGAGGTAAGTTCTGGCAATTTGTGCTTGTTTGGGTAGGGTAAGCCAGCTGCGTCTATCGGCTTGCTCCGTCACTACGTTGAATATCTGCATGGCGATGGCGGCAAAATCGGTTTCGTTATGTCTCTTCTTGCTGCTGCTCTCTACGCTTCTGGCCATCTCAGACTTGGCATAGACTCTGGCTGCCTGCCTCAATAAGGCGGCCGGGAGATCTTCCTTGAGGGCCGTGATTGCCAGTGCGCCTATATTGGCGATGGGAGCCGCGGTTAAGGTCTTGCCTAAGCCGCTTAGTTTACCTTTTGCAACAGCACGAGAATTTGAAGTATAAGTGGCTAATGAGGCGGTCTGCCAGTTGCCATGAATAGTGAAGGGAATCGTTATACTCTTCTTTTCAGGGACAAAGCCACGTTCGAGCAGGATTATGACTTGGCCTTCCCCCTTCTTTTGGAACTTAGGTTTTCCCCATCTACGTTCAAACTCCTGCTGTTGAGGCATGGAGAGCTGTGTCGCTAAACGGACAAGATCTTGTTGCAGATAGGGGTTATCAGGGGTAATTTGCGCGGCTTTACGGTAATCGATAAACGCATCGTTGGGCTCGCCTAAAATTTCATGTAACAGACCCGTGGTGTAGTAGCTGTAGGCATTTAAGAAGGAGCTGGTGACTGTGCCCGCGGCCTTGTCGAGTTTATTCATTTCCGCATCTATGGTGCCGTTCGCCATGGCTTGAACTGATTTCTGTGATTTTTGATATCTGGCCTGTTCTGAGCTTTGCAGCTGGTTACTGCGTCTGACTTCTACTAAGGCGCCTTCTCGATCGCCACTGAACAAGTAGTTTAGTGCTTGATATTGGTGCAACATCACACGTTCATAACCCGGTCCGCGATAGGGGATCACATTGTCGTTTATAAATAGACTGCTGGCGGTGGCGCCTAGATCCGTGACACTCAAGGTCGCCTTATCATCAAATTTGAGATAGGCAGCAACGGCTTGTTGATAGTAATTTTTACTCGCCTCGAAATCGCCACTGATCTGAGCGACTCGTCCAGCTTCCTGAGCATAGAGCAGGCCATCTGCGCCGGAGATATTCGATGCCACATCTTCAATCCCTTTCATGGGGGTATTCGTGTTGAGCTGGGCTTTTATCGGGGCAATTTGCGACGGGTAATTGATGAAAATACTGTTAAATGCACAACCAGATAGGCTGAGGCTCAACAGAGGGATTAATAGCCAATGTTTCATTGTGCTCTTCATGGTACTTTTCATCGTACAGCCTCATTGAGGCTATTATTGGCTTGCATAGCGCCCCTTTCAATCAAGGTGATACCTTGAAGATGAACATATTCGTGTTGAAAAATCCGGGCAATAAAGCCCGTTAAGCTTGGATGATACTCTAGGCCATTAAGGTCTTGAAAGCTAACATCTTGATCCTTCAATTTTTTGGCACTAATATTTAATAGTGAGGTGGCGGGCCCTCATCTGACTGACTCACTATGTCACTCGGTTCTGCGGTTTGTAATTTACTGACTAAGAGTCGTATTGCTTGCTGCTGATCAGACAGCAGACTATTTAACTTGATCACTTGCTGATTGAGATCTTCTATGGTGACATCCTGAAATGCCAGTCTCATCTCAAGATCTTCGACTCTCTGTTCTAATTGTTGCATTTTTACCTCTAATGGACAGGCACTGGCCAAGTCTCGACTAAGCCATTGCTGCTAATGGTACGGATCTGGTTTGAATCCAGGTTAGCGACAGAGTATACAACGGCGCCCTTGATTTGGGCATGTTTGGTACGCTGAACCTGCCAGTTGGCCAAGGAATGACCGGTTTTTATGTCCCAGACCCTAACTTCTCTCGCCGGGGTGCCTGTCAGGAGTAAGGTATCATGGTTTGAAAAGCGCACCGCCGAAAAGTTCATTTTCCGACGGTTGATTTTTAACTGACTGATTTGTTCGCCGGTGAGATTATCCATAATCTTGGCTATTTTAGTGCTGTCACTCATAAATGACAGGCTGCCTGAGTCATTTAAGCTCACCTTAATGACTCGGTTATCGAACTTCCAGCGATGAATGGGCTGACCTGTGGTGCTGTGCCACAAGATGGCTTGCATATCGTTTGAGCCGGTTAGGGCCAGTTTGCCATCGGCGGAAAGGGCCACACTATTCACTTTTTCTGCATGGCCGAGAAATTTAATTAAGGAAGGGGTCTTGGTGGCGGCCGACGGCATCAGCGACATGACACTGCCATCGGTGAGGCCTATGAGCAATGAACCTGAGTCGGATACCGCCACACTTTGCCCGGTCGATGGCAGTGACCACCAACCTAAAGATGAGCCATTTAGGATGCTCCAGAGGGCGACTGATTTTCTGCTTAAGGAAGCGGCAAACATTTGATTGGCAGAGATGGCGACATCGAAGGCGTCATTATCGGATCCACTGTGTAACCAAGTGTATTTTTGCCTGCCCGTGTCGAGATCCCACAGCTAAATTCCGCTATGGGCCGTGCTAACCAGGGCTAATTGTCCATTCTGAGACAGGCAGGCATCATAGCTAGGCTCGGTGATCAATGCCTGTGTGTCTATGGCATCAGGCTGACAAGCTGAAATGGCGAGAGTGCAAAAAACAATCGAAAAGAAACTTTTCATGAACTTGCCCTCAATGCTGTTGTCTCTAGCTCAAGTGAAATAGCATTTACATAGCTTGATTAAACATAAGTAATGTAATTGGAATAACGTATTTAACTAGTATAAAGTGGATCGCCTTATAAGATAAGGTTATTGTCACGACTAGAAGATCCTGAGGAAGCTTTTAAATGAAATCTATTTATAAATTATCACTGGTTGCTTTGGCCGTTATCGGTCTGTCAGCTTGTAACCAAGAGCAGCAAACAACTGAGGCAGCGGCCAATGTTGAGTTAAAGACACAAGCACAAAAAGAAGCTTACAGTGTGGGTGCATCTATTGGTAAATACATGTCTGGCCATATCAAAGAGCAAGAAGAACTAGGTATGCCTGTCGATCGTGACCTTATTGTTGCAGGTTTCAGTAGCGGTCTTAATGACCAGCTTAAGCTGACAGAAGAAGAGATGCAGACCGTTCTTCAGGGGCTCGATGAGACGTTAAATGACAAGCGTGAGGCTCAAGCTACACTTCTTGCTGAAACAGCCTTGGCCGATAGCTCTGCATTCTTAGAGACTAATAAGGCTAAAGAAGGCGTAGTCACCACAGAATCTGGTCTTCAATATGAAGTAATGACTCCTGGTACGGGTGAGAAGCCTGTTGCCGAAGACATGGTCGAAGTTCATTATGTCGGTACGCTTACCGATGGCACTGAGTTCGATAGCTCGGTCGCTCGCG